>CAIWXX010000072.1 GCA_903916735.1 uncultured Acidobacteriota bacterium
AAATCAGCTGATCAAAGCGGATGATGGCAGGGGAGTGGTCACTGATTTCACATACGACGCTCTTAACCGGCGCGTCGAGAAGAAGGTGACGACAGGTACCAATGTGACGGTGGTTTCACGCTATGTGCTCGACGGCTGGCGAGTTCTCGAAGAAAAAGATGAAGCAGATCAGCTCATCAGTCGTTACACCTACGGCAATGGAATCGACGAGCTTATCCAAGTGGAAAAGCGAGACTTGGAAACCGGCACCCTGAAACACTACATCCCGATGCAGGATACCAATGGCAGCGTGCTAGGGCTGACCGATGAGAATGGGAATCTCCTGGAACGGGTTATTTACACGCCATATGGGAAACCAACCTTCATCTACGATCATGAACCGCCAAAGGTGGATCAAATCCGTGTAGCAAATGGTGTGGTGAGAATTCGATTCTCAGAGCCGATCGATAAGCCATCTGCTCAAACAGCTATCAAGTTGAAGCAAGGCACAACATCGCTTGCGGGCGCCTTCTCATTCGAACAGTCAGATCGCTTGATAGTCTTCGCTTCAACCGCAGCCCCGCCGCAAAATGTCACCATCACAGTGGAAATCACAACCGATCTGATGGACCTTTCAAACAACCATATTGCAGAAAGCCTCAGTAGAGAATTCACATTCACCGGAAGCGACCCGCCGATCATCTACGATCGAGTACCGCCGAATCTCCAATCCATCAAACTTGCCTCCGGCAATATTAAGATCGAATTCGATGAGGAAATTGATCCTGCATCGATCGCAAGTGCCGTTGATCTTCTCGACAATCAAAACGCAGCAGTCACAACAGCAATTTCCCTAGCCGATCCGCGAACAATCCAGGTCACTCCGACAACGACACTCACAACCGGCACACACTACAAACTCCAGATCAACACAACAATCGCCGATCTAGCCGCGAAATTATTCGGGCCACAATTCGAAACCTGTTTCGTACCCACCGGAAAGGATCGCCTCCTCTACGAACGCCCAGCAGAAAACGAACACGAAACCAGCTCAGTAGGCAACACCATCACCTTCCAAGGCCGCGAATATGATCATGAGACTGGATTGGTGGATTTTAGAAATCGCCAATTTAGTCCCGAACTAGGCCGCTTCCTCCAGCCCGATCCGATGGGTTATGCTGATTCATCGAATTTGTACCAAGGATTCGGCAACAATCCGGCGAACATAATAGATCCATTCGGTCTTCAAGAGCATAAGCGGTTATCAGATGCTCTTAATGTTCCACAGGGATATGTCTATCAACAATATTCGGCTGCTCAGACTGAGTTGGCTAATCCCAATAACTCAGTTCTTACACGCATGGGTTTTGGTGCCCTCGCAACTTTTTCACTCCCTCTAGCTTGGGCAGAGGAATATGGTATTAGAGGTATTCTTAATACTCCTCACAGAGTTGTAAAATCAGTGGAAACAGGCTCTGATCTTATTGCAACCGGGAATCCAGAGGATATTAGTTTTGGGACCGCATGGTATTGTGAGGCATTTGTTGAGCTGGGCTCATTCGCTATCCCATACTCTTCAGAGTTTCATGATGCACCGCCGCGTCCAATAAAGGCTGAACCAGCCCTTAAGCCGGTTCCAAGCATATCAGCTGTTCCGAGAATGGTGAATAATAGCTCGGCCGTGACCTCAAACGGCGGAGCACGATCATTCGAAACAGCCATTACGCATCGAGCAGGCAACAGCCAGGTTCTCGTTGACGGACAGAAGTGGCATGTTCCCAACGGCATTAGTGAAAGCGCCATTCCTAGTACTGATGTACTCGGTGATCAGCTTCAATCTGCAGCGACTCAGGCGGCTGGACGTTGGAATCGAGGCTTTATGAGTGCTAATGAATTCACTGCGATTCAGGATGCAAACTCGGCAGTCAAGCCATGGCTTGCTAGGATTCTCGAGCGGCAGGCACGTGGGCGATGGGTAGAAGGCCAGGTGAGAATTCAGTTTCCACAGCTTTCATGGAGCCGAATGGGAACTGATGTTGTTGGACCCAACAGTATCAACTATGAATTATTGTCTGGAACGAAATACAATCTCGACCTTCACGCCCGGCGCATGAGCAACCAACTCTTCCGGATGATAGCTTTCTAGGGAAAGGGCATTATGAACATAAAACAGCGCGTAATTTCAGGGGAGAAAATCGACATTACCGGCAAAAAAGTGGTAATTTCTGGAGAAGAAATCAACACTCGCGATGAAGTAGTCTTCTTGGGACCAGACCTTATCCTATCGCAGTGCCACATTTGTCTAACGATCAGCTCCAAGGCGCTGATGATTGTATCAACTCGTTTTGAGCAGTGCACTATCCAGGCAAAACGAAGGCTTGTGAACGTGCAATGGTGTAATGCGTGGATTGAGAAATCAACATTTAGAGGAATGCTCGCGGGTTGCGACTTTGGGACATGGCCGGAAGGGTACTGCGATCTAAGCGGAGGAATAAGGGACTGCAACTTTGAAGAAGCGGTTCTGGATGGATGTCGGTTTTTCGGTAACCAGGTTGAGACGTTGAATTGGCCAGCGTGGCCTTGTTTCGTTATCCCCTCGCCCAAGCAAACTGCGGTGCGCCTAGCAAAGCTTGACTGGCCTGCCAAACTTGGAAGTTGGATAGGCGGGCTAAAGGAATGGGCCCCTGATGAATTAAAGGCTTTGGTTGTGTGGGCACCAAATATCATCAGGCGCTTTGGAGGAACGGAAGCTGAACTGCAAAAGTTATTGGCATCAGCTGTACTGGTCAAGCCGAAATGAGACCGTCTAGATTTCCTATGAAAAGGCGGAATTTATCACAAAAATCAAATTTTCAATAATTTTGGGGGTTTCTCGCATCGGAGTGGCTGACTCCTACAGGTCGTAGTGCGAAAACAGCTGAGAATTTAAGAAACCTTCAAGCAGGTCCATGCACCAGGGGGAAGCAGCGAATGAAAGAAGAATCGGTCGAATCACAACCCATTGGGGCTTGCCACTCCAACCCCGGGAGCGCCAAAAAAAATAGAACATTTTGATTGTAAAGTCGATTCCCAAATACGTGTTGTGTGCTTTTATTCCTCTCTCCTATGCAGTTTGTCATGACAAATTGTACAAAGAGCTTTCAGGTTGTCTCTTGTATTGTCGCCGCCTCTTGCGTGATGTTCGATATGATGAATTTCAAGATGCCTTGGGTCTGATTGGTTCCATTCTTTAGTTGACCAATTACAGTTCTGACACTGATATCCATCACGTCTTAGGACTTCTCGGCGTATATCATCTGGAATTTTTCTATCATGTTCCGTGTCCTTTCGGCAAGCATGTGCGGGCGCAGAAATTTTTGACTGAGACTATCGCAAACGACTCCCGGCTGGATGAGGGTGACCTTGCTCACGGCGCATTCGAGCCAGAAGTCATGCGCGTAACCGTTGGTTGGTAACTCCACGGCATCCACTCCGCGGGGCTTTGAATCAGATCCGCTGCATGGTGCTGCAGTTGGTTCAGATAGTCGAAGGAATTGGCGTCACAGAGTTCGCATGTGTGGATGAGACTCATGAAGAGATCGCCGACGTGCGCCCCGTGCAGGGTTTTGTAGAAGAGCGATCCTTTCCGGTGGAGAATGGCCTTCTTCAGAGCTCTTTCGCAAAGATTGTTATCGATCGGAGCACCGGGGACATGGAGGAAACGGGTGAGCTTTCCCCAGTGAGTTCTCATGTAGGTCATTGCCTGACCCAAGCCGGAGTTGGGCTCCACCTTGTGCTCCGTCAGCTGTTCATCAAACCATTTCTCCAGCTCCTTCATCAACGGGCCGCTTTCGGCATCATGAAATCGTTGCCGCTCTTCGGGGGTCATCTTCTGCTGCTTCGCAATCGCCTCGTTCTTATAAACCTTGGCCAACACGTCCAAGACATAACGGCATTCTTCAGGGAACCGCGTTGCAACTTCAACAAACTTCCTTCTTCCGTGCGCGACACAGTTGCTGACGATCGCCTCGAACTCCTTGGTGAGATTCCGAGAAAGCGCATCACACATCTGGATGGGAGGACCGAGCCCGGAGGCTCGCTGTGCCAGCACGTCCGTGAGGTTCTCCCCGGCGTGCTTGCGTCCGGTGAAGAAAAGAGCGATCTGACGTCCATCGCCTGTGGAGACGATTCCCGAGGTGAAGACGCCAGTTCGCTCCGGCGACAGATCGCCTTCCTTCTTTTCGGGGGCAGTCTCTTCGGGTCCGTCTCGAATCAACTCCAGGACCTTCATGGTTGTGTCGTCATTATGCAGCACACGTCCCTGTGCGGCCTGCCGTATCAGTTCATCGTATACGGGTTTGATCAGATCGGCGGTGTCTCGGACGATTTCCCATTGAGTCGATGCCGGAAGCGGTATCCCCATGTTCTTCTGTAACCCTTCAAGCCTATTGAAGGGAACCCCTCTCCCGTACTTCAACAACGCGATCATGCTCGCCGACGTCTCGTCGTACTTCTCTTCTCCCACTCCTTCTGGGGCACGGGCTGTGAACACCTTACTGCAGAGATTGCATCGAAACCTCTCGAGCTCGTAGACCCTTGCCCCAATCGGTGCTTGGCCCCTGATCCGTATCAGCACGGCCGGCGTCTCCAGCTTGTATACCTTGCCTTCTTTGCAATCGGGACAGCAGTCACCGGGCTTCAGCGATGAATAGGCGACGGGGATCTTTTCGGCGCCGCCGTAATCACTCGCGCCGTTTTTGCCGTGCCCCTTCTTCTTCTGTGACGGCTCGGTATGGTCCCGGCCTGCTTTGCCTGCTTCTCTCTTCACAACCTTGTTCGTCTTCTCCGTGCTCGCCCCGAAAAGCATCTGTCGCAGGCGCCGGATCGTCGTCTCTCTGTCCTCGACCGATTGCGTCAAATAGTCGAGGGTCTCCAGAGCCCAGGTGAGCTTCTCGTATCCATCTTCTCCGAGCACGGCGCGCGCCTGATCCAGATACGCTTGCAGCTCTTTCATGGTGATGTCTATCCGCTTCGTCGCCGGCTTCATCTTATATCAGCCAGCCGTTGCCGAAAATCCTTCGAAAGCGGATATCCCAACACCTCTTTGATCGAGCGGTTGGGCGTCTTGCTCTGCGAATCCTTGCCGCGGCCCGTCGTGAGACCCATGTAGATCCAGTTGGCTGCCCGGTAGCACGTCCCGCGAAATCTTTGCGGATCGACGAACGTTTCGAGGAAATAGATTGGGTGCCCGTACAAACGAGACCAGTCCTCTGAAAGCATCCGACTCATGCGTGAGAGAATGTGTGAAGCCAGGTGCGGTACCCTCACCCAGTCCGGTATGAGAAAGCGGGTGTTATAGGCAAGAAAGCGTATGTTCCGGCGTCGAGCCTCGGCCGGCCAGCCGATGAAACGGTCGCGGCAGCCGATGTGACGCGGCGCCGAGGACCACGCCATACACGCCACCGGCCGACCGACAGCGTAGACCAGGTACTTCAGATGTTCGCCGACCGGCTGTGTATAGCTCAGATAGTGGTAGCGTCCAATCAGGCCATTGAAGAGCATCTCCTCTGGTCCGCGCCGTACCTGGCGAAATTCAAGAGGCCGGATCTCACGGAGGTTGGCGCAGAGAGGAGTCGTGTCCACATCGACATCGGCTGCCGCTCCTGCTCTCAGACGCTCCACCCCACGCGCTGCCAGCGGGTTTGGTGGTTGGTAGCGAGCCGGTGGGAGCTCGATGTGCCCGGCGCGGTGAAGGTGCAACATGAGCCCACGGCAGACCATGTCTCGTCGTGCACCATTTGGCTGGACCCAGTTCCACGCATCACAGAGCTTCTTCGAAAGCTCCCG
The DNA here is from genome assembly GCA_903916735.1 of uncultured Acidobacteriota bacterium. GTDB lineage: Bacteria > Acidobacteriota > CAIWXX01 > CAIWXX01 > CAIWXX01 > CAIWXX01. The sequence goes on from CAIWXX010000072.1 coordinate 5,806, forward strand.
GCGACTTGCCCCCGGATGAGCGGCTATGAGTGCGCGGATGAAAGCGACATCCGATTTCGTGAGGACCCGCCCACGGTGCTTGAGTGTCAGTTCCATGCCGGAGAACGTTATAGCAGAAGAGAGTATGGAACGCAAGCTCAGAGGCGAGGCAATCTTCGCTCACTCTCAGGCGCCAGTGCTCACCCGACGCCACACCGGCGCCACGCGCGTTGAAGCCGGGTCCCCTCCCGCAAGCAGCACCTGCAGCTCGTGCGCTTCCAGATTCTTAGCCGCTTCCATCGTCGCGCTCCCAGGCCAGAAGCGAAACCTCCCTGTCGACAAGCGCCTTTGCGCCAACCAGAATCCCCGGCCGTCATAGGTGAGAACCTTAATTGCCGTTGCTCGCCGATTGCGGAAGACGAAGACCCACCCCGAGAACGGATCCGCCTTCAGCTGCTCCTTGCAGACTCTGGCCAGGCCGTCGATCCCTCGCCTGAAGTCCGTCGCCTCGATCGCCACCAGAATCCGCATCTGCGGCGTCAGTTGGATCACGACTCAGCGCTCCAGAATTCGCGGCCAAGGGATGCAACGTCCAGGGCTTCTGATCCTTTGAGATGAATCCGCATCTTCCCGCCATGCTTCCCTTCAAACTCGATCATGCATTCGGTAACCCCAGCATGCACCGCCCGAGGCAGCTCGACAAATGTCGGGGATGCCTGATCTCCGCACTGAGTACTATGCTCGGAGACCGCCGCTACGCGTCTCCTCAACATGTAATAATCAAGGCCGAGTACGGAGGCTGCCTTGCTAAGCCCACATTCCACTGCCGACTTCACCGCCATCTCCCAGACAGCCTCGGGAATGCGCTTCCCGCGCTTCCGCTTCCGCCGCCAGTCCGTCAAGCTCCGTCGAGTCTGCTCCAGTAAGTGAGTTACCTGATAGGTCCTCTGTGAACTCCTATTTCTCATGTGCTGTCCTCCTGGCGCTCTCCGCGCCCACAGCAACACGATAC
>CAIWXX010000073.1 GCA_903916735.1 uncultured Acidobacteriota bacterium
GGCAGAGCTTCAGAAGCGGCAACCCAATCATTGGCGGGCATAGTCAGTTTCAGCCTGCCCCTTGAGACAAGAATGGCAACCTCCCAAGCGCTGATGGAAGAAATATAAATGTTCCTTTTACTCGGCTGTTTGTGCGATCCCCTTAGCGATGTCATTCTCGATCCACCAGCCTCCCAATGGATAGAGACTGCTCAGGAGGCCCTCGACGCGTCACCCGCATTCGCACTTCATCCCAGAAAATCAGACACCTAAAACCGCGCAGCGCCGAGATCAGCGAAACAGTTGCTGCCACGGCATCGGATCACTCTGAGGAATCAAAGATGACTCGCAAATTCTGCAGGGAAGGCTGTTTTATCAGTTGTCCGTTATTCACATTCCCCACACCGTGATCTTCCGTCCGGCAATCTCTTCGTCCCGGCGGAATATCTTCTGGTCCCACGGCTTTTGGGGATCGCGGTCGAAGATCAGCAGGTGGCCATTTTCAAGCGCGCCGCACCGGTCCATATACCCTGCTGTCTGTGTCAAGCCATCGGCTACGGTGCGAGCAAGCGAATTGTGAAGTATCTTCAATTCGATTACAGCTTTCTGCTTGCCGGCGATGTGTGGCCATATCACAAGCAGGTCGGTTCGACCGCGCCCGAGCCCGTACTCGCGATGTATGTAACCGCCGCCGTTCATAATTCGCTGCAAAAATGCCTGCATGAGCAAATGCGGGCCGGCCTCTTTGTAATCGAACCGCTCGAGCCATATCTCGGAGCTCTCTCGGAAAAACTCCTGGAATGCCGCAATGAGCTTCGTGAAATCGATGCGCCCATCCGGCATGACGTACCAGGATGGCTGCTGTGTGATTGTCAGCTGCGCCGTGTATGTCAGCTCTCTCGGAATCACTTCCTGATAGATTGGGTTGGCGATCGAGAGCTCGCCTTTTATTCTGATGAGTCCCAGGTCCGACACATATGAAATATCGTTCGGGGAGAGTGCATCGGGGCTGGCATGGCCCGCGAGAATCGGTTCGATCACACGCCGGACGCGCGGCTCGGTGAGCTTGTCGGCGAGCTGATCGAGGTGCGTAACGCGATCCACGATCATCGCCTCCTTTGCTTCCAAGATCATTGCTGCTGTAATGGGCTTCGACCGGTCCCGGCCTGCCTTCATCTTGAAGCACGCTCGATATGCAAGCGCGTTGACGAGCCATGGCTGGCCTTGGGTAAGGTTCCACGCAAGCTCGATCGCATCATCTTCGAATTTCTGTCCGGTTTCTTCGGTGTGCTGCAAGTATAGAGCGGCGATCTCATCTTGGATGAAGTCGCCGAGCCGCAGCGATTCGGCTTTGATATTGAACGCGCTGCCGCCTGTGATCTGCGTCTTCTCGGTGGATGAATAAATCCTGTAATCTTTCACATCGCGGACGCCGCACAACACGATGCTTTGTGGAAAGCCGGCCGGGCGTTTGTCGTAGCCAGAACGCAGTTGGCGCAGTACAGAAATAAGCGTATCACCGATCAATGCGTCTATCTCGTCAATGAGAAGCACAATCGGAATGCTGCTGCTCTGTGCCCATGTGGTAAGAAGGCCATCGAGCGCGCCATGGGCGCCGAATTTATCTAGAGAATCTTTCACGATCGAAAGAGGCAGTGGATCGCCAAGCGAGTCCCTGGCCCTCATCCCTATCTCGCCGAGCATTGCATGCATGGCGGCACGGACATCTTCTCTTGCGGACTGTGCTTTCTCGAAATTGACATACAGGCACCTGTACCGCGCCTCGCGATTCAGATGTTCCATAAGCGCGAGGAGGCAGGTGGTCTTGCCTGTCTGACGCGGCGCGTGGAGGATGAAGAAGCGCTCCCGGTCGATCAGAGATACAAGCTCACTCAGGTCAATCCTGCCTAGCGGCGGCAGGCAGTATTGTTTTCTGGAATCGACCGGCCCTTCGGTATTGAAAAAGCGTTCCATAATCATGATTATACCATATGGGTTAAAGTACTGAAGCTGCTCTTAACCATGTTGCCCGAGTGGATAGGCGCGTCGCTTCCGCCTGCGCCGCCCATCACAATCGAGCCCCAATCGGAGCGAAGAAGCCCTGGCCGGACAGTGCGTTGTGTTGAAGGATGGGTGGCGTTTATTCCCGGTCCACTCCCCCGCGCATCGAATGGACCACTTCTCTGGTTAAGGCCCTCTCTGATGCGGTTATTGCGATCGGCAGGTTGGCGGGAGAATGGAAACGTCTCCCGAATCCATATGTTTTGATACGGCCATTCGTCAAAAGGGAGGCCGCTCTTTCAAGCCGGATCGAAGGGACGCTAGCAACGCTCGGAGAGCTGCTGGCGGCGGAGGCAGGGGCCACGATTGAGACCGCTACATTCATCCCCCCGCCAGCGGGTCCAGGCGTTACAGAAAGGTGCTAACATATCTCGGCATTCGGCTATAATAATTGTGGCGATTTGAGTCATGCCTAGAATAAAAAGGAAGAATAGTACTGGACAGCCTCCTCAGTCTTCAACCGATCAATCAGGAACCAAGTCCTCTCCGAAGACCTCGAAAGGAATTCTCCATCCCTTCCCCCCGGTTCTTTCTTCAACGAGCAGTCCCGATTCGACCGCCCTGGCCATGCGGGACGATGCCGTCAAGATCGAAGGGATACTGGAAGACAGTGGTTTTCCGCATGCCGCATGCGGCGCGGTGGCGATGGCGATGCACGGAATGCCGAGAGCCTCGGTTGATTTGGATTTTGTCGTACATCCATCAATTATCGACAAAGTTCGAAAGGAGCTTCGAAACCTGGGTTTTACTTACGAGCCCGGCGAAATGACCGTTGCCAAGGGACGAATCAAGATACATCGGTTCGTCAGACTCGTGGCCGGGAAGGAACCCGATGTCATCGATTTCCTCCTGGCGGAATCCGGTTCTGTTTGCGAACGCGTGCTTGCAACGGCCATCCAGAGGGACGTACCGGGACCAGGCGGCAGAATATTCCGCGTGCTGTCGATGCCGGGATTGATGGAGCTCAAGTCCCTCAGCGATCGCGATCAGGATCATGCCGATGCGGAAACGCTTAGGCGAAGGATTGAATTCGATGCCGAGTGATGACTCGTTCGATCCCCTTGTTTGGAAACGAACCAACGGATTGAATGAGTGGGCGGCCCTTACTGCAATGTGTCGATGGCTTCGCCCTCGGTGGTCCGTGGCCAAATGCGAACAGGTTCTCGATCGAATAAGGCAAAGGGACGATGCATCGGTCCCCACAGATGTCGCACGTGACCTGCTGTTCTGGCTTTCGATTCAC
>CAIWXX010000074.1 GCA_903916735.1 uncultured Acidobacteriota bacterium
ATGCATCGGTCCCCACAGATGTCGCACGTGACCTGCTGTTCTGGCTTTCGATTCACGAAAAATGGAGCCTCCTGTTGGATGCCTGCCGAGAGCTCGAAAGACGCGATATCGGCGCCGCATGGGGATTGCCTCAAGTCTATCGCGACGCGTTTCTCAAGAATTGAGTGGCTATTGGCTGTTCGATCTCATCTCAGCCTTCGCAGAGAATCCTTACTGGACTGTGACAGGGGTAGCGGAACGGATGAACGTTGCATTCACAACAGCGCAGCGTGTTGTTGAGCGCCTCGAATCCAGCGGCATTCTCGCATGCACGGGTGATTCCAAGCGCAACCGTGTTTACTGCTCCAAAGCCATACTCGATATACTCGAAGAGCCTGCGCGGCTCGCGGGATAATACTCAATCCTGGATTTCCAGGAATTATATTTGATTACAATCGTGTATTACCATGTAATTTCACACAGAAAATTGGCCTTTTCAGAATATTCGGACACGCTCCCAGCCTATGGACCCGCGGTATCATATCCGATTTTCTGTTTCATCGTAAAGAAACGAGGCGGCAGGGATAACAGAAATGGTATCACTGACCGCAAAGGTCTTGTCGCCGAGGTAGACAAGAATTCCCTTGTGAATGACGCCGTCGGCAAGTCCCGTTTTCAGAGACGCCCAATCCCTGACCGTCGTCGAATATCCACACTTGAATTCATAGCCAATCCGTTGTCCGCCGCTATCCACAATCAGGTCAATTTCTGCTCCCGCATGTGTGCGGAAGTAATAAAGCCGACTACCGGGACGCTGAATTGTTTTCAGAGATGCAATCTGTTCAATCATAAAACCTTCAAAGCTGTTCCCGCGCGCGGGCGATTGCAGGAGTTGCTCCTGGTTCCCAATCCCAAGAAGATAGTGTAGTATCCCAGAATCTCGAAGATAAAATTTCGGTGCTTTCACAAGGCGCTTGCCGAGGTTGGCATGATATGGCATCAACCGCCGGATCAGAAAATATCCCTCCAGAACATCAAGAACATGCTGAACGGTATGGTAGGAGACTCCCAGCGACCGCCCGAGCGAGGAGGCGTTGAGAATGCCTCCATGGCAGTGAGCGAGCATGCCCATAAAACGGCGCATCTCGAGCGAGGATATTTTCAGCCCATGCCTTACCACGTCTCGTTCAATAAACGTGCGAACATAATTCTCCTGCCAGGCATGCCATTTGGCCATATCAAGTGACAGAAACGCATCCGGAAACCCGCCCCGGAGCCAGAGAGACGCAAGCTCAATGTTACTCAACCCCGCTACTTCGCCGAATAGAAAGCCGGTCAGGTCAAGGATTCCAACCCTTCCTGCCAGGCTTTCGGAAATGCCTTTTATCAATTCCGGGCTGACGGAACCAAGAAGAAAAAAACGTCCGTATTCCTGCCGGGCTTCGTCAATCAATGCCCGTAGAACCGGGAAGATAGCGGGTATAACCTGGGCTTCATCAACGATAACAGACCCTGGAAAACGGCGCAGGGCAAACTCGATATCATCTGAAAATATTTGCGCGTCCGAAGGCTTTTCCAGGTCAAAGTATTGGCCGCGCACACAATTCCTGGCAAGAGTGGTTTTGCCGCATTGGCGTGGTCCAAGAATCAGGATAGCGGGGAATTGCTCTGCCAGCTTTTTTAGCTGAACTTCTGCCTTTCTGGCAATCATCCTGGAATTATAGACGCTGCGATTCTAGGTTTCAAGTATTTTTTCGATTGAAATGAATTCCTTCCATTAATCGCTGACCAGTTTGGAAGTTGAGTTGTTTTCACGGTAGCTGCTCAGATAGCTGACCGATCTATCGCACATGCCGGATGAAGAGATTGGTGGCAATACGCTCGTAAGAGTCTTTTCGGTGGTCTTGAAGTACACTTTTCGTGAGGACATCGGCGAAAAGCTGGTTTTGATAACGATGACGTTGAGGGAATTGATGTCATGGGAAGACGGGATGTCGCTGGTGGCTACATTCTTGAGATATCTGGCGATGTCGGGCGCCAGGATATCGTGGTTAGGGCTATATGCCTGAAGAGCCACTCAGAGGCGATCGCACGCCACCCATGGCCGCTTGAGCACCTGGGCAGTAGCGCGTGAAATGGCGTTGATGCAGTCCCGTCTACATCCCCCAAAATTGGATAGTGAGTTCCTTTGTCTGCGCTTTCCTTCTGAAGATCTTCCGTATCACCGATCAATGCGTCGATCTCGTCAATGAGAAGCACAATCGGAATGCTGCTGCTCTGTGCCCAAGTGGTAAGAAGGCCATCGAGCGCGCCATGGGTGCCGAATCTGTCGAGAGAATCTTTCACGATCGAAAGAGGCAGCGGATCGCCAAGCGAGTCCCTGGCCCTCATCCCGATCTCGCCGAGCATTGCGTGCATGGCGGCATGGACATCTTCTCTTGCGGACTGCGCTTTCTCGAAATTGACATACAGGCACCTGTACCGTGCCTCGCGATTCAGGTGTTCCATAAGCGCGAGCAGGCAGGTGGTCTTGCCTGTCTGACGCGGCGCGTGGAGGATAAAGTATCGTTTTCGGCCGATCAGGCTGAGCAGGTCATCGAGATCCGGCCGGCCGAGCGGCGGCAGGCAATAATTATCGTCGGCCCGCACCGGCCCTTCGGTATTGAAGAAGCGTTCCATGTTCGTATAGCAAATGGATGGGGCTATTGGGGCGACTCCGCCAGAGCATTCGATTCATATGATACTGATGTGTTATTCCCGATGCACTTGCAAAAACCTTGGAATAATAAAGCCATCGTTTTTATTCGAGAAGTTGGTAGTTGTCAGTTTCAGAATTGGCCCATGCGATGCCCGGTCATTTGAGCCTGCCGGCGAAGTGGCTGATAGGAATTATTCTTGCCATTAATCAAGTTCGAATCCAGCTCAGCGATCGAAGCCCACATATGCTATAATCCGGATAGCGCAAGAACATGGAGCATCCGCTGTGAAAGAGGTTTCGAACCCGCATGATGCCATCTTCAAGGCTATTCTCTCGCGCCGGGATGCAGCACAAAGCTTCCTTGCCACATACCTGCCGCCCGCTCTGACGGCCGTGCTGGATGTCCAGTCCGCGGAGCTGGAAAAGGATTCGTTCGTCGACGAAGAGCTCCGCGCTAGCTACTCGGATCTGGTCTACAGCGTGAACCTCAAGGACGGCCGGTCCCTGTGCGTTTATGTGTTGTTCGAGCACAAAAGCGAGCCAGAACCTCTTGTGGCATTCCATCTGATCCGCTACATGGTCAGGCTATGGGAGGACAGCCTCAAGCAGGGGAAACGTATCAGGCCCATAATCCCACTCGTCGTATATCACGGCTCGGCAAGCTGGAGCCCCGCCAAGCGGTTCCACGATCTGCTGGATGTGCCGGATGAGCTCAAGCCGTTCGTCCCCGACTACCGGTACATTCTGACCGATTTTTCGCACATGCCGGATGAAGAGATTGGTGGTAATACGCTCGTAAGAGTCTTTTCGGTGGTCTTGAAGTACACTTTTCGTGAGGACATCAGCGAAAAGCTGGTTTTGATAACGATGACGTTGAGGGAATTGATGTCATGGCAAGACGGGATGTCGCTGGTGGCTACATTCTTGAGATATCTGGCCATGTCGGGCGCCAGGATATCGCGTGAGGAGCTGAGGAAGGCTGTCAAGAAGGCTCTTCCGAAGGAAGGAGAAAGAATTATGTCTTCGATAGCGCAAGAGTGGTTCGAAGAAGGGCGTCAGCAAGGCATGCTGCGTGGCATTGAGCAAGGAGTGCAGCGCGGCATCGAGCAAGGAGTGCAGCGCGGCATCGAGCAAGGAGTGCTTGAGGGGCTCCATAAGAGCATCGCACTTGGGCTCGAGCTGAAGTTTGCCGCGGATGGTCTAAGGCTGCTGCCTGAAATCCGCAAGATCGCCGACCGGGACGTGCTCGAAGCCATCTACGAGGGCATCAAGACCGTCAATTCGACAGCCGATCTGCGAAGAATATACAAGAGACGCAGGCGGGGTTAGGGCTATACGCCTGAAGAGCCACTCAGAGGCGATCGCACGCCAACCATGGCCGCTTGAGCACCTGGGTAGTTATTCATAATCGCGGATAAGCGCATGAAATGGCACTGCTGCGTTCCCGTCTACATTCCCCAGATTTGGATAGTGATTCCCTTTATCCGCGCTTTCCTTCTGAATATCTTCCGTCTCCAGCTCCGGCCGCGCCTGCGGTCGAAGATTATGAGATGGCCATCGTCCTCGACACCGCACCGGTCCATGTACTCGGCTGTCTGTGTCAGACCTTCGGCGATCGTCCTGGCGACTGACTTGTGAACAAGCTTAAGCTCGATGACGGCTTTCTGTTTGCCTCCGGCGTGCGGCCAGATCACTAGCAAGTCGGTGCGGCCGCGGCCAAGGCCATATTCGCGATGAATGTACCCGCCGCCGTTCGCGATCCTCTGCAGGAACGCCTGCATCAGCAACTGCGGCCCGGCCTCCTTGTAGGCGAACCGTTCCAGCCATACTTCCGCGTTCTCCCGGTAGAACTCTTGAAATGCCCCAATCAGCTTGGTCATGTCGAGAGCTCCGTCGGCACGGATGTACCAGGCAGGCTGGATACGGCTTTCGATGTTCGCCTGAGCGAGGTATGTGAGCTCCCTCGGGATAACCTCGCGGTAAATCGGGTTGGCTACTTCGTAGCCATTCGGACCTCGGCGTATCAATCCCAGATCCAGCACGTACTGCGTGTCGGTCTCCGATGGAGACTTGTCTAGATCGATGCATTTGAGCATGGGCTCGATCACCCGCTGCACTCGTGGTTCCTTCAGCTTGTCGGCGAGCTGGTCCAGGTGCGTCACGCGCTCGACGATCATCGACTCCTTCGCATCCATGATCATTGCCGCTGTTATCGGCTTCGACCGGTCCCGGCCTGCTTTCATATCGAAGCATGTTCGATAAGCCAGTGCGTTGACAAGCCATGGCTGGCCTTGCGTAAGGTTCCACGCAAGCTCGATCGCATCATCTTCGAATTTCTGTCCGGTTTCTTCGGTGTGCTGCGTATAGAGAGCGACCATCTCATCGCGAATGAAGTCGCCGAGACGAAGTGACTTCGCCTTCACATTAAACGCGCTGCCGCCGGTGATCTGAGCTTTCTCGCTGGACGAGTATATCCGGTAGTCTTTCACATCGCGCACGCCGCAAAGGATGACGCTTTGAGGGAAGGCGGCGGGGCGTTTATCGTAGCCTTCTCGCAGTTGACGGAGCATCGCGATCAATGTGTCACCGACAAGGGAATCTACTTCGTCAAAAAGGACTACCAGTGGTTTGGGGGAATTTGCGGCCCATAGCGTGAGTACGTGCCCGAGAGCGGCGTCTTCACCTGCATCCACAAGAGCAGTTTGAGCGATTGAGGCTGGGTATGTATCAGAAAGAAACTGATGCGCTCTGGTTCCCAGAACGCTGAGAATAGCCTTCATGCCACGCCGGACGTCCTCGCGTGCCGTTTGCGCAACTTCCACATTCACATAGACGCACCGGTACCGCCCTTCGCGGTTCAGGTGCTCCATGAGCGCAAGAAGGCAAGTGGTCTTACCGGTCTGCCGCGGGGCGTGCAGGATGAAGTAGCGTTTGCGGTCGATCAGGCTGAGCATATCATCGAGATCGAGTCTGCCGAGCGGCGGCAGGCAATAATTATCGTCGGCCCGCACCGGCCCTTCGGTATTGAAAAAGCGCTCCATGATCATGATTATACAATATGGGTGAAAGTACTGAAGCTGTTCTTAACCATGCTGGAGGCTTTTGCGCTGTGCCCCCTGGGAGCGCAGCCGTCTCGGCGGCCTTAATCGGCCGCTAAGGCATGCTCTTTTAATGGCGCGCAAGATGCGCGCGCTCCCAGGCCACTTGTGTTTATGAAGGAATCTTGGGGGAATATGTTTTTAGTGCCCGCAAAAAGCGATTGCCGGCCGGGCCTTCCCCACAGCGCAAAAGCCTCCCATGCTGCCGAGTGGATAGGCGCGTCGCTTCCGCTGGCCATCACAATCGAGCCCCAATCGGAGCGAAGGAGCCTCCTGGCAGAATCCGGATCTGTTTGCGAGCGGGTGCTTGCAACGGCCATCCAGAGGGACGTACCGGGACCAGGCGGCAGAATATTCCGCGTGCTGTCGATGCCGGGATTGATGGAGCTCAAGTCCCTCAGCGAGCGCGATCAGGATCATGCCGATGCGGAAACGCTTAGGCGAAGGATTGAATTCAATGCCGAGTGATGACTCGTTCGATCCCCTTGTTTGGAAACAAACCAACGGATTGAATGAGTGGGCGGCTCTTACTGCAATGTGTCGATGGCTTCGCCCTCGGTGGTCCGTGGCCAAATGCGAACAGGTTCTCGATCGAATAAGGCAAAGGGACGATGCATCGGTCCCCACAGATGTCGCACGTGACCTGCTGTTCTGGCTTTCGATTCAC
>CAIWXX010000075.1 GCA_903916735.1 uncultured Acidobacteriota bacterium
ATCGATATCATACACAGTGCCATGAAAGCTGATGGTTATTGAATCGGTTGTTTGGTGTCATCCACCATATGCTATCGAACGATACGGTGGGAGAATCGTGATGAGAATTGTTAATGCCATGATGATCGCGCTCTTGTCGTCCATGCCATTGCGCTGCGCCGGACTGGACAAGCCGGCGCACGTCTACTACGTGCTCAACGGTGTGCTGACTCTCGAAGATCGTGCCGTGATGGAGTGGCTAAAGCACGAGGGCACATTGACGGCAGAAACTGTCGACATTGAGAAGGTTCTTCCAATGAAGGTGGAGTCGCCTATTCTTTGGATTCATATCCCCGATCGTCGGAATTATGAGAACTGGACACAGCACATCGGAACACTGCGCGGATTGAAGCTCTTTGTCGAAAATGGGGGTGGCCTGTTCTTGACCGGGTTTGGCGCTTTGCTTCCACACGCCATCGGACTCGAATCACGCCAACCCGAGATACAAACCATCGAAATTAAGAATGACTGGAATTTCGATGAGCGGGGCCTGCAGAGCTATCGCGGCCATCCGGCATTTCATGGGCTTTTTGGAGGAGCGTTTCTTTGGGATGCCACTGACGATATGCAGATGCCTGCGATTGGCTATTTCGGTCCAAATATGCCGGAACAGGGGCTTGTCGCAGGAGTCGAGCGATCCTATGTGACACTCAGCAGCGATCGTCGGCTGCTGATCGAATACCGTGCAGGCCGCGGACGAGTGTTGAGTGTCGGAGCGTATGTTGATTTCAGCAAAGCCAACAGACAACGGGATTGCATGGAGATCTTTGTCAGGAACTGCATTGAGGATCTGGCCGGCCGCTTTCCGACGGAACCACGCACCTATTGGCCGAACAAAATTGAGAAGCCGATCGAGATCCCGACGTGGAGTCAGTCGAAACCCCCAACTCCTGCAAAAAAAATCGATGGCCACGCCTCTCTGCAGGCTTTGGATCAATCGTCCAGCGGACTGTGCTTCATGCGCGAAAAACCGAAAAACGATTTCTTCGATCTGGCCGGACGCCGAATGCTGATCATGGGCGGAGAGAACGGCGGCATCGATGAGATATGGGTTCATCCATTCAGACTCCTGCGGGAATATCAAGCAGGTCTGCTCATCAATAACGATAGGCCGCAGCATTCGGCCGATATTCAATGGCTCAAAGATATGCCTGCCAAGGTGGAAATCCGCCCTGAGTCGCTGACGCGAATCTACCAAACACCTCAAGGCAGGCTCACTGAAACAATCTTTCCTTCTCTCAACGAACCCGGTGGGATCGTTCAATATCGGAATGAGTTCAAACAATCAGCTCGTCTCATGATCTCATTTCGAAGCGACCTCAGATGGATGTGGCCGTATAATTCCGATGCGACGGGCACCATTCGATATGGCTTCGATCCACGGCTCAACGCCATCCACATCGAGGCGCCGGGTGGTAACATCGCTTGTTTGATCGGCGCCGACGCCGTGCCGACGTCCCGCCTCACCGGCCCCTATGACCGAGTGACCTGGGCGGACGGTAAGCTTGAAGGTATCCCCACCGATGCGAACCAGATTGCACACGGATTCATCTTCGACCTTCATCCAGGGAAATCCCTCAATGTCGCTATTACCGGCACAGACGAAGGCTCCGCGCGCGCTGAGAACGCTTTCCATAACCTGCTGGCCGATCCTGACGCAGTGCGTCAGAATCTGGCCCGCCATTATCGCGATCTGATCGCCGATCGAGTCACAATTGATAGCCCTGATCAGGAGTTCAACACACTCTGGAAATGGGCGCTTGTCGGAACCGACCGTTTCCTCGCCATGACTCCAGGGCTTGGAACGGGCCTCCTGGCTGGGTTCTCCACCACAGTGCGAGGATGGGATGGAGCTCAGAAGATCAGCGGGCGCCCGGGCTATGCCTGGTACTTCGGCAGGGATTCAGCATGGTCCGGTTTTGCGATCGATGATTATGGAGACTTCGAAACGGTTCGCCAACAACTCGAATTCCTCCAGCATTTCCAGGCCCCATCCGGAAAAATCTTCCATGAGGTCTCGACAAGCGGCGTGATTCATTATGATTCAGCCGATGCAACGCCCCTCTACCTTATACTCGTTGATCATTATCTCAGAGCATCCGGGGATAAGGATTTCCTTGCCAAGAGCCGGCCCCACATTCAAAAGGCACTGGACTATCTCTTTTCCACAGACACCGACCACGATGGACTCATCGAAGATACTGACGTCGGCCATGGTTGGGTGGAAGGAGGAAAGCTTTTCGGAGCTCACACCGAAATTTATCTTGCGGCACTGTGGGCACGGGCGTTGGAATCCGCCGTCTCAGCGAATTGCATCGACCGCCAGGCATCAAGCGCTAAAATCGCCGATGAGTTGGATCGAGTGAGGAAGATTATTAATAGTGATTTCTGGAACTCCACTGATCGCTTCCTCAATTACGGGAAACTCAAAGATGGATCATACAATAAGGAAAAGACCGTTCTGCCGGCAGTGCCCTTATATTTTCACCTGATTGAGACGGAGAAGGCCGTGCCGGTCTTGGAAGAGCTCTCGCGCAACGGCTTTTCCACAGATTGGGGCGTCAGGATCCTCCCCTCATCGTCGCCTCTCTTCGACCCGGAGGGATATCACGAGGGCAGTGTATGGCCGCTCTTCACCGGCTGGACGGCACTGGCCGAATATGAGTACGGTCGCCCGACTCAAGGGTTCACGCATATCATCAACAATCTTTATATAAAAAATAATTGGGCCGCAGGGTTCGTCCAGGAAGTCATGAACGGAACGACATACCAACCCTCCGGAGTTTGCCCTCACCAGTGTTGGTCCGAGACCAACATCCTGCATCCAGGAATTGAGGGGATGATAGGCTGGAGGCCGAATGCCTGTTATCACATGGCCTTTTTAAAGCCCAGATTTCCGCTTCATTGGGATCACACAGCAGTGCATAATTTAAGAGTTGGGAATTCGATCATCGATATGGACATGGAGCGGTCGACGACGGAGACTCGATATTCCTTAACTCTGCTCTCAGGAGCACCCATCAAAATCCATCTTGAACCTGACATTGTTGAAGGAATGACAATATTAAAAATGGAATGCTCAAAAGAGGCGATCGCCGAAGGCGAGGGCGCGCCGGGATGTCCTCCCGGCTGCGTCATCATTCAGCTGACACGACGGGCTGTTGTGATGTATCACCACACAGGTGGAGTCGGCATGATTCCCGTCATGCCGAAGCCGAAGCCGGAAGACACATCACTCGGATACCGGATCATTTCCACTCACCTCAATGGCACCACCTATCAGATCGAGCTCGAAGGCAAGTCCGGCACCGAAGGAACATACGAAATGAATATTTTTGATAATTCTCTCGGCCCCGTCACTGGGGCGACGGCCGATGAGCCGACGAAAAAAGGGCTCGTTCGGTTGCACGTTCCCTTTGACAACTCAGACAAGGAGTTCACCAATAAAACCGTCATTGTAGAAATAACGCAGAAAGTCAACGAAAGCGAATCTGGAAAAGATCATTTGCGATAAAATCCGTTACTGTTCCTATTTAACAATAGTGTGAGGAGGTCACGAAGATGTTGCGAAGGATGTCCGCTCCCATCAATCTGCTTTTTGCATGTGTGTATGCGGCTATCGGAGTTGCCGTAGCGACCGCACAGGATCGGCCTGAGAGAGCGTTTGTTTTGGATCCCTCGGCAGTCTCCGTAACGGCTGTTGATATTTCAAACGGCTCAATACTCTCGACGGCGCCATTGTCGGCGAGTCCCCAACAAATGCTCCTGACTCGCGACAATTCGCAGTTACTCATCTTTGACCAAGGCCCTGGCAAAGAGACCATCCGATTCGGATATCACCCGACCGGCAAATCGATGATGACGTCATTTGATCCCAAGACAATGAAAAAACTCTGGCAGATTGAAGTCGGCTGGGGATTTTCACAAGCCTTCTTCAGTCCGGATGGAAATCAGATCATGATCCTCTGCCCCGGCTACACATCACAAAAGCCGCAGGAGACGCTCGCGAGGGAACTCGTCGCCGTCGATATCCGATCAGGAACTGTAACCGCCCGACTGGCCATCGATCACCCCATTATCGCCATATACCCGAGCCCCGATGGCGCAACAGCCATCGCCTATTCCGGGATCAGAGGACTTTATGAAGCAACCATCAAATCGCCGGAGTTGGTTTTCATCGATCTGGCAGGCATGAAGGTGCTTTCAACGATCCCGCTCGAAGGCAGTCCCGGCTTTCCCGTTTTCACGGCCGATAACAAACATCTCCTTCTTCTGGATCGCGGACAGCCGTCTGACAAGCCGGAAAAAAACATCAACGGCAAAATCTTTATTGTTTCTATCGCAGATCATGCCATCCAAGCGACCATCGATGCCGGATCCGGACCGCGCGACCTTCTGATGGATGATCAGACCGGCCAGGTGCTGGTCTTAAGCGATGGGCCGCCGATGAAAGATCGTCATGCACGAGTGGGTGAATTGCGAATCATCCGCGGAACCGAAATCGCAGCCACCATCAAGGTCGCTCGATCACCCATGCTGCTGCGAGTTTCACCCAACAGACAGAGACTGTATGTCGTCTGTGTCAATGTAATCACGGCGATCGACTATCCGACCCTTCAGACAGTCGGACAGATGGGATTTGAACCGGCAGGATCGAGCGCTCTCACCGGGGATATCCTCTCGGATCACGATGTCTCCGAATTGGCGTTTTCACCGGATGGTAAACGCGGTTTTGTGCTGTATGAGCAATCGAGCAAACTCTCGGTACTCGACCTCGAAATCGGCAAACCCATTGCATCCATTACGACAGGACGAGGTGGAGTCAAGTTTGCTAAATTCCTCGGTGCGATGGCTCTCACAGCTGCATCGGCTGCGTCATCCGCGAGCATGGCATACAACACGGGCTCGCCCATCTATGCCTACCCGGTTTTTACTGTGGCACCAGCCAACACAGCAATCGCCTTTCGGCCGGATGGCCGGTTCGTCTACGTGCTGAACACGAATAGCGAAGATGTCACGATCATCGACACTCAAAACTCGACTGTCGTCGATAGAATCCCTGCCGATGGGAGACAGATCCGATTTCTCGCAGATGGAAAATTTGCCTGTGTTCAAGGAAGTTCAACGCTGCACTTTATCGATGTCGAAGGAAATAGGAAAAGCG
Source organism: uncultured Acidobacteriota bacterium (assembly GCA_903916735.1). Classification (GTDB taxonomy): domain Bacteria; phylum Acidobacteriota; class CAIWXX01; order CAIWXX01; family CAIWXX01; genus CAIWXX01. Next base: position 5,204 of record CAIWXX010000075.1, read on the forward strand.
GAGAATTGAAGCTTGGAGGAACACTCCTCTCGCTCATGCCCTCGCCGGATGGAACCAAACTGATCGCGCTCATTAATGGGCCGCTCCATATTCTGGATGGATCAACAGGCCGAGTACTGGCTCGCGTCGGCACATTCAAATGGCCGACACAGATCCTCTTTGAAGGCACCGGTGAGAAACCGGCAGCCGGTCAGACACAAAGCCAGAGCCAACCAGCGGATACCGGCATGGCCTCATCTCATCAATAACGATCGGTTGCATCGGGGGCTCGCTCCGGCGCGCCCCCTTTCTTCCGACTTATCCAACCTCACAACGATCCGTCCCCGCTGCTCATCGCATATAAGAACCGGGAAAGAAATCTTGACATGATATGCATAAACCTGTAATCTCGATGCATGATTATACCGACAAAAATTGATCGTCAGAAACTGGTTTTGCAGCTGGTCCACAAAACCCCGATCGCCACTCAATCGGATCTTCAGCAGAAACTGCGAGTCGCCGGGATCAAGGTGGATCAGGCGACACTTTCGCGGGATATCCACGAACTCGGCCTCGTTCGAGCGGCCTTCGACAAAGGCTACCGATACGCCCTCATCGAAGAAGTCTCGCCGACAGTACCACAGAAGAGCATGACCATGATGAAGCGGTTTGTGAGGGAGATCGACTTCTCCTGCAATCAAATCATCATCAAGACCGATGCCGGCGCCGCCCCGCCTGTCGCGGAGGCGCTCGATCATATGTCTCTTGAAGAGATTCTCGGCACGGTGGCCGGCGATAACACAGTCCTGGTCGTTGTTCGCGAGTCCTACATTGCGAAGCGAGTCGTCGCCAAGCTCCGCCGACTTCTTCACTGAATCCCGGTGCATTTATTATTCAAAAAGGGTTCGGTGGATAAAATTCTTCCGACCTATTGCGGTGGATCGGATACCTCATGTATCCCGACATAATTGAAAACGAAATACCAAAGAAGTGAAGCTGAAGGGAAACCCGGCCAAGCAGGATTTTTCGATCGACGGAATTTGAGAGACGGCCTTTTCCGCGTCTGATAACATCGACCGATGTGAATACTCGATATGGTTCGATCTCGCCATGAACGATAAGAATCAGATCTTTCTTTCACTCGACACACACCTCATCAACAAGAACGGAGAAATTGTCGGACTGGTTTTCGACGGCAACATCGAAAGTTTTCCAGGCCGCTTCCTTTATGATGAGACTGCCGACCGTGCCGTTTCGGCATACACGGGAGGAATGATCGAGGCCCTGCTGAAGCTGTATGACGCCGAGGCTCTCGCCAGGGAGATTCTGGGCCGATAGCGTATCCGCCCAGCGGATTACCGTCGCTTTTGTCTTGACAGAGCGGAAAAGAAATGCATAATTATGCATCGCCATCGAATATGATTTCACTACACAAAAAGGGGGAAACGATGGAAACAGCGCCGCGAAAATGCCGGCTGGTTCTGCAGGACGGGAGCGTTTACACTGGAATTTCCTTCGGAGCCGAAAGCAACAGGAGTGGCGAGGTTGTTTTCAACACCGGCATGGTCGGCTATCCTGAAACCCTGACAGACCCCTCCTACAAAGGCCAGATCCTGGTTTTCACATATCCGCTCATCGGCAACTACGGAATCCCGGGCGACGAAAAAGACAACAGCCTTCTCCGGAATTTCGAATCCGAGAAGATCCATGTTCAAGGGCTGATTGTCGCCGAGAATTGCAATGCCTACTCACACTGGGACGCAAAGAAGTCCCTCTCACAGTGGCTGACGGATCACGGCATCCCGGGAATTTCCGGCATTGATACACGCGCGCTGACCAAGAAGCTCAGAACCGCCGGCACCATGCTGGGTAAAATCCTCTTCGATGACACCACCGATATCCCCTTCGATGATCCCAATCGGCGCAACCTGGCGGCCGAGGTGAGTATTGCCGAGGCAATTGTCTATCCCAGCGGAAAAAAAAGGGTGGTGCTGGTTGATTGTGGGACCAAGAACAACATCATCCGCGCCTTTCTTAAGCGAAATCTCACGATCATCCGCCTCCCGTGGGACGCGGACTTTATGAAAGAAAAACCTCATGGCCTGATTCTCTCCAATGGCCCCGGCGATCCAATGATGTGCCGGGAGACAATCGACAATGTCCGCCGGACCCTATCATCGAGTCTTCCGATTCTCGGCATTTGCCTTGGATCACAAATCCTGGCTCTCGCCGCCGGCGCCCGAACCTATAAGCTGAAATACGGCCATCGCAGTCAAAACCAGCCCTGTTGCGAAAGTGGCAGCCGGCGCTGCTACATCACATCGCAAAACCATGGCTTCGCGGTCGATGCAGAAACGCTCCCCGAAGATTGGCGCGAATGGTTTTACAACCAGAATGATCACACCAACGAAGGCATCATTCACATGGCCAAGCCCTTTTTCGGAACGCAGTTCCATCCCGAGGCCTCTCCGGGACCCGACGACGCTGAATTCCTGTTTGATATGTTTGTGAGGGCGGTGAACCAGTGAAAAGGCATCAACCCGTTTTTAAGAAAGTCCTGCTCCTCGGTTCCGGCGCCATCCAGATCGGGCAGGCCGGAGAATTCGATTACTCTGGTAGCCAGGCGATTAAGGCGCTGAAAGAGGAGGGAATCGAAACCGTTCTGATCAACCCCAATATCGCGACCATCCAAACGTCGGATTATCTTGCAGACAAAGTCTATTTCCTTCCGCTCACATGTGAGTTTGTCGAAAAGGTGATTGAGAAAGAAAAGCCTGACGGCATTCTGCTGTCATTCGGAGGTCAGACGGCGCTCAATGTCGGTGTCGAGCTTTACCGTAAGGAGCTTCTGCAGAAGCACGGTGTTCTTGTCCTGGGTACCCCCGTCGATGCCATCAGCGACACCGAAGACCGGGAACGGTTCGTGAGCCGCTTAAATGAGATTCATCTTAAAGTCCCGATCAGCCGGGCCGTTCGAAGCCCGGAAGAAGCGGTGATGGCCGCCGAAAAAATCGGCTATCCCGTCATGTGCCGAATCGCCTACGCCCTGGGCGGATTGGGATCAGGCCGGGCCTACAGTCGCGATGAGCTGCTCCAGCTGGCCAAGAAAGCGTTTTCGTTCACCGATCAGATCCTGATCGAAGAATACCTGGGCGGCTGGAAGGAGCTTGAGTACGAGGTCGTGCGCGATCGTTTCAACAACTGCATTGTCGTCTGTTCGATGGAAAATGTTGACCCGATGGGAATTCATACTGGCGAAAGCATCGTGGTCGCACCCGTTCAGACACTGTCGGCGACAGAGAATTTCAAACTGCGGGCATTGGCGATCAAAGTGGTCCGGTACCTCGACATTGTCGGAGAGTGCAATATCCAATTCGCCTTCGACCCGCGCCAGGACGACTATCGGATCATCGAAGTCAACGCGCGGCTCAGCCGAAGTTCCGCCCTGGCATCCAAGGCAACCGGCTATCCGCTGGCCTTCATCGCCGCCAAGCTGGCGATCGGATACGGACTGACGGAAATCGAAAACTCGATCACTCGCGAAACGAGTGCCTGCTTCGAACCCGCTCTCGATTATATCGTTCTCAAATACCCGCGGTGGGATTTGCAGAAATTCAAAAACGTCAACCAGATTCTCGGGTCGGAAATGAAGTCGGTCGGTGAAGTGATGGCGATCGGGAGGAGTTTTGAAGAGGTCCTTCAGAAGGCGATCCGCATGCTCGACACCGGCCTTCCAGGCCTCGTTGGACATAAGATCGCGTTTCCAGATCTTGAGAAGGAGCTCTCGCAGCCGACCGATAAGCGGATCATGGCCATCGCCGAGGCGATCCATCAGGGTTTCAGCCTGGATCGAATCCACCAGCTCACCAAGGTCGATAACTGGTTCCTCTCCAAAATCCGGAACATCGTCGAAATAAAACAGAGGCTCGATGAACAGACGATGGGGGTCCTGCCTGCTGATCTGCTCCGGGAAGCCAAACAGAAGGGATTCTCCGACCGGCAAATTGCGACCTCGATCGGAAGTTCCGAAAAAGAGGTACGCGAAAAACGGTTGGCGATGGGCATCATTCCCTGCGTCAAGCAAATTGATACACTCGCGGCCGAGTATCCGGCCAAGACGAATTACCTCTATCTCACATACAACGGGTATGAAGATGATCCGGTTTTCACGGGCGCGAAACAGGTGATTGTGCTCGGGAGTGGACCCTATCGCATCGGCTCCTCGGTTGAATTCGACTGGTGCTGCGTCAACGCGGTCCGGACCCTGCGGCAGCTCGCGTTCGGAACGATCATGATCAATTACAATCCTGAAACGGTGAGCACCGATTATGACACCTGCGATAAACTGTATTTTGAAGAATTGTCGCTCGAGCGTGTTCTCGATATCGCCGATAAGGAAAAACCCCTGGGTGTCATCGTCTCCGTCGGCGGGCAGATTCCGAACAATCTGGCGATGCCGCTCTACCATGCAGGCCTCGCTATTTTAGGCACATCACCACGGGACATCGACCGGGCCGAGAACCGGCATAAGTTCTCACAACTGCTCGACGAGCTGGGAATTGACCAGCCGCCGTGGAAAGAATTAACCAGCATCCCGGACGCCACCGCTTTTGCCGAGCTGGTGGGCTACCCTGTTCTCGTCAGGCCGAGCTATGTGCTGAGCGGTGCTGCGATGGGTATCGCTCTCAGCCCGGATGAGCTCCGAGAGTATCTGGAAAAAGCCTCGGAAGTGACTCCGGAACATCCGGTTGTGATCACTAAATTTCTGACTCAAGCTAAAGAAATCGAAATCGACGCCGTCGCGAGCCGGGGTGAGTTGATCAGTTACGCGATCTCGGAGCATGTCGAAAACGCAGGCGTCCATTCAGGTGACGCCACACTCGTGCTGCCGCCGCAACGAACGTATCTGGAAACGCTGCGACGCATTAAAATCATTTGCGGCAAAATCGCACGCTCACTGCATATTACCGGGCCGTTTAATATTCAGTTCCTCGCCAAAGAGAACGACGTCAAGGTCATCGAATGCAATTTGCGGGCATCGAGGAGCTTTCCATTCGTTTCCAAGGTTTTCAAACACAACTTCATCGATATGGCCGTCAGGATCATCATGGGAGAAAAAGTCGCGCCCATCGACCGATCGGCCTTCGATCTTGACTATGTCGGAGTCAAAGCACCGCAGTTCTCATTCACACGCCTCAAAGGATCCGATCCGGTCCAGGGGGTTGAAATGACATCAACAGGCGAAGTGGCGTGTATCGGCGATGACTTCAATGAGGCCTTTCTGAAAAGCCTGATCTCCGTCGGGTTCAGGTTGCCTCTGAACAGCATTCTCATCTCCGCCGGGCCTATTGAAAGTAAGGCCGATTTTCTGAAAAGCATGAGGACCCTGGCCACAATGAGCCTTCGCTTCTATGCCACCAAAGGGACGGCCGACTTTATGAAAGCAAATGGACTCGAAGCGACGGTTCTTCATTGGCCGCTGGAAGACAGGGAACCGAACGCATTGACCTATATCGCCGAAGGGAAAATTGATCTCGTCGTCAATATTCCCAAGAATATTGAAAAAGAGGAACTCGATAACGATTACAGTATCCGCAGGATGGCGGTCGACCACAACATTCCGCTGATCACAAACATGCAGATTGCCAAACGCTTCGTCGACGCCATTTCTCGAACGCCGATTGAAAAGCTGAAAATCAAGAGCTGGGATGAATATGTTTCACCGATATCCGGTGACAGGCCGTTGTGAGGGCAATGCACGATCCGGGTATCATTTCTTCCGGTGTCCCCGGAGTGCCGAGTGGCGTTGTCAAACGCAGACATCCAAATCCGTAGAGCGCTTGATCTGCATCGCTGCCGGATGACGAGCGCGATAAAGATGGCCACCACCGAAATGACCATCGCCACAGCCATGTCGGCAAACCCCTTGTCCTGCTCCTCCTCCTCGCCCCCGATCTCCATTTTGTAGCCGGTCGGCAGAGTTTTTTGGAACTCGTCGAGCTGACGGCGGATCCGGCTCATGATCTGCGAAGGGAGCACGCCGGGGCGGGGGAAGCAGGACGCGATCACAGTACGGAACTGGTTCCTCATGAAGATATAGATTTCGCTCCCACTCGCATATTATCCGTCTTTCGGTCCTATGGATGTCTCGCACAGACGCATCTTTGACGCCCAAAAATTCGTTCATGCGTCAGCGCTGTCCAAACGGGCGCAGGTTTCGCGTTTGTACGATGGTCCAACTCCATTCAACAAACCCGCTTTTTTGTCTTTTAGAAGATTTCTTTCGGCATTGTTCTACAGCCTCTCAGCTGCTCGAGTTGGAAATGGACGCGGCCAGCCGGTCCAGGCCAGCCTTCAGGTTTCGGTTTCGCGCGGCCTCCTCGTCCAGTCTTCTGACCGCCAAGGAGATCGCGGCCGGCGAACACCCGCAGCGGCGAGCAGTCTGAGAAACCCCAAGAGAAGAATATTTTCTGAGCGC
>CAIWXX010000076.1 GCA_903916735.1 uncultured Acidobacteriota bacterium
CGTATCTGCCACGCATTCAGCGGCAGCGGGACAGTGAGTGTGGCCGTGGCGCCACCCCGGAATCTAACGTGCGCGACGATGTCGCGATCACGCATCAGAGTGACATCCTCGATGAGGAATGCGAGCATGCGCTTGCGGTCCCGATCCGAGGTCTGAGGATCACTCCAGAGTGTGGGAAAGTCCTGCCTCACGCGCGATCTGTTCCTTCGTTCGTCGTTTGGGCTTGAAGGGAGATCTTGCCATTTAGTGTCGACATTTCGCGTTTTAGACACTAACCTCTCGTCCCTCTTCCCTCCACTCGTCGAATACCTGATGCTCGCTCCGTTTTACGTTTTGGCTTTATTCCCGTAATCGTAGATGTCCAATGCCACGTGCTTCGGATCTTTCGGATCAATCCTCACCTGTACGACGGCTCCGGGCTGCACTTGAGGAATATCGACTCGCGAGATTCGCAGCTTGGTTTCGGCCTGATAGGCTGGTTTCCCAACAGGTCGAACATCAAGGAGAAATCCGATAACCGGATCGTCGTTGACCGTCATGCCTGTGTCCCAAATTTTCACGATTGTGGCTTCTGCAGGCTCGCCGGTCTCTTGCAGCGTTCTGGCATTCGACACGCCGCTCATCCGATTGGCGATGGCACATCCTCCTGCCGCCAGAGAAATGAGCATTATGAATCCGCTGAAAACGCCCCATTTCCATCTTTTCCTGTTCATGGTCAGTCCTCTCTCTCCGATTTTTAATCTTGACATATAAACCATCCTTAAGATTATACTTAACGGATGATTGGAACGCAGGAGTTGAAACAGGGAGTGATGAGAATGATTTCTCATTCGTTACAGTACAACTTCTCTGTGCCTGCGATTCCTTTTCGACGACCGCGTCGTCATTCTTATCAAGAGAGGTGGAGGGACCGGCCCTGTGAAACCTCGGCAACCAGGCTGTCACTACGACATGCGCCAAGGTGCCAATTCCGGCAGACCCACGGTGGGTTCTGGAAGATGAGAGAGAAAAGCATTCGCGCTGAAAACCTCTTCAACCGGCACACCCCCGTTGTTGAAGAGGCTTTTCATTGCTAAATTTTCTCCATTTTTCCGCGGATCTCGCGCAAGAACAGGCGTGCCGTGTCTGCCGGGTCGTGCATCATCCCATTGACGACGGCCTTCTCTTCAGGCATGCATGCCGGGGAAAGCATTCCAACTTCAAGGCAGTAACGCTGCCCGAGAGAGCGCTCCCCTTCCGCCCTCGCCCTTCTTCAAGCCGTCAAACGATCAGACGAATTTTTGCTGATTTCAAGAGCATAGTGCTTACGTCATTTCCAACGACAACGATCGAGAGGAGATAAAGATGGCAGATCACATTTCGACATTGGCCGTGCATGGCGGCGAAGAGAAAAGCAAACCATATGGCGCCGTGACGATGCCGATCATTCAGACGTCGACGTATGCTTTTCCAAATACGGAAGAGGTCCTGAAGTTCGTCGGCATGAAGGAGAGCGGAGGCCCGCTGCCGCGCGATGAATATGGGCGTTACAGCAATCCAACTCAGAGTGTTGTGGAACGTAAGCTGGCTGCGCTTGATGATGGTGAACGCGCGCTGCTTTTCGCGAGCGGAATGAACGCCATTACAACGACCCTTCTGGCGCTGCTCTCGAGCGGAGACCATCTGGTGATGATCAACGATTGCTATCACCGGACAAGAGACTTCGCCATGGAATTTCTGAAACGCTGGAATATCAGTGTGACACTCGTGCCAAGCGGCCGCCTCGATGCCTTGGATCAGGCTGTTCGCCCCAACACACGTCTCATCTTCGCCGAATCGCCGACAAATCCATATCTGCGCGTTGTGGATATTGACGGCCTCGTGGAAATCGCGAGGCGACATCGCTTGTTGACGTTCATGGATACGACGTTTGCGACTCCGGTGAACCTGCGCCCGATCAAGCTCGGTGTGGATTTGGTGATGCATAGCGCGACGAAATATCTTGGCGGTCATAATGATCTCTTGGCTGGGGTTGTGATCGGTTCGCAACGAATTCTGGCTGATATTGAAAAAATGCGAGGAATGCTTGGCGGCATGAGCAATCCGAATGATGCCTATCTCTTGCTGCGCGGACTGAAAACGCTCGATCTTCGGGTCCGCCGGCAAAATGAAAACGGGTTGAGAGTCGCTGAATTTCTTGAAAAACACCCGGCCATTGAGCGCGTCCATTATCCCGGCCTCCCCAGTCATCCGGATCATGAAACTGCCCGCCGTCAGATGACCGGATTCGGGGGTGTCGTCAGTTTCGAAGTCAAGGGCGATTTCGATCGAACCGCGCGCTTTATCGACAGAATCCGCTTGCCCTATATGGGGCCGACGCTGGGAGGTGTTGAAAGCATTATTCAGCAAGTATCGGCCTTTTTCTCCTTGGACCCAGTGAAGAGGAAAGCGGCCGGCTTCAAGGATAACCTCGTCCGGTACGCACTCGGAATTGAGGATGCTGATGATCTGATCAAGGACCTGGACCAGGCGCTCCTGGGTTCGTGAGGAGTTGTTCATGAATGACATCTCGATCGATCCGGAGGCATGTCGATTTCTGTTTCCGGGTTGAATGCGAGTCTTGGTGGCTGAGCATGGAATGGATGGATCGGGCTCCGGGAACAGGTACGGGAACGGACGACGAACGAGAAACCGACAGAAAGGAAACTCAAAATGATCGTTCATAAATTTGGTGGAACTTCGGTGGCGAATGCTCAATGCTTTGCCAATGTGGCCACGATCGTCATCGAACAGCAGAAAAAGGGCAGACCGGTCATATCGAAAATAAAAAACGGCGGTCAATCGAGCGGCCAGAGCGCCCCGCTCGAAGGGGCCATTGTCGTCGTCTCCGCTATGAGCGGCGTGACGGATCTTTTGATTTCAGGCGCACGCGCCGCGGCTGAAGGAAAGGACACGGTTTGTCGCGAGATCAAAGCGACGTTGCTCAGCAAGCATCTGAACGTCGTCGAGACCCTTCTTGGGCACAGCCCGGAGAGGCTGGAGGTTGCGGGGCATGTCGAAGATCGACTGCACGATTTGGAACTGCTTTATCGCAGCATTGCCGTTCTCGGGGAGCTGACTCTGCGCGGATGCGACGCTGTGGCGTCGTTCGGAGAGCAGCTATCGGCAGGCCTCCTGGCGGCGGTCTTGCGGGAAAACGGCGCGCGTGCTCAAGCGTTCAGCGCCACCGAGCTCATCGTGACCGACAGCAATTTCGGCGCCGCTCGGCCTCGTATGGATGTGACTCACGAGCGCCTGGAACAGCGTGTCCGGCCGTTGCTAGATCGGAGCGCCATTCCGGTCATTACCGGCTACATCGCCGCTAATGAACAGGGTGTCACAACGACACTCGGCCGCGGCGGCAGCGACTATACAGCAGCCATTGTCGGGGCCGGGCTGGGCGCTGATGAAGTTTGGATCTGGACCGATGTCGACGGCATCCTGACAGCCGACCCGAATATCGTTCCCGAGGCAAAGACGCTGGCGGAGCTTTCCTATAGTGAAGCGGCTGAATTGGCATACTATGGGGCCGATGTACTCCACCCCAAGACAATCCGCCCGGTCACCGAAAGTGGAATCCCTCTCCGCATTCTCAACACCTTCAGTCCGACAAACCCAGGCACTCTGATCGTCAAAAGCCCGCGACCTGATCGGAAGGTTTCGCCGGCGATCATCTCCACAACCGGCCTCACACTCATCGCCGTCGGCACCGAGGATGACAGCTGGACTCTTGCGGATGCCGTCCGCGCTCTGCAGTTGCTGAGCGAAGCTGGAGTGGATGCGCTGCTTTTTTCACAGTCCTTTTCCGAGCACAGTCTGAATCTGGTGGTCCGCGAACAGAGTCAGGCTCATTGCCTGCATGTGCTCTCACGCGAGTTCGGTGGCAGCGTTTCCCAATCGGAGAGTGTTCCTTCAAAGAGAAGCCGGACACTCACCAAAAACGGCTATGTTCTCGGCACGAAAGAAAAAGTCGCGACGATCTCCGTGGTCGGGGTTCCCGGGTGGGATGAGACGGGCATCATTTCACATGCATTTGCCGCGCTCGGGAAGTGTCGCACTCGAGTCATCGCCGTCGCGCAATCGGGCACCGAGTATGCCGTCTCTTTCTGTATTCCTGAAGATCACGTCGAAGAGACGGTCCGGTTTCTCCATCGCGAGCTGGGTCTGGAGGGGCAACATGGATAGGATACCCGTCGGTATTCTCGGTGCCACAGGCACGGTCGGCCAGCGTTTCGCCCAGCTTCTGGCGGATCACCCATGGTTCGAGGTGACGGCTCTGGCGGCATCCGATCAATCGGTCGGGAAACGATATATCGATGCGCGGCAATGGCTGCTGCCGACGCCGATTCCGAAAGGCGTTCGAGATCTCGTCGTGCAGCCCGTCGAACCGCCCCTCGATGCGCGTCTCGTCTTTTCGGCGCTTCCATGGAATATCGCCGGGCCGGTCGAAGAACGATTCGCCGCCGCAGGATATGCCGTATGTTCCAACGCCGCTTCGCATCGACTGGAGAGGGATGTGCCGCTGCTCATTCCTGAGGTCAACGCCGATCATGCGGCCCTCATCGAAAAGCAGCGTGAACGGCACCAAGGGCGTGGATTCATCGTCACCAACGCCAACTGCTCAAGCACTCAGCTGGTCCTCGCCCTCAAGCCGCTCCATGATCGTTTCGGCCTGCGCAAGGTCGCGGTGATCACGATGCAGGCCATCTCTGGAGCGGGCTACCCGGGGATCGCGGCCCTGGATATCCTGGACAACATCATCCCGTTCATCGCGGGTGAAGAGGAGAAGATGCAACGCGAGCCGCTCAAGATGCTCGGTCGATTGAACGATGGTGCTGTTTCGGATGCGTCCTTTATCCTGAGTGCTCAATGCAACCGCGTTCCCGTGCGCGATGGACATACCGAATGCGTCTCTGTTGAGTTCGAGAAGAAGGCGTCGCCGGAGGAAGTCATGGAGGCCCTCGAATCCTTTCAGCCATCGGCCGATATTGCGCACTTGCCCAGCACGCCGGCCCCGCCAATCATCGTCCACTGCGATCCCGATCGCCCTCAGCCGGTGCGCGATCGTGACGCCGGTCACGGTATGGCTGTCACTGTCGGGCGTGTCCGGCCATGTCCTCTCTTCGATGTGAAATTCGTCGTTCTTGGGCACAACACTGTGCGAGGAGCTGCTGGAGGAGCGATTCACAACGCAGAACTACTCGTTTTGCAAAAATGGGTCTCATAAGCCGAATGAATGAATCTGTCCGAAAGTGAAGGGATTATGTCGTATCAAAGCCATGGACTGACATCGATGCGCGAATTCTTCGGCGATTTCGTCATCTATCGAAACCTGGTTCCGGCCGATCGCCGTTTGGCGGCGGGAAATGAATTGAGTCTCGAGCTGGGATTGACCGGCGGTCCGCCGCCTCGTAAGGCGGAAAATGAATACGGGTTGATCGTCGCCGAAATGCTTCGACAGGCGCGGAAGCTGGATTTCCCAAAAACAATGGTGAAACGGCTTGTCTATATCGGAGATACGCACATGAATGATGGCACGGCATTCCGGAACATCTGCCTGGCCGGCAGCTGGCCGGGATGGGCCTTCATCGGGCAAGAGGATATGTCGATGCCTCGCCACGTGGTCTATGACGAGCCCTTTGTATTGGCCAACCGATGGTCGGCGCTCAGTGAATTTCTCAGTTTTCTCGATGAGAAAGGATTCGTTCGTGACGAAGAGACCGTGGTCGTCATCGATGTCGACAAGACGGCCATCGGCGCCAAAGGGCGCAATGACGGGGTCATCGATGATGTGCGTGTTGAGAGTGCCAAGCGCACGGTGGCCGATGTGCTCGGCACGGGATTCAATGAGGAGATCTTTCGGGCGGCCTACAGCGAATTGAAGCAGGCGCCCTACCATTTGTTCACGGCCGATAATCAGGACTATCTGGCCTACATCTGCCTGATCCTCGGCGCCGGGATCTTCACTCTCGATCAGCTGATCCGCGAGATCAGAAGTAACCGGATCACGGGATTCGTGCCGTTCATCACGCTTGTACAGAACCGGCGCGAGGAGCTCGGCGCCTCCGGATTGACGACGGTTCATGATGATGTCTGGAGCCGTGTGCAGAGGGGCGATCCAACACCGTTCAAGTTATTCCGTTACATCGAGTATCAGGCGACGATTTCTCGATTCGGCGATATGCCGGGGGAGACCGTTGAGGAGATCCTTCGACAGCGGATTGTGATTACACAGGAAGTCAGGGACATCGCGATGGAGATGCGGCGTCGAGGCGCGCTCATTTTCGGCGTGTCGGATAAACCCGATGAAGCGGCTTTTCCGCTCGATGCCAACACCGGCCTGAAGCCACTCCACCGAGCCGAATCGCTGGCAGTAGGGGAATTCTGTGGCAATATGAGCTAGAGAGAGCGACAAGGGAGCCTCCGTCACTCATCGCGTCGCGGGGGATGCCTATGTGGTGGCTGATTTCTTTCGTTTTTTCCGGAGCGGGGGTTTTCCCGGTTCAGATTGACGCATTGGTTGAGCTCCGCTGTCACACACGCCGGCGCTCACGCAGGTGCGGACAGTGGAGATGAGGCGCTCCACCGGGCCGCCCTTTGTCAGACAGGCGACGGCGCCCGCGCGGCGCATCGCGGCCGCCATTTCATCTTCCTCATGCATCGAAAGCCCAATGACGCAAACCTTCGGCATCTCTGCAATGATCCGCCGAGTGGCATCAAGGCCGTTCGTCCTCGGCATACTCACATCCATGAGCACGACATCGGGATGGGCGTTTCGCGTCAGTTCCACCGCCTCCTCGCCATCGCATGCTTCGCCGACGATCTCGATGTCAGGTTGTTCCTGCAACACACGGGCGAGTTCCTGGCGCATCACAGGATGATCATCGGCAAGGAGGACACGGATTTTTCGACAGGATAGGGGTTCGACTCCCTGAACGCTTGCAGTGATGCTTCCTGATTGAGGCGGCAGGGCTGCATCTGCCGGCGCTTCAACGACCGGCGAAACCATGCCTGCCGGCGCGATCAGGATGGATCGATTGACCTCTGATGCGCCGGCCTCAAGCTCTTCGATCTCTATCCCCTTGCCCTCGGCGGTGGCGAGGCCGAACTTCGCTGCGACCAGGAGTTGTTGCAGATGGTCGTGAAGCACCTTGGCCAGACGTTGACGTACACGCTGTTCCACCTGCCCCAGCTCAGTCGCCAACGCCTGTAACTGCACTGCGCGGTCTTCGGCGATTAGGCGAGCGTGGTCACGTTCAACCTGCGCTCGAAGTGCCGTGATTCCAAAAGCCAAATTGTCGGCCAGTTCCGCCAGAAGCGCCGCTTGTACCGCACCAAAAGCTTCCGGTTCAGTGGAATAGATCGTCAATGCGCCGAACGCCTGCTGAGCCGATTTTAATGGCAGTGCAATTGATGACCGGTATCCACAACTCAAGGCCTCGTCTCGCCAAGGCAAGAGCTCGGGTTCTTTTGGGAAGTTCTGACAGGCGCGCACCTCTGCCAAACGGATGCATACGCCTGTCGGACTCTGATCGTCCTTCTTGTCAGCCGAAGTGAAGTGGATGGCACTGAGATAGCCATCCTCCGCCCCGACCCACGCCATCGGTTTGACAGTCCCGACATCATCATTCTGAGCATACCCGACCCATACCATCCGGAAGCCCCCTTGGTTGTGCAGAATCCGGCAGATCTCACGGACAAGCTGAATCTCATCAGTGACACGCACCAGCACCTGGCTGCATTCGTTGATCATCCGCAGCGTCTGGTTGGCCCTCTGCAGCTCGGTCGTACGCTCGTGAACTTTCATGTCCAGCTCATCATGAGCTTTCCTGAGTGCTGCCTCAGCGCGTTTGAGCTCATCGATATCGCTGACCGCCCCGAACCACCTGACAATATTCCCATCGTCATCGCGAACGGCGCGAGCGCGACCGATGAACCAGCGGTAATCCCCATCGGATCTTCGCAAACGATATTCAATCTCAAACTGCTCGCCTGTTCGCACCGATTCCATCCAGCGCGCTACCGTGCGATCACGGTCTTCGGGATGGATGATCACGGCCCATCCGAAGCCTTCGCCTGAGTCGGGAGGCATGCCACTGAACTCGCCAAACCGCGCATTCAGATAGTCGACGGATCCGTCAGGGCTCGTCATGAAGAGTATCTCAGGGACGGTTTCAGCCATCGCGCGGAAACGTTCCTCGCTCTCCCGCAGCGACTGCTCGGCCTGCTTATGTTCGGTCAAATCACGAGCGCAGACGGCCACACCGATCACGTGCCCGGTTGCATCCCAAATCGGATTGTGTGAGATTTCATAATGGCGCCGTGTTTGAGATTCTTCACCGTAATATGATCTTACCGTCACGCACTCGCCTGCAAGCGCCCGGTCCAGATTCCCCTGCGCCTTGAGGCGGTCTTCCGGATTGGTGTGATAATCGAGCATGTTCCGCCCAATTTCGATCTCGGCACCAAAGAAAATCTTCATGGCCTCAGCGTGGTGCGAGTTGAAGCTGATGTAGCAATAAGAGCGGTCGACCGAGAAAACTGGCCAGATCGAGCTCTCGATGATCGCCTCCAGCACCGCTCGCTGCTGCGTCAGTTTCGCTTCGGCCTGCTGACGTTTGGTGATATCAACGGCGATGTATGAGAACCGGCGATTCCCTGTTGGTCCTGCGTCAAGGCAACCGACCGTGGGACAGAGCCACTTGCCTGCTCCTTCGTCGTAATACTCGAAACTCACAGGCTGGTGGCTGATTTGGCTCTCCTCGAAGTGCCTGACCCACATGCGCACAGTTTCTTCGGGAACACCGATCGCCGACGCACGCCGGCCATGCAGCGACTCGATGGTACTCCCGAAAAATGCTGCTGCAGCAGCGTTGGCTGAGATATGAAGAATGTCCTCGTCGACAACTTCCACGATCCCCCGCATCACGCCCGGGCCGTCACAAAAGCCGCGGAGAACTGCATTATGTTCCAGCAACTCTTCTTCTCGTAGCGCCTGATCCGGAATCTCCCTCGCGGTGCCGACCCATTTGATGATGCGGCCGTTGCGATCCTTGATTGGAATGGCGCGGCCCCGGAACCAATGATACTGACCGTCATGGCGGCGGTAGCGGAGATCAGCCTCAAATGGCTCGCTCTTCTGTGCCGTTTGCGCCCATTTTTCATGCATCGCCGCCACATCATCGGGATGATTGACCGCCTGCCAGCCCTGTTCGTTCAATTGTTCGATTGTCAGACCGGTGTACTCCTGCCAGCGTGAGTTCACAAAGTCGGTTCGGCCATCAGGGTCACTGGACCACACCATATCGGGCAGTTGATTCAGGATGGCATGCAGGGTGTCGATGTGCAATGTTGGTTGCAGGAAGAGCTCGAGCTCGGCGATGCGAGCATAAGCGCTGCGGAGTTCTTTTGCGGTCCGTACGGCGTCGGACATACTTCCCCTCTATTCGGATGCCCCTGAGTTGACCGGTCGATTCCGTCGCGTGGGCTCATCCACGGAATATTTTCTTTTTAACACATGGGATTATAAAATAGACCGATTTGTGCCGCAAATTGATAACGGTTTCTGGAAATCAGATTCATCGACGTTCTTTTGCGAATAACGTTTAGGAAAATCTTTCAATGACAACCACGGCCATCAATGAACGCCTCACGAAAAAGGGATACAGGCGCGAGATGCAGGTTGTCTTGAGCGCCTGCTTTTTCATCCGGCGCGCCGTTTCGTGTTGAGCCGAATAGGCTTCCCACACATCGGCGGCCCAATCATGCGTGATCGTGAGGCGCTCTTCCGCAGTCCGGGCAGGGGTCTGTCTTTATTGCAGCGGCTGTATTTCCTTTGGATCAAGACTCGGCAACTCCTTTATTGAAGGCCAAGGAATTCATCTGCTCACGATAAGCCGGCTCTCAATGAAGGGCCGGGCCTTCTCAAAATTCCAGCAGCGATTCATGTGCGCCTTTATGCATTTCGTACCAGAAGTTTAGTGATGCCTCGCGCTTGTCGGCATCGAATTGAGCGAGCCAGTCGCGGAGTCGCGGATCATCCTTGTGTTCAACTGCAACTTTACGGCGCAGGAACGAGTGAACGATGTCGATCGAGCGTTCTGATTCCCAGAACACGGATGAGTTGCGCGAATGGATCCGGCTCGCGGTGATGGCGATTGATTGTTGAAAGGCATCTTTGCAATGGAAGAGTGTTTCGATAATTTCCGGCAGCATTTCTTCAGCCCAAGCTCGATGGAAGCGACACATGCCGAGATTGTCGAGAACGAGTTCGTCCTTGAAATGTTCGGCATTGAGGCGCCCGAGTTCGCGAGGAGGGTGGAAGTCGGAGCCGTAGTACATGTAGTACTTGCCCATAATGGACATCGGCGCGAGCGCTCCCGGAGTCCAGTACTGGTTCGGCACCATCCAGCCTTTGCGCGCAAAGGCGTTGCAGACGAAGAGATCCATGACGCGTCGGCCCTTCCGGCGTGCAAGGTGTCGCGTGCGCCGGCGTGCGCCTTGTTCGAGATCCAGTGGCTTGAGGGTGCGACTGATGATGCCGTCAAGTATGGCGACCCCGATCGCGGCATTGTGAGCCGAGTCTTCGGCGATGCGGAATCCTTCGGCTGTGAAGACAGGCTTATCGGGTACGCCCAGTTCGTCCGGCGTGAGAATTCCTGTGTGCAGGCATTCGAGATACCATGAAAGAACGCCACCGACCGAGATCGCGTCGAACCCATATTCATCGGCGCGATGATTGAGAGTCTCGGCGGCGCGCTGATCGAAGATGCCGCATTGCGGGCCCATCGTTTCGTATGGTTCGTAATCCTTTTTGAACTCATCACGCAATTTCTTGCAGACAGCCGAACAGGGTTCGCCGCACGTCCGCTGATGCTTCGGCTGGATCGTTTCCTCGTTGAATTGCTTAAGGTAATGATCGATGACAAATCGCTTGTGCAGATCGACCCGGTCATTTTCTTCCAGCATCACGCTCGAATAGTTAAACGAAAACATGGCGCCGCCGAGTGTTGCGAAGTTGACGCCGAGCGTCCCGCCGGTGCCGGCCATCGGATCGAAACGATATTTGGTTGTGGCTTCGAAATCCTTTGCCGCAAGCCGCTTCTGGTAACGGCTTTCGAACCACTCGTCTGCAACCTTGCGATCGCGGAAATCGTCGTCTGCGGCTGTCCCGCCGTAGATGATGGCGGCGATGCCGTGGTCCTTGAGCATCTTGCTGCCGAATCCTCCACGCCCGGCCCAGGTGTCGGCGGAGGTTAACTTTCCATTTTCAATCGGAAGCGACCCGATCGCTCCGAAGTCGGTCTGTTCGGAAGCAGGGCCGACGGCAAGAATGCGTGGCGCGCTTTCATAACGCGATGCATAGTGTTCGAAAATCCAATCCTGCATGGCGTAGTATCCTCGTCGGCCTGATGGCCATATCCGATGAATGTCGATCGGATCGATGGACACTTCGATTTCTTCGCCGTTTTGCCGGTTGAGGAACAGAAGCGACGGCCCCTTCGCTCGTCCGACGATCGAGAGCATGTTGATTCCAAGGTTATCGAAAGTCAACGCTGCGCCTCCCATCGACGATATGTAAAAGCCGCTCCAGCAAGGCGAGAACCCGGTAAAGATCAAGCGATTTGATCCGGGAAAAATTGAGCCCGCGAGCAGGCCGGCACCGATGTTCAGGCTGTTGAATCGGCCGGCGAGATGGAGGCCCAAATCCACCGGTCCGAAAAAATCACCGAGCCGATATCGGGCGATACGGTAATACCCGGAGCCGGCATCGACAAAAAGGACCTTCTGGTTAATGTCCATGATTCAGTCTCCTTTTTGGTGGGTCACAGGATTGTTCGGATTTTTGGCCGCCTCGGAACGGGTGGAATCGCAGCCTGTGACATCATCAAAACTTAGGGCCGCTCGTTCAGGATGTCAAGAGACAGGGACGTTCCATCATTCCGATTATTTGACTTTTCCCCCTGTTTCTAGAAAAGTCGGATGGTGACCCGCGGGCCAAGGAGGTTCTGTTGAAACTATCTATCCTACGTTTCGCATCTCCAAGGTGGCTCCTGCCGCCTGCATTGACACTGCTTGCGATTTCCATTTTGCGACAAGAGACCCCGTCCTCGCCGGGTTCCTCTCATCACAGTGGCGAACTCGTGCTCCTTTTCTTCGCCATTCTTTCCTGGGCCGCTGTCTGTTGGTGGGTTTCCATTGATGAGAGCCGCTTTTCGCGAATGTACTCCCGCCTCAAAGGCCTGCGGCTGCTGGTGCCCGTCCTGCTGCTTATCGGCGCATTGTTTGTGATCGATCTTATGAGCTCGCTGGCCGAAGATCTCGGGAGAGCTCTCCTGGAGCACTTCATCGGCGTCTTGCTCGTTTTCGTCGCTACCGGCATTCCAGCAACGCTGGCGTTGTCGAGCAGGTCTCCTGGAGACGTTCTCTCCAAGATCACATTGCTGGTCATCTCCTTTGCAATAGCCCTGACCGGATGTGAGATTTTCTTTCGACTTGTCCTTTTACAGAATCAAATGCCTCGAACCGATGCCGATTTCGCAATAACGGTGTCATCGGGATGGCCGAGGCGGATATCGCTCGAAAAAGGGCCCGGAGTGATCCGGATTCTTGGTCTTGCTGATTCATTCGGCCGAGCCGGCGATCTGGAAAATTATCACTACATCTTAGAGCATCATCTTCGGGAACAAAGCCCTCGTTTCGAAATCGTCAATTTCTCTGTCGGCGGGTACGATCTTGCGGAAGAACTGACGATTCTGAAGCGATTCGGTCGACGTTACCGACCCGATATTGTTCTGCACGGTTTCTTCGTCGGCAACGACTTCTGGATTCCGGATGGGGAGCCATTCGCATTCGGCGGCATTCCTCTGCGGCGTCAAACGGATCTTGATTCCTGGAGGCCGAGGCATTTCGTGCTGAGGGAATGGATAGAAGATTTTTTCGTGGCCGGCCAGAGCACATTTCTGACAATTGGCCGAAGAAATCAGAGTGCCGTATCCGGCGTCCTTTCTAATGATGAGTTTCTCCGGATTGAACGGCGGAGGATGGCGATCACCAGGGGCGGAATCTCCTATGATGATGAAATATGGACAGATGTCAGCCGGCAGCTGGACCAGATTCGCGACGAAGTAAATCGCATGGGTGCAAAATACATGATGGTGATTCATCCGGATCAGTTTCAGGTCGAGACTTCTCTGTTCAATGAGCTCTGTGAACGGTATCACGCGAATCCTGCCGACTACGATGTGGGGAGGCCACAGAGATTTCTATGGCAATACTGCAAGTCCAGACAAATCCCTTGCGTCGACCTCTTGCCGGCTTTCAGTCAAAAGGGTCATCACGGCGGTCTCTATCTCCTCCGTGGAACTCATTACAATGCAAATGGGAACACTCTGGCCGCGATGACTCTTTTCCAATTTCTGAAAGAGAGCGGGATTGTCACAGGAGAAATGGCGCCACAGCCAAACACGACTTTGCCTGAGGCCGGTCCTCGGTAATCTCCCGCTTGTCTTCGATAATGGCCACCTTGATTGTATTGGTATCAGTGGTCACGTCGGCCTCTGCACTCGTCATCCCATCAGCCACACCGGCCTCCAATCATCCACCGGATCAGATGTAGCCCAGGCTTTTCAGTCTGTCACTACCTACATCGGTAGTGATGTGCGACATTGTCAATGCCATGTCGGTGTTCTCTAATGGCAACGTCGAAGTCAAGCCGGTGCTTCATCATATGATCCGGCGGCGAAGTTCTTGCAAACCGGGATGTCGTTGTAGACGTGGACATGGTCGTGAAAGAATCAATCTGAGTTCGTTGATGTCCACGTCTACGATCGCACCGCATTAAATTGGCTGTGTTATCTGCCATCAACTGCTCCTGCATAGACATTCTGGTAAAGTGCCATGTCGCCGATTTTTCTTGAGAACAAGTACAACTTGTTCGCCAAAAATGCAGTGCAGGGGGACACATCTGTCGTACCGTTGGACGGCACTTTCGCCCTTCCTGCTCATCCGAAATGTGCGTTCGGCCCGATAAACAGGGTGGATGCTATAGTGGCTGCTGCGAGTCAGAGAAAGCTTAGGCCCCGCGGATGGACAGAGATCAGATACAGGATTTATGCGCGCAATCGCAACTCCGGCCTCGATGGTCTCGGAGGATGTATGAGATGATGCTCTCATATGCTCCGGCTTCCCTGCCAAACCGATCGAACTTTTTATTGCAGTACCGGACGATGCCTCCAACATAAAATCCGAACCACAGGTTGCCTGCGTTGTCCTCACGGAAGGCGGTCGGCAAAAGCTCCGGAACGCCTTCCGGGTATTCTTGAAAAGCGCCGGGCATTGACCCTCATCGCTTCTCTTCTGTCGATCCAGGAATTGTTCTTGGTGGCACGGCCTGCTCGTACTCAATCACCGCAAAGAATTTCCCAATGAATGGGCGGAGTCAATGACGACATCATAATAGTTACCAGCTGCATTGTGGGTCAAAACCGGCATGGAGGAGTTAACGGGCCATCGTTGCCATCCGCGGCAATCACTTGATGACAGTCAAGCGCAGGATGGGAAACTGATCATCGATCTGATACAACTTCTTTTGAATGTCCTACACCTACATCCTGCTCTGTGCCGATGGCACACTCTACACGGGGTGGACGTCTAATTTGATCGCACGACTCAAGGCCCATAACAGTGGCCGCGGCGCCAGATACACACGATCTCGCCGGCCGGTTCAGCTGGCATACTCGGAAAGGCACCGCACGAAGTCGGCAGCGATGAAGCGCGAGATCGAAATCAAACGAATGACAAGGCGAGAGAAACTGAAACTGGTTTCCGGATGAAATGGCCCGGTTCGTGAAGCTTCCCGGAGCCATTGACCGCGAGAGCTCACGAGAGAAATCGAGGCGTCGTCTCGGCGAATGTGATCCCCATCACACGTTCCGGCACAATTCGGTTTTTTAGGTGTATAATGCCTCATACGTATGGAGCCTAGAAGTTCGTATGTCGTTTCATCTTCGCCTGCCTACTATATGGCTCTCTACGGCAAAGCCATGCGGTGGGCGGATTCCCGGAAGCGAATGGACCTCCTCGACTACTCGATCATCGATCTCGATACAGCCGGGGTCACTTTTCAGCATGGATCGGAACGCGAGCAAGTTCTATGGATTGTCATCGAGAGCGCGTTGCCGATGGACACAAGCCGCTTGCAAAATAGTGAGAGGGGCAGTAGCTGCTGATCGCCGGCCGGGAGTTTGTACCGATCGAACAGCTCCTCCGCGCGCAGGATCAGCTCAGTGAAGTCGTCGGGCTTGTTGAGCGAGTAGAGAATCTCATTGCGAGTCACAGTGATGATCGGTGCTCCCGCGATACGGCTTTTCACTTCGATGAACCGCAGTTTGCCGGTGCCGGGGATGCGGCTTTCGATGTCGTATCCGAGTTTTTCGAGCTTGCGATCTGTCGGCTCGAAGCCGAGTCTGCGTTCGATCTCCATGATGATGGTGCGGGCCAAAGCGGCGAAATCCGGGCTTCGAGCTTCAGTTCTTCGAGCCGTTTCTGCAGCCGTCCCTGCAAATTATCGGCACGTTTGCGTGCCTCGCCAGAGTTGAGCTTGGCGCCTATCTTCCCGGCCTGTTCCTGGAGCTTGAGCTCCTCAGCGCTGTGATCTGGTGAGGCAGCGGGCCGAAGATTGAGGTATGCACGGCAAGTACTGGGTCGAACAAAGGCGGAGGAGCGCGCCATCCCCCGTCTAAGCTCCACGGCCGGCCTTGCTCGGCCAGCTCAAGGCGCATCTCATCGTGGCGCTACAACAATTCGTTCGCGACCTTGCCGGCAGGCGTCTTGTAGGTGAGCTCCAGTGCCTCGGAGCCGAACCACTGCACACCAACAACGGTGACCAGGCAGTCCGGGAGAATGCCGCGCACTGCTGCGTTGGGTTGCAGGTCTTCGAGTTTCATCTGCCGCAGGCCGGGCGTCGGAGAGCTTTAGGGTTTCTTGCGATAAACGTTCAGCCCGACCTTCTCATCACGATCGATGATGGACACGTTGCCCTCGGTTGTCGCAATGATGATCGTCTTGCCCGATGATGATGGACCAAATTCCTTGGTCAGGTCCACCGTGATGGTCAAAATGTTGCCCTCGACCTTCATTTCCACATTCTTCATGCCGATTCTCCATAGTTCCGTTGCTTTGATAAATCAGTCAACTTGAAATCACCTAAAGTGCATTTTGCGCCAGGAGCATCGTTGAAAGCAAATCATCGTCAACGATGTGCGGAATCATCCATCTAGGAGAGGCTTTCGTACACGGACGTTTAGGGGTTCCACCCGACTCCACTTCTATTTTCATCATAGGCGGCGGACAAGATGACGGCCATCTTGGACCCGGAATCTACTCGGACTACAGTCAGAACTACTCTGTCAAGCCCCCGGGTCAGAGGGCCGCATGGGAGAGCTAGCCGACTGAAAATATTGGCTCCTCAGGAGGGATTCGAACCCCCAACCCTCCGGTTAACAGCCGGATTGATTTTCGTCCGGCGGTGTCCATGATGTGTAGAATCATCCATCTAGGAAGCACTTTTCATATACCGACATCCATGGTTTCCATCCAAGTCCACCTCTACTACTGTCAAAACTACTGTCAAAAATGACAATAGAATTGGCATCGGTTGGACGATCGCTGATGCTAATGTGAACCAGCTATGGAATTCTTCAAATGCTCTTGGCCGCTCGGTAAGAGGCACTGGCTTTATGAATTGTCATTGGCCGCCGTAATTGAGCCGCCGTGCCGGGGTCATAATGAGAAACTCTGAGGGATTCATTCGCCTACCGATTTTCAATTGATGCTTATTGATAAATGGAATAAGTGGTGAACCACTCAGATGGATAAAAGCATCTGACTTCGAACATGATTAAAATGATAGGTTCATGGCACCATTCATTGAAATCTCTTCCCGACCATTAATTCTCATCCACTCATTGTCTATGTTGACAGCTATGGTACACCGCACTAAACCCTGACAAAAAGAAATGAACAAAATTGCGAGGATGCGCTACCTGAAGACCAAATCAGACATGATGATGAAACGGAATTTTGATCGGCTTTCGCGCGGGAGGAAAACATGGCCAAGAATAAAGTAGCTGGTGGCCCAGTGTCTCCGGTACGCAGAATCAAGTTGGCTCAGCCAGGAGCACAACCGATAAACCCGCGACCGCCAAACCCCACTCCATACTGGACAGGTTCCGTGCCGCCGGCACAGAAAGTGCGACTCAATCAGGGTGTCAACCCCTTGATCATCACAAACGAGAAGCTGGTGTGGAACACCTGCGGCGAGGCTGTTATGAACTTTGGCAAGCACGCCTGACGTACGCTCCGCGACATGGCAACGAGCAACGACCGGAATTATCTACAGTGGATGCTGGAACAATCCTATTACGCCGATGCAATGAAGACCATACTGCGTGAGGCCCTCGTAGGGCGATTCCCTGTAAACCCTGTGCAAACGACACTCTAGTGGCTCACATTCTTTTACCAAAGAAATCCCTGCAGTCAATTCCCTCCGCTGAGCACCTCCACCATCTCGGCGATAACCTGGACACTGCCTTCATCCTCGCAGTGGAGTTCGATCGGCTCGAAGGCGGGATTGTTCGGCTTCAACATGATTTTCAGGTGGCGCCAAGTGCCATCCTCGGAGGTTGCCTTCTCGCTTTCGTAACGCTTTACGGTGTAACGCTCACCGGTTTCCGGATCGACCCCGTCGTGCAACTTTACGAGTACCGTTCGACCATGGCGAAATCCGGTGACGGGCGATGCAAACAAGCAATAGGATCCTTCGGGAATCGCAGGCTCCATTGACTTGCCCACCACCTGTGCGACGAACATACCCTGCCGCAAACGGTGGTGCGCTTCAATCTCCACCCATTCCCACTCATCGCTTTCGGGTACCGCTTGTGGCTCTCCGAAATACCCAGCAGCTGCCTTCAGCGGGATGAGCGGAACACACGTGACGTATCGATTTTCCGGACGCGGATGTATTCGCCGCAGTGTTGAATGAACCTTCGAGACAACCTCTTCTACGGCCCGCCCATACCACGATGTATCCATCCGCAACGAATCCCGTATGTCATTGACTCCGAGGTAGCCCGCGAGCTTGCGGAAATGCCGTGTCATAGCCGCCTCATCATGGAGGTCGTTTGCTGCAATCTCGATCACTTCATAGCCTCTATTGCGCAGCCACGTTCGTATGCGCTGGTCTTGTTCAGCGGTGACAGGATTTCCATGGAGATGACCGCTTAACCCGTCGAGGTAGATGCACACACCCTCGTCCTCCGCATGATGCGACGCACGATAGATGACGTCGGGTGTGGTCGTTCCGATTTCGCGGTCGAGCTTGATCTGTTCTCCCCGAGTCCCTTCTTCGAAGCCGGCCGCGAGCAGGAGATGCCGGAGCCGTCGCTCCGCTTCATTCACCGGCTGCGTTCCTTGCGATGGCTCTTTCGATGGCTGTTTTGCCGGAATCTCATGCGACACCGAAAGCCGCGTCCCCCAGGCATCAATCCTCTCCCTTGCTACCTTCCGATCCAGATGCCTGTGGTAGTAGCCATTGCGAAATGTTTGCAGACAGTCAACGCACGAAGTGCCGCAGGCCGATGGACATGCATCGACGACTTCACGTGCAACTGCGGCTATCTCCTCGAAGCGCCCACAGATCTGGTCGAGCAGCCCGGATCCCCCGGGCATCGGATCCCACAGCAAAGCATCTACTTCGTCCCGGTCGACATGCCCGATCACGAGAATCTGAAGATCCTCCATGTGCATGTCGAGTACACGTGTGGCTGCAAAGCGAAGAGCTTCGAGGACGCTGTAGGCCACCTTCTGATCCGTGCATGCAGGGAGCGAAAGCGCGTCTGCTACAACGTCAGCATAGAAACCGATTGGAGTGACCTTTCGTCCGCAACGTTCCTGGTGTGACGTCTCGAACTGTTCCCGTTGCTTCTCCGAAGAGAGAGGCGAGATGCTCTGCCCGCAGACCGTGCATACGGGATAGCCGAATCGGTTAAAGCGATTGATCGCATTCGATGCTCCGATATTGACCAGTCGCAGCCTTACTCCGCGACGATGATGCAGGTTCTGCTCACCCCAACGATACGCCCGCCCGCCGTTATGTTGATCACGTTCAACCCCGTACACCGCGACACCCATCTGAAAACGCAGCTCTTCTTCATCCGAGATATGCGACTGATGAACGAGATCCACATCACAGACGGCAATCGTTTGCAGGACATTGGCCCCGAGGGAAGCCGGCGTTACACCGATATTCGTCTCCTTGACGGCTTGGTGTTCAGTCGAAATCTCGAACACCGGCGTCTCTGCTCGTTGTTCATCGATGTCACGATGGAATCGCCGGGCGACAAAGCGATTTCCGTTGGCGTAAATGAGATTGCCGGGCACATACTCCCGAAGTGCCACACTGGGCGGCCGTGGCAGCGCGAACTCTCTTGCCCCTAAACGCCAGAAGGGAATTTCGGCCGTACCCAGCACTGACCCCACTTCAAGCCCATAGCCGGGCAAGAACCCTTCGGCTGAGAGCACGCCAAAAGTGTTGACATCGTCGTAGCCCTCCGCTTCGTGATGGGTGCGTCGTGCTGTACCCTTGAGGCGCTTAACCAGGGAGTCACATCTTCGGAAGATGGCTTCGTCCTCCTGATCCAAGTCTCCCTGCTTCTCACGAACCGCATTCAGACGCCTAATTTGTTCCATTGCCCAACGCAGGCGCCGTCCGAGGCGGCCAATCACTTCATCTAGGCCATGGACCATCC
This sequence comes from uncultured Acidobacteriota bacterium, assembly GCA_903916735.1. GTDB lineage: Bacteria > Acidobacteriota > CAIWXX01 > CAIWXX01 > CAIWXX01 > CAIWXX01. The sequence continues at coordinate 19,827 of CAIWXX010000076.1, forward strand.
CGGTGACGTGAGCGCGTAGAGCCTCTGGCCGTGTCACATCTTCGTCAGCCATGGGCCATCCTTGTCGGAATGCTGTTTCCACATACGCGACCAGATCATCGCAATTCCGATCGACGAGCATTTGGAGCGGTCCAAGATCAAATGGCTTTTCTCGCAGCAAGCCTCCATCAAAGAGATAGGCCGAGACCCTATCGGGCAAACAGATCCTCAGCGTCTCCTCAATATTCCGCCGTTCCCCCTTAGATCGCGAAGGCTCTCGTGTGTACTGGTGCAGTCGCGTCATGACCGTCGCATGCACATGCTTGGCGATCATTAAATCATTGCGCAGGTTGAATGCCGGCGGATCGACCCGTCCGGCAAGGAGCTTGAGCGGCTCAGCGAAGTATGCACGATCGTGCGACACGGGTCGGCAGTAGGTGAGATCCACGGCCATTCTGTGGCGTCGTCCGGCACGTCCGGCTCGCTGCCAGTAGTTTGCCGGCAGAGGAGGAACATTGCGCATGAGAATCGCGTCGAGTTGGCCGATGTCGACCCCCAATTCGAGAGTGGGTGTGCACACGAACGTGTTTATGGCGTCAGATTCGCCCTTAAAGAGGTTCTCGAGACGTTCCCGTTCGTCGTGCGGAACCATGGCCGTGTGCTCTTCGGGACGGATCATCGAGTAACCTTGGTCGAGTACTTGTAGGTCGTAGTTGTCCGGGTCTTCGCGTACGAACTCGATTGTACCGTTGCAGCGCCAGGCCAGGCAGGTCTGACCGGGAGTCCGCCGTGGAGATCGACGGCGGCAGTTCCGGCACCGCCATACGCCATGGTTTTGCTGCAAACGAAGGTGATCGGCGTCGACCTGATAGACCTCGCTGACATTCGGCAACGGGTTGCCCTTCGAACCCTTCAAGCGCACCGGTTTGAGCAGCCGCTGATCAACAAGGCAATGGAACAGACCTTCCAGAAACTCGTCCGTGTCTATCGCCGGTACGCCCCACTTCCTCGCCATCTGATGGATCGTTGTGTCCCCCCTATCGCTCAGCCATTGCGTAATCAACTCGGATTTCTCCATCGGCCCACGACGGAGTTTAGTGGCAACAGGATTCCCAAGTTGCGGTAAATAGCCCTGCTGTATCTCGGTATCGCCGTCCATCCAGTACCGCGAAAAAATTTCCCAATCAGGATCGTGCAACACGCGCTTTCTTCGCAAGTAGTCGAGCAGGCATGCAACACCATCTCTGAGGTCTTCGGCAGGCATGCCCAGTCTGTGCGCCTGTTTCTGGATCCATGACAGTGCTATGTTGAGGCCCTCGTAGTCGACCTTCATCCGGCCCCACGGTTCCAGACCGATGGACTGACGCGAAGAAAGCGTGACTTCGCGCAGCACCTGAATCCGCAGGAACTTGCGACGTTCTTTTTCGTGACGCCCTCCGCCACCTTCTTTTCGCACGACCTCCCAGACCTCGGGAACGAGGGCACGTGACAGCGCTTCTTCCTTTTCGAGAATATCGTCGATGTGCAGTGCGAGATCGCCGATCGAGGCCACCCGCCCGGCGAGTCCTTCGGCCATGAGTCCTCGCAGCCGGAATCTCCGTGCATGGTCCTTCATCCAACCGGCTTGAAAAGCCGCATCTTGCCGATTGTCGCAAAACACCAGCAGCCGGCGGCGTTCCGAGTGTTGAACCATGTCTTGCGCCAGGACGTGAACATCGGCAACATTTGTGGCGCGCACAGGGCGTGCGGGCTCGCGGTATGTACTCCCGATACGTCGTCCATTTGCGCCGCACGAGAGACAGCTCGTCAGCACGCCCGGATTCTCTTCTTTCTGCCGCACCGCGTATAGGACGACCATCAATCCAGCCGCACCGCAGTGCAAACAGCGTTCCGCAGCCTTCGGATGGGCTGCGCCGCAGTGTCGACAGAAGTAAAGTGGAGCAATTCGTTCATTGTCCTCGAGATCTTCATCCTCACTCCCACCAGCCACCCGGTCAAGAAGTACGACTCGATGACCTCCCTGAGTTTCTTCCAGCGGCTCCCAAAACGAACTTTTGCCGCTGGCCTCGCCGCCGCCGGGCACCGCGCCGGTGAATTCGAAGTCTTTCAGAAACGCGATGAAGTAGTGCTGTCCACAGGTAGTGCAAGTCGTTATGGGAAAGTGCGCGTGTTGCGGTGCGCCTTCACCCGCTGCGATCTCGTCCTCGGCGGCGAGCCACAGTCTTGGCTCGGTTGCGCCTTCCGGAAAACTCACGACGGCGCCGCTGATGCCACGCACGAAGCCGTGAACGACAGGCCGCAATAGCGGCCTCCCTTCCCACCTGGCAGTGGCGCCGAGCGTGAGCCAACTCAGGATCTCGGCTTCGGTCACCGCTCGTCCGATCTTCTTTCCGAGCTCCCCGGGCAGCTCGTGGAGCGGACGCGGTGCCGCGAGCACCTCGTTCAGTTGATAGACGATCTCGTTGTGGGACAGGGCTGCGTGAAGTGCTTCGGGCCAGTCCCCGGGGCCTAGCTCCCCGGCTGCTAAGTCACGATATGCCTCTCGAACCCCAGCGCCATCGTCCACCAGATCGACCACCCGCACGCATTCGTTGAGTATCAGCGCAGGATCCTTCATGGGCGCGGGCGGCGTAACGCGTTCGCCCGTCCATACCTCAGGCTCATAGGCTTCGCCCACCGTCACTACGGCTTCCTTGGGAACACCGAAGAAGCGAGATGCGAACTCGCAAGCCGCATCCGGATTATCACGATCAACGATTGTCGCTGAAGTGGCGACGCAGACCGTGCCCTGAGCATTTCGCCCGCAGAAGGCTCGCAGCCGCCGGATCAGGCAGGCGGTCTCCGCGCCTTGCGCGCCGGTGAATGTATGTGCCTCATCGAAGACGAGGCAGTCGAGTCGGGCGTTTGTGAACAGCTCTACGTCACGATGGCGTGTGAGCAAAAGCTCGAGTTGCTTGACGTTGGTGAGCAGGATACGAGGCTGTCGGCCGGGGGTACGCATGATATCGCGTGAGCAGACCTCTTCCGGCGGATACACAGTCTCGCTTCGCTTTTCGCGGCGGACTTCAGTCAGTCGTGCCTCATAGGCTGCGTGGGATGCCCCTGTCGGCAGACGGATGCCCGAGACATCGCACTCATGCTCCGGGGTCTTCCCCACGTACATGCCGAAGGAGATGCCTGTGCCTGCGAGGAGGGAGCGCAAACGGATGAGTTGATCCTCGGCGAGCGCGTTCATGGGGTAGACGATCACCGCGCTGATTCCCGGCGACGCATTCTCGTCCCGCAGCTCCAGGCACTTGCTCACGATCGGGTAGAGGAAGCACTCGGTCTTGCCCGAACCGGTGCCGGTCGAGATGAGCGTCGTGCGGCCGGCGCGGATGGCGCGGATGGCGTCTTCCTGGTGGCCATAAACACTAATGATTTCAGGCGGGATCCGTCGGCGCAGATGTGGATGAAGCACGCCCTCGTGCACCAGCGTCTCGACCGTTGCACCTTGGCGAAATGGTCGCGACAGGCTGACATAGGGACCTTTGAGCAAGGGCGATTGCCGCGTCGCGTCGAGCGATAGCAACTGCCGCATCTGCGCAAGCAACCGCTCGTCGGCAAACGGGTAGGCCGTGAGCTGATAGCGCAGAAAGCTGCGAACAACCTTCTCAGTGAAGACGATTGGATTCAGTGCCATTGTCAGCTCTCCCTTCGGTCGTCACTCAAAACGACTCCATTCAACCTCTTGCCTTGTCGCTTCGCGCGGGCGCGAACATTCTGGATCTTCCATAATATTGCCGGGTGTTCTGCGACACGCGCAGCGATTATCGAGTCATCGGGAAAGAGCAGCTCGGGCTTCAGCTCACCTTGTTCGATCGCGGCCAGATAAGCCTCCTCGTGCGCATCGAGCGAGAGCAGCGGTGCCACGGTGGCCCAGACACGATCCAGCATGTCCTCAACCCTGAAGGTCGTGACTCCCGCCAACATGGGAGCAAGTTGCTCCACGAGCGCCCGTTCAGTCAAGAGACCTGCGAGACGGCTGCGGGTATAGGTGGGAAGCGGATGATCGAGGATAGCAGACAACCCGATGAACCATGCCCTAAACGGGGGCGACGCTATCACATCAGCTGCTGACTGCGGCAGATGGGTCACATCCCAGACGTCCCGAGCTGCGCCCCGGTCGAGCAGTGCAAGCACTTTTCCAATCAGTAACTCAACGAGACCGACAGCACAGATCCTAGGTCGATCCAGCTCGCCGGGCTGCCACACAAAAAGTTTTTCCAACTCAACAAGTGGGAGTCGAAAAAGGAAATTCAAATCCAGCTCGATCCGGTCCTCTTGTCCAAGAACTGATCGATACCTCAGGTACAACTTGCGGCCGGCAAACGCGTCCGCCGAGCGTTGCACGCGATAGCCCGCGCGTTTTGCAAGAGCCACGATGGCCTCCTCGACGCGCGGCCGGTCCTCCAGCATCTTCTGCCGATCGAGCTGGCCGATGTAGTTAAAGTCGAGGTCCACTGAGAGGCGCTGAGGCGGTCCGTAGCAAAGGTTGAGCGCAGTACCACCCTTGAGCGCGAGCACTTCACCCAAGAAGGGATGCCTGGCGACCTCCCCGGCGAGCTCTCCCAGCCGGACTACCTTTTCCAGGATCACGACTTGGAAGCCGTTGTCTGCGGAACACCGTTCCAGGTATTCAAGACTAACGCTCATTGGGCTCCCTTGCACGAAGCAGTGGTCGCGGCACGATAAGGTTCCAACGCGTCATTAGTGTGCCCCCACGCTCCCCAGGCTCCAGATACTGAGGTGAGCGCGGCCGGTGACGCGCCAGTGTAGTGAGGAAAGAATCAGGCACGTGGAAAATCCGCTGAAAGCGCTCCAGAAACCAGCCTGTCGCGGCCCAGAGCTTGGCGAGGCCATGGCGGCGGAGGACTTCTTTGAGGAGGTCGAGATCGATCGTCGTGAAGCCGCTTGCCGAGACCACAAGTTCCTCCAGCCCACCGGCGAGCCCCGGCCGCAAGAATCCTTCGACCAACGTACGCTCCGGGCCTGTCACTTCGAGCACTCGTCCGCGATGCTCAATCCGTCGTATGCCAAGGCGCCGGAGACTTCCTTTTCGCATTGTGGCGGGATGATCGAGAAAGCGGATTGTGGCTCCATCCAAGGCAAGAGGCTTTCGTCGTCGAGTCGTGTAGAGGGCGTATTGACTCCATACCGAATGCGCTGCCCCCAGGAGCTCCAGTGCGCTATGGTGTGAGAAGATGCCATCAGGCCGGGTGGCTACGGCGACGAGGAAGGGATCGGGTCGGAACTGCGATGATGTGCCTGGCGGGACCACCGCATACACGCCGCGGGTTACAAGCCTCAGCCGCCCCATTTCCAAATAATACTTCAGCCGCTCAACCATCCCTGCACGTCCGCCTGGCGGAACGAGAGCCCGGGCCGCCTCGTCGAGCGAGAAGACTGGGTGAGTCGCAAAGAATTCAGCGGTTCTCATGTTCTGTCTCCTGCTTCTTCGTTATCCCGCCCAGTGGCCTGCGCATCCGGGGCATTATGGACTTGATATTCTGTGCTTCAACAGGGGATATTTTCCCCTTTTGGAGCACGAAATGTCAAGTTGATTTGCTTTGCCTATACAGGTAGTCCGAGAATCGATCGCCTTAGTCGCTCTTGCCACTTCGTTCTCTTTCTCCGATCAACTCACCTCAATTTAGGCAGGTCATTCGAAGAGCCTTCCCTGTCTCTCGTTCTTGTTTGGCGGGATCGCGGGCTTGGCTGGGCCTGGTTTCTCGCCGCGCTTCTCGGCTTCGATGTCGGCGAGGAGCTGGCGGTAGCCGGATTCGCCGAGGAGGTTACGGGCGTGGAGGTGGCACTCGCGCCAGGATTCTTCGGGGGGCTGGGCGAGCTGCCAGTCATAGAAGCGGGGGCCGAGGCGGCTGGCGACGGGCTGCGGGTGCTTCGCGCGCTCGTCGTGGCCGAGGCCGTAGTCGGCAAGGCGCAACGTTTCGGGCAGCATCCAGCCCTCGCCGTTGTTCTGATTGAGGAACGCCTCGATGCCCTTCTCGCGGTCGCCGCCGCAGGCACGGATTTTCTCTTCGAGGTCGTGGAAGGCGACGAGCGTCAGGACCGTGTGCCGCAACTCGGGATCCTTGTCCTTGTCCACGCGCCAGAAACCGCGGGCGGAAAGGCGAGTGTCCATGTTGGACCGGATTTTCAAAACAGGCCAGGCGCAACCACCAACAACCCAGTGCAGGTCAGCAAGGCTAAGACCGAACTGGATGGTGGCGATCGCGTCAACAGTGATTATCTTCTCTAGACGATGATGAGTTGTACGGGACCAATCCCCTCGCCAACCCGCGACATGGTTTGTGGGCGCCACAGAAACGTGATGTTCGATCCATACATGTGCCATCCTCTGGCTACACCCAGCAAGTGAGCGGACTGGCCATTGCAAACACCTCAACCACCTTGCTACAGGCAATGGCATGTCAGTCATCAAGTGCTGATCGAGGTGTGTGCCGGTGAGCCGCTGCCGAGCTACAAAGTCGAAAACGAAGGAGTTGATTACTCCACACAGCGCCCATGCTTTTTCTGTGTTCGTCAGAACCAGATTGGAAGTCATGTGTGGTGTCGGATCACCCATAATAACTGTCCCGATGACAGAGCGAGTGTCCGTATTGCGAGAGATATTGCGGTAGGAAACTTTGGCTGATTGCACAACCCGTGTGTGAGCACGCACATCGCGCTCGGAGGTCAGGTACTGTGGGTTCACGAACTTGCACTCAGAATCTCCAGGACTCCATTGGGCGGAAAGTCCTGAACCGGACAGCCAGTTCTTTGCGGCGAAGTCAAACGCCGAGAAAAGCCTCCCCTCATATAACGGCAGTGCGACATCCTCGACCCTTTCCTCTCGCACCCAGGCATCCGCCTCGCGGGAGAGGATGACGCCCGCTGGGATGTCCGCCCGTGGGATGGGCAGGGTGTCGTAAGGCGGCTGGGCGCAGCGGCGGTCGCCTTCGGGGAGCGGCTTCACGTCCAGCTCGGACCACAACTCAGCAATCGGACGCCAGTCGCCTTTGAGCCAGCGACTGTACTCATCAGGGCGATAGCCGTCGGCTTCCCATTTCGGCCTCGGCGGGAAGAGCTTGGAGTCGCTGGTCATGTTGAAGTCGCCCTGGGCATATTTGATTCCCCAGCCGTCGGGACCTTCGTCGCCAAGGAGCACGGAGTTGGCATAGATTTTTTCTAGGATTTCAAGGTCGCGCTGTGACTGGATCTCGAGGATGGCTTTCGAGCGCGGGCTGAAGCGTTCGACCTGTGCTCGTGTGTATAGTGTCGCCAGCTCCTCGGCACGCTCCCAGTCTTCGAGCTTGCGGCGCATGAATGCCGTACGGATAGCCTCGGTCTTGCCGCCCTTCTCGATGATTACTGGGTTGAACTTGAAGCGACTGTCGATTTCAAAAACCTTGTCTCGATTCTCGAAGCCGAAGAGCCACTCCCATCGGCAGCGATCAAGGAAGAGCTGCCTGAGACCTCCAGTTCCGTGGTCGGAATAGAGGCCAGATGGCACGATAAAGCCTAGGCGCCCGTTCGTTCGCAAAAGAGCGTGGGCCTGTTCCAGGAATAGCTTGTACGTGTAGGCCTTACCCTCACCTCGATGACGGAAGGGGTGCTCCGACGATGCATAGCCCTTGGTCTTTCCACGCGCGGAGCGCCACCGGCTGTGCAGCCTTTCATTCTCATTGCCACGCGCGATCGCAAAGCGGTCAGTGTTGTTTTCCGCGTCGTTCGGATCACCAAAGGGTGCGGCGCCGAACTTCATCCAGTTCGAATCGTTCGCAAAACCGGCGGAATATTCGAGCCACTCGCGCTCGATTCTTGTCTGGTTGAAGTACTCGGATTGGTAACGCAAGGCTTCCTGCTTTCCATAGGAGCGATAAAGTGGGTCAATATTCGAAAAGAATTCCTTTGAGCTCGGCTGGAGCGTCTCCCACGGCGGGTTGCCGAGGATCGCGTCGAAGCCGGAGCCGGCGGCGCGGAAGACGTCGGGGAACTCGAGTTCCCAGTGGAAAAATCTCTTGCCAGTTGCTATGCGCTCGGCAATCGCGCGGGTCTGCTCTGGTGTCGTGGCCAGTGTCGTCGGCAGCGGGGCGCGCTGCAACTCATCGGCAGGCCAGAACCAGCACGCACACCATAGATCCATCGCCATCTTGAGCGAGTGATACGCCGTCGAGCCCAGCAGCTCCTCGCGGTAGATTCGCGCGCGCTCGGCACTGTCGTGAACAGGTAGGTCATGCAGGCGTGCAAGCGTTGCCAGCGCATTGTCGTGTACCATGCCGGCCTTCTCCAGCAAGTCCTCAGAGAATAGGGTGCGCCCCTCCAGAAAACGCCGCAAGTCGGGTGTGAGTGTCTCCTTAACAAACGCCTTGATCGCCTTGGATCGGGCCTCCGGCTGGAAGTGCACGCCATTAGTGTGGCCCTTGTCGCCGCCCTCGCGATTCTTCCACGCCATCGCCGGGTAGTGCTGGAATTGATCGAACCACGCACCGACGAGCGCGTTGCCGCACTTCACCTTGTGATCGAGGAATGAGAATGGCAGTGTACGATCCATTGTCTCGATCCATAGTGATAAGCGGCAAAGCTCGACCGCGAGCGGGTCGAGGTCGACTCCATAAATGCAGCGCTCAACGACATGGCGTCGGAGGACCGCTTTCAGGCGAGGTTCGAAAAGTGCGTCGTCGGGCCGGCAGGGCAAAAGCTCCTCGCCTAAGCGCTCTCCGGGAACCGCGGTTGGCTCTGAGGTGCCGGCGAGGAGCCTCACGACGGCACGCTCGCCTTCCGTCGTGATTCGGCCATGGTGGTAGAGAGAGGCACAGAGTGCATCAGTAAGGAAGCGCAGTGCCGCTACAGGAAACGTGCCCGAGCCGCACGCCGGATCGCAAACCTTGAGTGCGAGAATTCCCTCGGGTGCTTTCGGAGTCCACTCGCCAGGCGGGGCCTCACGATTCGGGATGCCCTGTGCGGAAGGTGGTGGGTCGTAGGCCAGAGGGCGGAGCGTTCGCTGCACCGTCGGGATGGCGAGTCCCGGACGCGTGTAGAAGGTGCCGGCGCCCTTGCGGGTTCCACCCCAGCACACGACATACCATTCGCCCGGCAGGATCACCCGGATCACAAGCTGCCGTGCCTTGCGCGAAATGCTTTCTTCATGGGCGAGTCGTTTTTCAGGCGTCATCTTCCCTTTTGGTTTACGTGACAGTCCACCGACCTGGACAGCACGACGCGCCCAGGTTTCGGCGCGCGTCCGTGTCGTATGCCGCTCGTCCTCCATGTCTGCTTCGGTTTCTTCCGGTATCTCAGCTTCCGTCTGTTCGGGGACAGACTCATCCTCGCCCGGCTCCTGCTCGACTTCTGGTTCCTCTTCGACCGTCGACTCGCCCTCTTCGTCCTCCTTGCTGGTGTCCTTCATCTTTTCCAGCAGGCTGGCCAGCGCCCTGTCGTCCATTGCCTCCAGCCGCGAAAGTGGCAAGGCCGGCTGATTACCGACCGCCAGGAAAATGACGGGATCTCCCGTAGGGGCTGTTTTAAGCTCGAAGTCAAGAAGGCCCTCATAGAGAATGCCGATATATTCGCTTGAGAGGTCCGAGAAATCGACTGGCACCGGGGACCACGTGCTGGCGCGTCCCTGCCGCAACTTCACCTTTGTGCGGGTCATGAGCTCCAGCATACGGTGCACGTCTCGGTCCGGCAGAAGCTCTCGATCGAAGCATGCATTCTCGAAAACGGCAAGCGCCCGTGTGAGCGCGTCAGTTGAGGTTGCGTCGCCTGGAGCGAAAAGCTCGCCACCGTACGCGGGAACAGGCAGCTCCGGATGATGGGATCCATGGTAGACGAGTCTAAAGAGCGCGAGCACACGCGGCCACGCATTCCATGAGCGGGCAAGACGATGGCCGCCGCGAGCGGCCACCTTCTCCAACTCCTCGAGAAGGCCGGTGAGACCGTAGGCGCCGTGATAAAGGGTGCTGTCGCGCGGCAGTAGATCACGGGACTCGGCGAAGAGTACTACGACCATCCGCATGACCATGCGGACGGCGGCGCGGTAGATGCAGGCGGGATCGACGTCGCTGCACTGTTCCCTGAGCACATCGCCGTGAGCCTGCACGAGCAGTTCGACGGCTTCGCGCACGCGTTCGCCCAGGACGGCTGAAAGCTCGGCTTGTCCCTTCCGGCTATCGAGAATCGCTTCGAGCAGTGGAGAAAAAACATCCTTCGTGGGCGGCGTCCAGAGCTCGGGCAAAAGCAGAGTTCGCAATGCATGCACTTGCGGCGACATCGTACCTTCTTCGAACCACAGTTCCACGTCCCATTCGCACCACGAGTCGAAGTCGAGGCCGGCGAAGCTGAGGCGCCACTGCCGGCCGTTTGTAAGAACGGCGAGCCGCTCACTCCCCACGCGCAGCCATTGAACAGTCTGGCTTGCGGCCTTTCGGCCACGGCCGATCCCAAGGCGCGTCTCGGAATCGAAGAAGACAGGAAGAATCGCCCCGTTGATTCCGCGCCAGAGTTGTCGCGGCTTCACCGTCTCACCCGTCACAACGCGTCGGCCCCACTCGGCGCCCACTTGAGAGCCTCTTTGCCAAGTCCCGTTGGCGCTTGTAAATCCGCAGATTTTCTCAAGTACGAAGCTCACGAAGTCGGGGACACTGGCGGAGTTGTCGAGAACCATGCTCGCCAGACGCCGCAGCTCATGCTCGCAATAGGCCGGCAACGGTTCCGGAACGTGCATGGCGATTTGGAGCAGGCGAGGAGGATCGAGCAAGAGACCGCCGTGACGTAGGCGATCCCAGCCGAGCAACGCAGAATCGTTCATTTCACATCTCGCGGAAGACGTACCTCGATTGAGACAGGGAATACTTGAGCAGGCGCGGACATGGCATGCCGCTTAGGTAGCAAATGCTTCAGGATGCGTTCGCGCTCGCGTTCAAGTTGGGCACGCACTTCTTCGTAGTGGCGTGTGCGCCGAGCGATTTCCTCCTGCTTCTCCTCAATCGAGCGGTCAATTTCATCCAGTCGCGCTTCCTCGTCGAAGAGGAGTCCCTGCTGACGCTCCGCTTTCAGATTTACGATCTCGCGCTCGAGCTTGGCGAGAGTATTCTCGGTGATCAGGCTGGATACCTCGCCCTGGCGGCGCCGATAGCGTTCCTCCTCGCGTTTGCGGGCCTGGATACAGGCGCTTTCGAGCTCGCGTTGAAGTGAGGTGTTGAGCTGTTGGACGTCTTTCACCAGAAACCGCTTCAACTCCGGCATGACCTCATCGAGTAGTTCGCAGGCGTGTGTGTGGATGACGGGGTCGTGGGTGACGAGAGCGCCCCGCAATCCAGCAGCAGGACTATGCGGAAGTGGCCGGCCGAGCGCACATTTCTGGATTGGAAACACCAATGTGTGCACCCAATGATGAAATGTCTCTCGCAAGTCATTCACGGCGAGCTCCTCGACACTGAGCAAAATAAGGGCGTCGACGCCGGGCGGGACATCACCGAGACGCACGGTCCAGCGCGATACCTCCTCACCGCTGCCCGGGAAGCGTCGCCGCGCGAGCGCGGAAAGCGCCCGTTGCAGCATCGGATGGGAAAGGTGCATGAGTAACACGTCTGGGCGAGGAGAGAAGATGCGCCTGCCGCCTATATCATCGATGAACGACTCAGGGCTAAAAGCGAGACGAGCGACGGGGCCGCGGACGCCGCGGCTGGTGTTGCGCCGAAGTGAATCGTCGATGACCTCGCTCCAACCGGGAAGCGCAGGATTCAGGATCTTCCATGTATGAGCGGCCGCTGAAGAATCGACGAGCTGTGGGCGACCGGCATGGACCGCCATTCCGGCTTCGAGGGTGTCGCGCAGGGAGGCTGGATCGAGGTCCAACTCGGCTGCAAGCGCATCCAGTTGATCACTGCCGGCGCGTCCATCGGCGCCGCTCGCCGTCATGTCATCAGCCTCGATCGCGGCGCGGCCACGCGCGGCGGCTACTCGTGCATCGAGATCGGCCTTTACCACTGCCAGGCTTTCACCCTCCACCAACCGACGGTGGGCGGCCTCGTCGAACAGTTCGTTGGCGGAGCCAAGGTCCTCACGGATTTCATCGGCTTTGCGGATCACATGAGCCAAGAAATCGAGGTCCTGGTCCTGAGCTGCAACAAAGTGATAGACCGTGACGTCACGGGCTTGGCCGTGGCGGTCTAGGCGTCCGTTGCGCTGTTCGAGCTTTGAAGGGTTCCACGGGCAATCGAAGTGCAGCAGGTAGCGGGCGGTTTTCTGGAGGTTCAGGCCTTCGCTGGCGGCGTCCGTCGCAAGCAGGATGCGCACGGGGTTGGCCGGGTCATTGAATGCCTGCTTCACCAGGTCGCGTTCAATCTCGTCCATGCCGCCGAAGAGTGTGAGGATGCGATCGGGCTCGAAGCGTTCGCGCAGGCGGCGGATGAGATAATCAAGAGTCGTTTTGTATTCGGTGAAGACGACGAGACGTTCATCGTCACGCCACTTGCCATGAGAACAGATGAGCCTGTCGATCAAGGCGAGCAACGCATCGAACCGCGCGTCGGTTGATGGGTTCTGGGAGGGGAGATCGTCACGTGAGAGGTCCAACCGCAGGCCGGCAATCGCCTCTTCGATGCTGGAGATCTCACTCCTGATGTCCTGCGCGATGGGCTTCAACCAAGCGCCAACCACACTGGAGGCCGTGGCTTCCCGCGACTGTGCTTCGCGATCATCCGCCGTCTCGCGTTCGAGATTTCGTCGCACGGCGTCGACGGCCGACTCGTCGGCTGAGGGCTCCTCCGTGAGTCCTGTCTTACACCGGCGCCACGATTCGGCGAAGGCGAGCGGACAACTCAGCAGACGCTTGCCAAGGATCTCGATGGCGAAGTTGCCGGCACGCCGGCGGTTCTTTCCACTGCCGGCGAACAGCTTTCGAATTCCTGTACGAAGAGCGTCGAAAGCGGAGCTTACAGCAATCTCTTGGGGCGAAAGCTGGAGGAGGAGTGCCTGGGGACGATGGCGGGTGCAGAACTTGGGTGGACTCGTGCGTGCATTGATATCGCGTTTCAGGCGTCGCAGCACGACCTGCTGAATGCGGTCCTTCTCTGCGGGCCTGATAGCATCGGTTTGACTGAAGCGTACAGGGTCGAGGATTTCGAGCAACCCGGTGAAACAGCGCGTGTGGCCATTGTGTGGCGTCGCGCTCAAGAATAGTCGGTGCTCGAATTGAGGTGTGACCAGGCGAAGCATCCGGCAGAGGTCACTATCATCACCGAACGCTGAAGGCATCAGGTTGTGGCACTCGTCCACGATGAGGAGATCCCACGGCAGGTGCGGAGATCCTTCAGGGGTGCGGCAGGCCGCGAGGAACTGCTCAAGGACATCGTCCTGACGGAGATAGTGGTACGACGCGATGATTCGGCTGAAGGAGCGCCAAGGATTGGCGTCCATCCCGAGGCGACGATGCAGAGATTGGGTCTCGGCTCGATCCACAAGGTCGAAACGCAGCGAGAACTTCTCCCATAGTTCGTCGCGCTGCCATTGGAGCCGAAGTGAAGCAGGCGTCAGGATGAGCACGCGCTGGATACGCCGTCGCAGCAAGAGTTCGGTGAGAATCAGCCCCGCTTCGATTGTCTTGCCGAGGCCGACGTCGTCAGCGATGAGCAGGTTGATCCGCGGCATCCGTAGTGCCTTGAGAAGTGGTACGAGCTGGAAATCTTCGATCTGAAGCGCGCCGTGGAATGGGCTCGATATTGGCAGGCGATCGAGCGGCCCTTCACCGTCGGGGTCCAGGAAAGGCATTCCCGCAGTCCAACGGGCCGCGCGAAGTAGCGCGTCAAAGTCCTCGGTAGGCATAGGAGCACCGCGGGTTGCGTCGGGCAAGGCGGTCGGTTCGAGCAGAGTCCGGCGTGGTTCCAGTTCCCAGAGAAGCCGTTCTTCCTCAGGGAGCTGGTCGTCTTTGTACTGGATATGAACAAGGTGCAACCGACCACTGTCGCCATCAAACGGCTCAACCCCTGAGATGATGCCGCGGCGGTTGCGGACTGTCGCGAACATCCCGGGACGAGGCACTGGATTGCAGTGAGCAGTATTCATTTTATCCGGATCGGCCGTACACGTTTACTTTCAGATAGGTTGTCCATGATGAGAGCTTCAGGGTTTCTTGCGATAAATGTTCAGTCCGATTTTCTCGTCACGATCGGGGATGGACACGTAGCCTTCGGTAGACGCGATTATGATCGTCTTGCCCGATGATGACGGGCCGAACTCCTTGGTCAAGCCCACCTTGATGGTCAAGATGTAATCCTCGGCCTTCATTTTCACGTTCTTCATGCAGGTTCTCCGTAGTTCTATCGCCTCAATTAACTAGTCGATCTGAAATCACCTGATGTGCATTTTGCGTCAGAAGTATTGTTGAAGGCAAATCATTCGGAGTTGCAGTGGTTATGATCCCCACCCGTTGAGGAGTACCATGCCCCCTATGCCATGCCTCGCTGCACGGATTGAGGAGTGTGTTTATTAAAAGAAGCCATCGATCTATTTTATATAAAGTTGTGGTATGCTTGCGAAATCGCATTAATGCGAAAACGCACATATGCGATTTTGCGAAAGAGGAAATAGTGGGACAGATTCTGGCATTCGCTATGCAAAAAGGGGGTGTTGACAGGACGACGACAGTTTTGAACCTGGGCGTCGCGCTGGCCACAGGTGGTGCGAAGGTTCTTCTACTCGACATCGACCCACAATCGAATCTGACACGGGGATTGGGGATCGATCCCGATGAGGTTGAATTCGCCATTTACGAGGTTCTTCTCAATCCAGAAAAAGGCATCGAGTTTGCGATACAAAGCTTACGTGGGGAAGGCTAAAGTTGATTTGGTTCCATCGACACTGAATTTGGCTGGTGCCGAAATGGAACTTGCAGGGAAGGTTGGCCGTGAAATGCTGCTTCGCGAGGCGATCGCTCCGGTATGCCGAAAATATGATTTCATTCTGATTGATCCACTGCCTTCACTTGGCCTGTTCACCTTGAACGCGCTCGCCGCGGCTGACTCGGTCGTTGTGCCGCTTCAGACGCGTGCATACGCGTTCAAGGCGATGCCCAAACTGGAAGCGACGATCAACCTGGTTCGGAAGCTCAATCCCGGTCTTTCCATTGGCGGCATCGTGTGTACTCTTTCAGATCGTCGTACGAATTTCAGCCAGGTCGTTGAACAACAGATTCGGACAAAGTATGAGGATCTTGTTTTCCAGACGGTTATCCTTATGAGTGTCAAACTGGCCAAATCACCGGCATCTGGAACGCCGATATCAATATACGCACCCGACAGCGCGGGTGATAAAGCGTATGCGGCCCTTGCGGAAGAAGTGGAGGGACATTATGGTAGATAAGGATAAGCTGGCTAACTTGCTCAATGGAGGCACTATTCGGCGTGGTCAGGGCGTACGTCTTTCAACTGACGTCGGTCCGGAAGGCGGCACGTCGCAACTCGTTAGCTCAAACACAGCGGCTGGGGCGATAGGCCTCGATACTACGATTTCACAAAAACGCGAAAATACGAAATCGCATTCTCGCAATAGTGCGAATTCACACAAACGCATTATTGCGAAAACGCATAAAAACGGAACTACAATTTCGCAGAATCATCCACTTAAGAGGGTGAACCGCGGATACATGCTACGGGAAGACTTGATAAGGGAGCTCAAGATGATTGCCGCTAGGGATGGCCGGAATCTGTACGAAGTTATGGAAGAAGCCCTTGAGAAATATTTGAAAGCGCAGACCCAATGAAGCTCAGCCTTGAACGTCCCATCGCTTTCCTGGATATCGAGGCCACCGGCGTCATCGTCGGGAAGGATCGCATCATCGATTTGGCCATGATCAAAGTTCACCCGGATGGCCAGGAAGAGAAGCACTACTGGCGAGTGAATCCGGAAATGCCCATCTCTCTGGAAGCCACCGCCGTCCACGGCATTACGGACAAGGACGTTCAGGGTAAGCCTGCGTTCAGGGACGTCGCCAAAGAGATCGCTATGGTCCTAAAAGACTGCGATCTGGGCGGCTTCGGGATCGTTCGATTCGATGTGCCGATGCTCTCGGCTGAATTCATCCGCGCCGGCGTCGAGTTCCCGGTGAAGGAAAAACGACTTGTTGATGCCTTGGTGATTTTCCATCAGAAGGAACGGCGGGATCTGCGAGCTGCTGTGAAGTTCTATCTCAGGAAGGATTTCACCAATGCACATGATGCTATGGCAGACACAGATGCCTCGTTGAGGGTGTTCCAGGCGCAGCTCGATCGTTACCCTGACCTGCCATTCGATGTCGATGGCATCGACCTGCTCTGCAATCCGCGAGATCCCAATTGGATTGATCAAGCTGGCAAGCTCGTGTGGGTAGGGGAGGACGCAGCAATCAACTTCGGGAAGTACACAGGAAACCCCCTCCGAGAACTCATCAGAGATGATCCCGGTTATCTTGACTGGATCCTAAAAAAGGATTTCCCGGAAGACATCAAATCAGTAGTACGGGATGCCCGGGCTGGCAGGTTCCTCACCCGGCCGTCCTCCAACAACTCCAATGATGATGAGCTGCCGTTTTAAGTAAAGGATCATGGGGCACGAGCTGTTTTTCTTGAGATCCGGGCTGAGAGCCAAGCTGACGCGGAGGGTGCTGTCCGCGACCTTAAAGAGGCTTTCGGGAGGCGAATCGAGAGAACATGAGTCTTATAGTAGTAGATGTCGAATCAGACGGGCCGATCCCTGGGACCGATGAATATTCCATGATCGCCGTTGGTGCGGCTATTGTCGACGGAAAATTCGACAAGACTTTCCGAGCATTGCTCCGCCCGATCTCTGATAAATGGGTACCCGAGGCTCTAGCCATTTCCGGTTATAGCCGGGAACAGACGCTTGCATTTGAAGACCCTGAGGGCGTGATGCGGAAATTCGCGACATGGGTCACGGATGTATCGCAGGACAGGCCGGTTTTCATCAGTGATAACCTCGCCTTTGATTGGATGTTCACCTGCTGGTATTTTCACCATTTCACCAGTAACAACCCATTCGGGTTTTCGGGTCGTCGGATCGGAGACATTTGGGCCGGCATGAGATTGAATATGAGGACAAACTGGAGGCACTTGAGAGAAACCAAACACTCTCATGATACACTCGACGATGCCAAAGGCAATGCCGAGGCAATGTGGAAAATGCATTTGATGGGAGTCAAGTTATAATGTATGTAGAATCATTTGATCCCCTCCATTGCCCCTGGTGATACGAATGTTGGGATTACCCCCTATTCATGGAAGGATGAGACGAAATGACAGATCAATGCAGCCATTCAATTCAACTATTCCGGCTCCCGCACGCTTCTAAAGGACTGATATTCATGAAGTTGTGTCGTAAATATTTAAACACTAACAAGTGGACGGTCGTCAAACACATCATAGGAGGCGGGACCGCCATTTGCATCGAACCCAAGGAAAGCTTTGATTGGATCGGTTCAAAAAAGTTATTCCTTGTCCCCTACACGTCCGAAGGACAGGCATTCATGAAATTATGCCACAAGTACCTGAACAAACAGCATTGGATGTTTGACAAATACAGGCGAGTAGACGGCACCGCCGTTTATCCACGCGAACGCCGCGGTTAGGCAGATCACTGATCAGTCAATCTTGCCTAGCATTACAAAGAACGATACTCATGCAGACTTGCGCCGGACAGCCATTCAGAAGCTTGACGACCTAATGGCGCTGGCAGATATCGCAAATAGCGACACTGACGAAGCAGTGCGCTTCACCGCTGTTCGGCGGATTGAAGATGGGCGCCTTGACGCCGCTAAGCACATTACAGATCAGTCGGTATTGCTCGGCATCGCGGAAAACGACTCTGACGAAAGCGTGCGCGATTATGCCCGGCAGCGCCTCTATATAATGCGTGTGTTCAGATGAGCCCCCTCCGATGAGTGCATCCGGTGTGAGCGCATTATAAGTTGGGGAGATGGCAGGCAAGTTCTTAGCAGAGTGATAAAGAATAACTCGGGCGCGGTCTGGATGGCTCAGGTTTGATTTTGTTGGCTGAGGTAGGGGATTAGAGCATCCCCCGTTTCGTATTGGCCTCTAGCTCCTTGAACCGCCTGCCTGATCTCTCGCGCATATTTCGAGAGCAGCGAACAGGTCGCAAGTTCACCTGCCGATCTATCACACATGAATAAAAGGCCGACTCGATATCTTTGTCAAAATGTAAGTACTGATTGAATTACACTTGTACTACTCATCGCCGACCGATACCGTTGCTGTCACAGATCATCGAAAATCCCCTCAACCACGACGGCCGCCAGGTCGAAGAATTGCGGCCTGTGAAGCTCATGTTTGAATCGCTCCCAATTGCTCCCCATGAGGCAGGCAATCAAATCGTCGAGCTCCTTCCGTTCGATTGCCAGGCGATCGGTGACGCCCATCAAGCTGTAGTCGCCTTCCGGTAATGCCGAACGCACCTGTCATTCGCATGCAGGTCGCGCCCCATGCGGGCGCGTGGATTGAAACCTCATAACATCTGTTATGCGACGCTATTCTACTTTTCTCTTTATAATTCAATAATATACGACTGATGATAACGGAACTTGACACGCAAGGCAATCCGGTCGATATTCTACATAGAGGGTTTGAAAATGCCACAGCAAGAACAGATCGAGGACTCCAGCAAAACATCAACCTCGCAGACACAGCCGTCACAGCTAAAAAGCTGGCTGCAAGAACAGGGTGTGAAAGTTCGGTCAATTTCAATGCACCTGAACAATTGGCGGGAAATCGCGGAGGATATCAAGCGGAACCTGGAGCAGGGCAAGAAGCCCTAACCTCTTCGCCCTCTTCCGGTCCGATCCTCGCACGTCAACGCTGTGTCTATCTCTTATTATTAACATTTATTCCGGCTATGCTCTTTCAACCATGTCCCGGCTCGGCGTTCAATCTCGGCGTTGTTACGAGATGCGGCTGCCTGTTGTCTCGCTATCGTCGTCATCCTGTCGGCGAGCGGGATTTCCCGCCGTTGTAAAAATTCAGTGATGTGTTCATTGCTGAGTAAGTATCGACGCTCACATTTGTAGGCTTGCAGCTTGCCTGCGATGATGTATCGAAGAACAGCCTTCGGGCTCATTCGCAATTGGTTGGCTGCTTCGCTTACGAGTAGGAGCGTTGTGCTCATCAGCCTATCGCCTCTTCTTCCATACTCGACGCACCAGGATGCCCCAGGATCAACGATTCGCTGCTCGGCAATGTTTACTATGGCCTTTTTCGGAACGTCGTAGCGCCTTGAATCGCATTTCAATTTCGCGAGCATATTTTGCGAGTATGCTGTATGTCACGAGCTCGCCGCCCTGACGATCGTCTGCGAAGACGAACGGCAGTCGGTATCTCGTCATGAAGGCGAGCACAGATTGAGTCACGCTCCGCGGGTTCATCTCCGAGCGGTAACGGCCCGCTATTAAGTCGGCAAGCGAGCACTCGCAAACGACACAGGCGAAGTCATAACCTCTTAACCTGGAGAGCTCCCTTTCGAATCGCTCCCGGTTGTCGCCCATCAGGCAATCAAATCGTCGAGCTCCTTCCGTTCGATTGCCACTCGATTGGTGAAGCCCATCAAGCTGAGTCGCCTGCCGGTAATGCCGCATGCTCCACGATCATGGGATAGCTCGAGACGGTATTGGGTGCATGCTCGCGTGTGTCCACAATGATCGGGAGAGGTTGATTCATCATTTTTTCAATGCCATCAATGCGAGCGCGACACGCTCCCGGCACGCATCACATTGCACAACAGCACGCACCAACGTGTCGCGTATTCGTATCCATTCCGGGTTCTGGAGTAGGTTTGCGCCGTTCACATTGACGTTGGTTTCATTCTTCAACTCGCCGGCCATCTTCGCTTGGAGTTCGATGATTCGCGTCAACTCATGAATCGCACTGAGCGCCGTCCGCAAATCGCCACTCTTCATAGCATCTCGCTTGATTCGCTGTGCATCAGAGGCCAGCTCCTGTATCTTCGCCACCAATCGGCTGGAGATGTCGCCCTCGGCCTGCTCAATTGCCTGCCGGATGTGCTCACGATGTCGAGCCACGCTGCTCTTGCTGAGTCCGTATTGCCCCGCTATGGCTCGGTCACTGATTCCGACAACCATTTTCGAGTCGATATCAAGACGGCTATTATGGGAGCATATTCCGCACCTTCGCCCACTCATCTGTCATCCCCTTCGATCCCAAGCGAGGGTTCATTTCGAAACCTAAATTCAAAGGCGGCCAACCTTGGCAATATGGCCATCTTTGACTTTTTGGAGCACATCACTTTCAGCAAAAGGCATCTCCAAAGACCAACGCCATGGAACCCCCGGACCGCCATTTTTAAAACTCTTGACTCCTAATCTCTTCTTAGCTCGGCGAAGGGTCCGATCTGAAATCCCATTCGCTCGGGCTTGCTTCAGGATCTCAAATTGGGATATTCCACCTGATGAGAGAATCTCACGGAGGAAGGACATCGCTTCTTCTGTCGCGGAACGATCCTCTGAGTCTGGAATCTGGAGTAAATCCGCAGCCGTGTGGTCAGTTTGATCTCCCCATTCAATAAAAGCGACTCCCGAAGATGTTGTTTTTACTGTGTAGAAAATCGCTTTAGGCATCTCACACAAATTACATTTCGTTGCCGTTAATATGCGACGTTGTTCCTCGGAGTCCTCCGGGTCTAGCGCTGCCAGCAACCCGGATCGAGAAGCAGCAATGATACCGATCGAACCACCTCCTCGATACAGTGGATTACCGCCACTATTCTTATTTAGGTGGCGAATAAGTAGGACTGCTACTTGTTCGCTCTGGGCCATCTCAACTAATCCATTGAGAGCAGCTCGAACATCCGCATCAACATGACTATCAGCTCCACCTAGATGAGCCATTATTGGATCAATTACTACGAGACATGCTTGCGTGGACTTAATAGCCTCATGAATTGCCGCTACATCATGCACATTGGGCGGACGTAGCTCATTTGTGTCAATATTTTTTAACCCCTTCAGAATGACGACTCGTGAAGGATCTCCGCCTGCGGCATCGAAACGTGGACGAATTGTGTCCGCCGGATCATCTTCACCACATAAATAGACGACCCCCCCAGAAACACCATTAGATCCGTCCGGCATTGATCGCCCGGTAGTAATCCGTGCGCCTATATCCAGCGACAGAAGTGATTTGGCTACACCTGGATCGCCGTCCAACATCGTCAATTTCCCTCGGGGAATTCGATGCTGCCATATCCATTGAATAGAGATGGGGCATACATCAGCTAAACTCAGAATCACCGGTGTCATTTTTCCGGCTTTTCTTGATGTGGGCTTTGCCATGGGTTACGCTTAGTCTGGGCGAAGGCAGAACTAAGGCTCTTGTATGCATCGGAGGTGGTGTAAGGCTCAACGTCGCCTTTTGTGTTTGTCGACGGACAACCCCGAACATATTCCAGCATGACGGCTCGGGATTCTTCCTGAGTAAAACCGTTGTCACGCAATTGAAGTGCCAATTGAAAGCCGGAGTTGTTTCGGCCACTCCCAGGTATTGCATCCAAGGCTTTCTTTAGAAGGACATTTGCCAGCTCACCACGACCGTTTCCAGGTAGGTTCTAACACCCGACCTTTACTTTTGAATCTTGACTGCGTGATTTTAGAAATTCCACAAAATCGGCCGGCAGAAGATTAAAGTTTTCAAGATGAGGTTCACGCAGCCATTGATATATGCCTTTCTGATTTCTACCGGTGAAAATCGCATAACCTCCGTCACCCTTGACATCTAGTCCTGGGAACCGTTTCCCCATATCCTGATCGCTCTTCCGGTTCAAAGTCGGCACACGAAAACCCGGATGTTTGAAATAAACGTGGTATCCTCCCGAGCCGGTAAGAACATGCGGATCGATCCCGAGTCGGTGCATTGTCTCGATGCCTTCGGGCCCGTCAAAATCGATCACGATAAGCCCTGAAATTTCTCCTGTAATCACTCCCCAACACGAGGGGGTGAGTTTTTTCCATGCACGCAACTGCTCTGAGTCGGGCCGTATCTCCTGGTATATTTTCCAAGCAAAAAACGGCTTTTTATTCGCATGACATGGAATCACGCTCCATTGCATCGACAAAGCCTGCTCCATAGATGGATTGATTGAATGATTCATCTTGTGATCCGGTAGTGGTGTGAGTAAAATGCTGTGGTCCATAGGATTCTCGTTTCCAAGGGCTCGCCGCTGTCAACGGTGAGCCTTTCTTGTTTATCTGGATTCTGTTTGCGGCTCTCTTGCTTCATCCGGCTCGACAAAACCGAATAGTCTTCGACGAAGGAAACTACTAAGGCTCAGGCGCTCTTTCTCGGCGCGGGCCAGTCTATTTCTGATGTTTCACCCTGTGAATCACTGGTTCATCCGCATTCATACGATCAGCGATCCATCGTCGTAGTGCATCTAGGGGGATGCGCACGCATCGTCGACCGAGCCGAACGCACGGCATTTCTCCTGATCCCAAGAGAGCATAGGCTTGGCTTCTTGACACGCCAAGAAAGCGCCCAACTTCCTCCACTCGCAAGAGGCGGGTTTCCTCGTTATGGTCCATCGCTTGTGATCTTTCCATTTCGATCCTTCCTTTCATGAATCAAATTCCATTCCGGTCCACGATGTAACTATCGTTCCAAACCGTCCTGTGATGTGATAGTATATCGGGGACATATTGGGGAATTCGTCATTGCCTCCTACTTACAAAGTCCTTAGAGACCGAAAAAGCGAAAGCTCAATCGGGTTATTCGCTAATGGCTACCCTGTTCCTTATTCTGACGACATGCGGATCGAGGGAGACGAGCTCCTATACAAGATTCCTGTCACACAAGTAGCTTTAATGGGAAAATTAGCAGGCATAGATATTGAATGTAGTATTTCGGAACTCATGGAGCTGACTCGATTCGTCAGACCTCAGGATGTGAATTTTCAGGGTTTCTTGCAATTCAAGGAAAATTCAACTAAATCAAGAATTCTCGCATTCGCGAAAAAGTATGGACCCCTTGGCTTTTGCCAACACGGACTCCCTCCAATGCACTTAATGTGTTGTTACTGCCAACCCAAGATAGAAAATGGATGGATTCGTGAGCCTATAGATGCATGGCAGAAGGTGGCAGAGCAGTTCTCCTATCTTAAAGAATTATCTCTTAGAACCCAGAAGGGGCAGCAAGCGTTGTGGAAAGAATGGGTTTCACTCTTCAGGGGATCTCCAATTCAATTTCCGTTTCCGCAAATGCCCGAAGCACGTCGCGCCCGCAAATTCGATCGGAGGCTATTGGGCACTGTTTTAGGAGCCGCCTTGTTCACAAGCGGACTTAAACTCTCAGTCCAACCTCTCTATAGCTTTGGCGATTCCAAAGACACAGGAATTCACAGGTTGTGCATCCAGCCATCTTCGCTCTACGATGCCCTCCTGCTTAGGTTGATCTCCGTTTTTACTGACTCATGGATTGCCTTCTGCCCAAGCTGCGGCAATGAATTTAGGAAGGCCCATGGTAAGCAGATTTGGTGCTCCGATACGTGCCGCTTTCGCGAAACCAAGCGAAGGAAGAGAGAGAATGAGAAAAGCAAGACGCGGCAATCGTGAAGGATCTATTTATCGTCGCAAGTCCGACGGCCGGTGGTGCGCATCGATCACAACTGGTTGGCGTGCCGGCAAGCGGACGAGTAAAACGTTCTATGGTGAGACACGCGAAGAAGTAGCGGAGAAGCTTGTTAAGGGACTTCGCGACCGCCATCAAGGGCTACCACTGGCGGCAGAGAGAGATTCTCTTGCTCAATTCCTTCTTCATTGGCTTGAACACACGGCTAAGCCTACGGTCCGACCCAAGACCTTCGTCGATTACGAGATCAATGCCCGTCTGCACATCAACCCGGTGATTGGGCATGTAAGGCTGGCGAGGCTCACCGCTCAGCATATCCAGACACTCATTCAAGAGAATCTCTCCACCGGGCTCCATCCGAAGACTGTGAGGAATGTTCACGCAACCCTGAGAGCAGCTCTCAACAATGCAGTCCGATTCAATCTCATTGTGCGGAATCCTGCCGAGCTCGTTGATGCCCCGCGTGTGCCGCACAGCGAGACTAAATTTTTTACGCCGGAGCAATCGCGAGAGTTTCTTCGAGCTTGTGCTGGCCACCGACTTGAAGCCCTCTTCACAGCGTGTCTTTCCTTGGGGCTGAGGATCGGAGAGGCGCTGGGGCTGATGTGGGATGCTGTGGCTCTTGAAAAACGGCGTCTTGTGGTCTTGCAGGCGTTGCAGCGAGTCAAGGGGAACGGTCTTCAACTGGTTGAACCCAAGTCGGCTCGCAGCAGAAGGACTGTCGCACTACCTGAGCAAGCGATCCGTGCTTTGAAGGCACATCGCCGGAGACAACAAAGGGAAAGAATCATAGCAGGCAGCAGATGGCGTGAGATCGGCCTGGTATTCACGACGACGATCGGCACACCACTGGATGCGCGGGCTGTTCATCGCCAGTATCGGGAGATACTCTCGAAAACAAACCTCCCAAAACTCCGACTCCATGACCTTCGGCATACCGCAGCGACTTTGCTATTGGCTCAGGGAGTCCACCCGCGTGTGGTGATGGACCTTCTGGGTCACTCGCAGATCAGTCTGACGTTGAATACCTACTCGCATGTGATTCCTGCTCTGCGGAGCGAAGCAGCGGATAAGATGACGGCCATCCTGAAGCCCAAATCGATTTCGACTACTGTCAAAACTACTGTCAAATCCGGGGTGGGGAGCCATCATGGAGAGCTAACTAATTGAAAATATTGGCTCCTCAGGAGGGATTCGAACCCCCAACCCTCCGGTTAACAGCCGGATGCTCTACCGTTGAGCTACTGAGGAGTAGTCTCGTCCAGCGGCGCGCGCGAATATAACAAATGGATGCAGTTGTGTCAAAAGCAAAGGCGAGAGTGGATGGCCCCGAAGTTCGCGGCAGATAATCCGGCTGACTGTAGCGACGACATCTTCATAAAGCGCGGTGCAGTTTTTTCTAATGGAGTGATTGTGCTCCGCGTTTACTCAATGCCTGATCGACAAGGGATCAGAGTGCGGCGGGGCTGGCCGTGGCGTAGAGATCGAGCCTGCGCCGCAGTGAATGTCGATGGCGAGGCTGTCGTGGGTACGATTGTGGAATCCACAGGCTGTCTCCTTCACCATTTGGATCTTGAGGCACTCGGCCGGCCGCTCGCATCGCGTCCCAGACGCCGATTCCCGCCCGCCAATGAACACAGATACTTCGTGGCTGGATCTGTGTTGATCTACGTGCATCCGTGCTTTGTATTGTGGATTTGTCATGGAGGTCGCGAGTGGAATATGACGGAGAATCTTTGGGCCATGACGTTGGTACGCATCATGTATGCCCGGGAAACTTTTTTCACTCGCGTGCGTACAGGTGACTATATGGGGCTTTGTGTCGAAACCGGCAACTGCGCCGGAAGTGATGCTTTTTTCTGGTCTCGGAATAATTGCAAATGGAGCGATCGTGCTTCGCCTATGGACGATGCCAGGAGAATAGGAAGGCAGGAATCTTGTCGAGCCGGCTCGACAAATTCGGACGGCTTGCTCTTTCCGGAGAAACGACGCTGTGGGTTCACGGCCCCCCACCCCCCGCCCGCTGCGCAGAAATCGCGTATGATATAGATAATTTCGCAACAAGGAGGATTCAATTTTGTCGAGACTCACACTCAATTTTCTTCTGATGACGGCAGTGCTTGTGACCGTCATGTACCTGCCGGCTGCGGCGCAGAGCCCGGCCGGAGCCACGCAGGATAACCCGTTTTTCGGTCCCTTCAACACACCCTACGACACGCCGGCCTTCAACCGCATTCAAATCGGCCATTACCTGCCTGCGGTTCAGGAGGGCGTCAAACAACAACAGGCCGAAATCGATGCAATTGTGAACAACGCCCAGCCTGCGACGTTCCAGAATACGGTGGAGGCTCTGGACAGATCAGGCCAGTTCCTGAGCAGAGTGAACGGCGTTTTCTTTGAACTGCTGGCTGCGCTGACCGGCCCCGACATGGAAGCCGCCGCCAAACAGATCACGCCGCTTTTATCGGCTCACAACGACAACATCATCCTCAACGAAAAGCTCTTCGCTCGTGTGAAAGCGATCTATGACCAGAGAGCGACTCTGAAGTTGACCGGGGAACAGCTCTATCTGCTGGAGACGACCTATCGCGGTTTTGTGCGAGGCGGCGCGCTGCTGGATGAAAAACAGAAAACCCGGCTGCGCGATATCAATCAAAACGATGCGCTGTCCGAGCTGAAATACGGCGACAATGTGTTGAAGGAAACCAACGACTCCTACATCGTGATCGATAACAAAGCCGATCTGGCCGGCCTGCCTGAGGGCGTGATCGCGATCGGCGAAGAAACAGCCAAGTCGATGAATATGCCAGGCAAATGGGTTTACACAACACAGCGACCCAGCTGGACGCCCTTTTTGCAATATTCCAGCAACCGGAAGCTGAGGGAAGCGCTATACACAGCATATTTCATGCGCGGCGATCGAGACAACGACCTGGACACCAAGGCTCTCTTGCAGAAAATCATCTCCTTGCGCGATGAACGCTGCAAGATGCTCGGATATCCGACACCGGCTCACTTCTACCTCGATGACCGAATGGCCAAGACCCCCGACACGGTCAACACCTTCCTGATGCGCCTCTGGAAACCGGCACTCGATCGGGCGAAAAACGAACGAGCGGAAATGCAGGCCATTATCGGTCGCGAAAACGGCGGCTTCAAGCTCGCTTCCTGGGACTGGTTGTATTACGCGGAAAAACTGCGTAAGGAAAAATATGATCTTGATGATTCCGTGCTGCGCCCCTATTTCCAGCTGGAAAATGTCAGAAAGGGCATCTTCACACTGGCTGGAAAACTGTACGGCGTGACCTTCACTGAACGCAAGGACATTCCCATTTTTCATCCCGATGTGACGGTATACGAGGTCAAGGAAGCCGATGGCCGCCTGCTGGGTATCCTGTACATGGATTGTTACCCGCGTGATTCCAAACGCGGCGGTGCATGGTCAGGTGGATTCCGCTCTGCTTCTTACCAGGATGGCAAGCGAGTGATCCCATTCGCGACCATGATCTGTAACCTCACCAAGCCAACTGCCGATGCTCCGTCGCTTCTCAGCATTGATGAAGTGTCAACGCTGTTCCACGAATTCGGCCATGCCCTGAATTCGCTCTTCGCCAACGGCGCCTACCGCGGCTACAATGTTCCGCAGGATGCCGTCGAGCTGCCGTCGCAAATCATGGAAAACTGGACGCTGGAGCCGGAGATGCTCAAGCTCTACGCCACACACTACAAGACGGGCGAGGTGATCCCGGCCGCTCTGGTTGAAAAACTCAAAAACAGCAGCCTCTTCAATCAGGGATTCGAGACCGTCGAATATCTGGCCGCCTGCTTCCTCGATATGGATTGGCATACGCTGGATTCGGCGCTCGATCACAACGTGACGCTGTTTGAAGAAAAGGCGATGAACGACATAAACCTCATTCCTGAAATTCTGCCGCGATATCGTTCCACTTACTTCACTCACATCATGGGCGGTTACCCGGCCGGCTATTACAGCTACATCTGGGCGGGAGTCCTCGATGCCGATGCTTTTGAAGCCTTCAAGGAAACATCGCTGTTCGATCATAAAACAGCCGACTCCTTCAGGAAAAACATCCTGGAGAAACTGGGCACCGAAGATGCGATGACTCTCTACAAACGCTTCCGCGGACGCGAGCCTAAAGTTGAACCGCTGTTGAAAAAGCGCGGCTTGTTGTCGGACACGGCAAAAACCTCGTCTTAATCACAGTCAACAAGAAGCCCGGTGATATGCCGAATCACCGGGCTTCCATCTTCACTTCCCCGCCACTAAAGTGTGAAAGGCGGAAATGCCGGCGCCGGAGGTTTCGGTGAGCGAAAGCGCTTCCAACCGCCGCGCTCGCTTCCTGCCCCTGATTCGGAGGAAGCGTGTAGAGCCGCCCCTGGCGTTGCAGCGAAATTTCCTTGGCATCAGCCACGCGAGCGAACACCATCGCCCGGTAGGCGTCGATGACCTTGGATTCTGGAAGGTCGGGCATCCAGCGAGGCTCGATGATGATCCCGTTTTCATCAAGGATGCGTAGCTTCTGCTCCTTGAGGGGATCGAAAGAAGTAAAGGGCGATTCCGCGCCGATTGATGATGCGTCGACATAGATTCCGGGTTCGATGGGTGTCTCATCCACCTTATCCGCTCCCTCAAACAAGTGTTTATTAATTTTAGAATGAAAGAGAGAGAGGCGTAAGGATCAGGGTCATGGCCGGGCACTCCGACGATGCCGCGTGTGTTCCGGTTCGCGGTTTATGCGAACACGGCTTTTGGCCGCAGCCGCGTCGGGTTCATGCTGGAGGTTGTGGATTCCTATTCATACCCGAGTGCTCGAATTGGATCCAGGCCGGCCGCGCGATAGGCAGGATACGCTCCTGAGATGAGGCCGACGGCCACCGAAACGCCCGTCGATAGAACAATCGATCCGACGGTGACAATCGTCGGCCATCCGGCGTAAGCCGCGACCACGCGAGCAATACCGATGCCGGTGACGACTCCCGCCAGCCCTCCGATCATGCTGATCGCGAAAGCCTCTATCAGAAACTGGTCCCGGATCTCGCGGCGACGGGCGCCTATCGCCATTCTGATCCCGATCTCTCGAGTTCGTTCGAAAACATTGGCCATCATGATGTTCATAATTCCAATGCCGCCCACAAGAAGGCTGATTCCGGCAATCGACCCCATGACGATGCTGAAGAGTCGTTGCGTCTGGCGGCTCTGTTCGAGAAGTTGCTCGGGGACCACGATTTCATAGTCCTCTGCGCCCCCATGGATTCGATCGATGAGGTTCTGCATCACGGCGGCGGTTGCCATGGGAGGTGTGTGTTCATCGAGCTCCACCACGAGCTCATCAAAGGGGGATTCGAGCGGGTCTCGATCAAATTTGCGTGCTGCAGTCGTCACGGGGAGATAAATCTCGCGAGTCGTTGATGCAACTTTCTTGTCGGTAGGCACGCGACCCGCGCCTTCCAGCACACCGACGACTTCCAACCAGACATCATTGACCTTGAGATCTTGCCCCACTGCCGGTCCATAGCCGAAGAGACTCCGGCGAATTGCCGGCCCGATAACGCATGTCTGTGCATGTTCTTTTTCATCAAGCTCATCAAGGAGGCGTCCTTCTGCAACAGGTGCCGGCCAGTTGTAATCCCGGCATGACACGCCGAAAACCCGGCCGTCGGCTTTGCTTCCTGCGGCGATGATTTTATAGGCTTTGATCTCCAATCGAGCCGTTACATGCATGACACCCGGGATTGATTCCTTGATCGCCTGCACATCGCGCCCACAGATACCCGGTGATTTCTTCCGGATGGCTTGAAGTTCATCCGGTTTCATCTCCTTCGATCGTAACATGATGTTGCGAATGCCCATGCGCTCGATGAGATCGAGTGCCTGGCGTTCGGCGCCGGCACCGATTGAGAGCATGGCGACAACGGCCCCGACACCAAAAATCATGCCGAGCATGGTGAGGGATGAGCGGAGTTTGTGCGCCGCCAGATTGTTGGTGGCGGTGCGTATGGCGTCGCTGAGAATCATGGCGTTTTCGGGCCTTTCCCATCGATCTGTGAAGCCGGCTGCGTCCCGATTTTTATGGGCGATGTCTTTTCCATGAGAGGCCGAGTCGGATCTCTGAGAGCAATCATATCGCCATCATATAATCCCTTCTCAATGACAACACGACCCAGGGCCATGGCGCCGATTGTGATTGCGATTGAATCAAAGTGCATTCCGTTACGCCGATAGACCACCATCTTTCCATCTTTTTCAAAGAGAGCCGCGCGTGGAATGGCGATGCAGTTGGTCCTCTTGTCGAGCACAATCGTGGCCAGAACGCGTTGACCTGGCTTCATGAGCACTTTGTCAGTTAGTTCAAGCCGCAAAGTGGCGGTGAAGTATTGGACCGGTACTAGACGCACACGGGGCCTGGCGAGCTTATCCACTTTTTTGACAAGAGCCTTATAGATCTTCTCGGGGTGTGCCTCGATGGTCACCGTCGCCGTTCGGCCCACGGCCAACCCTCCGGCATCGGCCTCGATCACAAACACCTCTGCCTCCATCTCGTCAACTATCGGTATCTGCGCGATCGGCTCCCCAGGCCACTCAATGTCTCCCGTCCGAGTCACATTGCCCCGCCAGTCCCTATCGAGGACGAAAACCCCGTCGTTCGGCGCGGTGACATCGAGTGAATGCAATCCTGTTTCCGCTAATTGCGTTATCAAATCGGCCTGACGGCGCTCGATTTCCAGAAGTCCCAGGTCTGCAGAGAAAAGCTTGTCACGGATTTTGACGACCGCATCTGCATTTTCCTTTCGATGCGTCGCCAGTTTTTCATCAACCTCAGATTCGATGACCTGGTTTCGAGAGAAGAGAAGTTGATCGGTGTTCTGAAATTGCCGTGCATACTCCAATTCATTGCCGGCGATCGCAGCATCACGATGAAGGTTATGATTGGTCCCCATTGCCTCTGCCTTTTTGCCGGCAATTCTTGACTCGGCCCTGGCACGCAATGTTCTTCCATCAGTGAGGTTTTTTTGCATGTCGGACGGATCAAAGCGAACAACGACTTCTCCCTTATGCACGACCGAGCCGTCGGGCGCCAGCCACGCGATCTTCGTCGGCCCCTGCAATTGTGTCGGCGCACCAATGGTTGCGGCCGCCGCGGCTTTGAGATAGCCGTCTGCCTGGACGGTTCTGACGAATGTGGTTCGTTGCACTTTCACACAAGGGATATCATCGCGTCGATTTATCCGGAGAACGACGGAGACAGCCAGCGCTGCGAGGAATGCTGGGATGGCGACGCCGACAATCATCCGTTTGCTCATAGGCCGCTTTCTTTCTGCGCGCCGAGCTCCCGCCGTGCGATTCGATCTCCCTCCCGAAGCCCCTCCAGTACCTCGATGGATTCCTCGGTGCGTTTTCCGGGCGAAATGGCGACATTCTTGATCCCAAAAAGCGAATGACGATAGACGATTGGCTTCTGCTGAATGAGGAAGACCGCTTCGGAAGGAATGACGAGCGTATGAGGGGACAACACTATTTGGATTTTACCGCGGAATCGCATTCCCGGCCGCATGCGGACCGGATCGGTCTTGTCGAGATCGAGTTGTACGCGAAAGATTTTCAGTGGCAGAGGGCCCTTCTGCATCTGTACGGTCTTGCCGATTGATTTGACCGAGCCTGTAAACTCATCATCCGGGTATGCGTCCAGACGGATGGCGACTTGTTGCCCGGCCGCGACGACGCCGCCATCAACTTCGTCCACTTCTCCATCAGCCATCATCCGACTTAGATCCGGGATTTCAATGGGCTTCTCAAGCCCCCAGCAGGAATCTCCTACCTTCTTTTTTTCGCCACGCCAGTTGGTCACATAGACGACAGTTCCATCTCTGGGAGATGTAACCGTCATCCGTTCAATATCCCGTGTGATCTCTTTCACCTTGCTATCAGCGTAGAGGTGCTCTTTTCGGAGAGCGGCGAGCGCCGCATCATCGGACGCTTGTGACGCTCTACTCTGTTTCTTGAGGTGCTCTACTTCAAGGCCGGCGACATCGCGATCGAGCCTTGATCGCTGCAGCTCCGCACCGGCGACGAGATCGTCCGGCACATCCGCCTTGAGTGAAGCCTTTCTGAATGTGGCCTCAGCTTCCGCCAGTTGTAGCTCCTCCTGCCGGCGGCGCAAGGTGTTGTCAGCTTCCCTCTGCTCAATCTTCTCATTTGCCGAATCCCGCTCTGCGATCTTTTCATCAAGGCGGCTTTGCAGATCACTTGTATCGAACCTCAACACCGCCTGCCCCTTCTTCACATCCTCACCTTCGCCTGCCAAGTACGAGATCTTATAATCCCATGACTCGGAAAGCTGCGGCGGGCCCAACCAGCTGCTGTTAACCGCTCTCAGCGTGCCCGTCACATCAATCCCAAGGGCGAGATCCCGGCGGACAACTCTGACCCAATCGCCATCATCCTTCTCGCTTCGAAGCCATAAGGCTGCTCCGGCAAGGATGAAGATAGCGGCAGCGGCTTTGAGAGATCTGCTGACGGACGAAATTTTTTTCATTTCGCGGCTCGCAACCTGAGACCATCAGTCACGTCGGATTCGATAACGCACGTCTGAGCGTTGCACGGGCCCAAGCGCACTTCGATGTCTTTCCCATCCTCCAGCAGGAGCAATGGAGGATAGTGGGCTGGATCTATGGATTTTCTTGGCGCGACAAGAACATGGCTCATGTGGTTTGATTGGATTTCGACTTTCACGGACATTCCGGGGCGCATTTTGTCCGGATCTGACTTGTCAAGATCAATTCGCACATTGAAGGCCCGTCTCAGTGATTGCGCTGAAACCTCCTGAGCCACGGGCGTAATCGTTTTGACGACTCCATGGATGTGCATATCGGGAAATGTGTCGAGAGTACATAAGGCGGGCATCCCTGCCTTGATCTTTCCATCGTCCACATCGCTGAGCCAGGCTTCCACGTTCATCGAAGAAATGTCGGGGATCTGCATGATGTGGAATCCGACATAGACGGAGTCTCCGACTTCGAATTTTCTCTGTAACCAACGGTTCTCGGAAATCACCAGGATGCCGGCGCACGGAGCACGGACGGTCATCGCGTTGATCGCTCCTTGGGATATCTCAATATCGCTCTTAGCTTTTTGGATTGCAATCCGGCATTCCTCGATTTCAGCCTCTGTCATTTTCTCCGCTGTCGCCAGATCTTCGGCTGCCTTGTCGCCGGACGTAAGAGCCCGCTTGTACGCCAGTTGATACTCCTGGAATTTCTGTCGGGAGAGGAGCTCTTCAGGGATAGACGTATCCATCCGGGCTTTTTCCAGATCCACACTCTTCTGTTCGACCAGGAATTTTTTCTCTGATACTGTGGCTGCTGCCGCGTATTCCTTTTGCTCCAATTCCGCTTCGGCTTTGACAAGAGCCAGGCGTTTGGCATCCATATCGCCGATCAGTGACGTTGTATCGAGTTCCAGCACTTTTTGTCCGGCGGCCACCTCGGCGCCGTCCTCCACCATCCATTTGATGGTCGTTTCCTCACCCCGAACATTAGGAACGGTAATGTATTCGGCGCGAGCGGCATGCAGCTCACCGGTCAGGACAAGCCGTGTGGTCACATCGGCTCGATGTACCATCAACTCAGCCTTGTCGTCCGGCGATGGAGTCTGTGTCCTGCCGCGGCCGATGCATCCTATTGGGAGAAGGCAGCTTGCCAAGTAACATCCGATGAGCAATGTTCTTGTTTGCATCAAATTAATTTTCTACAATCATATGCAAACCGCGATTTTCGATTGACATAAAGCCAGATCATCATATCTCGGAGAGTTCTTCATTTTCAAAGTATCAAAGAAAAGCCTTATACATGGCAAGATCTCTGCCGCGCATATCGCGGACGTAGACGAAAGGGAATCAAACCGGATTATGTCAACATCGAGCCGGTGCCTCATCAAGAATTTTTGAATTGGTGACGTCTCAGAAAAGTACAAAGCTAAAAGGAAAACCACAAGCAAAACGCTTCCAGAAATTTTTACTTTTTACTCTTACTTCTCAAAATCAGCGCATGATCATCGACTTTGACATGGCCTTATCTTCAGTATCCGGATGCTTTGCCGTACCCGCGGGAATCACTGCCGCCGAGCCAGACTTTTTCAACGGGGTCAAACCAGATGGCTTGCGCATTTCCCCATGTTGAATCGGACACGACTATTTTGTGCCCGATCTTCTCCAGGGCCGCAATTCCATCTGCGGTCAAACAGGTTTTCTCGACCTTGATCTGATCTGGGAGATACTGATGATGGAATCTCGGGAGGTCAACCGCCTCTTGAGGATTGAATCCATAGTCAATGATGTTCAACAGAACCTGAATCACAGTTGTCGGTATTGTGGACCCACCCGGTGATCCGACAACTCCCAGCAGGCGCCCATCCTTCACAACAATCGTCGGCGTCATCGAGCTCAACATGCGTTTGCCGGGCTGTATGGAGTTGGCCTCGGAGCCGACGAGCCCGTACATGTTGGGATGACCCGGCTGTGCGGAAAAATCATCCATCTCGTTGTTCAGGAGCATGCCTGCCGCCATCCGGCCGCAGCCGTATCTCCCATTCAGCGTATAGGTTGTCGCGACGGCATTGCCTTCTGCATCCACGACACAGTAATGAGTGGTCTCGGTGGATTCCGGTATCATGTCCGAGATTTCTGAGCTGAGCGTGGCATGCTGAGGGTCGATTGAGCGGCTGAGTTTTTCGGCGTATTCTTTCGAGATGAGCTGGGTCATATCGAACTTCACGAAATCAGGGTCTCCGAGAAATTTTGCACGGTCGCGAAATGCTCGCCGCATGGCTTCGGCGGTGAAATGAACGGCGCGCGATGAGTGGAATCCCATGGCCGCGATATCTTCTTTTTCGATCATGTTGAGCACCTGAGCAAGGATGATTCCACCGGAGCTCGGTGGAGGCATGGACCAGAGTTCGTGCCCGCGGTAGGTGATGTGTACGGGATCGCGCCAGATGGGGGAGTAGGATCCGAGGTCCTTAAGCGTGATGAGGCCCCCGCCCGCCTGAACGGCCTGCACGATTTCATGAGCGATTCTACCATTGTAGAAAATCGACGGCCCGTTTTTCTGGATGGCTTCCAGAGTCGCCGCCAATGCCGGTTGCCTGAATATTTCGTCTTCCGTGAAATATTTCCCATCACGGAAAAAGAGCACTTTGGATTCGGGAAACTGACCGAGAAGATCTTCGTCTTCGCGAAGAGATGTCATCAGCGAGTAGGGCATCGAGAAACCGTCGGCGGCGAGGCGTCGAGCCGGTTCGATGAGTTTCTCGATGGGAAGTCGCCCGAGCTTCCGATGCAGCTCATACAAGCCGGCGAGGGTTCCGGGAACTCCCGCCGCAAGATAGCCTTCTCTCGAAAGCCGGTCATCAGGCTTCCCACCCGACGTGAGGTACATGTCCCGTGATGCGCCGGCAGGAGCTTTTTCTCGGTAGTCGAGAGCATAGACCTTCCCATCCTTGGATCTCACGACCGAGAACCCGCCGCCGCCGATATTCCCTGCCTGGGGGAAAGTGACTGCCAGAGCGAAGCCCACGGCAACGGCCGCATCAACTGCGTTGCCTCCCGCCTGCAGGGTCTCGACGCCGGCTTTCGTGGCGAGGACCTCGGCGCTCGCGACCATCCCGTGAGGCGCGCGAGATGGATGCGGAGAGGCTGCAATCAATGGAAATGTGAATGACAGGCAGAGGATGAGTATGAGCGCGATCCTTCTCATGGGGATTTCTCCTGACGTGTGGGAAGGTGGCGCGCCTGACAGGAGTCGAACCTGCAGCCTACGGCTCCGGAGGCCGGCGCTCTATCCATTGAGCTACAGGCGCACAGTTTCGCACTATATCGAAATGGAGAAATCAAGGCAAATCTCTCTCATTCGGCAGCAAGACTTTTGCTGACGCGTACGTCGTCGTCAACGAAAACGTGGTTGCGGACGAATCAAGAGGAGTTCGTCCAGCCGTCGCCGCCACTGCACTCTTGATCGTCGATCGATCATTCGCCTCGGCTGCGCTCCACCCACTCCAACAAGGCTTTCATTTTTCCTTAATACGACTGTGACGTTATCGTGCCTCAGAGCTGAGGCCTACGATATTGCCTGCCCACTGTATCGAACCGGTCAGTTTGATCAGACTGTGGACTTGGAATTGTCCATTGCGAACAGATCACGTCCGATTGAGAACTCGCAGATAGAGCTTTTCCAGCTCCCTCACATTATTCTCGACGCTGTACTTCTTGCTTTCTTCGAGGGCTTTCTGGGAAAGCCTGCGGGCGAGATCCTGATTCTTCAGCAAGTCGATGACTTTTTCCGCCAGGGCGGCTGGATTGGCGGCTGGAACCAGAAGGGCATGCACTCCGTCTTGTGCCACTTCGCGGATACCGCCGACGCTTGTCGACACAATCGTATTGCCTGCGCGGCCATCGCTTCCACCAGAGCCAGCGGGAATCCTTCAGTGAGCGACGGCAACTGCTGTTTTCTTTCGAAGAGGCCAATCGGCGGCATATTGGTGCGGCTGGACGTTCAGGATGGCGTGTTCATGCATGACCGCAGGAAGGCCCAATCTGGTCGCGGCTATGCGGCCGAAATTAGCTGAGCTGTAGCCGTGCAGATGAAGGATATCGGCGTTTTCACGTTTGGCGAGTTCTTCAGTGGCAGTGATGTTGCCGGGAGAAAATTTCCCTTTGCCGAGATAGAAAACCCGGCACCCTTGATCCTGCATCCATTGACCAGCGGGCTCGGGCTGCCTTAATCCGCAATAAACCATCTCGAACTGACCAGCGTCGAAACGCGGGTTCCATTGTGCAAAAAGCCTCGTGCAGCTACTCGGATTTATTCCGTCCATCGAAAACTTGTCGATGACGTGTAAAACCTTGATGGTGCCGGGTGCGTGTGCCACGGAAAACTCCTTGGAATTTGCCGGTTCCCAGTTCCCGGTTCATTATTGAGGGCGCTATCTTTATTCGGGCCTTTTCGATTTCCTGTTTTCTTATTCGAGCGCTTTCCCTCGAGTTTCGGGAATCCAGATCCACATGATGGCGGCAAGAAGAAATGCGACAGCCGTGATTGACAGGGCGGCAGGGAATCCATGGGACTGTGCCAGCGAGCCGACGGCGAAGGGCGCCACGGCGCTGGCGATGCGCCCGATATTGTACGTGAACCCTTGTGCGGCGGCACGGATCTCAGTTGGATAAATCTCGGCGGTGATCGCGCCGAATCCGGTGAAGTAACCTGTTGCGAAGAACGCAGTGAAAGGGCCCAGGACAAGCAAGACCACGGGATTTTTCGTTGCGACGTAGGCTGTGATGAGAGCTGCCGCGAGAATGAGATAAAGCACATATGAACGCCGGCGTCCAACGCTGTCACTCATGAAGCCGAATGTCACATATCCGAACCACATGCCGACCTGCATTGCGATCACCAGCCCCGACATAACAGAGGTGGTCAAACCAACTCCGCCCTGCGCCGTCGGGAGTGAGAGGTACGCAGGTATCCATTGGTTGAATCCCCACCATGCGAACATCGTGCAGGCATTCATGATTGTGATCGTGACTGTCAGAGACGCCAAAGGTCCCCGAAAGATATCTCGAAAACGCGTTTGACTCTGTTTCGCATCCATTTGGCGCTGCCGCCATATCTCGGGCTCCTTCACGGTTCGCTGAATCCATAGCGTGACGAACGCTGGAATCATTCCAACGAAGAAGACGACGCGCCATCCCCAGCGAGGAAGAATGATCGCAGTCACGATGGCTGCGGCGGCATATCCGACCGCCCAGGCGCTCTGCACAAACCCGAGAGCTTTGCCTCGATGTTGAGCGGGCCAGGTTTCTGAAACGAGCGAAGCGCCGCTGGCCCATTCGCCGCCCATGCCGAGCCCAAGCAGCATGCGGAAAAGGATCAGTTGGGTGACGGATTGAGCGAGTCCGCAGGCGCCGGTGAAAATTGAATAAATCAGGATGCTGCCCATCAGAGCGCGTGTGCGACCGTAGCGGTCGGCGATGATGCCAAAAATCATACCGCCGGCGGCTGATGCCACAAGCATCAGCGACGCCACAATGCCGGCCTGGCCTTTGGTCAGGTTGAGATCCTTCATGACGGCCACGAGGACCAGCGCGTAGAGCATGACGTCGA
Source organism: uncultured Acidobacteriota bacterium (assembly GCA_903916735.1). Taxonomy (GTDB): domain Bacteria; phylum Acidobacteriota; class CAIWXX01; order CAIWXX01; family CAIWXX01; genus CAIWXX01. The sequence goes on from CAIWXX010000076.1 coordinate 57,659, forward strand.
AAGCGTCGAGCATCCAGCCGAAGAAGGCTGCAATCAGCGCTCGCCTCGCTTCAGGAGTCCCTTCACGCCACCAGTTCATGAATGTAAAAAGTCAAAAGGAAAAAAGAAAAAGCTGAGTTTTTGAAACAAAAGAGATACAGATGAAGAAGGCTCTGAGAATGAAGATTTGTGCTGATCCATAATCATCTGCCGCTTTCTTCAATGATGTCAGGGTGTATTTTCTTAAACAAACATAGTGGACGCCCGCCGTTAATCATTTTCGCCGTTTTTACGAGACTCATTCTTTTGCCTTTTTATCTTTTCCTTTTATTTAGCTTGCCCGTAGCCGCCACCGCCGGGCGTTTCGATTCTCAGCCGATCGCCGGGGCGTATCTTGAGCCGCGCTTTGCCAGGCACTTCTTCAACAATGTTGTCGCGGACGATGGTGTTGCGGCCGCAGCGCCCGGGCTCGCCTCCCTGTGCTCCATAGGGCCTCCCGATTCGCCTCTCCGACAAAATCGTCACCTCAGTGTCGGCCAGCACTTCGTACTCGCGGAGTATCCCTTCGCCGCCCGGAAATTCGCCACAACCCCCGCTGTCGCTGCGCAGCCCGTAATGTCGGATCCTCACGGGCAGGTAGTTTTCGATGGCTTCGACGGGAGTATTGCGAGTGTTGGTCATATGCGTATGCACGCCGCTGATGCCGGCCAGCCCGTTTCGTCCGCCCATCCCGCCGGCGATTGTCTCGTAGTAGGCGAACCGCTTTCCGTTGCGCGGGTCGATACCGCCGAGCGTGACATTGTTCATCGTCCCCTGGCTTGCGGCAGGGAGGAGTTGCGGGAGGGCTTTGCCGAGCGCACCGAAGACGACGTCGGTGATTCTCTGTGAGGTTTCGACGTTGCCGCCGGCCACTGCCGCAGGCCGACGAGCGTTGACGATGGATCCCTCGGGAGCGATGACGCAGATAGCCCGCGAGATGCCGGCGTTGTATGGCACATCTTCCTGAACCAGGCAGCGGAAAGCGTAGAGCGTCGCCGAGAGAGTGATGGCGTAGTTTGCATTGACCCCGCCCATGACTTGGCTGTCACTGCCGGCGAAATCGACTTCGGCTGAATCTCCGTTGATACGGATTGCCGCTTTAATGTGAATCGGCCCCGTTCCGAATCCATCATCATCGAGAGCGTCTTCGAAGAAATATTCCCCATCGGGCATCTGCCGAATCGTGGAGCGCATGACACGTTCACTGAAGTCCTGCAATTCAGCGGCCAAATTGGCGACCCGCTTTGGCCCATATTTCTCGACCACTTGTCGCAAACGCGTTTCGCCGACACGATTGGCTGCGATCTGTGCCGTGATGTCCCCTTCGCGTTCGTCGGGTGTGCGCACATTCGCGAGAATAAACGCCATGACATCCGGCACTATCTCACCTCGCCGCACCAACTTCACGGGTGGGATGATCAATCCCTCCTGATAAATTTCCTGAGCAATCGGCATTGATCCCGGGCTGATGCCACCGACATCAGAATGATGCGCGCGATTGGCGACATAGAAAGCCGGCACGCGACTCCGTCCGAGAAACATCGCACTGACGAGCGTGATATCCGGAAGGTGTGTGCCGCCTCGAAATGGATCGTTGAGCACGACCATATCACCCGGCTCTATTGTGGTATGTTCGATGGCGGCCTTGACGGAAAGTGGCATGGCGCCGAGATGCACCGGAAGATGATCCCCTTGAGCGATCGTTTCGCCGTGAGCGTCATAGACGGCACAGGAGTAGTCGAGCCGCTCCTTGATGTTCGGGGAGAATGCGGTTCGGCATAGAGTCACACCCATCTCTTCGGCGATCGAGACGAAGATGTTTTTGAAAATCTCAAGCTCGATCGGATTCTTAGCCATGATTCTTCCTGCTCCTCAATTCGCCGGTTCTTGTGGCGATGATGTTTCCGAATTCATCGATCCTGAACCGGAAATTCGGCGGGATGACAGTCGTGGCTTCAGCGCCGGCGATGATGGCCGGTCCTGTGCCTTCGGCTCCCGGTTCGAGTGCATCCCAGCGAAGGAACGCCGTTGGAAAGCGGCGACGGTTGAAGTAGGCGTGTCTCATATCCTCTGAAAAGATCTGTGAAACGGCCTTGCCTGGCAATCTCGGAAGCTCCGGCTTTGATGTCAGGCCGATGGCCTTGACGCGAAGATTGACGATTTCGGTTGCGCGGCGTGGATTCGCGTATCCATAAAGCCTGGCATGATGCGTGTCAAATTCTTCCCGATAAGAGGGCTCGTATGGGACTGTGATCTCATAGGACTGGCCGATATATCGAACATCCAGCGATTGCTCGATGCCGATATGGTCATCGTCAAACCCCTCGCGTTGCAGGTCCTGTGTGGCCTGGCTGACGAGCGGAGCGTACAACTGATCCAGTTCTTCTCCGCTCACCGCTCCAACCGGGCGCAGGATACTCATCGAAAAATCTTTGGTGACGTCGGCGAGGAGCGTCCCGAGAGCCGAAAGAACTCCGGCATCTTTCGGCGCGATGACGGTTGAGATATCGAGTTTTTCGGCGATCTCGCATGCGTGCATGCCGCCGGCGCCGCCGAAAGCCAATAGCGCGAAGTCGCGTGGATCGAATCCGCGTTGAACCGAAACGACCCGGATGGCGCGTTCCATGTTGGCATTCGCGATGCGGATGATTCCTTCGGCCAGAGCGAGGTCGCTCATGCCGAGCTTTGCGGCGAATTCGCGTGTCGCTGCCTTCGTTCGTTCCATATCGAGGGGCATGCGTCCGCCGAGGAAGTAAGATGGATCCAGGCGTCCGAGAATCAGGTTGGCATCCGTCACCGTCAGTTCCGTGCCCTTTCCATAGCAGACCGGGCCTGGATCGGCACCGGCGCTCCGCGGGCCGACCTTCAGCGCGCCACCCGTATCGACATATGTGATGGACCCTCCGCCGGCCCCGACCGTGTGGATATCGATGATCGGCAGGCGCATCGGAAAATCGCCCACGGTGGATTCGGTCGTCACGCCGATCGCGCCATCAATCAGGCTCACGTCGGTCGATGTTCCGCCCATGTCGAAGCTGATGATTCTGCTGAATCCGGCAGCCTCGGCGACGGCGCGAGCGCCGACGACTCCCGCAGCCGGACCACTGAGAATCGTCTGCACGGCGGATGCTTTTGCAGCGCTCGCCGAAATAGACCCGCCGTTGCTCTGCATGATGCGCAGCCGGCTGCCGCTGCCGAGTTTGGTTTCGAGGGTTCCGAGGTAGCGCGCCATGAGGGGTGTCACGTAGGCGTTGAGCACCGTCGTACTCCAGCGTTCGAATTCGCGATATTCTCGCAAGACGCGGTGCGAGGATGAAACGACGAGCCCTGCATCGGAGAGGCATTTCTCGACCAGTTCCTCGGAGGATGAATTCCGGTAGGAGTGAAGGAGACAGACAGCGACTGCATCGACTCGGCGCTCTTTCAACTCCGCAGCCAGCCGCTCAATCTCGGCACGGTCGATGGGAATCAGGATATCGCCTTCAGCCGTCATCCGCTCGCGGATGCCGAATGTCAGAGCCGGTTCGACGAGTGGCCGGCGATCTTCGACCATGATGTTATACAGCTCGCGGCGCGTCTGCCGGCCGATGCGCAGGACATCTTCGAATCCACCTGTCGTGACTAGGGCGACACAGGCTCCGCGACGTTCCAGAACGGCGTTCGTGGCGACTGTGGATCCGTGAGCCACATCAGAGACATCGCGTCTCCCGGCAAGTTCAAGGATGCCTTGCAGAATGGCACGCGACGGATCATCGGGCGTGGATCTTACCTTGTGGACCCGAATTCGGCCTTCGTCAAGCATCACGAGGTCGGTGAATGTTCCGCCGGTATCGACTCCGATTCGCACGTCCTACTCCTTTTCCAACCCCAAAGGCGCTTGAGACGAATCGCCATCATACGAGTCAGCGGCGTTAGCCGGCCGGTGAGAAGGCGTCCGGAAGAAACGCCTACAGCATGTCCTCGTCTGTGATTCCCGTTATGATCAGCATCATTGTCGTGTTGCCGACCCTGAATTCAGAATGGTTTTCCAGCGGGTGCAGCTTGATCTTGACCCCATCGACATATGTTCCATTGGTCGAATTCAAGTCTCGTATGATGCATCTGTCGGAGAAGACCTCAAGAGCCGCATGCTGACGGGATACTTCCATGTCATTGACGACTATATCCGTGTTGGCGCGTCCCAGAACCATGCGCGGCTTGTCGATTTGATAAATTTTCCCTTGACTGTTTCCCTGAATGATTGCCAGTGAGAGCTTCTTATCATGAGGTAGCTCAAGGATTCCTTCGTTCATCTGAGAGAAAATATTTTCTCTCCCTTCCTTCATATCCGTGGTTTCCTCGGCGTGCGGGAAAATATCCTTGGGCGCTTCGGCGAAAGATTTCTCTGAGGGCTTGGATGCCGCTTCACTTTCAACTTCAGGATTCCTGACTTCAAAAATATGAGCGCATTTTGGGCATTTGATTTTCTTTGTCGGCCGTCCGGCGAATTTCGACTCGTCCAGCCTGTACTTTGTTTGGCACTGCGTACACTGAATAATCATGAATCTACCACTAGAATATACCTCAAGCGTTGAGGCCGACGCAATACCCCCTTTTCATTTCCTCCGATCCGCGCGCAATCGTCTTATCTCTCAAATTCGCACCAATAAATCCGTTCCAGTGCCCGCTTCCATTCCCGTATCGATTTGGTACACCCTAACCTGGCGCGGAGCCAGAACCAAAGACGGATGCCGCATCACAGAGCGACTCCAGACCTCTCAGGAAGTCAGGAAGGGAGGAATGCAGGAACGGAAGGCGGGTGTGCCGGCAATGGATTTATATTTCAAAAAGCAGTGGGTTCATAAGCCATTCCTTTCTTCCTGCGAGGAATTCACGATTCTGCCTGATCACAACTTTTGCCATTTTGTGCACAGATTTCACCGATCAGATACTATGTTGGTTTTTGGAAACGGGAGCCGGCTCGGGCACGAGCAGAAATATGGATGAGATCAAATTGCCTTTCGTTCCCAATTTGCGAGTTTGAGCAATACAGGCATTACCGCTGATGGCCGGTGCCTCCGCTCGGTGATTCATATCCTCGGATCTGGGTTTTTTCTCTGCCCGTCGCTCAGCATCTCGTCATACTGAAATCCCCATCGGGAACCCCGCGTACATTCCCGCGCCGGCTCGGGATCCGATTTGGTGGCATCACCCGGCGAAAAATAAATCCGGTTTTTGTCCTTCCACGAAACAAGAATTTGCCTTCTCGCGAAACCTTTTTGACGGAAGGAAGTATCGATATCGAAAAATGGCGAGGGATTTGGCGTTCGAGATGGTTGAATGCGGGGTGGAGGTCTCTGCACGCCGCAGGATTAGCCGGGCGACGCTTATTCTGAGGGTTGCTTATTGCTTTTTCAGCGAGAAAGCCCATCAGTGGCCCAGGGGCAAAGTCAGATGAATCGATCGGGGTATGAGAATAAAGTTCGTGGCACGGTGAGCTTCGCGGCTGGAAATCAGTTTTCTCCAGAGAGCGGGCGGGCCTTTTCAATGTTGCATCTATTTCTAGTTGGCTTATCAGAAATACAAAAACAAACCCCACCCCTAATTATTCTTATCGGCAAAATGTCAAATTTCATTAGTCTATCCACCAATAACTCATTTTTTTCCTAAAACAAATTTTCATGACCCTGGTTCAGATGAACAAACGTGATGAATGTCACAATTTTAGGGACGAAACGCCAATATGCTGGGACAAATGGAAACGAATTCTCGAAGTTGAAATACTTGCTTTTGTAAGCCTATGCCGCCAGAAAAAAATGGATGGCGGGAGATCAAAGATTGTTCTGAAAAATAAGGAATTTTTATCCAACAAATGATTTTCATAGCTTAGGATTTTTCATTATTACTCATCTGAATTTACGGATTATTTAATTGAGGTTCTAATGACGCTAATCATTCACGACCATAAAGCCTATCAGTGGGACAGGCAGGAGTGGCTCCTTTCTGGACTGATTGGGACTAAATAGTGGGCGCTCTTTCTATGGGGATTTTTGCGTACTTGTTTCTTGTCTTCATACGACGCGAGATGCGTATTTTCGAGGTTCGGATCCCATGTTTTGGTCATCGCGCATTTTCCGCGTCAATTTCTATTGCGGGGAATTTTGAAACCAAGTGAGTGAGTCAAGACTGGCCAATCGAGAGACGAATTGCGCTGGGTGGGAGAGCCATTTTCGCAGTCGCCCGCTTTTGACAGAACTTGAATACAACGGAGTGTAGATTAATGATGAAAAATGTCATCTCTCCAGGCGTTGATTGCAGCACACTCGTCGACCTGCTTCGTTCAAGGGCTCTCAATCAGCCCGGCCAATGTGCATATATTTTCCAAATGGATGATGAGGCCGAAGTCAGCATGACCTATGCCGAACTCGATCGATCCGCCAGGGCCATCGCCTCGCAACTGCAGAATGAAGGGGTCGCTGGAGGGCGCGCTCTTCTCCTCTACCCACCAGGCCTCAACTACATTGCGGCATTCTTTGGCTGTCTGTATGCCGGTGTTGCAGCGGTTCCGGTTTATCCACCGCGACCAAACCGCCGCCTGTTGCGATTCCTCTCGATCCTCGATGATGCACAGGCTGGAATTGCCCTGACAACCTCGCCAATTCTTTCCACGATGGGAAGTCTCGTTGGTCAGAACGAGAGGACCCGGTGGCTGGCGACGGATGAAATTTCCTTGCAGCACGCCGATACCTGGCATGAACCGGATATCGGTGGCGAAACGCTTGCATTTATCCAATATACATCTGGGTCAACTTCCATTCCCAAGGGGGTCATGCTCACTCAGAGCAATCTTCTCAACAATCTCAATCTCATTCGTGAAGCGTTCGGAATCACTTCAGAAAGCCGAGCTGTCATTTGGTTGCCGCCATACCATGACATGGGCCTCATCGGTGGGATTCTTCAACCGTTATTCGGCGGCTTCCCTGCGTACCTCATGTCGCCTGTTACATTTCTTCAGAATCCCTATCGGTGGCTGCAGGCTGTCACTCGTTTCAAGGCGACGACGAGCGGCGGGCCGAATTTCGCCTACGACCTTTGTGTTCGGAAGATAACTCCGGAACAGCGGGCAACGCTCGACTTGAGCTCCTGGGATGTTGCTTTCAATGGCGCCGAACCGATCCGTCCTGAAACACTGGATCTTTTTGGCAGAACTTTTGAGTCGTGCGGTTTCCGGCAGGCTGCTTTTTATCCGTGCTATGGCCTGGCCGAGGGCACGCTGTTTGTTTCCGGTGGGAAGACAACGGCTCCGCCGATCATCAAGGAATTTCGGGCGGATGAGCTTGAAAAAAATCGAGCCATTGAAAAGCCATTGAGCGGAGAAAAGTCCCGGATGCTTGTGGGCTGCGGCTGCACTTTTGGACAACAAAAGATCCTCCTGGTTCATCCAGAGACATTGACCGAGGTGAAGCTGGGAGAGATCGGAGAGGTTTGGGTGAGTGGATCGAGCATTGCTCGGGGCTATTGGAATCGGCAGGAGGAAACTGCGCGGACGTTCGGAGCCTTCCTCTCGGACGGCGGAGAAGGGCCATTCTTGCGAACCGGCGATCTCGGGTTCCTCCACCATAGCGAACTTTTCATCACGGGTCGCATCAAGGACCTCATCATCATTCGAGGGCGCAATCACTATCCACAGGACATCGAGCTGACGGTTGAAAAATGCCATCCGGCCATCCGGCCCGGCTGTGGCGCCGCCTTCTCGGTGGATATCCATGGTGAAGAACGGCTGATCATCGTTCAGGAATTGCAGCGGGAGTTTCGGAATCATGATGTGAGCGAAGTGTCGAACGCGATCAGGCAGGCAGTTGCCGAGGATCATGAAGTTCAGGTTCATGCCCTGGTTCTCCTCAAGCCCGGGAGCATCCCCAAAACATCCAGCGGCAAGATTCAACGCCATGCCTGCCGCGCCGGATTCCTGAAAGGGGGAATGGAGACTGTTGGTCAATGGCGGGAATCCGATGCTCCGGATACCAACATGAATTTTCAGCTTTCGATTGATACACCGCTGCAATTCGAGAAATGGCTCCTGGACGAGCTGGCGGCAAGATTCCGAGTTCCAGCCGCCTCACTTGACCCAACTCAGTCCTTGAGTCGCTACGCGCTTGACTCGTTGAATGCCATCGAACTGGCTCATGCCATCGAAGAACGCACAGGCGTCCTGGTCCCGATGGAAAGAGTTTTCGAAGGGCCGACAATCGCCGCATTGGCGAGTGAGGTCTTCGCCCGACGATCTGAAGGTGCATCCAGGCGGGCGGCGGAGCTTTCCCCGCTAAAAGGAAATTCGGCCAAACATCCGCTTTCATCGGGTCAAAGAGCGCTTTGGTTCCTGTATCAATTGGAACCGGGCAGTGCCGCATACAATGTTCCAGCCGCGGTCAGCGTCCATGGCGACCTGGATATTCCTGCGCTACGTCGGGCGTTCCAGATGCTTGTCAATCGACACATGTCACTTCGGACAACTTTCTCGACGATTGATGGAGAACCGCTTCAGCAGATCCATGAACAGATGGATGTGTGCTTCGAGGAAGTGGATGCGTCGAGCTGGGACGATGCGATCGTGAAATCGTACATCGCCGCGGAAGCTCATCGGCCATTCAACCTGGAAACCGGACCTCTCATGCGGACCCATCTCCTGTGCCGTTCTGAGCAAGAACATATTCTCCTGCTCAATATGCATCACATCATCACCGATTTCTGGTCGCAGGCCGTGCTCATGAAGGATCTGGATTTTCTCTACACAGCCGAGAGGAAAGGAGTCCCTTCGGATCTGCCGCCCCTTGAGCTTCATTACCATGACTATTCTCGTTGGCAGGACGAAATGCTCGCTGGGCCGGGGGGCGCACGACTCCGAGCCTATTGGCAGCAACAACTCGGCGACAAGCTGCCGATTCTGAACCTCCGGACCGATCGACATCGCCCGCTTGTTCAGACATATTGCGGTCATTCCCAGCCAATCGCCGTTGATAGCGAGATCGTTCATAGGCTGAAGGACTTAAGCCGTCTCCACGATTCCTCCATTTTCATGACGCTTCTTGCGGCCTTCCAGATACTGCTTTCACGGTATACAGGCCAGAAGGATATCGTGATTGGCACGCCGACCATGGGGCGAAGTCGCTCCAAGCTTGCCAATATGGTCGGCTATTTTGTTAACCCGCTGTCTCTGCGCACGCAACTCTCAGGTAATCCGACATTCAATGAGTATATCCGTCGTGTCAGAGAAACCGTCCTTGGTGCATTCGAGCACCAGGACTATCCGTTTGCGACTCTGGTTGAAAAAATCCAGCCGGATCGGGATCCAAGCAGGACGCCGATCTTCCAGGTCATGATGGCTCTTCAGACAGCCCCGTCCTTTCGTGGACAGAGCCTCACGCCATTTGCCCTGGGACAGATCGGCGCGAGGATTCAATGGGGAGGGTTGACGCTGGAGTCCATCACATTCGATCAGCGGATCGCTCAGTTTGATCTCACATTGAACCTGGGAGAAGTCGATGACGGTTTGCAGGGTTCACTCAATTACAACAGTGATCTGTTCGACGACGCGACAATTTCGAGGATGGCTGGGCATTTCCAGACGCTTTTGAAAAGCATTGCAACTCATCCCGACCATCGGCTTTCAACTTTGCAGCTGCTGTCGGAAGCTGAAGAGCGCCGGCAAATCCTGGAGTGGAATGCCACACGGGAAGAATATCCGACGAATGCCCGTATCCACGATCTGATTGATGCGCAGGCTCAGAGAACTCCGGATGCTATCGCGGCTGTCTACCAAGATCAGACGATGACGTACCAGGAATTGCGCTATCGATCGAATGGATTGGCCGCGCAGTTGAAGTCGTTGGGAGTCGGCCCTGAAACTCTCGTTGGGATTTGCATGGAGAGTTCTTTGGAAATGATGGCAGGCATCGTCGGAATCCTGAAATCCGGCGGCGCTTATTTGCCGCTGGATCCGGCATATCCAAAAGAACGCCTGGCCTTCATGATGGCGGATGCCGATGTTCATGTTGTTCTGACTCAGGAAAAATTCAAGCCGTTGCTGACGGGTGCTGCGGCGTTACTCTGTCTTGATAATGTTAGCGAAGGGCTTACTGATGCTCCGATCAATGATGCAACCTCCGAGAACCTTGCCTGCCTGCTCTACACGTCAGGTTCAACGGGACAGCCGAAGGGCGTTCTGGTCACTCATCGAAGCATCGTTAATTTGATGACTTCTTTCGTTCGCAGTTATCGAGCGGGTGAGGCCGATCGGATTCTTCCTCTGACATCTCTTTCGTCAGCCAGCTTCGTTGGTGAAATTTTCCCGCTTCTCTGCGTTGGCGGAGCTGTCGTCCTTCCAGATAAGGATCAGACGCTCGACTTCTTGAAGCTTGTCCGGCTGATTTCGCAACACAACGTGACAATCATCAGCACGGTGCCGGCGATGATCCACACACTCAACGCCATGAAAGAAGAGCTGCCGAAGCTCAGGCTTCTTCTCAGTGGTGGGGAAGCCCTCTCGGCCTCCAATATCGATAAGCTCTTTGAGTCCGCCACACTGGTTAATGGATACGGCCTCACCGAGACAACGATCTGTTCCACCTACCGATTCCTCGATAAGTCCGATCTTGCTACGGCCGGCGCCGTCTCGATCGGCAAGCCCGTTATGAACAATCAGGTCTACATCCTGGATGAGTACCTCAATTGTTGCCCGATTGGGTCTCCCGGGGAACTCTACATTGGGGGCGATGGGCTGGCGCGTGGGTATCTCAACAAGCCTGACTTGACGGCAGAAAAATTCATCCCTCATCCATTTGCGCAGGGCGAGCGAATGTACACGACCGGCGACCTCGCCGTCTGGCTGCCTGATGGCAACATTGAATTTCTCGGCAGGCAGGACCATCAGGTGAAAATTCGCGGCTTCAGAATCGACCTGCAGGAGATCGAGGTTGTCCTCGATAAGCATCCGGCGGTGCAGGAATCAATTGTCGTGACGAGGGAAGACATCCCCGGCGAGAAGCACCTTGCGGCGTATGTCGTGCCGCGGAGCGATACAGGACGCACTTCACAAGGGAAGAAGATGACTCTCAATGCCGGCGATCTGCTGGATTATCTCCGAGAAAAACTGCCTGATTACATGGTGCCGTCTGCATTCATCTTCCTCGAAGAGATTCCGCGTCTCGATGGCGGAAAGGCCGACATCGGAAAGCTGCCGGTCCCAGAGGGGCAGCGGCCCGATCTGAAGACGGAGTTTGTCGCCCCGCGGAGCGAATTCGAGGAAGTGATCACGCGGATCTGGCAGGAGGCATTGCGAGTCGAAAAGGTCGGCGTCCACGATAATTTCTTCGACTTGGGTGGGCACTCGCTGCTCCTCGCGAAAGTCCATAGCAAAATCCGCGACGCACTCAAGAAGGATCTCTCTCTGATCGACCTTTTCAAATATCCGACCATCAGCTCATTGGCGAGGCATTTGAGCCCATTGGATGGAGATCAGCCGTCCCATCTGCAGAAGAGCCTCCAGCAGGCCGAGCAACGGCGGCACGCGAAGAATGTGGTGGGGAGAGAAATTGCCATCGTCGGGATGACCGGACGATTCCCGGGCGCGAAGAGCATTGAAGCCCTCTGGCTGAATCTGAAAAACGGTGTTGAATCCATCACTTTTTTTTCGGATAAGGAACTCGATGGACTGGGTGTCAGCCGGGACTTGTTGGACAATCCCGATTACATCAAGGCCAAGGGGATTATCGGGGATATCGATCTTTTTGATGCTCAGTTCTTTGGATTGAACCCGCGTGAAGTGGAGCTGATGGATCCGCAGCATCGCCAGTTGCTTGAATGCTGCTGGGAGGCGCTCGAACGTGCAGGGTATAGTCCGGAAACATACAAAGGCCGAGTCGGTGTCTATGCCGGCGAGAGCATGAACACTTACCTGATCACAAATCTCCTGTCTCACATGAAGTTGGTTGCATCGCTGGACACCTTGCAGGCATCACTTGGAAATGACAAAGATCCCCTGACATCGCGCATTTCCTACAAACTCAATCTGAAGGGCCCGTGCATCACCATCCAATCTGCATCTTCCACTTCGTTGGTAGCGGTTCATGTCGCCTGTCAGAGTCTCCTGAATCAGGAATGCGATATGGCGCTCGCCGGCGGCGTTTCAATCCATCTCCCGGAAAAATCCGGGTACATGTTTCATGAAGGCGCGATCACTTCCCGACATGGCCACTGCAGAGCATTTGATGCTCAAGCCGACGGATTTGTCCCTGGGAACGGTGTTGGCGTGGTCGTTCTGAAACGACTTTCAGATGCGCTGGCGGATGGGGACAACATTTACGCCGTGATCAAGGGATCAGTCTGCAATAACGACGGATCGGAGAAGGTAAGCTTCATGGCGCCGAGTGTGGAAGGGCAGGTCGAGCTTTATACCATGGCCCATGCGATCGCAGATGTCGCACCGGAGACGATCGGCTACATCGAATGCCATGGCACAGGCACGGCACTCGGCGATCCGATCGAGATCGAATCCCTGACGCAGGCCTTCCGTGCAGGCACGGATAAAAAAAGGGCATGCGCGATTGGATCCCTGAAGACGAATATCGGGCACCTCGATACAGCCGCAGGAGTTTGCGGTCTCATCAAGGCCGTCCTCTCCCTTCACCACAAAATGATCCCGGCCTCCCTGCATTTCACATCGCCGAATCCACAAATCGACTTCGAAAACAGTCCTTTCTTTGTGAATACCGTCAACCGGGAGTGGGAAACGAATGGGACACCACGACGTGCCGGTGTGACGTCTCTCGGGATGGGCGGGACGAACGCCCATGTCATCCTTGAAGAAGCACCGGCGATGCCGTCATCGGGAGAGTCACGGCCCTGGCAGTTGCTTCTCCTGTCGGCAAAAAGCGACTCCGCTTTGGAGACCCAGACAACTCAACTGGCAAGCTTCTTACAACAGCATGTCGATGTTCGCCTTGCTGATGTTGCCTACACACTCCAGTGTGGTCGGAAGAGATTCAATCACCGCCGGATGCTCCTCTGTGAGAATAATGAAGAAACCACGGCCGCTCTTGAAACACTGGATCCAAGCCGCGTTTTCACTGCGAATGAAAATTCTGGCGATCGCTCGGTCGTGTTCATGTTCACCGGCCAGGGTGCTCAGCATGTGAATATGGGGAAAGGGCTCTATGAAACGGAGTCGGTTTTCCGAGCAGAAGTCGATCGCTGCTCCGAAATACTCGAATCCAATCTTGGTTTCGACATCCGAACGATTCTCTATCCTGCTCATGAATCAATTGAACCGATGACGGAGCGCCTGCGGCAGACAGATGTGGCTCAACCCGCTCTGTTCGTGATCGAGTATGCGCTGGCGGCATTGTGGATGAAGTGGGGGATACGGCCGCAGGCGATGATCGGCCACAGCCTGGGTGAGTACGTTGCAGCCTGTCTTGCCGGAGTTCTGACACTGGAAGACGCGCTGGCTCTCGTGGCTGCTCGAGGGCGTCTCATGCAGCAGATGCCTCCAGGTTCGATGTTGGCGGTGCCGCTGCCCGAAACCGATGTGCTGCCGCTGTTGGGATCAGATCTTTCTCTCGCCGGGGCTAACCATCCGTCGCTCTGCGTGGTCTCGGGGCCTGAGAATGCGATCACGAGGCTGGAAGAGAAAGTTGCGGCAAAGGGCCTTTCATGCCGCCGCCTCCACACATCCCATGCTTTTCATTCCCAGATGATGGATCCGATCCTGGCCTCCTTTACCGATCATGTGTCGAAAGTCACCCTGAACGCTCCGAAACTTCCCTTTATTTCCAACGTGACGGGCACATGGATTCGAGCCGAGCAGGCGACGGATCCGGCCTATTGGACTCGCCAATTGCGCCATGCCGTTCGTTTCGCAGATGGGCTCAGTGAGCTGCTCAAGGCGCCACGTCGGATCCTTCTCGAAGTTGGGCCCGGCAATAATCTGAGCACGCTGGCAAAGCAGCATCCATCACGGACGTCCAGTCAGGTTGTGATCTCTTCCCTTCGGCATCAAAAAGAACGGCAGTCCGATGAAGCCTATCTGCTGATGAATCTCGGGAAGCTATGGCTGGCCGGCGCAGATATCGATTGGATGGCATTTTATGAGCGAGAACAGCGGCACCGTGTTCTCCTGCCGACGTATCCATTCGAACGAAGACGGTACTGGGTCGAGCCGGTGAAAGGGGATGCGCATCGTCAAAAGTCCATCGGCGGCAAATTGAAAATCGATGAGTGGTTTCACACGCCTCTCTGGAAGCAATCGCGATTTGCAAAAACGCTGGAAACCAGGCACATAGGCTCAAATCCGCCGACCTGGCTCATCTTTTCCGATGCCTTGGGGCTGGGATCGGGTCTTGCAACACGATTGAAAGCCGAGGGCCATGATGTCGTCACCGTGAGTGCCGGCAAGCAATTCCGCGAAATAGCACGGGATCAGTTCGAGATCAATCCGAGCGAGAGCCGGGACTACGAGTCGCTTCTGCGAGCCATGAAGCGCGATGCAGGAATGGTTGTTCATCTTTGGAGTGTGACGGACAGCCGTGAAGGAAATGGATTTGATCGGGAGTGCCTGGCATACGGCTTCTACAGCCTGCTCTCTCTCGTACAGGCTGTCGGCAAACACAGCACAGCGACATCTCTCAGGATATGGGCTGTCACCGATCAGATGCAGGAGGTGACCGGGGAAGAGGCACTGCGTCCTGAAAAGGCAACAGTACTCGGAGCATGCCGTGTCATACCACGAGAATACCCAAACATCTCCTGCCACAGTCTTGATGTCGTGGTGACCCTGTCAACGATGGGATCACTGATCGATCAGATGATTCAGGAGCTGTTACATCCATCAACCGATCCTGTGATTGCACTGCGCGGGAGAACGCGCTGGGTGCAGGGTTATGAACAGATCGCACTTGATTCCGGTGATGGGGCGATATCGCGGCTTCGGGAAGGCGGCGTCTATCTCATCACCGGCGGTCTCGGAGGCATCGGGCTGGAAATCGCTGCTTATCTGGCGCGAACGGTGAAAGCACGATTGGCGCTGATTGGCCGGTCGCCATTCCCAGAGAGAGATCTTTGGGAGAAGAGACGTGCCGATCATGGCGAACAAGATGCTGTGGGGCAACAGATCCGGCGGCTTCTGTCTCTGGAGGAGATGGGTGCACAGGTTTTCGTTCTGAGTGCCGATGTCTCAAATCTCGATCAGATGCATCTGGTGAAGACACGGGTCCATGAGCGATTTGGTGCCATCAACGGGATCATTCACGCCGCGGGAGTCCCCGGAAGCGGGATCATCCAGACCAAGGCTCTGCCGACAGCGGAGTCGGTGCTGGCGCCGAAAGTGTTAGGAACATTCAACCTCACTGATGTCTTCAAGGGCGACCACCTGGATTTCATGCTGCTCTGCTCATCACTGACCGCTGTATTGGGCGAAATTGGGCAGGCCGACTATGCAGCGGCCAATGCGTTTCTTGATGCATTTGCCTCTTTCAACACGTCCAGCAATTCAATCCAGACAGTGTCTGTGAACTGGGATGCGTGGCAGACCGTCGGCATGGCAGTGAATACACCCGTGCCGCTCGAGCTCAAAGAATGGCGACAGGAACAGCTCCGCAAGGGAATTCTGCCCGCGGAAGGCATCGACGCATTTGCGCGCATTCTTCAAAGCAGCCTGCCTCAGGTTCTTGTGTCGACTCAGGATCTAGTGTCACGGATGGAACAGAAGGGCACATCAGTGAGCGTGGAAGAGCCCCTGATCTCTCACGATCTTCATCCACGCCCCGTCCTTTCGAATGCTTATGCACCGCCGGCCGGCGATTGCGAAAAGGCGATTGCAAAAATCTGGCAGGAAATGCTTGGCATTGATCAGGTTGGATTACATGACAATTTCTTCGATCTCGGCGGAAACTCGCTCATTGCTCTGAGGATCATCGGCCGGATCAAGAGCGAACTGAATGCCTCCGTTTCCGATGTTGGGCTCTTCGAAGCCCCAACTGTCAGCAGCCTCGCGAAGATCATTTCGCAGGAAAAAGATCAGGGCCCGGCCGCCGACGAGAGCCGGACCAGAGGAGAGAAGCGGAGATCACGGGTGCCGCGACGGCGAGGCATCCCTGCTTCGCAGGAATCAGAAGAAGTGCCGATCAAGGGCTAGGAGTCGATGACTTGGGTTGAATTTCGAAGATGGTGGAGGCACGAAATGGTCAAAGAAAAAAGCGAATTTCATCATAGTGGAGGTTGTGAAATGTCGTTGAGGAATCCACTGGCACCTTGTTTAGGGATCGCGGACATCCAGCGAAATTTGTCCGCCGGCACGCTTTCCGACCAGGGTTTCAGGCAAACGAGATCGATGCGATGTTGCTCTTTCATAGCCTTCGTGCTTCCGGCAATCCTCATGTTCGGTCCTCTTAATCGCCTTATCGCCGCGGACGGCGCCGACAAATATATTGTTCCGATCAAAGCGATGGCGGCAACGCCGAAGATCGATGGGAAGTTGGATGATCAAGTATGGTCTGCCGCCCCTGTGCTGACCGATTTCACTCAATTTGAGCCCAAAGAGGGCGTGCCGGCCTCAGAAAAGACAGTGGTCAAGGTTGGCTATGATGAAACCAACATCTACATTGGAATTCGTTGTTTTGATTCACACCCTGACCAACAGGTTGTGAAGCAGCTGCAAAGAGACGGGGATCTCACATTCGATGACTTCGTCGAGATTATTCTCGACACGTATCACGACCGTCGAAACGGCTTCCTCTTCGCTGTGAATGCGCTGGGTGCGAAGTACGATGCCTTGGTACGAAACGAAGGGGAGGAGATCAAACAGGAGTGGGATGGTCAATGGGAGTGTGCGACGGCTCGTGATGATCAAGGCTGGACAGCTGAGCTTGCCATCCCATTCAGGACTCTGCGATTTCCCACGACCGAGCCTCAATCGTGGGGTATCAACATTATGCGCTTCATGCCGCGCACGAGCGAAAAGTCCTTCTGGAGAGCGTTTGCTCGAACCGACGGCAGCAATGTCCGATACAAGATTTCCAAATTCGGTGAATTGACAGGCCTCGAAAATTTGAAATCGGGACGGAGATATTTGATGACTCCCCATGTGATGGGAGTGGCGGAAAGCGACGCACATCGCCCGGAAAATCCCGCACTCAATGGCGGAATTGATCTGAAGGCAAACCTGGCATCAAACCTGGTAGCGGATCTGACGTATCGACTTGACTTCGCCGAGGCTGAAGCGGATTTACAGCAAATCAACCTGAGCCGATATCCGCTTGACCTTCCGGAAAAACGCGCGTTTTTTAACGAAGGGTCGGACATGTTCTATTTTGGCGATCGTCCTGAGCCCTTTGAGCTCGGCCAAGTTGAAAAATTCTATTTCTTTCGCAGTCGTCAGATCGGATTGACAGATGATGGCCGATATGCAATCCCAGTCATCGGCGGCGCCAAGGTCACGGGGAAATTGGGGGACTATACGGTCGGCTTCCTCAATCTCACGACCGATAGTGCGGTTATCAAATCCATCGGCGCCCAAGATCAACTCGATGTGCCACGAACCAACTACACAGTCCTGCGTCTGAGGAAGGACATTTACGCGCGGTCCAAAATCGGCTTCATCGCTCTGAACAAAGATGCATCCGGCAGCAATTACAACCGTGGTTTCGGGGCCGATGGAGATTTCGCTTTCGGCGAGCATTTCGCTGCCAGCGGCTTTTTGGCGACCACTTCGACTCCCGGCGTCCATGGCCAGAATAATGCCGGCGCGATCGATACGATCTGGGATAGCAAAGCGTTCCGCTTCCGAAATATGTACGAAGAAGTCGGCAATAACTTCAATCCGGAGATGGGCTACCTGGCGCGAGACGGCATCAAGAAATTCCACAGCCAGGTTTTCATGGCAAGGCGGCCGACATTATGGGGATTGCACAAGGTCAATATCATCGGTGACTTCAATTACGTCACTGATCAGCAGGGTCGCCTTCTAACACAAACCGAGGTCTATGAGCTGGGGCTCATTCACAAGGGCTATGCCGGCGTTGCATTTATTTTCTACGACCACCTGGAGAGACTTGATCTGCCTAAGACCGTTCGCCTGGATAGTTTTCATGCTCCTGTGATTCCAATTGGGTTATATCGTTTTCGCAATTTCTTCATCGGTGGGGCAACGGATCGTCGGAAGCCACTCAGCGCCACGATCTGGTTCGATCAGGGCGGCTACTACAACGGGACGCGCTTTCGGTTCCTGATACAGCCGATCTATCGCCCAATTGACAGAGTCGAGATGGCGATGGTTTTTGATCGACAGGCCTTCGACTTTCCCGATGGGCACTACACGACCATTCAGATGTCGGGAAGTCTCGCGCTGACTCTCCCTCATGAGATGTCGGTGAAAACTCTGCTGCAGTGGACTCGGGACGATATCTTCGCTGCGAATGTTGTCTTCAACTGGGACTTCAAACCCGATGCAACCTTCTATCTCGTTTACAACGGAACACGCGAGGTTGGCGATTTGATTGTCAATGACCGTTCTTTCGTCGCGAAAATGTCCTACAACTTCAGTCATTAGGGCAATTGAGCGAGACGTGCGAATAGGTGGGCGATGTTTAGAGTGACGTCACGTGAGCTGTCACGGCCGTTGAACCGGCATCTGGGATTGGTCGCGGTTCAGGGAGTGCAGATCTTTCCTGGTCAGGCGAGGAATCTCCGCCCGGCTCCCTGGTCCTTTTCGAAAAGTCCTTCACATTCGGGCACGGCTTGAGGCCCAGACAGCCAACATCCTCTAAAGGGAGTAACAGAAAATGGAAACACAGGCAGGAGGTTTCGAAGTCGCCGTTATTGGAATGGCGGGACGTTTCCCCGGCGCCAACGATATTGATGCATACTGGCGCAATCTGTGCGATGGCGTTGAATCCATTCGCGTTCTTTCCCGAGAGGAATTGGCGGCACACGGCGCCGATCCCGGCATTCTGGATGACCCTCGATATGTCCCGGCAGTGTCCGAGCTGCAGGGGGTCGAGTTGTTCGATGCGCTCTTCTTCGGCATCAATCATCGGGAGGCCGAGCTGATGGATCCCCAGCAGCGCATCTTCCTTCAGAGTGCCTGGCACGCATTGGAAAATGCAGGGTACGATCCGGGGACGTATCAGGGAGCCATTGGAGTGTTTGGCGGCGCGACGACAAGCACCTACATGCTCTTTCATCTCGCGACAAATCCGGATGTGGTCAATTCTGTTGATCGCCTCCAGCTGCTTGTTGGGAACGCTGCAGATTCTCTGACGACGCGAATCGCCTATAAGCTCAATCTACGCGGCCCCAGCTTCACAATCCAATGTGCCTGCTCGACGTCGCTCGTCGCCGTCCATGTCGCATGCCAGAGCCTCATCAACGGGGAGTGCGACATGGCTCTGGCTGGAGGTGTCTCGGCCAATCTCAGCCAACGGACAGGGTATCAATATGTCGAGGGTTCAATTCTTTCTCCAGATGGGCATTGCAGAGTGTTTGATGACGAAGCCAGGGGTACGGTTTTCGGCAGCGGAGTCGGCATTGTCGTTCTCAAGCGTCTGGATGATGCTTTGGCGGATGGCGATTACATCCATGCTGTCATCAAAGGGACAGCCGTCAACAACGACGGCTCCTTCAAGGTTGGTTACACGGCTCCGAGCGTCGAAGGACAGGCCAAAGTCATCTCAGAAGCGATTGCGGCCGCCGGTGTCGATGCCGCCAGGATTTCCTATATCGAAGCACATGGAACGGGAACCAATCTTGGAGATCCTATTGAAATTCAGGCATTGACAAAGGCCTTTAAGCCCTACACAGACAAGAAACAGTTTTGTGCAATCGGGTCAGTGAAGGCCAATATCGGCCATTTGGATGTCGCCGCCGGCGTTGCAGGACTGATCAAAACAATCCTCGCTCTTGAACGTGGTTTCATACCGCCGAGTCTTCACTTCCGGACGCCAAACTCCAAAATCGATTTCAAAAACAGCCCTGTCTACGTTAACAACGCTCTCACTTCCTGGAAGTCAGTCGGGGGGCCGCGCCTTGCCGGTGTGAGCTCATTCGGCTTCGGAGGAACCAACGCTCATGTCATTCTCGAAGAAGGGCCGCCGGCGAGACGGGATGCTGCCATACGTAGCCATGAGCTGCTTGTTCTCTCTGCGAAGACTCCATCGGCTCTCGACGCCGTCACAGCCCGCCTGGCTGAGTATCTGAAGCAGAGCCCGGGCGTGAACCTGCCCGATGTTGCATATACATTGAAAGTGGGACGGCGAGCATTTCCGTTCCGTCGCGCGCTTGTCTGCCAGGACGTTGATGATGCGACCACCTGCCTCGGACATTTCGATCCTCAAAGGGTGGTGACCAACAGTGGACTCACCGGGGATTTTGATCGGCCGGTCAGTTTCATGTTCACAGGTCAGGGCTCTCAGTATGTGAATATGGCCCGGGACATCTATGAGACCGAGCCGTTATTCCGCGAGCGGATTGATCGGTGTTCCGAGATTCTGATCGCGCTGACGGGTATCGATTTGAGAACCATGATCTACCCTGAGGAGAGCGAACGAGAATGGGCGTCACGCCAACTGGATCAGACGGCCACCACACAACCGGCACTCTTCGTTCTCGAATATGCGCTGGCGTCACTCTGGATGGAGTGGGGTCTTCAACCTCATTCGATGATTGGGCACAGTAGCGGCGAGTATGTCGCGGCCTGCCTGGCGGGCGTCTTTTCTCTTGAAAATGCGCTGAGGATCGTGTCCATCCGAGGGCGGTTGATACAAAGCATGCCTGCGGGCGCGATGGCTGCCATGCCAATGTCAGCCGACGCCCTCGAACCTTTCCTTTCAAAAGATCTGAATATCGCAGCCATTAATGAACCCTCGCGATGTGTCGTCTCTGGTCCTGAAGAGGCCATGGCCGGTTTGGAGCAGAGATTAAGGAGCGAAGGAGTTCAAACTCAGCGACTCCGCACATCGCACGCTTTTCACTCGCACATGATGGAACAAATTGTTGCTCCATTTGTCAATGAAGTCCGGATGATCAAGTTGAATCCTCCTCAAATACCGTTCATCTCCAATGTCACGGGGAAGTGGATCACTGCAGGCGAGGCGATGGATCCTGAGTACTGGGGCAGGCATCTTCGGCAGGCCGTGCGGTTTGCAGACGGCGTCTCTGAACTGTCAAAGATTCCTCATGTTGTTTTCCTGGAGATCGGCCCCGGGAAAACTCTGGCAGCCTTCGCAAAAAAATGCACGCCCGTTCAGGAAATTCACTGTTCAATTCGCCATCCACGCGAAAGGTGCTCCGATACGGCATTTCTCCTTGGAACCCTCGCGCGGCTTTGGTTGGCCGGAGTCCCTGTCAGTTGGCATCGCTTTCATGCGCATGAAGATCGCCAAAGAATCCCCTTGCCGGTTTATCCGTTTGAAGAACGACGCTATTGGATTGAACCCGGCATGAGGCTACAGATGGCGACTGATATCCGCGTTGCCTCAACGGGCGCGGAGGCGCTTGGCGGTCATGATCCTGCGATCGAATCCAGCGCACCAGCCCCGATGGAACACCAAGAGCCGTCACGCCATGGACAGATGTTTCATCCTCGGCCGATGTTGCAGACGTCATACATTGCACCTCGCGGCGACCTCGAACGAGGAATCGCCTCAATCTGGAGACAGGTACTCGGCCTCGAGATGGTTGGCGTCGAAGACAGCTTCTTTGATTTGGGAGGCGATTCACTACTCGCCACGCAACTTGTGTCACGTTTGAACCAAGCCTATGAGATTACTCTTCCCATGGGCCGGCTCTTCGAGGAGCCCACAGTTGCCCGCATCGCTGAATTGCTTATTCTTTCGAAGGTTTCACAAACGGATCGCAAGCTTGTTGATCAAATCTTGTCGGAAACGATGGAGACTCGCATCTCCAGCGCCCAATCATCATTGGTGGGTGAGAGGGCATAGATGGCCGACCTTCATGATTTTGTCAGAGGACTATCGCCTGAAGAGCGCGATTTCCTTTGGCGACGTCTTTCATCGATCACGAATAAGGCGAAGAATTCACCTCTGACGATCCCTCCTCTCCAACGCCCTGAGTCAGCCCTTATTCCTCTGTCTTTCTCACAGCAGCGGCTCTGGTTCCTCCACCAGCTCGACCCAACGACACCGATGTACAATATTCCTGCTGCTGTTCGGATGAGAGGGCGGCTTGATCTGAAAGCCCTGGACCTCACGCTCAACGAGATCGTGAGACGGCATGAGGCCCTTCGCACGAGGTTCTGTTTTGTGGATGGGCACCCGGCGCAGATGATCGCGGTTTCCCTGAAAGTGGATCTGACAATTCGTGATGCACGACGGCTTCCGGACGGAGAAGTCGCGCAGGCCATCCAGAGCTTCGTTGAGTTCGAAGTGCGGCAGGCCTTTGACCTGACAAAAGATTCATTGCTGCGCTGCAGCCTTCTCCGAATCGCCGATGATGAACATATTCTGGTTTTCACAGTTCATCACATTGTTTCAGACGGCTGGTCCATGGGGGTACTCCTCTATGAGATGACGGCTCTCTATGATGCATTCACCAACAACCGGCCTTCCCCACTCCCCGATCTCCCGATTCAGTATGCGGACTACGCTTCGTGGCAGCAGCGATGGATTCAATCTGAAGAACTGAAAGCGCGGCTTTCATATTGGACGGAGAAACTCGAAGGCGCTCCTCCGCTTTCGACCTTTCCCACCGACAATCCGCGCCCTCCCATACAAACCTATAGGGGAGCTCTTATCACCAAGACATTTTCTCGAGATCTGTCCACCGCCGTGAAAGAACTCAGCCACCAGAAAAGCGTGACTCTCTTTATGACACTGCTCGCCGCCTTCAATGTGCTTCTGTCTCGTTACTCGGGTCAGAAAGATGTCCTGGTCGGTTCACCGATCGCCAATCGCAACAGGCCGGAGATTGAAAATCTAATCGGGTTTTTCGTCAACACACTCGTCTTCAGAACCAATCTCTCCGGTGATCCGACGTTCGAGGAGCTCCTGGCGAGAGTCCGACAGACAACGACTGAAGGGTATGCTCAACAGGATCTCCCCTTTGAGAAACTTGTTGAGGATCTGCGTCCTGAGCGGGACTTGAGTCACTCGCCTCTCTTCCAGGTCATGTTCGTCCTCCAGAATACTCCCAGGCCACCTCTCACTCTGACGAACCTCAACCTGGAACTGCTCCCAGCCGATAGTGGAACGGCAAAGTTCGATCTGACGCTGTACCTGGAGGATACGGCGCAAGGCCTGAGTGTAATGGCCGAGTACAACGTGGATCTGTTCGATGCGGAAACGATGGCACGGCTGACTGAACATTACAAGAATTTACTAGAAGGGGTCATTGCGAATCCCAATCAACGCATCTCACAGCTGCCGCTTTTGACTGGCGCGGAAAAGCAAAAACTGATCGATGGGTGGAATGATGCACGCGTCACCTACCCTCGAGATGATGGCCTGCAATGCCTGGTCGAACAACAAGTTGGACATACTCCTGACGCCATCGCAGTCGTCAACGATGGAAATCGCATCACCTATCGCGATCTCAATGCCCGCGCCAATCAGCTCGCACGCCACCTGCGCTCGCTCGGCGTGGGCCCTGAAGTTCTTGTCGGCATCTGCATGGATCGCACTCCAGAGATGGTGATCGGACTGCTCGGAATTCTCAAAGCCGGAGGTGCCTATGTACCTCTGGATCCTGCCTATCCGAAAGAACGCCTGGCTTTCATTCTGAAAGACAGCCAAGCTTCCGTTTTGATCACGAGACAGGATCTTCTGAAAGGCCTCCCCGAGCATACAGCCTCCATTGTGGCTCTGGATCGGGATTGGGATTCAGTCTTCGAATACAGCGCAGAGAACCTCCCCTGCACGACCGACGCGCAAAACCTTGCCTACCTCATCTATACATCCGGTTCGACTGGGACCCCTAAAGCCGTGGCCATTGAACACCGAAGTGTCGTGGCCTTTGTGCATTGGACCAGGGATCTGTTTACGAATGATGAGATGGCTGGGGTGCTTGCTTCCACGTCCCTCTGCTTCGATCTTTCGGTGTTTGAGATATTTGCAACCCTCAGTCGCGGCGGGAAGATCATCCTGGCGGATAACGCTCTGCATTTAGCGGCGCTGGATGACGCGGGCGATGTGACGCTCATCAATACTGTTCCTTCTGCAATGACCGAGCTCATGCGATCGAATTCCCTGCCCCGGCGTGTGCGCACGGTGAATCTGGCCGGCGAACCGATCAAGAGCTCTCTTATTCAACAAATCTATTCTTGCCGGAGCATTGATCGAGTCCTGAACCTCTACGGCCCTTCCGAAGATACAACCTATTCGACTTTTGCCGTGCTGCAACGAGGCGCCACGGGGGCTCCTCCAATCGGCCGCCCCATCGCCAATACGCGGATCTATCTGCTCGATTCCTCGGGACAGCCCGTTCCGCAGGGAGTCCCGGGTGAATTGTATATCAGTGGAGAGGGCCTGGCGCGTGGCTATCTCGGTCGACAGGATCTCACCGCCGAGAAGTTCACTCCCGATCCCTTCAGTGACATTCCGGGAGCTCGAATGTATAGAACGGGAGATCTCGCCCGCTATCTCCCAGATGGAAATCTCGACTTCCTCGGCCGGATCGACCATCAGGTCAAAGTTCGCGGGTTCAGGATTGAACCAGGCGAAATCGAGAATGTGATCAACGGGCATCCTGATGTTGAGAATTCAGTTGTTGTGGTTCGCGAGGATATTCCTGGAGACAGGAGGATTGTCGCTTATATCGCGCCGAAGGCGGGCGCCACACTGACACCGGGAGATCTCACCGGCACTCTGCGAGAACGCCTCCCGGATTACATGGTGCCATCGTCACTGGTCATTCTGGACGCTTTGCCGCTCAGTCCCAACGGCAAGGTCGATCGAAAAAAGTTACCGACTCCGGATTCACAACGGCCCATGATGGCCGCGGATTACATCGAACCTCAGGATGATCTGGAGCGCATGATTTCGACGATCTGGAAGGATGTGCTTCACGTCGAACGCGTCGGCGTGAATGACAACTTCTTTGATCTGGGAGGGCATTCACTTCTCTTGGCTCAGATCCATCACACGTTGATGGAATCACATAAATGCGACTTGAAAATGGTAGATCTTTTCAAATATCCGACCATCAAGACGCTCGCCAATCATCTCAGTCAAGCGGGGGATAGTGCAGCGACAACGAAGTTTTCAGAACATCGTGGTCGGGCTCGGCACGAATCCGTAAAAAAGACCGGTATTGAGATTGCCATCGTTGGCATGGCGTGCCGATTTCCGGGTGCACGAAATGTGCGAGAATTCTGGAAAAATCTCTCGGACGGCACCGAATCGATCACTTTCTTTTCTGATGACCAGCTCAATGCCGCCGGTGTCGACCCGCGTCTTCTCCAAGATCCCAGCTATGTGAAGGCGAGGGGAGTGGTTGATAAGGTCAGTGAATTTGATGCCGCCTTCTTCGGCTTCAGCCCTCGTGAAGCCGAAATCATGGATCCACAACATCGTATCTTTTTGGAGTGTGCGTGGGAGGCTCTGGAGGATGCCTGCTGCGATCCAGCCCGGTTTCAAGGTGCCATCGGTGTTTATGCCGGCGTCGGCATGAATTCCTATGTGTTGAACCTTTTCCAAAATGGAGATGTCCTGAATTCAATCGGGCCTTTTCAGGTCATGATCGGCAATGACAAAGATTTTCTTGCTCCGCGGGTTTCCTACAAATTCGGCTTGAACGGGCCCAGCATGAGCATCCAGAGCGCTTGCTCCACATCCTTGGTTGCCGCTCACATGGCCTGCCAGAGCCTCATCTACGGAGAATGCGATTGCGCCCTGGCGGGCGGGGTGTCCATTCGAGTCCCTCAAGAAACCGGCTACCTCCATCAGGAGGGTTCGATCTTCTCGCCGGACGGGCATTGCCGCGCCTTCGATTCCAAAGCCCGCGGGATGCTCGGAGGAAACGGCGCCGGCGTTGTGGTCCTGAAGCGACTCTCCGATGCTCTGCCCGACGGGGACCACATATACGCCGTCATCAAAGGCTCGGCCGTCAATAATGATGGGTCGGATAAAATCGGCTTCACGGCGCCGAGCGTCTCCGGTCAGGCAAAGGTCATCGCTGAAGCTCTCTCTATGGCGACGGTCGATCCTTCGACGGTCGGCTATGTCGAGGCGCATGGGACTGGAACCGAACTCGGTGATCCGATCGAAATCGCAGCCCTGACCCAGGCCTTTGGCGGGCGACAGGGAGATCACCCCACATGCGCGATCGGATCGGTGAAGACAAATATCGGGCATTTGGATTCGGCTGCCGGGATTGCAGGCTTGATCAAAGCCTCCCTTGTGCTCTCACACAAAATCATTCCGCCAAGCCTTCATTTTGAAACACCCAATCCAAAGTGCGATTTCGATAGCAGTCCCTTTTATGTCAATACTGAGCTGAATGAATGGAAGAAGGGAACTCATCCGAGACGGGCCGGCGTGAGTTCCCTCGGCATTGGTGGAACCAATGCCCACGTCGTTCTGGAAGAAGCGCCGGTGATGGATTTTCAGGAGGAAGCGCGGCCGTGGCATCTGTTGACACTGTCGGCGAAGAATGACGCTGCCGTCCTCGATGCGGCGCAAGATCTCGCGGCACATCTTGGATCTCACCCCGATGACAACTTGGCCGATATCGCATATACGCTTCACCGAGGCCGGAAGGAATTTGATCATCGCGTGATACTGACTTGTTCCGGCATCGATGATGCCCGCCAGGCCCTGGAAACGCTCGATCCGCAACGAGTCGTCACCGGAGCCGTCGTTGCCACCGAGCCAAGCGTCAGCTTCCTCTTTTCCGGTCAGGGTTCACAGTATGTTGATATGGGGCTTGATCTCTACCGGAATGAAAAGCGATTCCGGGAAACTGTTGATCGATGTGCCGAGATTCTGATGCCGCATCTCGGTCTTGATCTGCGCTCCATACTATTTCCCTCCGCTGAGGACGCCGCGTCACGCGCAAGGGATTGCCTCCGCCAGACGAGCATCGCCCAGCCGCTTCTCTTCGTGATCGAATATGCCCTCGCTGGGCTCTGGATGGAGTGGGGGATTCGACCGCACGCGATGATCGGGCATAGCCTCGGTGAATACGTCGCTGCGTGCATCGCCGGCGTCTTTTCTCTTGAAGACGCGCTAAAATTGGTCGCGGCTCGAGGCCGTCTTATGCAGAACGCTCCAACAGGCAGCATGCTGTCAGTGACGCTGCCGGAAAGCGAACTGGCTTCACTCATGCCTCTCGACCTCTCGATCGCCGCCATCAACAGCCCCAGACACAGCGTGGTTTCAGGCCTCTCGGATTCCATCAATTCTTTTCGGGATCAGCTTGTTCAAAAGGGCATCAGCTGCACGCCGCTCCAAGTTTCGCATGCTTTCCACTCGGAGCTGATGGATTCAATCCTGGAACAATTTGCGGCTGTGGTCGGGAAGCTGTCCATGAAGCCTCCGAAAATCCCGTTCGTCTCTAATCTCACAGGCGATTGGATCAAAGATAATGAGGCTATTGATCCGGCCTATTGGACGCGCCATCTCCGGGGAACTGTGCGCTTTTCCGATGGCCTACGAAAACTCTTCGACAAGCCCGGCAGGCTGCTTCTCGAAATCGGCCCGGGCACTGTGCTCTCTTCTTTGGCCAAGGAACAGAAGACAGCGACATCTCCCGTCGCGGTGTTCTCTTCCATGCGTCATCCACATGATCAACGATCCGACCTTGCACATTTGCTGTCAACGCTAGGTCGGGTGTGGCTTGCTGGTGTCCCTGTGGATTGGGATGGATTTCATCGCCAGGAGAGAAGGCGCCGGGTCAGTTTGCCGACATATCCTTTCCAACGCCAGAGCTACTGGATCCAGCCAAAGGATTTGACATCGACGCCGATGCGTTCCTCAGAAGTTCCCCGTAAGAAGGCCGAGATCTCGGATTGGTTCTATGTTCCATCATGGAAACGTTCGAGCATCCTGCCGCTCAATCACACCGCCTGTTCCGCTGATTCGATGAGATGGCTGATCTTTGTTAACGAATCAGACATGGCATCGTCGTTGGTTGCTCGGTTGGTCGAAAGCCAAGGCGACGTCATCACCGTCAAAATCGGGCCGGATTTTGTGCAGACACAGGATCGCGAATTCCAGCTCGCACCGGAAATACCGGAGCACTTCATCTCACTGATCAAATCACTTCGCTCCCAGGGTCGAATGCCTCAGAGAATTGTCCATATGTGGACCATGCAGCCGAGAGGGAGAGTGTCGCATATCGATTTCAATGAGCAGATACAGAATCGAGGCTTCTATTGTCTTCTGCATCTGATCCAGGCGCTTGGGGAGGAGGCCCCGGCGGAATCCTTTCAGATTGATACCGTCATCAGCGGCGTCCAAGATGTCTCGGGCGAAGGCGTGACGATGCCGGAAGCCGCCACAATGCTCGGCCTCTGCCGAGTCGCACCGCACGAATATCCCCATTTGAAATTCCGTCATATCGATATAACGCTCGGCCACAGTGATATTGAAGGCCTTCTCGCCGAGCTGATGATTCGATCGGAAGATATGGTTGTTGCTCTGCGCGGCCGATATCGCTGGCTCCAGAGGTATGATCAGATCAAAATCGCGCCAACAGCAGACCAGCAGGCACGCGTGCGCACTGGAGGCGTTTATCTCATTACGGGTGGGCTCGGGGGAGTTGGGCTCACGATCGCATCATATCTGGCCGAACAATTCCACGCGAAGCTGATCCTGACGGGTCGCTCCCAGTTGCCTCACCGGCGGGAATGGGACCAGCTTCTCGCGAGTCCAGCTGATCAAGAAAACCTCGTTTATAAGATTCGCGGCATACGACGGCTGGAGGCTGCTGGAGCGGAGGTGATGCCATTATCGGCCAATGTATGTTCTGAAGTGGAAATGCAGGGGGTTTTCAACGAGGCCCTGGCACGCTTTGGAACAATTAACGGCGTGATTCATGCTGCGGGCACTGTCGGCGGTGGGATGATCCAACGTAAATCGCGGGAGGCCGCTGCGGGGGTTCTCGATCCCAAAGTCAAAGGATCGTTGGTGCTTCTCGACCTCTTCAAAGAGACACAACTCGATTTCCTGATTCTCTTTTCTTCGATCAGCGCAATCCTCGGTGAGTTCGGGCAGGCTGACTTCTGCGCTGCCAATGCGTTCCTTGATGCGTTGGCGGATGCGCATGTTCTGACCTCGCCCATCCCTGTTATCTCTTGTAATTGGGACACGTGGAAGGAAGTCGGATTCATTGCCAATTCCACGGTCGCTCCGGAGCTCAAACAATTGCGTGATCAGGCCCTGGAACTGGGGCTGTCATCGGAGGAAGGGAAAGAGGTTTTTCGCAGGGTCCTTTCACAAGAGGGCCTCACTCGGGTCATTATTTCGACTAAGGATCTACAAGACACAATTGATCGTGTCAGAATTTTCGCGAAATCACGCATGGAATCAAAAATTGAAAACGGATCTGTTTCTCGGGAAAAACATACGC
The DNA here is from genome assembly GCA_903916735.1 of uncultured Acidobacteriota bacterium. Taxonomy (GTDB): domain Bacteria; phylum Acidobacteriota; class CAIWXX01; order CAIWXX01; family CAIWXX01; genus CAIWXX01. Next base: position 87,230 of record CAIWXX010000076.1, read on the forward strand.
GCCCACATCTGAACGCCGCCTATGAGACCCCACGGAATGCAACTGAACAGACCATTGCCGCTCTCTGGCAGGATCTACTTGGTATCGATCAGATTGGAATCAATGATAATTTTTTCGATCTCGGTGGACATTCTCTTCTGGCAACACAACTGGTTTCTCGCATTCGCGAGAACCTTCATGCCGACATTCCCCTCCGGTCTTTCTTCGACTCGCCAACCATCGCTGGTTTGGCTCAGCTGGTTCAGGGAGTCGGGGAACAGGCGGAGGGAGATGATCTTCTGAAAACTCTCCTTGCTGAAATTGAAGGGCTATCGCCCGATGAAGTTCAAACAGCCATCTCGCTGGAAGAAGGCCGAGAACTTCACCAAGGTGCATAAAAATGGCTGATATCTCAAAACGACTCGGAACTCTCACCGCGGAACAACGCAAGCTCCTCGAGTTGCGACTAAGGAAAAAGGGCGTCGATCGATCGAAAATGGGCTCAATCCCGCGACGATCGGACAGGCAATCAGCGGTTCTATCTTTTGCTCAACAAAGATTGTGGTTTCTCGATCAGCTGGAGCCGGGTAGCGCCAATTACAGCCTTCCGGGAGCCATACGCATCAAAGGTGCTTTGGATACAAGCGCTCTTCGAAAGAGCCTGAATGAAGTTGTACAGCGGCATGAATCCCTGCGGACCGTGTTCCGGATGTCCGGCGAGGAGGCTCTTCAATTCATCGCTCCCCAGATCGAGTTGCCTTTGATGGAATTGAGTCTCGAGGGGATGCCCGGCTCGGATCAAGAGAAGGAGTCCCGCCGGATTGCTGAAGAACAGATGGCGATGCCATTCGATCTTGCGCAGGGGCCACTGCTTCGAGCGGCCCTGCTGAGGCTGAATGATCGTGAGCATATTCTGTTGATGACCATGCATCACATTATTTCTGATGGCTGGTCGATGGGCATTTTCGTGCGCGAGATGGCCGCACTGTATCAGGCCTTTACATCGAGTCGGCTGTCGCCACTCCCCGAGTTGGCTGTTCAATATGCCGACTATTCCTGCTGGCAGCGGGAATGGCTGCAGGGCGAGACGCTCGATGCGCAGAGAGCTTATTGGAGAGAGCAACTGGGAGTCCCGTCTCCGGCACTCGAACTGCCGACCGATCATGCGGGTCCTCAAACGGCGAACTGGAAAGGTGGAAGCCAGTCGCTGCAACTCTCCGCGAAGCTCTCAGGTTCATTACGCGAATTAAGCCAGAAGCAGGGTGCGACACTCTTCATGACCGTGCTCGCAGTTTTCAAACTGCTTCTTTATCGCCAAACAGGCCAGGAAGACACTGTGATCGGGTCCCCTATCGCCGGTCGCAATCGTTCGGAGATCGAAGGGTTGATCGGATTTTTCGTGAACACCCTGGTCCTGAGGGCCGACCTCTCTGGCAATCCCTCATTCATCGAGCTCTTGAAACGCGTCCGCGAAGTGACCCTGGGCGCCTATTCACATCAAGATTATCCGTTTGAAAAGCTGGTTGAAGATCTCCACCCGGATAGGGATCTGGGACGGAATCCCTTCTTCCAGGTGCTTTTCAATCTTCTCAATACGCCCCGGTTCACGCTCAAGCTACCGGGGCTCTCTTTCGATTTTATTGAATTAACCGAACATGCATCACGGTTCCCCATCACTTTTTATGTCGAGGACTTTGACGCTTGTCTGAATTTTAGAATTGTTTATCAGACATCTCTGTTCTCTTTTGCACGCATCACAAGTTTTCTTGAACAGTATCGGTGCCTGCTGGAGCAGATTGTGGATGCTCCCGAGATGCCCGTTGGAGCATTTTCGCTGCTGACCGCTGTTTCGAGAGCGGTTTTGCCTGATCCGGCGGAAGCGCTTGGTGTGCCCATTCTCAAACCGGTGACGGAGATGTTCGACTCATGGGTCGATCGGACTCCTGATTCCCCCGCCGTCTCCACTGCAGACATTGAAAGAAGTTATGGCGAACTCGGGGAGAAAGCCTCCGTGATCGCACAGCATCTGATGAGCAGCAGGATCGTGCGCGGTGATGTTGTTGCGATTTGCGGTTTCCGCAGCTTTGGCCTTATTGCGAGCATGCTGGGAGTGTTACGAGCCGGCGGTGTCATGCTGCTTGTCGATCGGAATCCGCCTCGCCGGCGACAACGCATCATGATCGAAGAGGCGCATGTCCGGCAGATCATTCTCTTGGATGAAACGCTGCTTGACGACCTACAGCCGGATGACAAGCGCCGTGCGGCTGTTCATAGAATCGATCCGGAAAGCGGTGATGTTATCGGGGCGAGTCTCCCTTCGGATTCTGACTCGGTGTCATTTCCTTCGCTGAATCCGGATGATGCCGCCTATGTGTTCTTCACGTCGGGAAGCACAGGCACACCCAAGGGTGTGCTCGGTTGTCATAAGGGGTTGAGCCATTTTCTAACATGGCAGCGCGAGACGTTTGCCATTGGGCCGAAAGATCGATCAGCTCAATTGACGGCACTCTCCTTCGACGTCATCCTGCGAGACATTTTCCTGCCGCTCGTCAGCGGTGCAACTCTCTGCCTCCCGCCCGATGACGTTGATCTGGGACCGGATCGGATTATTCCATGGCTGGAGGACGAAAAGATCACAGTCCTTCATACAGTCCCGACGCTGGCGCGGACATGGCTTGCCAATGCACCATCCGGAATAACGTTGACGGCGATGCGATGGGTTTTCTTTGCGGGCGAACCTCTGCCTGAAGATCTCGTGCGCCGCTGGCGCGAGGCATTCCCGGGTAGCGCCTCAATCGTCAATCTCTATGGGCCGACTGAGACGACCCTTGCGAAATTTTTCCATGTCGTTCCCGAAGAACCGTCGCCGAACATACAGCCCGTTGGCCGGCCGCTTCCGCAGACACAGGCGCTCATCATGGCCGATGGGAATCGCCTCTGTGGGATTAGCGAGCCTGGCGAGATTGTGGTGCGAACTCCATTCCGGAGCCTCGGCTATCTGAATTCTCCCGAAGAGAACCAGAAACACTTTTTCAAGAATCCATTCTCGGATGATCCGGAAGATCTGCTTTATCGCACAGGAGACCGAGGCCGATATATGCCGGACGGCACACTCGAAATCCTCGGGCGGCTCGATCATCAGGTGAAGATTCGCGGGGTCCGTGTTGAGTTACAGGAGATCGAGGCGGCGTTGGGCAAGCATCCTGGGGTGCAGGGCACGGCGGTTGTTGCTTCGGATGATGTTCAAGGCAACAAACGACTCGTGGCCTACATCGTCCGGGATCCCGAAATGTTGCCGAAACAATCGGAGCTGCGACGCTTCTTAAGAGAAAAGCTTCCGGATTACATGGTTCCATCTGTCTTTGTGCCGCTGGAAGTTCTTCCGCTGACATCGAGTGGCAAGGTCGATCGGAAGGCACTTCCTGTTCCAGACCTGATGGCTATGGAGGCTGAAGAATCCTATGTGGCGCCACGAACGCCTGATGAGGAAGTGCTGGCGAACATCTGGGCGCATGTTCTCGGCCGCGAGCGCATCGGAGTTCATGATAATTTCTTCGATCTCGGCGGTCACTCCCTGCTCGCGACTCAAGTCGTTTCTCGGATCCGAGCTGTGTTTCAGACGGGGCTCGCTCTGCGAGCTCTTTTCGAGAATCCGACGATTGCCGGACTTGCTGAAAATATCGCGGCTCAGCGGCAGGAATCATCCGAGCACATTCCGCCTCTGATTCCGCAACCCAGGAAAGGGAGCATCCCGCTCTCTTTTGCACAGGAAAGGCTGTGGTTCCTCAACCAGCTCGATCCGGATAATACTGCATATAACACTTTTCGTGCAGTCAGGCTCAAGGGTGCACTCGATCTGGCTGTCCTGGAGCAGTGTTTCAGCGAAATCTTGCGCCGTCACGAAAACCTTCGCACGATTTTCAGGCCGATCGACGGTCGTCCGTACCAGGTTATTGTTCCTCAAACAAACCTGGCTGTGAATCTTCACGATCTTAAAAATTTCCCTGATAACAACCGGGAAAGTGAGATCAAGCGACTGGCCGAAGAGCAGAGAGACCAATTGTTTGATCTCGAATGGGGTCCTCTTATCCGGGTCACTTTGCTTCGTCTCGGCGATCAGGATCACTTCATGCTCCTGACTTTCCATCACATTATCACCGATGGCTGGTCGATGAGCGTTTTCGTTCAGGAAATGGCCCTCCTGTACCAGGCATTTGCAGGGGGGAAGCCATCTCCGCTTCCGCCGTTGCCTATTCAATATGCCGATTTCACGCTCTGGCAGCGGGAATGGCTTCAGGGTGAGGCGTTGGAGGCGCAGAGATCATTCTGGAAAAAGCAACTGGATGTAGCCCCACCCACACTCGAATTGCCGATGGATCGGGCGATGTCCCATGAGGGCGGATGGAAAGGCGGAAGTCAGTCACTAGGAATTACTTCGGCGCTCTCAAAGTCACTTCACGAATTGAGCCAAAAACAGGGTGCAACGCTTTTCATGACAGTGCTCGCAGCCTTCAAGCTGCTTCTCTATAGGCACACCGGCCAAGAGGACGTGGTTGTAGGGTCGCCCATTGCCGGGCGCAATCGTTCTGAGATCGAGGGATTGATTGGATTTTTCGTCAACACACTGGTCCTGAGGACCGACCTCTCTGGTCGCCCTTCCTTTGTCGATCTCTTGAGGCGCGTACGCGAGGTTACTCTTGGCGCCTATTCGCATCAGGATTTTCCGTTCGAAAAACTGGTGGAGGATCTTCATCCTGACCGGGACCTTGGGCGGAATCCTTTCTTCCAGGTGCTCTTCAACTTTATCAATACACCACAGTACAGCCTGACGTTGCCGGAGCTTTCGGCGCAGTTTGTGGAGTTGATGGAAATTCCGTGGCGATTCCCGATCACGTTTTATGCTGAGGACTTTGAAGACGGTCTGAACTTCAGGATTGTTTATCAGACATCGTTGTTTTCATCTGCACGCATCGCAAACCTGCTTGAACAATATCGGTACCTGCTGGAACAGATTGCGGATGCTCCTGAGAAGCCCATTGGAACATTTTCACTGATAACCGCTACGTCGCGAGCGGTTTTGCCTGATCCGGCGGAAGGGCTTGATGTGCCCATTCTCAAACCAGTGACTGAGATGTTCTATTCATGGGTCGAACGGACACCCGATTCCCTTGCTGTCTCCACGGCAGGCATTGAAAGAAGTTATGCCGAGCTTGGGGCGAAAGCCTCAGAGATCACGCGGCACCTCATGAGCAATGGGATAGAGCACGGTGATGTTGTTGCGATTTGCGGTTTCCGCAGCTTTGGCCTTATTGCGAGCATGCTGGGAGTGTTACGAGCCGGCGGTGTCATGCTGCTTGTCGATCAGTATCTGCCTCGGCAGCGGCAACGCATCATGATCGAAGAGGCACGTTGTCGACAGATCCTTCTCTTGGATGAAACGCCGCTCGAAAACATAGAGCTTTGCAGCGAGCATGTCGTCGCCGTACATAGAATCGATCCGGAAAGCGGTGATGTTGTCGGGGCGAGCCTCCCTTCGGATTCTGACTCGGTGTCATTTCCTTCGCTGAATCCGGATGATGCAGCCTATGTGTTCTTCACGTCGGGAAGCACAGGCACACCCAAGGGTGTGCTCGGTTGTCATAAGGGGTTGAGCCATTTTCTAACATGGCAGCGTGAGACGTTTGCCATTGGGCCGAAAGATCGATCAGCTCAATTGACGGCACTATCC
>CAIWXX010000077.1 GCA_903916735.1 uncultured Acidobacteriota bacterium
CGGGACGAGGTCCGACACGCGCTGGGTGGCGGTCCGTGATCAGGACGGCGTGGGATTTCTCATCTGCGGTCAACCCCTTCTCGGGTTTTCCGCCCTCCCTCACTGGCCCGAGGACTTGACGCTCGAGAGACGCGGAGCCAAGCATCCCGTGGACATCATCCGGCGGGATTTCACCTGCCTTACCCTGGACATGGGCCAGATGGGGGTCGGTGGCGATGATTCCCGGGGCGCTCTGGTCCACCCGGAGTACACGCTCCCGGCCAAGGCATATTCCTACTCTTTCCGAATTAGGCCTCTCGGCAAAAATGACGACCCAGCGGCTCTGGCCAGGCGGATGGACTGATTCCGAAAACGGGCCGGGGAGAGTGCCGGAAAACAGCGGCCTGCCTGGGCCTGAGAACGGTGGAGGGGAAGTGGCATGGTTGGGCAAGTCCGGGAAATGCTGGGTCTCAAGGCAAAGGCCATACGGCGTTTGTATGCGAAGTCGTTCTTGAAATGGGTGTGGCCATCGAGGAAGTTGCCCGAATAGAACTGCAGGCAGGGCGCGGTGGTCGGATCGGTCGGCGTTGAGACGCTGTTCGACGGAGAGAGCCGCGACGCCCAGAGCGCGCCGGCGTTCTGCCGTCTCGCTGGCCTCGAAGTCCAGCCCATCTACCGCGTCCGGACCTATGAGCATTTCGATCTCGGCGACGACCTCCGCGTCAAAGGCTTCTTTGAAGCCCCTTTTTTTGCAACCTCTTTCGCGGCCGCCTTGGGGGCTTGCAACTGGGCATCAGCCCATAGCTCGCAAACTGTCCAGTAGGCCTCCACCTGCCTGCGGAACTGCTGGCCGGCTTCAACTTGCGCACGCACGAGATTGACTTGCTCAGCGTTCAGCCAACGTGACTGCGTTTTGCCCTTCACGATACGCGAAATGCTGTAGTACGGCCCATGGCGAGCGTCGATGCGATCGGCGCAGGGGCAACCGGGGCGGTTACATTTGACGAATCGCTCAGAAACCGAACCGCGTCGCATCGGCATATGCTCGGCGAATCGCGTCGCCAGCGCTTTAACGTCCCGTGGAACTATCAGCTTATGCATGGAAAACTCCTTGCGGATATTATATCCGCAAGGTTGCCGTGCTACAACGCCTAAAATGTAGTACTACCACTTTCGCGGCATGCACCCCACTAATGTTCCAAAACGCATGCCTACTTGACACGCACCTGCAGATGGGCGTCCCCAGTCACGGCGGCCAAAACATGAATCTGCTAAGATGGTGGATGTGAGAAAGATTGGAAGCGCTCGAATTCTCATTGTTGTCGTTCTCATGGTGTTCATCCTAGACATTCGGAGCGGTGCTGCCGCAAAGGAAGCCAATCCGTGGAAGATCTGGCTCGAGGAAGTCCGGCCGATCATGACAAAAGGCGAAGTGGCGGCATTCAAGAGTCTCCAGACCGAAGAAGACCGGATGAAATTCCAACAGCTCTTCTGGAAATTTCGGGACCCCGATCCCCGCACACCTGAAAATGAATTCAGGATGGAATACACCAACCGCCTTTCCTATGCCGAAAAGACATTGGGAGGAGTGGGCTCGGACCGTGGCCGGGTCTATCTTCTGCTCGGGAAGCCCACGGAAAAATACGACTTCGCCGGATACGAGAACGTAGTCGATTGTGAACTTTGGGTTTATCAGAACACCGGGCTGCCCGGGCTTCCATCGATGATGGACCTCATTTTCTACAGGCAGAACAATGTTGGTGATCTGAAACTCTATTATCCCGGGCCAAATTCTCCTTTGGATATTCTCTCCACTAGCGCCATGCGGGGCTCTGTCTCCAAGGCGCAAGCCTACAGGACAATCACCATGAGCTTTCCGGAGCTTGGCCGGGCTACCCTGTCGGTCATCCCTGACGATGCCAATATAGGGTTGGACTCACTCGGTTCAGGGACGACCATTGCGCTGATTTTCAGTCTTCCCGAACGCCAGAATCATCTCATGAATTATCGGCCCTCCGAAGGGGCCGTGGATGTGGCATACTCGACAAAAGAGATTGCCGGGAAAACGATTGTGTCCTTGAGTCAGGACAGGGGCTTCCGGTTCTTGAATTATGCGTTCTTCCCTGAAGTCATTCACACGGTCAAAGGGAGGGACGGGATCGACCGGGCCCGGATCGTCATGGGCCTCAGAATCGAGGACCTCAAAGGGAACTCCATCCATCAGCAGGAGCGACCCCTCGACCTCAAGTTCGATGAAAAACAGAGAAAAATGATGCTCGAGGAAAAGAGGCTGGTGTTCAAAGACTTTGTCCCCATCGTCGAAGGTGAATTCACGGTCTACCTGACCTTCATGAATAAAACCACCGATGAATTCTTCGTCCATAAAGAGAGGCTTTTGGTCTCTGCGGGGACCGTGCCTCTGATGACGGGTTTCAAGGTCGAAGATGCAGGCTCGGACCGTTTCCTCCCTTTCCGCAGCGGTGCGCTCAAAGTTTCGGTGGATCCGAGGTTCCTATTCACGCGTGAGGACTCCGTCGAGGGGATCGTTTCGACCAGTCGGCGGCCTGAGATCTCGCTCGTATCCAGGGATGATCCGCAGGATGCCGCTGCCATCACGCCCTCGAACAATGGGCCGGAATCCTGGATCTTCCGCAAGCCTCTCACCGACATTCGGCCCGGGAATTACATTCTCCGCGTCCAACTCGACGGCCGCGAGGTCGCCAGCCAAGATCTCACCATCCTCTCCTTCAAAATTGAAAAACCTCTCGGCTTCGAGCGGTCAGAACCTGCCGCCTCCTCGCTTGACTTCGATTTCATCACCGCCCAAGAGTATCTCAATGGGGGAGATGCCGACCTGGCGATTGAAAATTTCCAAAAGCTTCCGGCGGTGGCTTGGAATGCAACGACTCTTCCAATCATCGCCCGGGCATATTATCTGAAGAAAGAATATGCCAAGGTCATTGAACTTTTGGAGAGAGAGGCTGTCGCGAAAACCTATCCCGTTCTCCTGATGCTGGCCAACTCCTGCTTGGAGACGAAAAACCTGCCCCAAGCCGCATCCTATTTTGAATTGGTCCGCAAATACGGCGACACGGTCGACAACAACCGCGTCCTTGGGGCGATCTATTATTCACTCGGGGATAAAGAGAAGGCCCAAACCTACTGGGACAGGGCCACGGCTTTGGAACAGAAATCGACCGATAAAGCCCCGGCCAATAAAATGGACTCATGACATGACCCGTGTACTTGGCATCGCAGTCTCAGGAATTCCCTATCCCCTGGGACTGGCCTAGCGGCTCCCTTTTTTTAAGTTTCCGTTCCAAGGCCCTTCCCTTCTCAACCTCTGCGGCATACTCGGTCATGCGGCCTAGCCTGCTATAGATGTCTGCCAAGACATAGTGGCCCAATGGTGCCGTTTGGGATTCAGGCTCCAACTCCAGCCCTTTCTTGGCCAGGCGAATCGCTTCATCGAGATCCTCGTTCAGGTCTTGGTATGCATCGGCCAGGAAGAGATAGCCCCGGGCAAATCCCTGGTTGCAATGAATGGCCTCTTTGAGTTCGGCCACCTGCTCGCGCAATTTCCCTTGCTTGGCATAGATCAAGGCAAGATTGAAATGGGCCGGATAAGAAGCCGGGTGGATCTCAATTTCCTTCTTGTACTCTTCGATGGCCCTTGGGATATCCTCCTTGTACTCATAAAGAAGCCCCAGATTGTAATGGGCATCGGGAATGCGGGGGCGCATCTTCAGGGAAAGGGCTATTTCTTGCTCCGCCTGAGTCAGCATTCTCTTCTCCAGATAAGCTGCGCCGAGGAGGTTATGGGCGACGGCGCTGTGCTGCGGGTCAAGGGCGATCGCTTTTTGCAGATTGGCTATGGCCGTGTCCAGTTTTCTGGTATCGCAATAAATTTCGCCGAGCTTGATATAAGGGTTGGGATCCCGGGGATCAAGCTGGATAATCCGATTGTATCCGGCAATCGCATCATCATAGCGGTTGAGCTTTTTGTAAGCCTGGGAGAGGGTGAAGATTGCCGCCTCATACTTGTCATCGGTCTTGAGTGCCTCCTGGCATTCGGCGATGGAATCGGCGGGACGGTCCAGCTCCAGATAGATATTGGCCCGGACTTGACGGGCCTCCATGATCCTCGGGTCTTCTTCGATCACCTCGCCGAGCAGCTTCAGGGCCTCGTCGTATTCCCTGTTGGCCGAAGCGCCCTCTGCTTGCTTGATCTTGTTGTAGAAGGTGATCTTGTCCTTGGGGTCGCCCAGCTCGCCGGAGGTGGCCAGCCTCGAGCTCGATGTAAATCCTCCGATATAGCCGAGGGCCATCAGCTTTTCCCGGGCGTCATCATCCAGTTTCTCCGGCCCTTTGTTCTCGATCCCCTTGGCCGACATCCGATTCTGGAAATCCTTCAGGTCGCGTTCGAACTTCGTGCTGAGCGAGGGATTCCGGATCAAAAGATTGCACAGTTCCCCGGGGTCATTGACGAGGTCATAAAGCTCGGGTCGGGGCGCCTGGATGAATTTGTACTGGGGAGTGCGGAGGCTTTTGAGCTCGCTCCATCCGTAATGATAGCGCGGGTAGAATGTTTCGCTGTAGGCCAGGCGATCCTGGTCTCCTTTCTCGCCCAGGATAAGGCTCAGGAAGCTTTTCCCCTGAACTTCCCGGGGTATCGGAAGCCCCAGGAGTTCGAGGATGCTGGGCATGATATCCACGTTCTCGACCTGCGACTCTATTGTCTTGCCCATGAGCCTCGAAGAGGGGATGCGGACGATGAGGGGGACCGATTGTGTGGCATCATAGATGAAAAAACCATGGCTGCTCTCGTTGTGTTCGCCCAGGCTCTCGCCATGATCAGCGGCAATGATCAGGATCGTTTTTTCGAGCAGATTTTTGTTCGTCAACTCATCCACGACTCTTCCGATGAGAGCATCCACATAAGCGATTTCGCCGTCATAAAGCCCCCAGGGCTGACTTTCATACTTGGTTTTGTAAGGTTCCGGTGGCTCATAGGGAGTGTGGGGATCGTAGAAATGGATCCAACTGAAGAACTTCTTTCCGGAGTTGGACGCGAACCAATCTGAAAATGCTTTGACCACCTCGCCCCCTTCCCTTTGGACGGAATCGAGACTGATGGTCTTGTATTTGGCAAAATCAAAATTGTCATAGTAATAATCGAACCCTTGATTGAGGCCCCAGCGCGAATCCAGGACAAAAGCTCCGACAAAGGCGCTTGTTGTCCAACCGGACTTTTGGAGCACTTTCGACAGGGTTTCCTTGTCCGAATCGAGATAAAACCCGCCATTGTCCCTGACGCCATGATAAAGAGGATACGTGCCGGTGAAGATGGAACAGTGGGAGGGGAGGGTCAACGGAACCTGGGACGTCGCGTTCTTGAAAAGGACCCCTTGGTCGGCTATCCGATCAATGTTGGGAGTTTCAATCTGCCGGTAGCCGTAACAGCCGATGTGGTCAGCCCGGGTCGTATCTAGGGTGAAAATGAGAACATTAAGGTCCTGAGGATTGACAGAGCCGAAAAGCCTCCTCACTTCGCGCCGCAATTTTTGACCTGGAGCAAGAATGCCCTCAAAAAAGAGAAAATAGAGGACAAGAACCGCGGAAAGAACGCCGGTTATCGCGGCAAGCAAAAAAAGTTTTTTGCGGCTGGACCCGGATGGAGACCGAGCCTTTGGCCTGACAGACTGCTTTTTATTTTTTGGCAGGTTCACAGGCATGCAATCTCCTTCGGCCATTGGCGCAGATCGTCATTCTATAGGATGGGTAAAAAACCTGTCAATTATCTGACCGCGCCACCTTTTCCGCATTTTTTTTATTCCCGCGCCGGGTTTCCGGCCACCGTGAATCCGGCTTTCGTGGAAAAGCCCCCCAAATCCGAGTAGGACTCGGATTGAGGGATTGCCCGAAATCCGCGGATAAGGAATGGCGGCAAGCCACCAGATAGTCTCGATAGACCCGGCATGACGGTTCGGCAGGAGCCTCGCCCTCCCAAACCATCCATTCAGGAATGCTCGATATTCGGAGGGGAGGGCTCGGCATCCTCGCGAGCCGTGCTGCAGATGCTCCGAAGCCATTTTGTCACAATAGGCGCGTGCTTACTCGCGGATAGGGGATTGCCTATTGCCTCCTGCGTCTTGTTCCACTATTGTAGCGGGCGTCATGGTTGAAAAATATTCCGGTAAAGACACCGAATTTTTTCTCGAAGCAAGCAAAGTTCTCTCATCAACCCTCGATTTCGATGAGCTTCTAACGCGGATCATGGAGTTGACGACGGCCGCCGTCGGCGCTGAAACCGGTTCCCTGCTTCTCTATGACGAACGCCGCGGAGGTCTGGTCTTCGAAGTGGCGCTCGGGGAGAAAGGCGAGCAGGTTCAGGGGATCGTGATTGCCCCGGGACGTGGGATCAGCGGGAAGGTATTTGCTCAATGCACACCGATGATAGTGAATGACACCGGTGTGGATGTGGATTTCGGAAGCGAAGTTGATCACGCCACCGGTTTCACAACACACTCCATCCTTTGCGTGCCGCTCATTTATCGGGATCGGACGATTGGAGTGATCGATGTGATCAACAAGTCGGGGGGGCGGCCTTTCGACGAAGCCGATCAACGCCTCATGCAGTCTCTGGCCGATCTCACGGCCATGGCCATCGAAAACAGCCGCCTCTACAGACGGGCCAAACAGGAAGAGCGCGAGAAACAGTCGCTACTCGAAGTCGCCAAGCGTATTAACTCGGTTTTGGAGCTCGATCAGATCCTCGATATGATCGGAGATTCCATGCATGACGTCATGCATTATGACGCCCTAGCATTCTATCTCGTCGATCCAGCGACTCAAAACGTCCGCCACCTCATCAGCCGCGGGTTTGATCTGGATCAGGTTAGCACGCTTCCCTTAAAAATCAGTGACGGCATTGTCGGCTGGTGCATTCGCCACGGGGAATCAGCGGTTGTGCCTGATGTCTGGACAGATCCACGCTATCACAACACGCGTGCCGAAACCCGTTCGGAAATTGTCGCGCCGCTTTTCATCGGCGGGCAGTGGCGGGGAGCGATCAATCTCGAAAGCAACCGCCCGGCTGCCTGGAATCTCCATGAACTCGATCTTCTGAAGGCTTTTGCGGGACAGGTTTCCGTGACGATTGAAAAGGCCCTTCTCTATCAGGAATCGATCGAGAAGAAGAAGCTGGAGCAGGAACTGAGTGTGGCGTTTAGAATCCAGCAGAGTCTGCTGCCGCAGAACCAGCCACTTCTTCCCGGCTATGATCTGGCGGGAACCAATATTTCATCCGAAATGGTCGGGGGTGATTATTATGACTTCATCACAATCACGGACAACCAGCTCGGCATTGTAATTTCCGACGTTTCAGGGAAGGGAATTCCGGCTGCTCTGATCATGGCGAGTTTCCGTGCAAGTTTGTTGGCTGAGATCCGTAATAATTATGCAATTCGGACGATCATGGCGAAAGTCGGAAACCTTCTGCGCGAATCCTTCGAATCTCATCTTTTCGTGACGGCTGTCTACGGTGTCCTCGATTTCGAGAACCGCATTTTCACCTATTCGAATGCCGGCCACAACTGGCCGATACTGATACGCGAAGATCGCAGTATTAGGTTCCTCAAAGAAGGAGGCCTCCCGCTATGCGTCCTAGGTGATGTGATCTACCATGAGCGGCGTCTCCAACTCCGCTCCGGTGACATCCTCGTTTTTTATACCGATGGCGTCAGCGAGGCCTTCAATGGCGGAGGGGAGGAGTTTGGTGTCGAACGCTTGCTCTCGATACTCCTGTCTAACTATGAACTGCCCGCGCAATCCATTATCGACAAGATCGTCTCTGCCGTTGATGATTTTGGCGGGAGCAAAAGCCATACAGACGACCTGACTCTGGTGGTTCTAAAGGTCGGGTAAAAGCATCCTTCTCTCACGTCGACTTTGCTCAATCACATCGACTTTAGTTCGCCTGATTTGAAATTTTGATAAACATCATTGGGTCGAAATCCATTGAGTGATTGATCTGGTCTCCATTCATTATGTCAAAGGACATGACTGTTACAGAGGCGTGTGAGATGTTTAGATCCGCGAATGAATAGTACCCCGGTAAAGCGGTACATACTCTATCCAGGCAGGGGTTTATCCGGAAATAAGTGCGTATTCATGTTATCGCGCGCCCTCATCCATTCCAGCTGGGTCGGCTTCTGTGCTTGTATTCTGCGCTTGATTGATGCCATGAGCGCACTTTTATGCGAAATTCCGGGTTAACGGGGATGAAATGAGGGCAAACGGCGGTCCTTAACCCGGAAAATTACACGTTTGCGCCTGGAGGGCCGACTTGGAGACCGAGAGCTGCTGTGGAACTTTAGTGTCGTTTGTTTAAATGCACCCTACTGGGGCGATGCCCCAGACCCCGATGATAAAAAAATTCGCCTTACCCATGCAAGAAATGGCATTACGGGGAAACTATCCTCATAGAGGGGAATGTGTGTATTGAGTGCCAAAAAAAATTGTGATGAGGAGACATCTTATGTGACCCAAGAATGAAATTAAACACTTATGACCGACTACGGAAAACGCATAAAGTAAAGAGAGGACTATGACAAGATTATCGAAACTGATAGTCGTGATTGCACTTGTATTTGCCATGTTCTGGCAAGCCATGCCTGCAAAAGCGACTTGCGAAAGCTGTCTTAATGCTGCCTTAGATTATTTGCAGAGGGCTACTTACTCCTGCTGGTGGATATTAGTACTCTGTCCAGTATGTGAAGATGCCTACTACGGTTGTTTGTCCGATGTATATTACGAGTATGAACGAGAAGTTTGGATATGCACCTGGGACGAGTGTGATGATCCCGGCGGCGGTGGTGGTGGTGGTGGTTGGTGCTGGAACGATGGCCAGGGCGGGTGCATTCCGCCTCTTTATTGATTAGGAGATGAGACCATGAAATATCGATTTACCGTACCAGTGAGTATCGGAGTATTTGTTCTAGCTGTTGGTTTGATGGGCAGCAGCAACCTAAAGGCCGATGATGTTCAAACCTTGATCTTGATACAAGGGCATAGCCAAACTGCACGTGCGCTGGCAATTGGGGGAACCCCCGCCAAGCCGAATATTGTTTACTTCATTGGGCCTTCTTAACGACAGATTAGTATAGTCATGTCAGGAGGCACACCTGGATACACACAAACATTTACTGATATCAAAAATGGGGCAGTATTTAGCTATTACGTGAGTCGTGGTTGTACTAGTCCAGATCAATCCGTCAGTGTTAAATATAATGTAAACGGGACTAAAATTAATCGCTCAGTTAAGCTTAATGATAACGGCGCAAGTCAGAAAGCATTGAACGCTGCTGTTAAAACTGCATTCGCAACATTGCCAGGGAAGTTTCAGAATGGATTAAAGGAAATCTATCTCTTTTGCAGCAACGCTACTCCATGCTTAAGTTTTCCCGCAAAAGCTCTCCATGCTATCAAAGTCTCGACCCCATATACTGTGCAGCAATTTATCGATAAAAGGCCAGGCAAAGTCGATGCTTTTATGGCCGATCTGAACGCACCAGAGGAGTAGAGTTCACGCTTTACATCATCAGGTAACAGAAAAGGAGGTTTCCCGTGCGCTCATTACACACAAAGTTCAAATGGATTTTCTTCTTCGTCGTCGCGACTTTACTATCCTCGAACGGGATCGCTGGCGCCCTAAAGCCGGAATCGCTCACCGCTGAACAGATTCTTGCCAGAATGGCCGACGCGTACAAATTTTGCAAATCTTATAGCGACTCTGGAATAGTGCAGACGATCTACAAGAAAGCTGATGGCGACAAAACCGTTGAGAGGCCTTTCACAACCGCCTTTATTCGGCCAGACCATTTTCGCTTCGAGTTCAAGGACCGATTTGAATTTAAGTCCGGGGATATTCAGGTTATCGGCCATGAGCGTTACTATATTGTGTGGTGTCAAGGAAAGGACGTTCAATCGTGGTCGGATCTTCATCATCCGCCGCAGGAAAAGCCGGAATCGCTCGGTGAGGGTCTGTCCCGGGCCACCGGAGTAACTGGTGGTTCTTCACACACCATCCCATGTCTACTTCTCCCGGATGATGTGCACGGTCGGCGTTTGACAAGCGTAACGGAGGCAATTCGCGCGGATGATACCCGGCTTGGTACGCATGAATGTTTCTGCATCAAAGGTAAGCTCGTAAATACTCCGATAACACTTTGGATTGATAAAGGCGCCTTTCTCATACGCAGGATCGAAATGCAAATGACATTTGAAAATTTCAGTACTGACGAGACAACGACGTACTATCCAGTCATCAACGGTGAGGTTACCGATAAGATGCTGGAATTCAATCCACCCAAATAGGAATAACACGAAAAGTTAAAATCGCATTACCCCAACGGGGATAGGGGGCGTGGGGCATAGCTGTTAAGTTAGGTACGCTGTATCAATTGGCGAGAGGTGGTATTCAGCACCTCTCTCAAGTAATTCGAGGGTGGTCTGACGTGATCGTTGTCGAGACTTCAAACAGTATTTAATGAGTCGGTGAATCTCTTCTGAGAGGAAGAGAATAGCTTCTTCAACTGAAAATAGGATCAGACGGAAGAGGGAGAATGCGCGTTCTTGTATGCGTTTGTATAGCTTATCGAAGCTGAGTTCGCGACGTGTTTGATTCCAGATCTGATTATTGACGCGTGCATGGATTCGATGAAGGATCACAGCCAGGATCAGTTTTCCATAGATCTGGCATTTGAGTCGATTTACATTTTTCGTATGGGATTGATGAATGCAGAGAATCGACTTGAGAGGTGCTTGTGGGGAACGGGTAGCACACAGAGCCGATTTTTCGGGTGGGGTTCCAGTGGCTTGGCTGGAGCGTGTCGATTTGATTGATAGTAATCGACGGTCAACGGCGTCGGATGTCGGTCATGTCGTCTTGCGGGGTGATCCCTCGGCGGCGCCCTCTTCAGACGCATCATCCGGAGCTGATTGCCATTCCCCTTAGCAGATCAGCTCACCGTTGAAAATTGTGATGGCTTGTCCCTGGAGTTGGACGCGTTCTCCCGCGACCTTCACTCGAACAACTCCACCGCGCTGCGAGGCTTGATAGCCCACCATTTCGGTTTTATTGAGTTGCGCCTTCCAGAAAGGGCCGAGGCAGCAATGAGCGGACCCGGTGACAGGGTCTTCATCAATGCCCTGATTTGGAGCAAAACATCGGGAGATGAAATCGAAGCGGCTATCTGATGATCGGCTTGTGACGATGACGCTCAAATCTCCCAGCCTTCGAAGCCATTGCATGTCGGGTTGGAGATTTCGCACGATCTCATCTGAATCGAACACAGCAAGGTAATCAAAACGAGTCACACCGACATAGGACGGCGCGATGCCCAGCCCCCGAAGAAGCCCGTCAGGAGGATCCGCTTCAGTCTCTCGTATTATTGGAAAGTCGAGCTCGATCCAATCCCCCTGTTGCCTGGCTGTGAGAACTCCACTGCGAGAATTGAAAGATGCGGCTTCATCTGTTTGGATGACCCCCTGCTCCCAAAGCACATGCGCACCGGCAAGAGTCGCATGCCCGCACAGATCGACCTCCGTCACCGGCGTGAACCACCGGAGATCAAAGCCACTTTCCTGCTTTACGAGAAATGCCGTTTCGGAAAGGTTCATCTCACATGCGACATTTTGCATCCAAAAATCATCACGCTGTTCCGGCAACAAGCAGACTGCGGCGGGATTTCCGGAAAAAGGTCGATCGGTAAAGGCATCAACATGCGTTAGTGAAATTCTCATGATGCTTTTCCTTCACCTGTCTCACCCTTTTCGTCGAGACGGATCATTTATTATGCTCAGCATGCATTTCGATTTTGGAGATTCTCAAAACCCCTTGGAGGGCCTTCAGAATGGCATCCTCTTTGGAAGCTCCGCAAAACCCCGGCTGATCACAGATTTAATTGCCCGAGGTCGTCGATCTCTCCGGCGTTTGCACGAATGCGCCGTTGACGAGGACGATATCGGCGTCGAAAGAGGCGGGTGCTTTTTCGGAGTAGGCGCGCGGATCATTTTGTTCCCACGCTCCATCCCGGCCGGCACTCACCAAGGCATAGGAGTCAATTCCCGGAGACGTTTCGTTTTCCTTCCATGCACGATATTGGTATACATGTCCCCAACCGTCATTGCACGGCATGGCTTCCATGTATGCAGGTTCCAGCAGGCGACCCAGTTTCGGCATTGAATCGGCCGTCGGATAGAAACCATTATTCGTCCTGTATTCCTCCACCGCCGTCATGATCGCTCTTATATCTGCGATCGTCCTTTTCTGTTTTCCGCGTTGCATGGCGTTGATGAAATTCGGAATCGCGATTGCTGCAATGATCCCTAAGTAGACAACCGCAAAGAAGAAAAAAACCGCCGCGACGACCGCCACCACAACAGCCCCCGGCTTATGTATTGTTGAAACGGCTATCTTCTCCTGTGGCATCAACTCATTCCAATTTTTCATTGAAAAGAGGATTTTGACACCGGGCCTGTGAAGATAAATGACAATTAATACTGAAATGATCGTGCCAAGAGGAATAGCAATCAGGCCGATGCAAGCCAGGATCAATTGGATTGTTCGCCCATAGCTCTTCAAATTCCAGAGGCCGTAGCCACAGATGAAATTCAATGCACCGATGACGCAGAATACGATTGCCAATAGTGCGCTTACATTCTTTGTCGACATCGACGTGAGCGAGAACGCCACTGCTGCCAGCACGCAGAGAACGCCACTGAATAATTGCAGAATAGCCAGAATTGTAATCACCACCGGGCGACGAAGTTCGGTTTCCAAAGGCACAACCGGATTGCCGCACCCGAGGCATGTCGTCAGCCCGTCTTGAATCGCTTTACCGCAGTATTGGCAAAACATCGCATAATCCTCCCATCATATTCGCAAGTTCCATGATGCTGTTGCTTTTCTTACAGGATGCGTCATTTCACTCTCCTGTGCAATCGTCGCGCGTGAAGAGGGCGAACTTTGGCTTCATATCGATTGCATCCTGGAACTGTATGTTTGCAGGCGATCGGGCGTCAAGAGAAATTTAATGATCGAAATCCACGGCTTGGCCGTGGATTTCGGTGACGCGTTGTCAAAGCGAAACGGAATTTCTTCGCGTGCCGTCCAGCTCGAAATCATGTAGGATGCTAAAAACCAGGGGGGAGAGCATATGATTTGTCCCGGACAACGCAAGACAAAAATCATTGGAACGATCGGCCCTGTATCAGAATCGGTCGACATGCTGGTGCGGTTGATCAAGGCCGGCCTGGATGTCGTGCGTCTCAATTTTTCACATGGCACTCACGAGGCTCACGCTCAAACCATTGCCAACGTGATGGAAGCTCGTCGACGCACCGGCTACGATATTCCGATTCTGCAGGATTTGCAGGGCCCGCGCATCAGGCTCGGCTGCCTGCCCGTCGAACCGCTTCACTTGGCCACGGGAAGCGATGTCATTCTGTCGTTTCAGAAAAATATTCCAGGCGCCATTCCGACCGACTACGAAGCTCTCGCCCATGATGTCGTCGCTGGAGATCGGATCCTCATCGATGACGGGCTCATCGAATTGAAGGTTCAATCCACAGATGGAATCATCATCACATGCCGCGTCATCACAGGCGGGCCGATCACGTCACACAAGGGCATGAACCTTCCGGGTGTTCGCGTGAGCGCCGGAGCTCTCACCGAAAAGGATCTCGATGACCTGACCTTCGGGCTGGCTCAGGGCGTCGATGTCGTCGCGCTTTCTTTTGTGCGGCAAGCGGATGATGTCAGACAGCTCAAAGAGGAGATCGCACGGCGAGGTGGTGATGTATGGGTGATTGCGAAGATCGAGCGAGGAGAAGCGATCGATCAGATTCACGAAATCATCCAGGCCTCTGATCTCGTGATGGTGGCTCGCGGCGACCTCGGTGTCGAGCTCCCCGGCGAAAAGGTGCCGGTTCTGCAGAAGATGATTATCGCTGAATGCAATCGCTGCAGCACGCCCGTGATCACGGCCACACAGATGCTGGAATCGATGGTTTCAGCACAGAGGCCGACGCGAGCCGAATTGACGGATGTCGCCAACGCTGTCCTCGATGGAACCGATCTTGTCATGCTGTCGGCCGAAACGTCGGTCGGCCATTATCCGGTTGAAACCGTGGCGATGATGGATCGAATCATCCGCGAAGCCGAAGCGCATGGGATTCAATCCCACCCGCCTGCTGTGCCGCCGCCCAACGGCAGTGAACCGGTTTTCATGGCTGTGGCCCACGCGGCCTGTGTTCTGGCGGATCAAGTGGGAGCGCGGGCGATTGTCCCTTTCACTCACTCCGGAAAAACAGCGCAGTCGATCTCATCCTACAGACCGGCCGCCTGCATTGCTGCTGCAACCAGCAGCCCACGAACATCGATCCGGCTCAACATGCTCTGGGGGACTCGCGGATTGCTGGTCGACCCGTCTCCAGACGCCGATACGACGGTCGCCAATGTCGAAAATGAGATCGTGCGCCTGGGCCTTCTGAAGCGAGGCGACAGCATAGTGCTGACAGCGGGAATCCCGCTTTTTGTGAAGGCAACGACCAACATGGTGCGCGTTCACAAGATCACGGAGTGATGCACTGACAATCGGCGAATGCCGGGCAGAGGTTTGTTCATGATCATCGATTCAATCGTCGCCGGTGCGTTTCACAGCAACTGCTACCTCATTGCAGAACATGAGGGAGATGAAGGGATCATCATCGATCCGGGAGATGACGGTGACGCAATTTTGCAGATGGCCGCGCGACATCGTACCAGGATCATCGGGATTCTGATGACGCATGGCCACATTGATCACATAGCTGCGGCCGATGCCGTGAGAAAAGCCACGGGTGCTCCTCTCTATCTTTCTCCGGCCGATCAGCCGCTCTTCGAGAATCTCCCTCTGCAGGCGTCGGCCTTTGGATCCCAAGCTGACAAAATCCCAGGCCCCATCGAACCGCTCAGCGATGGCCGGAACATTGTGTGCGGCCAGTTGAATCTGCGAATCATTGAAACGCCGGGACACTCGCCGGGAAGCGTCTGCATCTTTGTTGATGGATCCCCGGGGGTGCTCTTCAGCGGTGATACGCTCTTCGCCGGCGGCATCGGCCGCACTGATCTCTGGGGTGGATCCTACCGGCAACTTTTGGAAATGATTCGCACCAAAGTGCTTTCAATGGATGATCGCATTCGAGTCCTGCCGGGTCATGGAGAAGCGACAACGATCGGCGACGAGCGAATGAACAATCCGTTTCTCCAGGACATCAGGCGATAGATTTCGATCAGGCTATGCTCCGGGTTGTTTGAATCTACCGTCATGGCGTATCTGGTCATAAAGCCGCGTAATTGAAGAAACATCGATTGTTTCGATGCGCTGATCGAGGCCGATCCATTCATAGGCGGTTCCTGGCCGTTCTCCAGCGAAAAACTGACTGAGGCTGTTGATGAGCTTCTTACGGCGTTGGGAGAAAAGAGTTTTCAGGAACCAGGGATATGACGAAACGTTGTCGATAAGAGGTTGCGGCCGCATGGTGAAAGCAACGAGCGTGCTGTCGATTTGGGGGCGCGGTTGAAAATGGCTTCGATGAACATCGAAAAGTTTCTTCATGTGAGCAAATGTCGCAACCATCACGGATAGCGCCGAGTAGTCCCTGGTTCGTGCGTCGGCGCACATGCGATCGGCAACCTCCTTCTGCACGAGCAGCACGATGCCGCTCCACCGGGACCACGCCCTCATCAATTTTTCAATCAGAGGCGATGTGATTTGATAGGGGATATTGCCGATCACGAATATTTTTTCGGCGCCAAGCTGTTCGAAATCGAATTTCAAAATATCCTCATTGTAGAGCATCAGCCTGTCGCATCCGATCTCTTGATGCAGGCGTGCGCACAGAGTCGGGTCGATTTCGACCGCCATCACTGAAGCGCCCTGTTCGAGCAGCTCCTTTGTCAGTATTCCACGGCCCGGTCCAATTTCGAGAAGCCGTTGCATACCGACAGCTTGAGACGCGATCTGGCGCGCATATTTCTGCGAAACGAGAAAATTCTGTCCCCACTTCTCAGACACGTTATCGTCGGTTCCCAGTTGTCAGTTCTCGGTTCTCCGTGTGAGGGCGGACAACGTCGGCTGCCCCTTCATGACAGCATCGCCCAATCATGAAGGTTGAGGATCGTATGAATACTTCAGAAGGCGGATGTTGACGCGGTTGCAGCAGGTTGATGCCCGCCGCCCATCATGAAGTTTTCTCGATGACATCAGGAAATGTGCCGTCATATACTATTTCGGCTGGGCCGGTCAGAAAGAGCGATTCGCCTTCTTTCCAATCGATCAGCACATCACCGCCGGCCGTGTGAATCGTCAGGCTATTCCCGACCAATCCCTGGATAATCGCTGCGGCTGCGGCTGCCGACGCGCCGCTCCCGGAAGAAATCGTTTCGCCGACACCACGCTCCCAGAAGACCACGGCGATTTCTTCCTTGTTCAGGATCTGCACGAATTCAACATTCGTCCTGTTCGGAAAAAGCGAATGTGTTTCGATGACAGATCCGAGTTCCTCGATCGGCAGATCCGCGAGCGAATCAAAGAAGAGGACGCAGTGAGGATTTCCCAGTGAGAGAACGGTCACTGGAATTGATGAATCTCCGAGTGGAAGCGAGTAGTTGATCACACGCTCCATCCCTATCGGCGCCTGGAAAGGAATGGCACCGGGAGAGAGAATGGGCATGCCCATGTCGGCGAGAAAACTGAATCTGTGGAGCTGGTGGCTGATCAATTCGAGCTGGCACCAACCGGCTTGGGTTGTGATTTCCACCTTCGGGGATTTGATGAGATTCCTGTGGAAGAGATAAGCCGCGGAGCACCGCAGCCCGTTGCCGGATGTTTCGGCTTCAGTTCCATCGCTATTGAAAACCCGGAGGAAATAGGCTCCTCGCTTGGTGACATGCGGAAAAAGGAGCAGCATTCCGTCGGCGCCGATACCGTAGCGACGGTTGCATACCTTCAGAGACAGATCGCGAAAAGAGAGATCCTGAGCCGGAACATCCTTTTCTTCGACAATGATGAAATCGTTGCCGAGTGCCTGCGTCTTCGTGAACTTCATGTGACGCGATTATACAGAAACGCCGGTCATTCTGGAACCACCTTTTTTTTTAGCATGCCTTGACTGAGAGAATAGCCATGACTATCGAATTTGAGATCATTGCATCGCCAGAACCAGATCGTACATTCTCCGGACGCCGCCGAGGAAGCTGCTAACTGAAATCCTCTCATTATGGGCATGTCCGAGTTCCTGTTCCTCCGTCAGCTTGAACGGCTCGAATCCATAACATGTGATTCCGAGCTTTCTGAAATATGTGGAATCGGTACTGCTTGGAAGCAGAGGGGTGGTTACAAGAGCGCCTTTATCATAGCTGGATGCGACCTTGGCGATGGCCCTGAAGAGCTCGGTGTCGATCGGCGAACTGCTGCTTTCGCCCAGAACAATCGGGTGGATCTCGATGTTGGTGCCTTTGACCAGTTCTTGCAGTTTTGCAACGAACTGAGCGGAGTTTTCACCTGGGAGGAGGCGGCAATCGAGGGTCGCTGAAGCTTCGGCTGGAATGATGTTGACTTTGGCGGAAGAGGTGCTCAGCGAGGTCACCGCTACAGTGTTGCGGAGGACCGCGTTGAATGCAGGGTCTTTCAGAATTTCCTGGGCGAATGCCGGGTCTTTGAGACTCTCACGGATTTTCAGGAATTGCAGCTTCCGTGGCCCCAGCTGGATTTTCGAAAGATCCTGGAAGTATTTTTCAACACCAGGAGTCAGGACAATATCCGTCTTGTAGGCTTGGATTTTGTTGAGTGCCATCATGAGTTTCTGAATGGCTGAGGGTTCGAATGGCGGGAAAGCGCCATGTCCTGCAGGGCCGACGGCCCGTAATTCCAGCCAGCAGACTGCTTTTTCCGCGGGACTGACTCCATAGACGGGCGGTTGCCCTCCTTTCATTGTGATGACACTTCCCTCATTGAGAAGGAACTGAGCTTTCTCAATGAGCGAATGGTGTTCGCTTGTAATCCACGCGGAACCCGCTGTTGAGCCGCCTTCTTCATCCGCAACAGCCAGGAAGAAAATGGTGCGGTTGAGTTTCACTTTATTGCGGCGGAGAAGCAGCATGGTCATGAGCTCAGCGATTCCAAGATTCTTGTTGTCGGTTGCGCCTCGACCCCAGATCTCACCGTCTTTGATGATTCCGGAGAAAGGATCTTCTTTCCAATATTTTTTTTCTGCCGATACGACATCGATGTGATTGAGAAGGATCAGCGGGGCCTTCTTGCCTCCCGTGTCGATATACGCGAAAAGGTTGCCTCGCCCCGGCTTCGATTCCAAGAGGCGGCAGCGAATGGCTTCCTTTTCGAGGAGTGATTGCAGAAACTTCGCCCCTGCAGTTTCATTGCCCGGAGGATTGGTCGTATCAATTCGAAGATATTGTTGAAAGTAGGTTGTCGCCTCTTTTTCGACGACTGGCCAGTTGGGTTTCGTCGCGGCTACGGCCCAGGATGGAAGAGTCAGAAGCAGGATCACCAGAAGTCTTCTCGTCATCGCTTTTCTCCAAAATCCGTTCAGACGCTGATTCATGGCTTTGCCCAATAGATCCTCGTTAACGTGCGGCTATTATAGGCGTCCGGCAGTGAAAAGGGAAGTGCGGATCATCAGACCTTGATCCGCGAATAAGAGTCGTATCTTGCTCAAATTCCCATAGAGAAACCCGTACCCGTTCCCGACTGGATTTAGAGGGCATGACGCACATTTTCGGGCAACAGAAAAAGAGCAGGAACGGGAACGGCTAAGAACATGAATGAGATCAAGCGATACTTGACACTCTGTCAAGATGCTGGATTTGTGTTTTGAGCAACAGATGCATCAACGCACTCCGTTCGCACCTCGATGAGATGGTTCTTATCCGCTGATTTGGGATCATACTGCATGCATGAATACGTTAAAATCGGCAATAAGGTTTATATGGGGAGGCAAAGAGCAGAAGTGAAAAGCCAATAAAACCGGGATGCACAGGATAAGAGGATTCCATTTTTTATTCGTCGACTTCCCGCGCAACATCATTCCAACTGAGCGCTCACCGGATTTATGCCTTGATCCCAGCGAACTCAATGGGTGATAGAATCGCCTCTGTGGGTGTAATCACCAGTCGTTCAAATCCATTGATCAAAGACCTGGCAAAATATTTTCGCGGCCGACGTGATGATGCTCGTTGGGTGATCGTCGAAGGCCGGAAGAATGTTCAGGATCTTATGAGGCGAGGCCTGCGCCCGATCCGTGTTGTGGCAACCGAGGAAACGGCTACGTCCATGACAGGCGATTTTCCATTGACGCTGGTGTCCGGCAGTATTTACCAGCTGTTCACGACCGTCAGGACGCCCGAAGGGATTCTCGCGATTTTTGAAGCGACGCCTGTATCGATTGAGGACCTTGCGACATCGCCTCGGCCGCTCATCTACCTGCATGGAGTTCAGGATCCCGGCAACATCGGCGCAGTCATTCGCGTGGCCGCAGCTTTCGGCGCCGGCGGAATTCTAATCGGTTCCGGATGCGCATCTCCCTATACGCCGAAGGTTTCTCGAGGCTCCGCCGGGTCTCTCCTTATCACGCCATTCTGTTTTGCACAGGATGATGGA
>CAIWXX010000078.1 GCA_903916735.1 uncultured Acidobacteriota bacterium
CAGTAGACCCGCCATCGCTCGAATTCCAGGTAGATTCGCCACCCCGCGGCCGACACGTCCCTGACTCGGCTCGTACGCTTGTCGTAGCGACCCCGGCACCGATGGCCACAGCATGAGCAGACCGCAGTTTTTTTCGGCGCCGAAGCATGATCACACGAGCGAACCGGTCACCGAATACACCCTGCATCCTTCGGCTGGCCGTGAATCCGGGCATAGAATGGAGTTCTCGTAACGAAGTTGGAGACTTCATCAGATCAGCCTATCATGAAATCAAAAGCGACACCGATTCGTGGAGCCCCTAAATGCTCGCAGACCCCTGTGGCACAAGGCCGCGATGCATGTTCTTCGACTCAAAGTACCCACTCATATCCACGAAGACCCATAATACATGACAAATGCAATCGCCGATCCGAAGATCGCGAGGAAGAGGAGACTTATCACGGAAATCATGTTCCACGTATAGGTTGCTTGGCGTTCATAAACCAGGCTGGTGATGAGCAGCAGGACGCAGCCGATAGACATCTGAGTTGTTGCGTTGAGACGCGGTGGAACATGTCGTTGATAGCGTTGTGTGTTGACATTAGCCAATGCGGACGCGGCTGCGCCGATGAGAAGGCCGACTTCTGCGGCAGTTTCGATATTTTTTCCACCGAACTGATCGAAAAAGAGGAAGAAAATTCCGACAAACCCGAGGCTGACCCCCAGGACCTTCTTCGGATGCAATTTTTCTTTGGCCAGGATTCTCGCAAACAAAGAGACGAAGAGCGGAATGCTCGCGAATGCAATCGATGCAAAACCTGCCGATACATCCTGTTCGCACCAAAATACCAGCCCATAGCTGACGAAGAATTGCAGAAACCCTGAGAGAAAAATGCTGCGCCACGGGAACGGGACGCCGAAGAGCCGGGGCGGCCGAGCGAGGAGAAAGAGCGCCAGTGCCGCCGCTCCGATCAGGAAGCGGAGCCCGGCGAATCCGAATGGCGGAAGGAAACGAACGCCGACCCGAATGGCCAGCCAGGTCGTCGACCAGATCAGGCAGAGCGCCGTGTACACTATAATTTCGCTCTTCTTCATGCCTCCTGTATATGCGAAGAGGAAGACCAGGTCAAAAGCCGTGAGGACTTGGTATCTGATCGGTGAAATCTGTGCACAAAATGGCAAAGGTTGTGATAGGACGGGATCGTGAATTCTTCTCAGGAAGAAAGGCATTTGGGAATGATTTATGAAACCACCGCTGCTCGATATAAAAATCCGTTCCTGCTTTCCACTCTTCCTGCATTCCTGGGAGGTTCGGGTGCGATAGTTGTCGAAGCCACCTTGTTTGGTTGCGGCTATGCCGCGTTAGGCTGATAACAATGAATCGCGAGAGAGCGAGAAGATTTCTCGTTGGCAAATTCTCAATCGATCCACCTTCCTTTTCTGTGATCTTGCCGGAGTCGAAAGGGGTTACAGAAAGGCCGTGGAGCACAGCCGCCCTAAGGTGGAGACTCGGCGCATCAGGGGGTGAATATCATCAGCATGAAGCCGAAAATAGAAATGTGAAAAAATTCATACGCCGCGGCCTACCAATATTATTGCATTCTACTGACGCCTTTTTACTTGGCCTTTTCAATCACGAACGTCGAATTCTCCGCGGCGCAGGTAGGCCTGATCAGGATGATTGTAAAAGCGACGGTGGCTATGGTACGATTCGGTGAGGTCGCTTTTTTACCATGATCAAGTTCGGAACTAGCGGCTGGCGCGCATTGATGGGAGACGAGTTCACCTTCCAGAATGTGCGGGTCGTCGTTCAAGCATTATGCAATCACTTGAAAGCCGAGGGGCTGACTCAGCGGGGAATCCTCGTCGGACGTGACACCAGATTTCTCTCCGACAGATTTGCAAAAGAGGCCGCCAAAGTCCTTTCCCATAATCACATTCTGTGCTACCTCTGCGGACGCGACGCGCCGACTCCCGCCATTTCTTATGAAATCATCCGCCGTAACCTCGATGGCGCAATCAACTTCACCGCCAGCCATAATCCGCCGGAATACAACGGGCTGAAGTTTTCAACCGACACGGGCGCGCCGGCGCTGCCTGATGTCACGCATCGCATCGAACAGCACATCCGTCGAGTTGAAGCCGAGAAACAGCACCCGACGTATTATGTTAATGAAGAATACATTCATGAAGTCGACATCGCCGATTCCTATTTAAAACTGATCTCATCGAAGGTCGACTTCGAAAAAATTGCACGCTCCGGGCTGATCATCGCCGCCGACCCACTCTATGGCACAGCGCGCGACTATCTGGACCGGATTCTCATTGAGAACGGTTGTTCGTGCGAAGTCATTCACAATTTCAAGGATCCTTATTTCGGGGGGTATTCACCAGAGTGCTCCGAACAAAACCTGGCTGAATTGCGGGAAGTGGTGCTGGAGAAGAAATGCCATCTGGCGCTCGCCACCGACGGCGATGCCGATCGCTTCGGAATTCTTGATTCCAACGGGGATTTCATCGCTCCCAATTACATTTTGGCGTTGTTGCTGAAGTACATCCTGCAGAGCCGGCCGAATCTCAAGGGAGGTGTCGCCCGATCCGTGGCCACGACACATCTCCTCGATCATCTCGCCGCACGCCACTCAGTGCCGCTCTATGAGACGCCTGTTGGGTTCAAGTATGTGGGCGAGCTGTTGTTGGAGGGCAAGCTGATCATGGGCGGCGAAGAGAGTGCCGGGTTCACGATGGGCCAGCATCTTCCGGAAAAAGACGGCATCCTCGCATGCCTGCTGGTCGCCGAGATGGTCGCGGCCTCCGGCAACAAGCACCTCACGGAAATGATCCACGAGCTCTTCGCCGATGTGGGGCCACTCTACAATCAGCGCCTCAGTCTGAAGCTATCAGGATCCCATTGGGAAAAATTGAATCGCGTTCTTGAACACCCGCCGGAAACTTTGAGCGGGCACCGGATCATCGCCGTCAATCGCCTTGATGGCGTCCAGCTGACATTTGATGATGGGAGCTGGATTCTGATGCGCCCATCCGGCACTGAACCGCTCGTGCGGATATATGCCGAAGCACCGACGCCCGAGGCGGTTAAATCGCTTCTTGAGGCAAGTAAGAATTACATTTTTCAATTCCAATGAAATTTACAAGTGGACTCCGCCGCAAAATATTAATCCTGTTGCTATCGGCAATGGGTCTCTCTTTCATCGTCAAATCCGTCTTCGGCGAAAAGGGGCTAGTAGATATTTATCGCAAGCGCCAGAGCCTCGAACAAACTCGACAAGAAATCACAAAAATCCGCCGGGAGAATATCGATCTCAGACACGAAATCAGTCGTCTTCAGAAAGACCCCGCCGCCGCCGAAGAAATCGCTCGCCGCGATCTCGGCCTCATCCGCAAAGACGAATACGTCATTGTCGTCCGGGATAAGCGGAAGCCGGGGCAGTAGAGGGCAGAGAGCTTTTAGGCGATACGCTGAGATTAGGCCGCCTGCCTCCGGGAAGGCAAATACTCATCAGCGTTCATTTTTCGCCATCGTTCTAGCTCTTGAATATACCTTTGTCTGATGCGGGCGGAAGCTTTTGTCATGTCCCGACAACGAAGAAAATCATCGACGATGCGGATCGCGTGAGAGAATATTCGATGCGATTTGGGTTGAGCTGGAGTGATGTTTCTTCGAAGCCGTATGAGGAGAATCGTCTACCGATTCCAAAAATATTTCCGGTCGCTGAGCCGGGGCTCGATCCAGAGGGCGTAGGTCGGGTATGCCAGTTTCTCATAACCGGCCGTGACGCTGAAGATAATCTTGACATCCTGCCCCACCCATTTTTTCAGGTCGATTGAAGAGTCAAACAACTTGTGATGACTTCTGCGACGACGCGGGTCGATGAATTGATCATAGAGAAGAATTGAGGAGTCGCCGCCGGATTGCAGCGTCACCCTGAAGCCGGCGCCCTCGACTTCGGGCCGGTCTTCGGGAGCAAATCCACATTCGAAGGTGAGACGCGCATTCTCGGGAATCCGTAAAGCAAAGATCCTCTCCCCTGGTACTCGCTGCACGATGAAGTCGCGGCCGGCCTTCCGCAGTTCATTCAAATATTGAGGCTCTTCAGCTCGTGCCATCTTCACTTCGCGTTCCTGCAGATTGTATGGAGCGATGAGGATCGAATCGAAGCAGGATGCCAGTGTCCGGGAATCGTTGGGAGGGACTTCAGTAACGGCGAAACTCAGCCCGAGCACATTTTGGCCGGCTTTCAGAAATCGAACCGGCACAAAGACCTGGTACTTTGTGAATTCCGGCTTGAGCTCGATCGGCGCACCGACATCATTCCCGTTGACATCACATCGCACCAGCTGCTTTTGTCGGCTCGAATCCAGCCACCGGCAATTCAGGATCACTTCCAGATCTTGCGGCTCAATCACTCCGAAAGCAACCTCGGCTCGCGGTTCGATTGCCCACACGAATGTTCGGCCGTAATTATCTCTTTCGTCGATCGACCAGCCGCGAACCAGATAGGGCCGGCCAAGGGGTATTCCGAGATCGATATAGGGGGTGTCCTCGTGCTGAATCGCTCTCGCCTGTTCCTTGGCAAAATCGAACAGCGGTGTGTCCGTATAGAAGTGACACCCGGCTAGGAGAAGCAAGACAAACGCCGACGCACATTTCTTCATCTATGAAAGCACCAGTTAAGAATCAAAACAGAATGATGGTGCAAGAGCATCGCTTTCCTCAATAATTCGCCCCCGAAAACACGGGAACCGATTTTCATCGACTAGGTGATCTTCGTATCGCCGTAGGCCTTGCGGTAGTCGGACAAGAAGCGCTCGATGCCGAGATCCGTTAACGGATGATTGAGAAGGCTCATGATCACCTTGTACGGGATGGTGGCGACATCGGCTCCGGCCATGGCGCATTGCAGCACATGCATCGGATGCCTCAGCGAAGCGGCCAATACCTGCGTCCGGAAATCATAATTATTAAAAATCGTGCGGATTTCTTCGAGGAGTTTCATACCATCAGTCGAGATGTCATCCAGTCTTCCCAGAAACGGGCTGACATACGTCGCGCCGGCCTTGGCGGCCAGCAGTGCCTGCGTGGCCGAGAAGATGAGGGTCACATTTGTGCGAATGCCCATTCCCGTCAGCGTCTTCACAACTTTCAGTCCCTCTCGTGTAATCGGCACCTTGACGACGATATTTCCGGCAATGGCGCTCAGCACCTGCGCCTCGCGAATCATCTCCGGCGCTTCAGTCGCAAGAACTTCCGCACTGACCGGCCCCGGCACGATCCGGCAGATTTCGCGCAATAATGCGAAGGGGTCCGTCCCTTCCTTGGCCAGCAGTGATGGATTTGTCGTGACGCCGTCAAGCACTCCGAGGCTCTCGGCTTCCTGAATCTCTTTCACATTTGCAGTGTCGATAAAAAACTTCATGCGGGTTAAACCTCTCTGACTTTCATGACGGTGTTTGTGAGAGTCCCGATGCCTTCGATCGTCACGTCGACATGATCTCCGGGGGACATCGGTCCGATACCTGATGGCGTGCCGGTGGAGATCACGTCGCCGGGCTCCAGTGTCATGACTCTCGAAATAAATCTCACGAGAAAATCTGCCGGGAAGGCCATATTCTTGGTGTTTGATGACTGATGAACCTTGCCGTTGAGGCGGGTTTCGATATTAAGTGCCTTCGGATCGATGCCACAAGCGATGCAAGGGCCGATCGGCGCGAAGGTGTCAAACCCCTTGGCGCGCCCATATTGGACGTCGCGTTCCTGCAAGTCGCGGGCACTGACGTCGTTTGCGCAGGTGTATCCAAGAATATAGTCGTCGACAGGATCGCTGTCGAGCAGATGCCGGGCTCGTTTCCGCATGACCACGGCCATCTCCCCCTCGTAATCGACCCGCTTGCTGGCTCGTGGATAGATGATTTCATCGCCCGGGCCGATGATCGCCGATGGCGGCTTCAGGAAAATAACCGGTTCGGCCGGCATCGGCTTGTTACGTTCCGCCGCGTGATCCCGATAATTAAGCGCGACGGCGACGATTTTCGTCGGCTGGCAGGGCGCAAGAAGAACAACATTCTTGAGCGGGATCATCTTGCCGGTGGTTTCGAGAGACTCATAAGGCTCTCCTCGAAGCACATCCAGCACACCGTCGACAACGCCTACTCGTTCGATCCCGTACCGTACCCGCGTCCGCTGCCGGAAGCGATAAATGCGAATCATGGCACGTATTCCTTTGCTTCATTCGAATAGGCGCTTTCATTTGGTGGCGTCGACCGGTCGATGGCCGTCACCACATAGTAGTAGG
This sequence comes from uncultured Acidobacteriota bacterium, assembly GCA_903916735.1. Classification (GTDB taxonomy): domain Bacteria; phylum Acidobacteriota; class CAIWXX01; order CAIWXX01; family CAIWXX01; genus CAIWXX01. The sequence goes on from CAIWXX010000078.1 coordinate 6,294, forward strand.
TTGTTTTCGGGCGAACGGTTGTATCCATAAAGGTGTTCTTTAGAACCAGTGTCTGTGTAATGAGTGTCAATTTCTCATTGCCGGTGCGCCGATAAACCTTGTAGCCGGAAAAATCCTTCTCCTGGTTGGCGCTCCAGAGCAGATTGATGCCGCTTTTAGATGCCACGGCCACCAGGTCCTGCGGCGGCTTCGGTGGGAAAACATCTTTGGGCTGAATGTCAGCATCGTTGCTCCGTGCCGTCTCCTGGTAAGGTCGCGTGGCCGTGCTCGTGCCCTTGATCATGTATTCATATTTCACATCGAAGGGGACGCCGGCGTCGACATAATACGGTGGAGGCACTGGCGCCGGGTTGATTGGATCGAGCGGGTAATAATTATCGTCCGCCTTTTTGCGATAGATGTTGTACCCGATGGGAGTAGGCTGAGTCGTGCCATCGATGTTTGTGAGAGGTGGCGTCCATGTCAGAACGATGCCAATTTCCTGCACCGTGGCCTTCAGTTCCTTCGGCGGGTCGCCGACTGCCACGAAGTCAAGCGTGACACGATTGCTGAAGCCGGGGCCGTGGTTTTTTCGATTGGCTGGCTGTACGGCGTATGTGATGCGCTTGTGAAAGCATCTTGGAGGCTGGAAGTTTGCGAGATCATCGAAATAAACAAGAAAAGCGTCTTGTCGAAAATCCGCGATCTTCTGCACATCGATTGACCCAATCAGCGCGGCACGGCTGGCAAAATCCTCAACGGCGACTTCGGGGATCGGCACCGGCACGAGCGACACCGGAGGGGGCGTGGCTGGGGGTGGCGGAGGCGTCCCGGGGACAGCCGGCTGCCCTGGGGCAGAGGGCGGAGTTTGCGGTGCCGCCTGTTGGCTCTGAGGAGCAGTCGGCTGCGTCTGAGGAGCAGCCGGTTGGCTCTGAGGAGGCGCTGGAGGCGTGTCTTCAACGATGCGGTAGATATCCACACGCTGAAGATCGACAAGGCGTGAGCCATCGCTGTTGGCGGTCGGCTCGCTGAAAAACAATCTGTAATGCGTGCCTTCCTGCCGTACAGTGAGATCGCGGACAAGGGCAGGAACAAGGACAATCGGCGGGAGCGGATCCGCCTTCTTGCCGCAATCGACCAACAACCCGGCCAGGAGAAGCGAACCGGCAAACCATGATCCAACTTTGATACAAATTCGCATCTTCACAGTGCGACCTCTCTCTTTTCTTTGTTACAAAATGAACCGGCTCAGGTCTTCGTCCTTGAGGATGTCATCGAGCATTTTATGCACATAGGCGGCATCGATGACATATCGCTCACCAGCATGTCCCGAGGCCTCAAACGAGATCTCATCCAGCAATTTTTCCATGACCGTATGCAGTCGGCGCGCGCCGATGTTTTCGGCCGTCTCGTTCACTCGAGTGGCTACCTCGGCGATGACTTCGATCGCTTCCTTGGTAAACTCGATCTGGACATCTTCAGTGGATAAAAGCGCCTGGTATTGTTTAATGAGCGCGTTTTTCGGCTCCTGCAGAATCCGGATGAAATCAGATTTGGTCAAAGATTCCAATTCGACGCGGATCGGAAAGCGGCCCTGCAATTCGGGGATCAGATCGGACGGCTTACTCACGTGGAACGCACCCGCGGCGATAAAGAGAACATGGTCCGTCTTCACGATGCCGTACTTCGTGTTGACGGACGTGCCTTCGATGATCGGCAGCAGGTCGCGCTGCACACCTTCGCGGCTCACGTCTGGTCCTCGCCCCGATTCACGCCCCGCCACCTTGTCAAGTTCGTCGATGAAAATGATTCCCGACTGCTCTACTCTTTCAATCGCTGTCCGCGCGAGCTGTTCATTATCCACCAATTTTTGCTGTTCTTCGTGAGTCAGGTGCGCCAGTGCATCCTTGATTTTCATCCCCCGCCGCTTGGATTTGCCCGAGAGCATGGTCGGAAGCATATCCTGAATGTTGCTGACCATCTCTTCGACTCCGCTGCCCGAGAAGACCTCGAAGTGAAAAGGCGAGCTTTTTTCGTGGATTTCGACTTCAACAAGACGATCATCAAGCTTTCCGGCGCGCAGCTGCGTTCGCAGGCGCTCACGTGTCTCCCGAAACCCGGCTTGCTCCTCGACGGCCGGAACCGTTTCCGCGCGCTCATATGTCGGCTGCTTGATCGGCGGAAGGAGCAGGTCGAGCAGCCGGTCCTCGGCATTGGTGACGGCATGTTCACGAACTTCTTCGATTTTCTCAGCTCGTACCATCTGCACAGCGATCTCGGTTACATCCCGCACCATACTATCGACATCGCGGCCGACATAGCCGACTTCGGTGAACTTGGAAGCTTCCACTTTGAGGAAGGGACTGGAAGTGAGGCGGGCCAGGCGTCTCGCAATTTCCGTCTTTCCGACTCCTGTCGGGCCTATCATGAGAATGTTTTTCGGAGAAATTTCCTCGGCAACCTGCTTCGGAAGCCTCTGTCGTCGGATTCGATTGCGAAGGGCGATTGCCACTGCACGCTTAGCATGGTTCTGGCCGACGATGTAACGATCAAGCTCTTGCACAATGCGCGGCGGCAAAAGCTCGTCGGCGCGCAATTGCAGAGGAATGTCATCATCACCGGACTGCATGTAATAAACCATGCTCACAACTCCTCGACCACAATTTCCTTGTTTGTGTAGATGCAGATGTCCGATGCGATCAGGATGGATTCCTCAGCAATCTCGCGGGCGGAAAGCTGCGTATGGTGGAGCAGCGCGCGCGCAGCGGCAAGCGCCACCGAACCGCCGGAGCCGATGGCGAGCACCTCATCATCAGGCTCGATCAGGTCGCCGGTGCCGGAGAGCAGAAATGAACTCTTGTCGTCGGCGACGATCAACAAAGCCTCAAGGCGCCGCAGGGCTTTGTCCATGCGCCAGTCTTTGGCAAGTTCAACAACGGCTCGATGGAGGTTACCACGGAATTCTTCAAGCTTCGCTTCAAAGCGCGCGAAGAGCGCGAAGGAGTCGCTGGCAGAACCCGCGAAGCCGGCCAGGATCTTGTTTTGATAGAGACGCCGGATCTTGCGGGCTTTATGTTTGACGACGGACTGGCCGAGCGTGACCTGCCCATCTCCCGCCATAGCCACCCGGCCGCCATGCCGGATGCAGATGATTGTCGTTGATCGAAAAGTTTTATCCTCGCGCATTCTTACCCAAGATCAGCGATTCTATGGGCGAGGGCCGAGCAAGTCAAACGGGCTGTGAGTCAGATGCGACTCTTAACGAGATACTTCATTTGTTTGCTTTCTTGATCCGGAATCAGTCGCGCTGCCCGGCCGAATCCCCCGCCACTCCTCACAGTCAGCTTTGCCGCGTTACTCTACGCCCACGCAATTAGGCCTCGTTGGAAGGGCATGACGAGGTCGGGATGGTTCGGGAGGATGCGGAGAGAGAAGCCGCGCAACCCTGTTGTGCTCAGCTCGATTTCCCCGGTGAACTCGAAGGTGCCATGCTGATTTTCGAGACCAACGGGAGTCATGAGCGTCGTACGGGCGTTAGTGATATGTCCATCCTCATCGAGACTGCCTTCATAGACTTCGATTCTCACATCTCGGGGATTGATTTCGCCGAGGAAGATTTTTGCATTGATCTTGAATTTTGCACCGATCGGCGCTTCGACGGACCGATCTCCATCAACCTCGATGACACGCACCGACGGCCAGTGGCGGGTCATATGCGCCCGCCATTGAGCGAGCTCTTTCGAAGCCTTCAATCCATCCGAGATGAGGTGCAGATGGTTCTCTGTTGCCGGCGCGTAAAACATCGTGAAATAGTCCTGCACCATTCGTTGCGAATTGAAGAACGGTATGAGGGACTGTTGGGCCTTCCGCATCATATCGGTCCAGCCACGGGGCACTCGGTCACTACCCCGTTCATAGAAGAGCGGCACGACCTCCTTTTCCAGCAGATCATAGATAACCTTCGATTCGATTTCGTCTTGTAAATCTTCGTTCGTGTAAGTTTCGGCGTTTCCGATGGTCCATCCGGCACCTTCACGAACAGCCTCGTCCCACCACCCATCGCGCGTGCTCATGTTGAGGACGGCGTTGACGGCCGCTTTCATTCCGCTGGTGCCGCACGCTTCAAGCGGGCGGCGTGGTGTATTCAGCCATAGATCGACGCCCTGCACCATTGAGCGCGCGACGGCGCTGTCATAGTCTTCAATAAAAACAATCCGGCGTCGCAGCTTTTTATCCTTGATGATCTGAATGATCTTGCGGATGATCTCCTTGCCGGCCATGTCCTTCGGATGAGCCTTCCCGGCCATGACCAGCTGCACGGGCCGATCACGATTTTCGAGGATGTGAATGAGGCGGTCCGGATCGCGGAAGAGCAGCGCACCGCGCTTGTAAGTGGCCGATCGCCGCGCGAAACCGATGGTCAGCGCCGTTGGGTCCAGAGCCTCGGCCGCTTCGACAAGCTCATAGTTGGCGGCGCCCCGCGCCTGTAGCTGTTCCCGCAGTCTCCGGCGGGCAAACGCCACTACCCGTTCGCGGCGGCGTTCATGTGTTCGCCACAGTTCTTCAGCCGGAATATCATTGATGCGAGACCAGACACCTGGATCGGATGCCTGTTCACTCCAGTGCGGGCCGAGGTATGTATCGTAAAGACCGTTCATGTCCTTGGATACCCAGCTCGCCGGATGGACCCCGTTCGTGATGGAACAGATCGGGACCTCCTCAGCCGAGATTCCCGGCCATAATCCTCTCCACATTTCGCGTGAAACACTTGCATGAAGCCTGCTGACACCGTTGCAGCGCTCACTGAGCCTAATGGCCAGGATTGCCATGTTGAGAGGCTCGGAGGAGTCGATATGGCCGCCCGGTGCGCGTCCCAGGTTCAGGAACTCGGCCGTCGTGAGGCCCAGCGCGCGAAAGACGCTTCCGAGATAGCGCTCGACAAGAGACACGTCGAATTTATCGATACCGGCAGGAACGGGCGTATGTGTCGTAAAGACGCTGCCCACAGAAGCCGCTTCACGCGCCTCCGCAAAAGTAGCGCCGGTCGAGGACATGAGCATTCGAATCCACTCGAGTGCCAGAAACGCCGCATGTCCTTCGTTCATGTGGCAAACGGTCGGCGCTTTCCCAAGAGCCGCCAGCGCCTTCATCCCACCGATTCCCAGAACAATCTCTTGCTTGATTCGTGTTTCCGCATCACCGCCGTAAAGCTCGTCGGTGATATCCCGATCGGCCGGCTCATTCTGAGGGATATTCGTATCGAGCAGATACAGTGGGACACGCCCGACCTGCGCTCGCCAGACTCGGGCCCAGACGGGTTTTCCATTCATCTGCACTTCGACGCGGACGAGTTCCCCTTGAGCATCGCGCTCCGTCCGTATCGGGATGTGATAGAAGTCGTTGATCGGGTAGAGTTCCTGCTGCCAGCCTTCATTGTTGAGGTACTGACGAAAATAGCCCTTCTGATAAAGAAGCCCGACACCGACCAGAGGCAATCCCATATCGCTCGCCGATTTCAAATGATCGCCGGCGAGGATGCCAAGGCCGCCGGAGTAGATCGGGAGGGTTTCACTCATGCCGAATTCAGCCGAGAAATATGCAATGAGCAGCGCCTTGGGTTTTTCAGGCGGATTTTCATACCATGTGTCCTTCCCCGCCATGTACATTCGATAGTCTTCCCAGACTCTCGTCATGGTCGCCAGAAAGGCCCTATCGCGAGCTGCAGCTTCCAGCTTCGCTTGCGGAATCAATCCCAGCATCTTGACCGGGTTTCGTCCGCTTTCGTTCCAGAGAAGGTTATCGAGTCTCCTGAAGAGATCAACGGTTTGGTGATCCCAGGTCCAGCGAAGATTGTAGGCGAGATCCTGCAGGCATCGGAGTGGCTCCGGCAACCGCGGGACGACATTGTAAACATGTATCGGGTTCACGACTTCATACCCCCTTCGATGGGAGAAATTCTAACACAGCTTCGAGTATGACAACGCTCAATGGATTATCGGCGCCTGAAAAAACACCCGCCTCTCTTCTGGAAAGAAGGTGGCCGGGCGCCCGATGGCCGCCAATCAATCGATAGCAGACAAATCCTCGGCGCTTGATTATGCGCGTGCAGGCCTCTATGATCGAATCGATGCCGATGAAACAACTCCTGAGAAAAATGATCGCTCGAACGCCTGCCGTGAACTGGATCGTTCATAATGCCTACCGATCACGGCAGATATCCCGACGGCGGGAGGATGTGCGGCGAGCGCTTCTCGGGGATCTCTTCGGTGTTCACCAATTCGATGGGCGCAAGTACTCGGTGGCCCATGAGCCGACGATCCGCTGCAATCTGAAATGCAAAATGTGCTATCAGGCCAATTTCCGTGATGACATCAACACGATGCCGCTCATGAATTACGGCGCAGAGCTGGGGACGGAAGAAATCAAGCGCCTCTACGATCGATTAAACCTCAGCTTCATCGGACTAGTTGGCAGCGAGATCTTCATCCGGAGGGATATTTTCGAGCTTCTCACTCATCTACAGCGGGCGAACGTGCCATTTACAATTTTAACGAATGGGACGCTCATCAACGAAAAAAATATCGATGCGCTGCTCTCCGTGAGAAGCTCGGTTCGGCGGATAATTTATTCGATCGATGGACCGCGGGAGCTTCACAATGAGATTCGAGGAACCCCGCAGGCATTCGACCAGGTCTGCCGGGCCATTGAATTGACGAAACGCCTTTTCACAGTGTCCGTTAACACGGTTTTGCTGGCGGATAATCTCGATCGGCTTGAAGAGACGGTGATGATCATCAAGGATCTCGGTCTCCCAACACTGAATCTGACCTTCGAAGAGGTTTACAGTTCCCGCGAGATCGCACGGACCCGGCAGGTTCTGATCGAGGATTTCGGATGGAAAGAAGGTGAGTTCGATATATCAACTCATGAGCGCAACGGATTCCCTTACTCTCTGGAGTATTTAAAAAAGCGACTCAAGGATGTTCGGCGCTTCGCCGAGTCGAACGGAGTCTTCGTCAACTTCACACCTTACACTTGGGAAGAAAATGTTGATGAGTACTACAACGGAACTGGTCATCAGAAGCTAAGACTCATCTGCCCAAAAATTTTTGAACCGTCCGCTCGCATTGATCATTTGGGAAATGTCGTTTTTTGTGGTGTCCTTCGGAAAAGCTGGGGGAACTTGCTGGAGACTTCATTCGAACAGATCTGGAATGACGAAGGCTTTCGCCAGTTCCGCAGAAAGCTCCTTGACGGCAACCTGCTCGCAATCTGCCGGCGTTGTTGCAAAGTCGATTCGCTGGTGAAAGCCGGGGCTTGATGGATCCTCACCAGGGCTCGATGCTTCCTCTCGTTGACAAATACCAACCCCTCCTCTAGATTCGGTGTTCGGGAGCGGTGAAATGAAAAAAAGTGACATCATCGACATACTTTCTGAGATTGCGGTCTTGCTGGAGCTGAAGGGAGAGAACCCTTTTAAGAGCAGATCGTATTCAAATGCGGCACGCATCCTTGAATCGGCACCGGAAGATTTGACGACTCTCATCCAGACGGAAAAATTGGATACGCTGAAAGGCATCGGCGAATCGATTTCGAAGAAAATACACGAATTCGCTGAAACAGGAGAACTTGCCTACTACAATGAGCTGAAGAGCAGTTTTCCTCAGGGGCTTCTCGAGATGCTCCGCATTCCGAATCTCGGTCCTAAGCGCGTCAAGGTACTCTTCGAAAAACTCGGCGTAAAAAGTATCGCCGAGTTGGAATATGCGTGTCACGAGAATCGCCTCCTGACGTTGCCCGGCTTCGGTGTGAAGTCGCAGGATAACATCCTCAAGGGCATTGATTTCGTCAAGAAGAGCGCGAACCAGTTTTTATGTAGTGTCGCGGCCGAGGAAGCCGAGATTCTCGTCGCGGCTCTCCGGGGTTCCGATCAGGTGCGGAACGCCAGCATCGCCGGCAGTCTCCGGCGTCGCAAAGAGATCGTCAAAGACATTGATATCGTCGCCAGTTCCACATCGCCTGAACGTGTCATGGATCTCTTCTGCTCACACGAGTCCGTTGAAGAGATTCTTGAAAAAGGGGCGACAAAATCAAATGTGCGGCTTCGACGAGGCATCAGCGTCGATCTGCGGATCGTTCCGCCGGAATCCTATCCATTTTTGCTTCATCACCTCACCGGCAGCAAGAACCACAACATTGCGCTGCGCGCACGAGCTCAGAAGATGGGCCTGAAAATGAGTGAATGGGGATTGTTCGGCACGGACGGAAAATCGCTGGCCTGTGCAGATGAAAATGAGATCTTCGCCGCACTGGGGCTCGATGAAATTCCCCCTGAATTGCGAGAAGATTTGGGCGAGATCGAAGCGGCCGAGAAGCACTCTCTGCCATCCCTGCTCACCGAAGACCAGCTCGCCGGAATCATCCATGTCCACACGGCGCACTCCGACGGCATCAATACTGTCGAAGAGATGGTCACAGGGGCCGTTCAGATGGGCGCCACATACATCGGGATTTCCGATCACAGCCAGTCGGCACTCTATGCCGGCGGCCTCAAAGAGATCGCCCTCGAAAAACAATGGAAAGAGATCGACGCTGTCCAGAAGAAACTCCCGCAGATTCGGATTTTCAAAGGAGTTGAGAGCGACATACTGGGCGACGGGAATCTTGATTACCCGGAACGAATCCTGAGAAAATTCGACTTTATCGTCGCATCGGTCCATAGTCGCTTCAACATGGGTGAGGAGGAGATGACGAAGAGAGTCATCACGGCCATCGAGAATCCCCATACAACCATTCTGGGGCATCCTACCGGCCGCCTGTTGCTCGGGCGCGAGCCGTTCCAGATCAATCTTGAGAAGATTTTGGCGGCTGCCGCACGTCACGGCGTGGCCATTGAACTGAATGCCAATCCCCAGCGCCTTGATCTCGACTGGCGTCACCTCAAACACGCCCGCGAAATGGGCATCCCCATCTCGATCAACCCCGACGCTCATAGTTTGACGGGCCTCGCCGATACACGCTACGGTGTTGGCATCGCCCGCAAGGGCTGGCTGACAGCCGCCGATGTTCTGAATACACGCGACGCCGGCGCATTCGCCGCATTCTGTGAAAAGAGAAGGAGAGCGATATGAAGCCGAAATCGAAACCTCAGTGGAAGCAGATTGATACAGCAACCAGAGCCGTTGAAATTCTCAAAATCCTCAAGAAACACTACCCTCAATCGCACACGGCAATCGGTCACGAGAACCCTTTCCAGCTTCTCATCGCCACCATCCTTTCAGCCCAGTGTACCGATGAACGAGTCAATATGGTCACGCCTGGGCTTTTTGCAAAATATCCAGGGCCACAGAATTTGGCCGACGTGAGCCAGGAAGAGCTGGAACGCGAAATCAGGTCGACGGGCTTCTATCGGAACAAGTCGAAACTCATCCGCGGATGCAGCCGGGACATTATCGGGAAATTCGGCGGCACGGTACCGGAAACGATGGAGGAGCTCCTCACGCTTCCGGGTGTCGGTCGAAAGACCGCCAATTGTGTGCTCGGCAATGCTCTCGGCAAACTCTGCGGCATTGTTGTCGATACGCATGTGCACCGGATCGTGGTGCGGCTCGGACTCTCCGATAAAAAAAATGCTGACAAGGTCGAAGAAGATCTAATGGCGATTTTTCCCAAGAGGAGCTGGATCGATCTGAGCAACATGCTGATCGATCATGGACGAAAAATCTGCAATGCACGGAAGCCGCTCTGTGCGCAATGCCCACTACTCCCGGCCTGCCCGACCGGCGCGGAGAACGTATGCTGACAGTCAATGAAGCACAATCCATCGTCATCGAGAGTGCTGAAAACAGCCGGATTGTTGAAACGGAAACGCTTAATTCCCTCGGCGGCATCCTGGCCGAGGACGTTCTGGCTGATCGTGATCTGCCGCCATTTGATCGGGCGATGATGGATGGATACGCCGTCATCAGTCGAGACCTGGCCACTCCAGCCACTCTGGCGCTCATGCCTCAGGTCCTCGCCGCCGGCACATGGCCCGAGTTCACACTCGAAAGCGGCTCGGCCGTCAAAGTCATGACGGGCGCGCCTCTGCCTCCAGGAGCCGACGCCGTTCAGAAGATCGAAGAAACGCGCACGAACGGCAGTCGCGTCGAATTCCTCAAAGGCGTCATCGCCGGCGAGAATGTCGATCCTCGAGGCGCCGAGATCAAGCAGGGGGATATTGCCGTGCCGCGCGGCACAAAAATCACCTCCTCCGTGCTCGGCGTGATCGGTTCTTTCGGACTGCAGAATGTTGATGTACACCCGCCGCCGTCGGTTGCCGTTCTGACAACGGGAAGCGAGATCGTCGAATTTTTTGAATCCCCGGGCCCGTCGCAAATCCGCAACAGCAACAGCCTGACCCTCCTCGGCCTTCTGTGGCGACACGGTATCGAAGGCCGCTACATGGGGAGAGTCAAGGACGATCTCCAGGAAACCGCCACGGCCCTCAAGAGCGCACTCGATTGCGATCTCGTGCTCATCACCGGCGGGGCATCGATCGGCGATTTCGACTTCGTCGAAGCGGCGCTTCAAAAGATCGGGGCACAGGTATTATTCAACAAGGTTTCCGTGAAACCGGGCCGGCCTGTCACCTTCGCACGCCTCGGGGAAAAAGCAATCTTTTCGCTGCCCGGCAATCCGGTCTCAGTCGCCGTCACATTTCTGCTTTTCGTCGATCCCTTTATCAAGAAGTGCATGGGCTGCAATCATGTCCTGCCGACCACCTATTATGCCCGGCTGGCTGTTCCTTTCAGGAAAAAGGGACACCGCCCCTTCTACGTCGCCGGCATCTGTACGAAATCTCATGCGGGCATTGAAGTGCGCCCTGTCCCGATGAGGGGGTCGGGTGACCTCGTGGCCTTTGCCCGCGCCAATTGCCTCATCATCGCACCCGAAGGCGATGTGGCATGGAATGCCGGGCAGGAGGTTGAAGTGCTGCCGCTGGAGGCTCCTCATGGATGAAAAATTGACTCACCTTGACGAACATGGTCACGTTTGGATGGTCGATGTCGGAGGGAAAGAATCCACGCGGCGAGTCGCGATCGCGCGCGGGTTCGTGCGGATGAAACGGTCGACCGTGGAGCTCATTTCCGAAGGACATGCGGCGAAGGGCGACGTACTGGGCGCTGCCCGCATAGCCGGCATGATGGCTGCCAAGAAAACATCCGACGTCATTCCGCTGACTCACCCGATCGCACTCACGCATGCCGCCGTGGATTGTGTCATCAAAGAGGATGGGGTGGCGATTGAAGCGAGGACGGAATGCTTCGGGCCGACCGGCGTCGAAATGGAAGCCATGATGGCCACGGCCGCAGCCGCGCTCACAATTTATGACATGTGCAAGGCTGTCGACAGGGGAATGGTGATCGAATCAATCTATCTGGCGTTCAAGGAAGGCGGCAAATCCGGCGTCTATGAAGCAAATCAAAAATGATAGATAGCCGGCCAAACGTCATTGGGCGCTTTTTCCTTTTATTAAATAACGCCTCCCATCACCTGGCACAGAAATGAATAAGACTTCAGAGACAGAAAGCAGTGCCCTCCAGGAAAAGGAGCAGCGGCTTGTCGAGAGTCTGCGAGCATTCGGGTCCGTCCTCGTCGCTTACAGCGGCGGAGTCGACAGCGCCTACCTCGCATACACCGCACATCGTGCGCTGGGTGATCGGATGCTGGCGGTCACCGCGGTCAGCCCATCACTCTCGGGTCATCAAAAACAAAAAGCCGAATCCTTTGCCCGGCAGTACGGCATTCCACACCTCTTCATTGAATCGCACGAATTCGAGAACGAGGCCTATCTGGCCAATACTCCAGATCGGTGCTACATCTGCAAAAGCGACCTCTTTGAACATCTCGGCAAAATCGCCGCCTCGCGCAGGCTCTCCTCCATCGTTCACGGCGTCAACCTGGACGATCTGAACGATTTCAGACCCGGGCACAAGGCTGCCGATGAACACAGTGTCAAAGGGCCGCTCCTCGACGCCGGCCTCTCGAAACTGGAAATCCGCAAATTGTCGGCCATGCACGATCTGACGACAAGTGAGGATCCGACGTCGCCCTGCCTCGCGTCGCGCATCCCCTATCTTGAAAGAATCGATCTTGAAAAAATCCGGCAAATTGAAAAGGGCGAGGACCTATTGCGTGAATGCGGCTTCCCGGAGATGCGGCTCCGCCATCACGGCGACATGGCACGGATCGAAGTTCCACTTCAGGATCTCCCGCACATTGTCGAATCGGAATGGCGCTCGAAGATTTGTTCCGGCATGCATGGACTCGGATTCAAGAGGGTAACGGTCGACCTCGACGGCTTCCACTCCGGTTCGCTTTCCCTGGAGTTCAAGAAATGAGGGCGATCGGGCATGTCGCATTCAGTTCTCTTCCGAGCTCCAACAGGATTTCAACCGATTACATCGAACATCCCGAACGGCTGAAAGGGCTTTACTCATGGGATTTTCGGAATGATGCCGACTGGAAGAAAGTGGCCGCCCTGCGGTCGATCCCTCACAGGCAGGATTTATCCCGGATCCTCCTGGAACAAAATCAATTATATGGGGCGTCTAAAGAAACGCTCGAAGCGGTGCGGCGCATTGAAAAAAATTCTACATTTGTAGTAACAACGGGCCAGCAACTCTCGATCTATGGCGGCTGCCTCTTCTATTTCTACAAAACAATCACCGCGATCAAACTCGCGCAAAAACTCTCAGCTCTTCTCGGTGTCGATGTCGTGCCGATTTTTTGGATGGAAGGCGAGGATCACGACCTGCCGGAAGTCGATCATTTGTATCTCCCGGGTGATGAATTGCCTCTCCATCGTCTTGGCGGGATCGCGCCGGGTCGGCAACCAATTTCGACGCGCGCGCTGCCTGCTGATATCGAGGCATTCCATTCAGACATCATCGCTCATCTGCCGCGCACGGATTTCATGGAACCGCTGGCACAGCAGCTCGGCTCGTTTTATCAACCGGGCAGGAATTGGGTCGAGGCCTTTGGCCGCCTGTGGTCATATCTTTTTCCAGGGCTTGTACTTCTCAACCCATCAGATCCCGGTATCAAAAAACTCGCTCGACCGATTTTTCAGCAGGAGGTGCAGCGCGGGGGTAAGATCATCGATGTCACTGCTGCACGGGATCGCGACCTGGAGAACATCGGCTATGACGTTCAGGTCCGGACCGGCTATCCGAATTTTTTCTGGACTCGAGATGGCGAGCGACAGGCTGTGCGGCACAGTGAAGGGCGGTTTTTCCTCGCCGAGAACGACACCGAAATCACGGCCGATCTGGGAAAGCTCGACTGCTTTTCTCCCAAAGTTCTCCTGAGGCCAGTCGTGCAGGATTTTCTGCTGCCGAATCTGGCGACTATTACCGGCCCCGGGGAAATCGCCTATTTTGCGCAGGCCGAGGCGCTGTATGCGGCTCATGGAATCACTCCGTCAGTTGTCTATCCGCGAGCTGCCGCCACGATTCTTGAAAAAGCCGCCCTGAAGCTCTTTGCGGGATCTCCGCCGGTGACCCTGGATCTTTTGGCCAAGGGGCCTGCCGCTGTCTTCGATCGTCTACGGAAGGCTCATCCAGAGGAGGCTCTCTTCGCATCGGCGCTCGACGCCATTCATACACTGGAAACAGATCTTCACTCGATCGCCACCGAGGCTGATACGACACTCGTAGGCGCGATCGACACGGCGCGCGAGAAAATCGTCTACCAGATCACCAACCTGAAAAATAAATTCAATCGGGCTCGCTATCAGCGTGATGAAGTACTCACACGCCGGATCGAATCCGCCTGCGCTCAATGTTTTCCTCTCGGGACCCCTCAGGAGCGAGTGATTGCCGGTATCTACTATCTTGCGAAGTATGGCTTGCCCTTTTTGGAAGAGCTCCATGGTGCGCTCGACATAGGGGATTCGATGCATAAGGTTCTGGCAATTGATTGAATGCTCGCTGACGTCGATGGGACAAAATTCTTATTGGAATCATTGCCGGCAACATTATAAAATTCTATATATGAAACCGGGGTTTGGTTATGAACGTTGAAATGACGACCCGATACACACAACGGATTCCGATTGGCGGAAAGAGAAATCGCTCAGGTGAAAGGTTCGCTGATTCTTTGGTCATTATTAAATTGAGTGCGCCATGCGTTGCGCGTCCGACTGAAATATGCCGCTAAGAATCGGCATCACGTGCTACCCGACTTACGGGGGGAGCGGCATCGTCGCGACCGAACTCGGGAAGGAACTTGCCGAGCGCGGGCACAGAGTCCATTTCATCACATATGCCCTCCCGCAAAGGCTGACACGGTTCCATCCTCGCCTCTTCTATCACGAAGTCGAAATCATGAGTTATCCGCTCTTCGAACATCCTCCATACGTGCTGGCGCTCGCATCGAGGATGGCAGAAGTCGCCAAGTACGAGAAGCTGGATCTGTTGCACGTGCATTATGCAATTCCGCATGCCGCCGCTGCGTACCTCGCCAAGAAGATCAACGGCGACAATCTCCGTGTCATCACAACATTGCACGGAACGGATATCACTCTTGTCGGCCTCGATCACACATTTCTGCCAGTGACTCGGTTTTCGATCGAGCAGAGCGATGGTGTGACGGCGGTTTCGCGATTCCTGAAGCGGGTGACGCTCAAGGAATTTGCACCGAACACCGATATTCGCGTCATCCCGAATTTTATCAACACACAAGTGTGGCGCCGAATCAGTATCGATGGATGCCGCGGCAAATTGGCTCATCGTGGCGACAAAGTTCTCATCCACGTGTCCAACTTCCGTCCTGTCAAGCGGATCGCAGATGTCATTATGATCTTCAAGGCGGTCTCAAGAAAAATCCCGAGCACTCTGCTGCTGGTCGGGGATGGACCTGAGCGGAGTCGTATTGAAGAGCTCGTGCGCAAGGAACGGTTGAGCGAAAAAGTGCAATTCCTTGGGAAACAGGAATCGGTTGTCGAGTTGCTTTCGTGCGCCGATTTGCTGCTTCTGCCGTCGCAAACTGAAAGCTTTGGCTTGGCCGCGCTTGAAGCCATGAGCTGCGGCGTGCCCGTGATTGCATCGAAGACGGGCGGGTTGCCTGAAGTCGTCACGCACGGCAAGACGGGTTATCTGCACTCGGTGGGCAATGTCGAAGCAATGGCCGAATCAGCGATCTCGATCCTCAAGAGCGATCGGCTCTGGGCGAGGATGAGCGCGGCGTGCAGGAAGTTCGCCGTCGATGTGTATTCCACAGAACGCATCGTGCCAAAATATGAGAAATACTACGCCGAGATCATGAACCGCTGATTGACAGGGCTCAGGGCCGGCCAAGCTTCCATCTGCCGCAGACATCAACAGCTTTTCCGCGAGCCCTCCTTCCACGCAGCATTTGAAGCAATGGCGCACATTCTGATATAAATGCAAGTTTGACCCTGAACCAGGGAAGATGAAGTATGATCTTATATTTGATTCGCCATGGAGAAACAACCTGGAACTCACAGAATCTTGTCCAGGGGTGGTCCGAATCGGATCTGAATGAGGTTGGACGGCGACAGGCAGAATTAGTCGCACAGCGGCTGATTGCATCTGACCATCAGCCGACGGCCATTTATTCGTCTCCACTCCATCGAGCGACGCAGACGGCTCAACCAACAGCGGCGGCCCTAAATCTCCAGCCCGCCTATGAAGATGATCTTCGTGAAATGAGATGCGGGTTATGGGAGGGGCTCAATTTCGATGATCTCAAAGCCACCCGGCGCGAGGAGTATCTGACATGGGCGAATTCTCCGGATAGTCCAATTCCCGGTGGCGGCGAGAGCATTCGGAACCTCTACGACCGCGCCTCCACTGCTCTTCGGCGAATTCTCGATGTTCACAATGACGAGGATAGTCTCGCAATATTTACTCATGGTGGTGTCACACGGATTCTCCTGGCGTACCTCCTTGGTATCGATCTGCAGATCGCGCGGCGCTGCTACCAGGACAACGCCACGATCAATCTATTTGTCCACCGCGCCAACATGTTTTTCCTCAATCGCTGGAACGACACATCCCATCTCATGACCGGTTCCAACGGCCGGGCTCTGACACAAATATGATTGATTATTTGAAAACCCTCCGACAGGAAGTTATCAATCGGATCCCGGCCTTCGGCGAAATCACATTCTCTTTTGAATATCCGCCCAATCCGGCCTTCGGTGATCTTTCGATTGCGGCATGCTTCGACATGGCGAAGAGACAGAAGAGAAAGCCGCGTGAAGTCGCCCTCGAAATGGCGGCATTGCTTCAGGGACTGCCCATGGTTCGCAAAGTCGACATTGCCGGCGGGGGATACATCAATTTCCATCTCGACCGGCCCGCCTTCCTTCGCTACCTCCTCACTCATGAGAAATCCATCGCCAGACAGGCAGACGAAAAGATCATTGTCGAGCATACGAATATCAATCCCAACAAAGCGGCCCACGTCGGCCATCTGCGCAATGCTGTTCTCGGCGACACCCTTGTCCGACTCCTGCGCCATCAGGGATACGAAGTCGAAGCCCAGAATTACATTGATGATACCGGTGTACAGGTCGCCGATGTCGTCTGTGCTTTTCAGCAGATCAGAAAGATGACGATCGAGGAAGTCAAGGCGATTCCCGATCCCTTCGACTATTACTGCTGGGACCTCTATGCCGACTTTTCGGGGCGGCTCGCAGCCGACAGCGCGCTGCAGGCTCTCCGCGAACAAACCCTGCAGCTCATCGAACATGGCGGCAATCCGACCTCGGAACTGGCGCATCTCATCGCTACACGCATCGTCACGGCCCATCTGGCGACGATGCGGCGCCTCGGCGTTCGCTACAACTTGCTCGCCTGGGAAGGCGACATTCTGCACCGACGATTCTGGACCACGCTCTTTTCACTTTTGAAAGAAAAAAACGCCATCCAGTTGGCCACAGAAGGGAAAAACGCCGGGTGCTGGATCATGGAATTGCCGGATCTGCCGGAAGCCGAAAAGGTCATCGTCCGGAGCAGCGGAGTCGTGACCTATGTCGGCAAGGACATTGCTTACCAGATGTGGAAGTTCGGCCTGCTGGGGTTGGACTTTCACTACGCCCCGTGGGGCCATGATGACGAAGGGCGCATCATCTGGACTACGGCTCGCGAACCCCACGATGATCATCCTCCCTTCGGGCGCGCCTCACGCGTTTATAACGTTATCGATGTGCGGCAGAGCTATCTTCAAAAGGTCGTCTCCAAAGGCCTGCTGGCACTCGGATTCACAAGTGCCTGCGAGAACTCGATCCACTTCTCTTATGAAATGGTGGCGCTGACTCAACAGTGCGCACGCGAACTTGGATATGATCTGTCTCACGAGGATGAAGGCCGGCCTTTTGTGGAAGTCTCGGGGCGAAAGGGGCTCGGAGTCAAAGCCGATGATCTCCTGAATGCCCTCGAACGTCAGGCCCATTCTGAAGTCGCCGGCCGCAATCCACAGTTCGATGAATCAGTCCTGCGCGACATCGCCCGATCTGTCGCCGGTGGAGCTCTCCGCTATTTCATGCTGAAGTTCGGTCGATCCAAAGTGCTGGCTTTTGATTTCCGGGAAGCCCTGAACTTCGATGGCGAAACCGGCCCCTACCTCCAATACTCGGCTGTTCGTGCACGCAATATTTTTTCGAAGCTCAGGGAGCGCGAAGGGGTCGATGCATCCGTTATCAGCGAAATAATCCAGGATGCCGGGAGCTACGAGTACCTCAACGAAGCGACCGACATCTGGGAGCTCATTCTCACGGCCGCGAAGGTTGACGAAATCGCCGCGCTCTCGATCGTATCACTCGAGCTCTCCCTGTTCGCTAAACATTCCTATACATTGGCGCAAAAATTCAACGCTTTCTATCACAAACATGCAATACTTCACGAAACGGATCAAAGTAAAAAACGGTTACGACTCCTGGCAGCCCACTATCTTTCATCAACCATGCAAACCGCCCTCAATCTGATGGGGATCGAATTGCCGACGCGTATGTAACATAGAAACTCAATCATCAGAAAAGGATGGCAATTGTGATTTCACGAAGAGTGTGCACCTTTGGAATGCGTCAATTCACAGAAATGGCGCATTTTGTGCAACCCAGCCTTGTTGGGCTGCGTTAATAGAAAGTGGGGAAGATTTTATTGAAGCAGTACAAAAAAATTCGGCATGGGGGAGAGTCCTTCTGCCATGCACAAATGGGGAATCCTGCGAAGGGCGCGGGGACTGGTTGAGATCCCGGCCCGGCTTTTTCCCCATTGACACGGATAGCAATGTGAACGGGAGGAAATATGATCGAGGTTGAAAACCTTGGCAAGAAGTACGGCAATAATTTTGCCGTACGAAATCTGAATTTTTCGGTCAAAAAGGGGGAAATCCTGGGATTCCTCGGCCCCAACGGAGCCGGCAAGACGACAACGATGAGGATTCTAACCTGCTATCTGCCGGCAACGGAAGGATCCGCGCGCGTCGCCGGCTTCGATGTCTTCAAGGAAGGCTTGCAGGTTCGCAAGAGAATCGGCTATCTCCCTGAGAACTCGCCTCTTTACCGCGAGATGTCCGTCACCTCTTTTCTTGATTTCATCACGCGGATCAAGGGTGTTCCGCGCCGCAAACGCAAAGATCGCATCGCCTCTGTCCTCGACCGGTGCAAGATCGACGAAGTAAAAAACCGCCTCATCCAGCACCTATCAAAGGGCTATCGGCAGCGGGTCGGCCTCGCCGCCGCTCTCATCCATGACCCCGAAGTTCTTATTCTGGATGAGCCGACGATCGGTCTTGATCCAAAGCAGATCATCGAGATTCGCGAGTTGATCAAATCGCTCGCCGGCGATCACACGGTGATCCTGTCGACGCATATCCTGCCCGAGGTCACGCAGACGTGCCAGAGAGTCGTCATCATCAACGAAGGCAAAGTCGTGGCCGAGGACACTTTTGAAAAATTGCAGGAGAGACTGCGCAAGGCCGAACGCCTAAGCGTGCGCGTCAAGCGTGATTCTTCAATCGTTCCGCAGAAGCTCGCGTCGATTGGAGGTGTAGTTTCTGTTGCCCCCATCGACGCCGCGCCCGGCGGCTATATCGTCGAATCAACTCTGGGCGCAGACGTCCGCGAGGAAGTCGCGCGGATCGTCGCCCAGGAAAATTGGGGGCTCCTCGAAATGAAGCCGATGGTCATGAGTCTGGAAGACGTCTTCCTCAAGCTGACAACCGAGGAAGAGGGAATTCCGTCGAACCAGGAGTCGTAAAAGAAATGAGAAATATCTGGGCTATTCTGCTTCGGGAGCTGAAGGTCTATTTCGCCTCCCCGATTGCCTATGTCTTTACCGCGGTCTTTCTCATCGTCTCGGGATTTTTCTTCTGGAGCATCCTGCAGATGTTCAATACATGGTGTATGCAGGCTATGCAGTATCCGCAATACGCAGGCCAACTGAACATCAACGAGATGGTGATACGGCCGCTTCTCCAAAACATGAGCGTTGTGTTTTTGATGATCATCCCCTTCCTGACGATGCGGTTGTTTTCGGATGAGCGGAGAACCGGTACCGATGAGTTGCTCCTGACATCGCCGATCACGATGAACCAAATCATCCTTGGAAAATTTTTCGGAGCGTTATCGGTTGTCGTGGTGATGCTTCTCCTGACAGGGCTCTATCCTCTGTTTGCATTCCAATACTCGAGCCCCGAATTGGGGCCGGTAATGAGTGGCTACCTGGGGCTTGTTCTGCTGGCAGCGTGCTTCATCCCAATCGGTCTTCTCTGCTCGGCGCTCACCGAAAACCAGATTGTCGCGGCCGTTCTCACGTTCGGCTGCCTGCTACTGCTCTGGGTGATCGGCTGGTCGGCCGAATCGGCCGGTTATATGACTCGAGAGATCATCCGGTATCTCTCGCTGACCGACCATCTGGAGGACCTGGCCAAGGGTGTCATCGACACAAAGGATATCGTTTTCTATCTGAGTTTTTCGGCCATGGGACTATTCCTGACGAAAATGGCGCTCGAAAGCCGGAGGTGGAGGTAAATCGCTATGAACCGCTCTATTGATTGGAAATCCTACCTGGGAATCGCCGGCTTCGCACTTCTGGTTGCGGCGTTCATCGCATTCCGTGTGAAACCTGATTGGAAGATCTCCTGCATGATTGCCGCCGGACTCGGAATCGCCTCGTTCATCGCGTACATCGCTTTCAACCTCCGTGATGTGAAAGACGCACTCGGGGGACGGACAGCGCTCTACAGCCTGAATACGTTGCTCGCAATCGTCATCGTGCTCAGCATCCTCGGGCTGATCAACTTTCTCTCTGTCCGCCATCACAAACGATGGGACATCACACAAGGCAAAATCCACTCGCTTTCGGACCAATCGTTGCGTATTCTGCAGAACCTCGATCGAGTGCAACGTGATGTGGAGATCACGGCCTTTTTCAGAGAGGGCGACCCATCTGAGGCGAAAATGAGGGACCTCCTCGAAATGTACACCGCGGCCTCTCATCGCTTGAAAGTCCAATTCTTCGATCCCGCGAAAAGCCCCGGCCTTGCAAAGAGGTACAACATCGAGGAATACAATACGGCCGTTTTTTCGAGCAAGGACAAAGAAGCCAAGATCAAGGGCCAGACTGAAGAGGAGATTACGAATGCTTTGATCCAGGTCAGCCGGGATGCGAAGAAGACGGTCTATTTCCTTCAGGGACACGGTGAGGCGTCGATTGATGAGACACGTGAAAACGGCTATTCCCATATCAAGGAGGAGCTCGAAAAGGAGAACTTCATCGTCAAGAAATTAGTCCTCCTGAATGAACCGGGCATACCGCACGATTGCTCAGTGCTCGTCATTGCCGGCCCGAAAGTTGCCATTACACCTCAGGAACTCAAGGTCATCAATGAGTACTTGGTTATGGCAGGCCGCGCGCTGTTTCTGGCGGATCCTCGCGAGACAACCGGCCTCGAGAATTTCCTGCTCCCATGGGGCGTGAAACTGGGGAATGATGTCATCATCGACCGTGTTGCACGGGCTCTCGTCGGAAGCGAATTGATGCCCGTTGCGACTCAGTATGAGGAACATCCGCTCACCAGGAATTTCAGATATGCGACGGCTTATCCCATGGCGCGGTCAGTCGATGTCACTGACAAAAATGATCATGGAGCAGCCGACACGGTCATTGGCAGAACCAGTCCTCAAAGCTGGGCTGAAACGGATCTCAGCACTCTTTTCGAAAAAAATGCCGCGGACTTCAATGCCGACAAAGATCGCCAAGGGCCGATACCATTGATTGTCGCCGCAACAGCGCCAGGGAAAATGCCTCCAGAGGAAACTCCAGGAGAAACGGGCAAGAAGCTGGAAGAAAAGGTTCCGGAGACACGAATCGTCGTCATTGGTTGCAGCCAGTTTCCGAACAATCAGTATTGCAGTTTCCCTGGAAACAGTAACTTCCTGATGAACACAATTGCCTGGTTGGCCGAAGAGGAAGATCTGATCAGCATCCGGCCGTCGACACAGTCTCCAAAGACGATTTCGCTCACGCGCGAACAGGCAAGCCTTGTTTTCTATTCATCACTCTTCGGCTTGCCCGGTGCCGTGCTGATCATCGGCATCGTTGTCTGGGTCCGCCGGAGAAACCGGTAATCGCGAGGTATCACGTATGAGTTTCAGAGCCACAATTGGTTTATTTCTTGTTCTGGCCGCGCTGGGCGGCTACGTTTACTGGTCGGAGATTCGCGGCAAGGAATCACGCGAGGAAGCTGAATCGAAAAAGGATCGAGTTTTCGATTTCAAAACAGAAGATGTCTATAAGCTCGACGTCCTCGCCGTGGCCGATGAAAAAGCGCCAGTCGTCATTACCAAGGACGGTGCTACCAACTGGAAAATCCTTTCACCGCTTCAGACTGAAGCCGACAGCTACGCAGCCGACGGATATGTCTCAAGCTTGATGTACCTCACCTACCAGCGAGACGTTGAAGATAATCCAAAGGATCCTGGTACGTACGGATTGAAAGACGCAAAGAAGCATATCTCGATCTGGTTGAAAGGCAAGAAGAACCCTCTCATTCTGCTCATCGGTGAAAAAAGCGGAATCGGCAACTCCTATTATGCGATGCGTACTGATCAGAAAAAGGTGCTCATCCTGGACGCGTCATTTGATTCGAGCCTCGCCAAGGGCTTTTTCGAGTTCCGCGATAAAAAGATCTTTCCGATCGACGAGGAAAAAGTTGAAAAGATCGATATCAAGCGCGAAAAGGATTCGCTGACCATTGAGAAAGCCTCCGATGGTACATGGCACCTAACGCAACCACTCAATGTCGAAGCTTCAAAATCAACCGTCGAGGACGTTCTCCGCGAGCTGAAGAATCTGCAAGCGACGAAGTTCGCCGAAGAGGAGCTCACCGATCCGAAGCCCTTTGGTTTCGACAAGCCTCAGATAACGGCTCGAATCGAATTTGAAGGGTCGACCGTGCCTGCCGATGTCGTCATCGGTTCAAAGGGCACACATGAGAATGATCTCTTCGCACGATCGTCGATCAGAAAACCTGTGGTCATGGTCAACGAATCCATCTTCAAAACACTCGCCAAGCCCATCTCTGAATTCCGTGAAAATCATGCGCTGGCATTCGATCAGTATGAAACTCAGAAGATCTCCCTCATCTATCCGGACAAAACAATCACCTGCGCGAAATCCAACGAAACAGAGTGGAAGCTTGAATCCCCGGTCAAGGGCGAAGCCGAAGGGTCCGAAGTGGATAACATCCTCTACGGCGTCGAGGGGTTGCAGGCCAAGGATTTTATCGACAAGCCGGATAGCAACCTGGCGACGTATGGACTGGATAAGCCACGAGTGCGAATCCAAATCTGGCAGAAGGGAGACAAGATTCCGCGGGAGGTGATGGTTGGCGGAGAAGACAAGAGCAAGAGCCTCACCTTTGCCAAGAATTCGAAATTCCAATACCTCTACCTGGTTGAAACAAGCACAACTCAATCCTTGTTCCCGAAGATCGAAGATTTGAAGAAGAAGCCCGTCGACAAGAGCAAGCCGGCGGAAGAGATGCCTAAAGAGTGATTTGCAAAGTAGCAGGCAACTGACCCTCGTTCAAGCAGCTGCCTGCTTTTCCTTTTTCGCAGTGTAGTCAAGGCCCAAAAATTTGGGCATTTGAAGTTCGAGGTTTTGGCCTCTTTTTTTCATCGACTCCATCAAACCATATTATGGTCCCTTGAATACCCACCGATCGACAGCGCTCCTATTTGCATTTTGCTTTCTCGGATGGTATTCACCGCATTCCGGTGTATAATAGCGTCTGCTTGTGATTAAGAAATTACTCGCGCTACTATTGTTAGCACTCTCGACAACCGCATGCTATCCAAAATTTCAGCTTCGGGCGTATACCGAAATCGGCGATGATGGATGGGTTTCAAGGTCTCTCACATACTCCGGCGACACAATCCCTCCGATCAAACTCCCGGCCGATCCACCATGGAAGCTTGAACAGAAGCCGGAATTTCTCAAGATCACGGGGCTCTTCAGGAATTCCGCCGATTTAAAAACCGACTTCGCTTTTCCGAAAAGCTACCCGGATGAAAAGACGTTCACGGGAAATGACCGCGAGCTCCTTGCCGACCTCCGGATAAAGGAATTCACCCCCGAGACATTTTTTTCCAGGAATGCGATCTCTATCACACGTCGCAACTGGGTCTTTTTTACGGTTTATCGCTATAACGAATCCTTCGAAAACCGCAAAGTGATCGAAATGCTGAGAAAGCTGGAAGGGATCGATTCTTACAAGTTCAAGATCCTCGGGAAGGATGATAATCTGGAGCGCATTCTTGCTAATTTCCAATTTGTCTACGAGGTTAAAATGCCTGGCAGCCTCATCAAGACAAGTTCCAATAATATCAACGGCGACTATTGCTCCTGGTCTTTCACGATGGCGGATTTCTATTGGGGCTATCGAGAATACAAGCTCAAGGCCACATCCATCAAAACAAATATCGTGGCCATCATCATTTTCGCTTTTTCAGTCATCGCCTTCGTCTTCGGCCTTTTCTATATTCGCAACAGGCGATAGCGCGTCATCGTTGAGTGAATCCCTGGAAGATTCGGCATTTGTACTTTGGCGCCATCGCAAGAAAGTGGTGCATTGAGCTTGGTGCGGTTGATAGCCCGGAGATGCCTTCCCGAGATATCACAGCCACCGATGATTATGCTGTGATGACGCTGCCCTGTGACGCATCAGATGTCGTTGTTGACCGATAGAGCATCCACGATCACCTTCGCAACAAGTCCATCTTCCTCAGGCGGGACCGTGCGAAGATCGATTAGGACATTGTTTTTCTCGGCTCGTGCGATGACGGGCGTCCTGGCTGAACGCATCGCCTGCAACAGGGAGGTATCCGACAGAGTTCGGGGCCGAATCAGGACGAGGCATGTTGGAATCCGCAGATCGGTTGAAGATCCGCCACCCATAAGCGACTCGCCCGAACGGATCTCCACTGCCGCCACATGTTTGAGTCGTTCGGCCAAGGCCGCGGCACGCTCTTCAATCTCTGAGAGCCCTGCAAGCGCCGCTCTGAGCAGAGGGATTTCTCTCAATCGATCCGATGCATTGAGGATTAGTGTTTCTTCAAGGATAGCGATGGTCAGCTTATCCGGGCGCAGAGCGCGGTAAAGAGGATTCCGGCGCAATAAATCAATGAAGCGCGGCTTGCCCAGGATAAGGCCGGCCTGGCAGGAGCCCATCAATTTATCCGCTGAGAAGCAAACGAGCGAGTAACCCTGGCGAAGATAATCGGCAGGAGATGGCTCATGCCCCAGGATGCCGGGCAGTTCGATGAGACTCCCACTCCCCGCATCTGCAACAACCGGGAGGTGACGACGACGACCGAGCACTGCCAGATCTTCCGGATCGACCCCTTCGGTGAAACCAATAACACGAAAGTTGCTTGGATGAACCTTCAAAAGAAGCCCGGTTTCTTTGCCGATGGCATTCGAATAGTCGGACAAGCGGGTCCGATTTGTAGTCCCAACTTCGATGAGCCTTGCGCCGCTTCGGCCGCAGATGTCGGGAATCCGGAAGGATCCTCCGATCTCGACGAGCTCGCCGCGCGAAACAATGACCTCTTTGCCGGATGCTAATGTATTCAGAATAAGAAAAACGGCCGCTGCGGTGTTGTTGACGACGAGGCCTGCCTTCCCTGGTACAAGAGCCGCGATACTCTTTTGGAAATGAACCGTACGACTCCCGCGTTTTCCAGCGAGAAGATCCAATTCGAGGTTCGAATAACCGGCGGCGCGCTTCGAGGCTCGCGCAATCAGCGCCTCAGACAACGGCGCCCGCCCCATATTCGTGTGCAGGAGCACTCCGGTTGCATTGATAAGATGCGTGATGGAGGGCCTGAGAGATTCTTCCGCCAGGCGGAGTGTTTCGGCGCGAAGCCATCCGAGATTATTGGCCGGAGGTTCAAGGCCACTCAGAACCTGTCGCCGAAGTCGCGATGCAGCCACTCGGCATGCGCGTAGAACAGCAGGCCTCCCATATCGGTCAATACCGGCGATGATGTCGGCGCCGCTGAGGATTTCCTCAATCGATGGGAGACGTCGCAGTGCAGAGGTGTCCTTCTTGGAATTGACGCCGATTTGAGTCCGTTTCTCCTTCACTCGCTTATCTCCTTTGATCAACGCCACCGACATTCATCCCGACAATGGTCTTCCACCGGCTGGGGCAGAACGTTTATACTCTACATGAATTTTCTTTTATGAGGTGGATGATGTATCGAAGACGATGTCTTTTGGGCATGGTACTGTTTTTGGCAGCGGCCTCCAGCCTCCGCGCGTATGACGATTCCCGGCTCTCACGGGAAGCCGCCGAGAAGATGGATCGCGTGCTGAATGACCTCCTTAAAAAGAAGCATGAAGGGAAGCCCCTCCCTGCGGTCGTCGTGTTTTCGCAGAAAGAACTGAATTCATATCTCTACTACAAAGCGGGCACCCAGCTGCCGCCCAACTTGAAAAATATTGACATCTCCCTTTTGCCTGGATCGGTCGTCGCGCAGGCGGATCTCGATCTGAGCCAACCAGGCGGATCTTCCAAGGTTCCGGAGATGTTGCAGCGGCCAGTTTCCATATACCTGACCGGGAAGCTGACGACCAAAAAGGGCTGGGGGTATTTCCAGCCGCAGACGTTCAGAATCGCCTTTCTGCCGATTCCCGTCACCGTCCTGGATTCCATTGTTCAATATCTGACGGAGCATCAATCCGGGAAAGCGCATTCATTGAATGACTGGTTTGCACTCCCCTATGGAATCAAAGAGGTGACTATCCAAAAAGAAAGGCTCATCATCGTCCCATAGAATGATCATCATCAGCGGGATACATCGTGGCCGACGGCTGCTCGCGCCGCCGCCATTCGTGCGCCCCATTCCGGTGCTCCTCCGAAAGAGCCTGTTCGATATGCTTGGGAATCGAATCCGTGGATGCGCATTCCTCGACGGGTATGCGGGGAGCGGCATTGTGGGCATGGAGGCCATTTCGCGGGGCGCCGCCCATGTCGATTTCGTTGAGTCGGACAAACATGTGGCCGCAGCAATCGAGAGGAACCTCGATCGCCTTGCTGCCAGTGAGCAATCGTGTGTGCACGTGGTTCACTACGAAAATTTTCTTGCCTGTGGCAGCCGCCTATACGATTTCATTTTTATCGATCCACCATACGAACAGGGGACGCCTGACGAGGCGGTGCAAAAGACATTCTCCTGTAGCAGGCTGTCGCACGACGGGCAGCTTATAGCCAAAGCACCTGCGAGCTGGTCCCGGCCGCAGGAACACCCGCGCCTCACTCGATCGAAAATTCAGGGAAGAAACGGCCTCTTCTTCTTCAGTGACGCATGAGATAGGGGCATTATTCTTCGATTGCCTGCCGAGTATCCAAAATATTTGCCCCCTTCCAGAAGCTGTGATACGGTGCTTCCTTGAACATGCACCGGGGATATCTCTCGATAATACTGCACGCTCACCTGCCCTTCGTGCGACATCCTGAGCATGCACGCTTCCTGGAGGAAGACTGGCTGTACGAGGCCATATCGGAAACATACATTCCTCTGCTAGCCCTGTTCGACAAATTGGCCGAGGACGGAGTGCCTTTTAAAATCACGATGTCGATCACTCCTCCGCTCTGCGAAATGCTGACGGATGAACTCCTCATGAGCCGTTACCTTCGACATGTCGAGGCGTTGATCGAGCTTTCAGGCAAGGAGGTGATCCGGCATCGGGCTCATCCGGAATTTGAGGAGTCGGCGCATTTATATCTACGGCATTACTCGAAGGCCCGCAGTCTCTTGTTGGACACATACAAGTGCAATCTTCTTCAAGGATTCCGCCGACTACAGGAAGCCGGCTATTTGGATATCCTGACCTGCGGAGCCTCTCATGCGTTTATTCCTCTGATCTCTCGCGAAGAGGCCAAGCGGGCTCAGATCCTGATCGCCTGCCGAAATTACAACAAGCACTTTGGAAAATCACCGACGGGAATCTGGCTGCCCGAGTGCGGGTATGTGCCTGGCGACGATCGGCAGATGAAGGAAGCCGGGCTCACCTATTTCATCATTGACTCGCATGGCATCGTTTACGGGGCACCCAGGCCGCGATACGGAATCTTCGCCCCAATTCTCACCGATCACGGCCTCGCCGCCTTCGCGCGGGATGTCGAAAGCAGCCGACAGGTCTGGAGTGCCTCTGAAGGATATCCGGGCGATCCCGAATATCGCGAGTTTTACCGTGATCTCGGATACGATGCCGATTACGATTACATTCAACCATATCTGCATCCCGACGGCATCAGGCGTAACATCGGAATCAAATATCATCGGGTCAGCGGAAGGGCGGATCTCGACAAGAAAGAGCTCTATGTGCCGCGGCGAGCCGCTGAGCGAGTGATCATTCACGCCGGCAATTTCATGTTTAATCGTGAGCTCCAGATCGAATATCTCGCCGATCTGCTCGAAAGAAAACCCATCGTCGTTTCAGCATTTGATGCCGAGCTATTCGGTCACTGGTGGTTCGAGGGCCCGCAATTTTTAGATTCGCTTATCCGGAAGATTGCCTCGGAACAGGATCGGATCTCTCTGATCAACCCATCGGGATATTTGAGCGAGGACACTGGAATCCAGCAGGTGGCCCCTTCGATGTCCACATGGGGAGCCGGTGGATACAACCGGGTCTGGCTGAATGGCGGAAATGAGTGGATCTATCGACATCAGCACATCGCCGAAGAACGAATGGTTGAACTGGCCAATTCGTTTCCAGCGGCGTCAGGGACGTTGGAACGAGCTCTTAACCAGGCCGCCCGAGAGCTTCTCCTCGCCGAAAGCTCGGACTGGGCCTTCATCATGACGACCGGCACGACAGTCCCTTATGCGCAAAAGCGATTCAAGGATCACATCCACCGTTTCACGAGGATCTATGAAGGGATCATCAAGAATGATCTCGACCTCCAATGGCTCGCCGATGTTGAGTCAAAGGATAACATCTTTCAGGAAATTGATTACGAAGCTTACCGCACGCTGTGACTGACTCTGATCCGGCAGCAATTTTGGAACAATTTGATTTCGGCAGCGCCGTCAGCCATCGCGCATGTGATCACGCTGCTCCGATCCAGCATAAGGGCGCCACGGTGCAAAGCTGATCAACGGCTAGGCATCTTCGCACATCGTCGTAAAAATGGGGGGTGACCGCATCGGCGGGGATGTGGGGTCGATGCCGTTGGATTTTGGATTGACAATGGCACAAGCGTCGCCCCGTTCCGAAATGATTCAGGCGGTCAGTCGCCTGACGAGCCCCATCCCGGTGAGCGTTTTCTGTCCAACCGACGCATAAAAGGCGAAATCGGCCAGCGCGTTAAGTTCATGGAGAATATCACGGTGGATAGCACCGCTCACACGGTAGGTCACATGACCGACGATTCCGACCTTGGTTGTGCGTTCCTCTTTGAACGGATGTGATTCAATTTTCAAGGAGTGAATCTGGAGATGATGATCAGAAGCATCGATCACCTCTTCATGAAGCGCGATACGCGTGTGTGAGTGTTTCCACCGTCTGTAAAGCCCGGCGAAAAGAGGTCGCGGCAGAGGGAGCAGAACATCCATGTCGGCATGGTGAAAACAGGTTGGCGTGAGAAACTCGAATCGAAATTCCTTGGATGCTGCCGATGTCTTTCGATAGATATCTTCGTAGGAATGCCGGCCTGCAAGAGGATGGGGTGAGACGCGCGCCACACTCTCCCCATCAATCGATTCAATAGAAATCCCGTCCAATGCCTGATCCAGCTTTTCATCGATGGTCGCAATCCTCAAGAGAGGCTGCCCCTGTTCGCCTTCAAAGATGGCAGCCGTAAACGCCTGCATCTCCTGCTCAACCAGGTCTTCAATAGTGATCTTCGAAACCGCGAGACGCAGGATCCGTAGCACGTCGATTGCCTGCGCCTCTTTATGGGGGAGTGTCAATACGATGGCTGATGGCATGGCCCTTCTGCCTCCTTCAAATCCTCCGGTGTGCTCGCTTTCATAAGACAGTCCCGAATCCATTCCAGAACCGTCGCAACATGTGCTCCAATTCTCTCCAAAAGGACCGCCATCTTCAAGTGGCCCGACGGCAATTGACCAGACGAAGACAGGGACCTGTTCCAATTCGCCGCGCAGGCACTTCCTCCTATCGGGTTCCGTTTTCGCCCAAATGATCGCTCATTGAATCGGGAACCGGATACCGAAGGATGAGTCAACATAAGAAAAAATCCAGGGAATTCTCCCATCAGTCTGCGCCGCTCCCAATCTTTGACAGGATCGAGAAAGATCCGATCTGAACCGCTCTGTCGTAGCCGATTATTTCTGCAGTTTATCTGATGCTTTCCTAAGGATTGATTTCAGGAGTCCCTTCTCTTCGGGCTTCATCGCGGCGATTTCCCGCAATGCGACAGGATGGTTGTCGTTGAGTTGAAGCGCTTTCAGGAACATCCCCTCAGCTCGCTTCTGCATATTGTACGTCTTGTAGAGAAGCCCGAGCGAAGCATAAATGTCAGAATTGAACCGATCCAGCTCAATGGCCTTCAAATAGGTTTCCTCGGCCTCACGCCGGTTGTTATTTTTGACCTGGGCATTGGCCAGGAGGAAGAAGTAGTTGCCTTTAATCGGATTGAGACGCGTTGCAGCCTTCAAGAGCTGTATGGCCTCTGCAAATTTGTGCTGCTCGTAAAGCGTCTTCGCCATACGGAAGTTCCTATCCGCGATCTGCTCGTCTGTCTCCTTCGAAATGCCTTCACGTTCTTCAAATTCCGCTCTCGCGCCACGGTCGTCATAGGCACTTCGGCGCTCCGGATTCCGGAGGACTTCATAGGCTTTGTTGATCTGCGCAAAGATCTCTTCCATGAGCTTCTTGAGATCACGAAGATGAGATGCAGCGGCGCGATCCGGGTGATATTTTTTGGCCAGCATAAAATAGGATTTGCGGATCTCCTCATCACTGGACTTTTTATCCACTTCCAAGAGAGTGTAATAATCCATGAGAGAAAGCCGCCTATGAACTTCCTGTATCTGCCCCTTCTCTGCTGCATCCTGCTCCGAAGAACGCGCCTCAGGGGGAGGAGCCAACGGTGGGGGAGGCGACGGGGGTGATGACTGTTCGGGCGGCTCCTCATAGGGAGATTCATTTTCAACCTCCGGCGGAGGAGGCTCGAAGACCGGCGCTGGAAGTGACGCTGGTTTGGGAGGAGGTGTCGCTGGCGGCGCTGCGGGTTGAGGCCGGGTCGGCGCAGCGGGACGAGTCGCCACTGGACGTTGAGGAATCGCCGGCGCCCGCGATGGCAGGGTCGCCGGCCGTGTCACAACGTAGTCATCCGGTACAAGTGGGTCGGAGAAAAGATCATCAGGGATCTCAAACTCATTCCGGCTCACAGAAGGCGCCGCAGCGATAACGGACTCAGCTGCACGCATCCCTGACGACGGTCGCTCCAAAATGCCCGCTGTCATGAGACCACAGAGGAATTTCAGCGTGGCGTCCTTATCCAGTGGACTAACTTCACAAATCTCTTCAGTCGTTGTGAAGTTGTTGATGCAATTAAGAACCGATGCCTCCTCTTCGGTGAATTTGATTTTTTGGAATCGCAGAATCGGATCCATGGCGAATCGGAGGGGTTCTTGAAGATTGCCGAGAGCCTGGATGGCAATCGATGTGAGAGGAATGTGACGTGCCGCGTCAAGAAAAACGTCGGCGGTGGCAATATCGATGACAACATCCTCAATATCCGTATTCTCACTTTCAGTAAAGCGGACCCGACCGTCTTTCCACGAAAAGATGGCGATCGTAATACGGCGTATGTAGGATTCAACGATCTTGATGAGGCGTTCAGGAGTCAAAAGACCCTCCGCAACCATGATCCTGCCGGTACGCTTGCCGGGGCCGACGACCTTGAGAACGGCTTCGAGCATAATCGGATCGACAAGTCCGGCATTCAAAACCAACTGACCGATCCTCTCGGCATCCATATTTGTCGATGCGAAAATCAACTCTCCCTCTCGAAAATAGAGACGCCTCTCCTCATGAGGTCGCAAGCACTGCAGATCTCCAGTCTTCCTGCCCGTGACGATCTCGGAGACAACGTGCGACAAACCGCCCTTGTTGATCATCCCCTCATTCATTAATCCGCTCCTGGGTATCCTATCGGCATCTTAGCATATGTGGTTAGAGCGTCAATGCATATCGCGATTTCCCCGATTATCGAGTCGGCATTTTATCTCGATCGAGTTCAAAACTAGAAACCCGTCCAGGTCCCCATACCGGCTCTTGTTCACGACTCGATTTGCAGGGGGGCCTCAAGCAAGCTATCGGGAACTGTCGCGGCAGTGGGTAGGGGATCAAATAAGAGCAAGGATGATTTCCAGCAACACGTGCCCCCATATCAATGAGTCGAATTTGCGTTTTGAGAGGAGCACGGGCATCCCCGCAAATTGCTCGCGATTCAAAAAGGTGGTTGCTCTCCGCAGATGCAGGCAACTTCCTCGGGAGCAACGCGATCCGTGCATATGATCAGCCTTGATACTCAGGCGATCAAGCTCGACTGGGGCCAGCCATGAACCAGGTCCGCCCGTTTCAGCCGATATCCAACCACCGATTGAATAATCAGTACGTGATTCAATTCCACCACATCTATTTGAAAACCTTGCCAAAGGGGATATCGCAAAACCCCCAACGGTGATTCATTCAATTAATGGAAACTCGTTATCTGCCGATAAGTGCTGAGAGGATTGAATATGGTCAAAATAAGTGATTTCACCTTTTTCCAAGCGACGCCGGAATTGCGGGAATTGACTCTCTTGCAGGAAATATCAAAAGACCCTAAGGTGACACAGGAGAAGCTGGCGCGCAGCGCTGGGATCGCAACATCCATGGCCAATGTCTACATTAAGGACTTCTGCGATCGAGGCCTTATCACCAAAGATGGGGATAACAGGAGAAACATGGACTACCACATCACCGCCAAAGGCGAAGAACGCAGGCAGGAGCTTTCAACGTTCTTCATCATTGAAACAGTGATGCTTTATAAGCGCAGCAAAGAGCTGTTTTCCACTCAGATCGGTGAATTGCGGCTATTGGGCATCGAGGAAATTATGCTTTTCGGAGCGAGCGATACGTGCGAGATGGTTTCGGCTGTCGCCGAACGATACGGCTTGAAGGTTCTCGGCATCGTCGACTCCGATCCGAATAAGCACGGTTCAACCTTCTGTGGGCGACAGGTACAAGATCCCTCATTGATCCTCAAACTGAAACCTCAAGCGGTCATCATCACCTCGAGTGGCAATATCGACGAGATCGCGGCTTCTCTGACAGAGGCCCAAGCACATGGAATCAAAATCGTCAAACTACAGGTGTAGAATGAGTTCTGGGAGCCGAATCAATCACCGTCGAGACTGAGTCAAGAGATGAAAGGCCCGCGTATTCTGTTCATCACACAATGCGGGGCCAAACTCGGTTTTGGCCACCTGGTCCGCTCTCAACGCCTCGCTCGGGCTTTGTCCCCCAGATATCAGATTGCATTTCTGGCTGAAGGGATTAAAGGTTTCGAGAAATTCATTCGCCCACACGACATCTGGCAGAAGATCAAGCCGTCGGCATGCATCGTGACAGACCTCGTGCAACCACAACGACTCAAGTATTTCGCCGAGATTGTGCAGCATCACCCCATCATCAGCATCCATGACATGGGGCTTGGTCAATTCGATTCCGATTGCGCTATCGACGGCTCGATCGTGCAGATCGTGCCCTATCCTCAAAATCGCAAGAATCTATTTTTCGGTGCGCGATATATGATCCTGGATCATCTTCCTGAGCGGAGGAGGGGGTTTCAGGCTCATCGCGAAGCCATTATTATGAATTTCGGCGGTGGCGACGTCGCACCCATTTATCGCAAGGCGTTGAAAGCCATGCGGCTGTTGAAGGATCCTATGGAAATTCGCGCGTGCCGTGGGTATATGTCTTGGGATTCGATCAAGTGTCCGGCGGTAAAATGGTACGGTCCTGGAGACAATATGTGGGATGCCATCGATGGGTGTCAGATAGGACTATGCGCCGGGGGAATCTCGCTGTACGAGCTAGCGGCATCTGGTGTTCCAGCGCTGGTCATTTCACATCACCGGGCACAGGAGCGGACGGCGAAGGAATTCGAAAGCCGAGGGGCGGCGATTTCACTCGGAACAAAAAGGAGAGTCACCATTGATCTGATCCGACGCGGAGTCGAAACGTTACGATGTGCGGTCGAAACACGGCGAAAAATGGGCCGAGCAGGCCGACAACTTGTCGATGGACATGGAATTGACCGTGTCTGCAAGATCATTGAAAGGTATGCATCATGAAAATCGGTCGGAAGAAAATCGGCAATGGACAACCTCCTCTTATAGTCGCCGAGATCGGCATCAACCATAACGGCGACGGTTCGTTGGCGATGAGGATGGCAGAAGCCGCTGCTGTTGCGGGAGCCGATGCGGCCAAGTTACAGGCCTTTCGGACAGTTCGCCTCCTGGCCGGTGGCAACGCGTCATTGAGCCACGTGAGCGGGTCGGTCCATGAGTTTTTCCATCAGATGGAGCTCGCCCCTCGACAATTTGACCGGGTTGCAAGGGCATGTCACCGCTGTGGTATTTTATTTATCGCGACGCCATTCGATGAAATCAGCGCTGACATGCTGGTAGAGGCCGGGATAGACTCTTTCAAAATTGCATCCGGCGATATCACTCATTTCCCGCTTCTTTCGCATGTTGGAGCGAAGAAAATTCCGGTGATTTTATCGACGGGCGCTGCGACGATCGAGGAGATCCGCGATGCGATCCGTGTCCTCAAACAATCGGGCGCCACCGACATTTGTCTCCTCCACTGTGTCTCCGCTTATCCAGCTCCAGTCGAAGAGATGAACCTGCGAGCCATAACGGCCATGGGGAAACGATTCAGAATTCCTGTCGGGCTGTCCGACCATACCATGGGAATCACGATTTCGCTGGCTGCCGTTGCCTTGGGTGCCGCCCTCATCGAAAAGCACTTCACGCTGAGCCGCCAGCTGCCAGGTCCGGATCAGAAGCTGTCGATCGAACCCGGCGAACTGCACGAGCTTACTCAGAAGGCTCGTGAGATACATTCCGCCATGGGGAATGGGAAAAAAGTACCTATGCCGTCGGAAGCCGAGAGCCGGCGCCAGGGGCGACGAGGGCTATACTTGATCAGGGACATCGAAGCGGGAGAGAAGATCAAAGCCACTGATCTGGCGGTATTAAGGCCTGCGGCGGGGCTATCGCCAATATTTATTAAGCACCTCAGAGGAAAAAGAGCTCGACGGAGGCTTCAAGCGGGGCGGCCGCTCGGACCCAACGATCTGGCATGATCATTGCTTACAATCTAAGAGAGAGGGAATATGCAGCCTGTCAATGTACTCATCACGGCGGCATCCAGAAGGGTCGGGTTGATCCGTGCCTTCTCGCGAGCCTTACGCAATCTTAAGAATCCGGGCCAGATCATCACCACAGATATGAATCCGTTTTCGCCGGGCCTCTATTTCAGCAGCCGGCACTATATGGTCCCTCTGACGACTCACCCAAACTACATCCCCACCATCAAATCCATTTGTGTTCATGAATCGATATCTCTTCTCATTCCGACGATTGACGATGAAATCCCTATTTTTGGCGCCCATCGAGCAGAGTTCGCTCAGATCGGAACTCGGGTAGCCTGCTGCAGCGCTGAACATGCTACGATCTGCAATGACAAATATGCCACCTATGTCTTTCTAAAGGAAAAGGGGTTTCCAGTCGCCGAGACCTATCTGCCCGAGAAAGGGCTTCCACGCACCTTTCCGCTCTTCATCAAGCCCAGGTTCGGGCGTGGCAGTATTGGTGCGCATCCGATCTCGAACGAGCGGGAGCTCGCTTTCTTTCTCCACTATGTGCAGGATCCCGTCGTCCAGGAATATCTCACAGGCCGGGAATTTACGATCGATGTTTGCTGTGATTTTGAAGGCCACGTCCTGGAGGTTGTGCCACGGGAAAGGCTAGTGATCAGGGCGGGAGTGAGCGATCGTGGAATCACTGTAAAGCATCCTGCCTTAATGGATATCGGTGAACGTGTTGCCACGGCTCTCGAAATCGTCGGTGTGATCAATGTACAAGTGAAGATGGAAGAACACTCCGCCAAGATTTTTGAAATCAACCCACGATATGCAGGAGGGATCCCGCTTACGATCGCTGCGGGCGCCGATTTCCCGAACTGGCAGGTCAGGATGGTAATGAAGCGCAAAATAAAACCACGGATCGGGACGTTTCGGGATGGGCTCATCATGGCCTGTTTCGAGGACGCGCTTTTCCTGAGCCAGGAGCAGATCAAGGAAAAAAGCCTCGTCAACGATCCTCTGAAAACCAAGCGCAGCTACGAATCCATCCGGGTTCAGTAGGTTGAGGAGGATTGGGGATGAAAGCGGTGATTCTGGCCGGTGGCCGAGGAACTCGTCTGGCCCCCTACACGACCGTGTTCCCCAAGCCACTCGTCCCCATATCCGATCGGCCGATCATCGATATCATCCTGCAACAGCTGGCTCAATACGGTATCACCGACGTGACCATTTCACTCGGGCACCTCGGGCACCTCATCCAGGCTTATTATGCAGCAGGTTCAGTCTACGGCCTGCGGCTGAGTTATGTCTCTGAATCGCAACCTCTTGGAACAGCGGGGTCACTCACGCTCGTTCCTGGTTTGGATTCCACCTTCCTTGTCATGAACGGAGATATTCTGAGTACGCTGGATTATCATGCTTTGATCTGCCACCATCGCACCGTTGGAGCCGGCCTCACCATTGCAACCCACCTCAAAGAGGTCCGCATCGACTTGGGGGTGTTGGAAACCGGCGCCGAGGATCTTGTGATCGGCTATCATGAAAAACCGGTCAAGCATTTTCCAGTCAGTATGGGAATTTATATTTATGAGCCTCGGATTCTGAAACTCATTTCGCCCGGAGAATACCTGGATTTTCCTGATCTCGTGACACGAGCCATCAACGCCTGTGAAAAGGTTGTCGCCTATAAAAACGATGCCGTGTGGCTCGATATCGGACGACGCGAGGACTACGAAGACGCTCAACGTGTTTTCGAAGAAAGGCGGAGGGAGTTCATTGATTTCTGAAGTGAATCCTGCCGTCCGCGGCATTCTTCAAGCGCGCATGGGATCGTCCCGCCTGCCCGGGAAAGTTCTCATGCACCTGGCCGGAAAGACGATTCTGGCCCATTGCATCGATCGTATGAAGGAATCGAAAATTTTCAAAACGATCATCGTCGCGACCACTACCTCCGAACATGATACAGCCATCTGCGACGAAGCTCAGAGGAACGCCGTTTCCTTTTTCCGCGGCCCCGAAGAAGATGTCCTCGGACGGTTCCTTGGAGCCATGGCGCTATTTCCTTCGGACATTGTCGTCAGAGTAACCGGCGACAACCCTCTCACAGACCCGGTATCAATCGCACGTTGTGTCGATGAACTCCGGCATGGTCAATGGGATTATGTGGCCGAAGAAGGACTCCCATTTGGCGCAGCATCCGAGATCATAACCGGAGATGCACTCCGTCTCATCGGGCAGCTAGCTCGCTCTCCCGCGCACCGCGAACATGTCACTCTCTATCTCCGGGAAAATCCACAGGAGTTTCGAATTAAGTTTTTGAAAAGCCCTGCCGAACGTGAGGGGACTGATGTTCGAGTCACCGTCGACACTGAAAAAGATCTCCTACGATTGCGTTCTTTCATGGGCCAAAGTATTTTAACTTTTCACCCATTCTCCATGAAGGATTTCCTCGATCGATTACGGCAATTAAAGCCGGGCGCCGGCTGTGCCGATATAGTAGGGGGAACGGGAGGGGCGAAGTGTGCCCGGATGCAAGCTAATGGAGAGCGAG
Source organism: uncultured Acidobacteriota bacterium (assembly GCA_903916735.1). Taxonomy (GTDB): domain Bacteria; phylum Acidobacteriota; class CAIWXX01; order CAIWXX01; family CAIWXX01; genus CAIWXX01. The sequence continues at coordinate 43,741 of CAIWXX010000078.1, forward strand.
GATGATCAAACTAACACGGCTCAACTCGAGCGAGATCATCGTCAACTCGGATCTCATTGAGTTCATTGAGCTCACGCCTGATACCATCATCTCCCTCACAACGGGAGAAAAAATTCTCGTGAAGGAAAAGGCAGACGAGATCATCAACAAAATCGTGGAATATAAGAAGTTGGTCTTGAGTCGTGAAATCCCACTTCGCGTCAATTCATCACAGAGCCCCGAGGGCGTCGATGAAGAGAGGCTTGTAGAAATGCCACGTCTGAAGGTGGTCGAAAGGGACTGAGATATGGACCTCACATCAGTCGGCGGCTTGATCCTCGGCATAGCTGCCATACTGCTTGGTCAGGTACTTGAAGGAGGCCGGATCGGCTCCATTTTGCAGCCGACGGCCGCCCTCATCGTCTTTGGGGGAACAATCGGCGCTACCATTTTAGGGTTCCCCCTGCATGTCGTCATGGCTGCCATGAAAGCAATTACTTCTGTATTCACCGAAAAAAAGGTTAACCCGGAAGCGGTCATCGAAGAAATCATCCGGTTTGCCAATAAGGCAAGAAAAGAAGGCATCATCTCTCTTGAAGGAGAAATGGACAGCGTCAAGGATCCCTTTTTAAAGAAGGCCTTGATGTTGGCCATTGATGGAACCGATCCTAGAGTTCTCCGCCAGACGATGGAAGTCGAGCTGGCCTATCACGAGGAGCATGGGGAGCAGCCGGCGAAAGTCTTTGAGGCAGCCGGCGGATTTTCGCCGACGATCGGAATTCTGGGCGCCGTCCTCGGGCTCATTCACGTCATGGAAAATCTCGCCGATGCATCCAAGCTCGGCGAAGGGATCGCCGTTGCTTTTGTCGCGACGGTCTATGGTGTCGGTTTGGCTAACCTGATCCTACTGCCGATGGCCTCCAAACTGAAAGCCAAGCACCGAGCCGACATGGTCATGCAGGAAATGATGTTGGAAGGTTCAATGTCGGTTCAGGAGGGCCTGAACCCGCGAATCATAGAAGAGAAGCTAATTTCGTTCCTGACAGAGGAACAGAAGTTGCGCTGGAAGGAAAAGGCCGGCGCGAAAACCAAGAGAAAGGCCGCCTGATGCCACGTAAAAGAAAAGAAGAACACGCCAATCACGAGCGGTGGCTGGTGTCGTACGCGGATTTCATCACACTTCTCTTCGCATTCTTCACGGTCCTCTACGCCATCTCATCAGTGGATTCGAAGAAAATGGGGAAAATGGTCGTGGCCATGCAGATGGCTTTTGACACAAATGGATTCGCGGCCAAGGATTCCAAGGTTGGATTGTCCCAGTCGGAGGGTGCCGTCTCCATCGAAGAACAATTAGCAAGGGGGATCATGCCCCCATCCTCGACCGCATCATCGAGACGCCTTACGCAAAATCGTGACAAGAAGAATTCCGTGTCGGCCCAGAAGATCAACATCGAAATCATCAAGTCGCGCGTCGAGGATGCGATCAAGGATGAGAATCTCAAGAACCGAGTGAGCATCGTCAAAGAGGATCGCGGGCTGGTGATCTCGCTGGCCGAACAGGGATTTTTCGACCCAGGCAAGGCGTATGTCAGGAATGAAGCGATTCCGATTCTCTATAAAATCGGCTCTTCTCTGATGGGACTCCCCAACCAGATCCGGATCGAAGGGCACACTGACAACAGGCCGATCAATACGCTTTTATTTCCTTCTAATTGGGAGCTTTCAACGGGGCGAGCAACCTTTATCATACAGTATCTGCTCTCGAACTTCCCCTATTCGCCCGAGCTTCTTTCTGCTGCCGGATACGGGGAATATCGGCCTGTCGACACGAATGATACCGTGGACGGCCGTGCCAAGAACCGTCGGGTCGACATCGTCATCCTGAACGAAGTTTATAGCCGAGCCGAAGAGCCTGTTCCCTATCCGAAGACAATTCCCGAAGATAACGCCAGAAAGGATCTGTCGAATCCCGCTTTGTGAGTGCCCGGCGTCATATCGCCGGCCGTGCTTTCCGTCTGGCGCCTGCAAGTGCTTCTTTCAGGCAGCGAACCACCCAGGTCAATTGTCCCTCGGTCATATGAGGGAAAAGTGGCAAGGTCAGCAGTCGAGGCGCAACGGCTTCCAAACATGGCAGATGCGTCTCTTTCCCGATTATCCGTTGGTAATATGTGAAAGTATGAATCGGACGGTAGTGAATGCTCGTCTGTATTCCATGCTCACGAAGAAACACCATGACCGCATGACGATCCGCACCTGGAGGGAGCAGGATCGACATGATGTGATAGGTTGGACGACCTTTGCACCCGGCGAACGGCACAATCAATCCACTGATTGGCGCAAGCTCTTTCCGATACCTCGTGACAATCCTTTCGCGGCGTGCGTTCTGTTGTTCAAGGCGCTGGAGCTGCGCGATGCCAAGGGCCGAACGAAGCTCATCGATGCGGTAATTATGGCCGGCCAGCAGTACGTCGTAATCGAATGAGTGCCCTTGGTGGCGTTCGTAACTCAGCGTCGTCATCCCGTGCGACCGGAGCAAGCGGAGTCGGCCGGCCAGGTGATCATCTGAGGTGACAACCATGCCGCCCTCGGCCGTGGTGATGTTCTTATTCGAATAGAAACTGAAGCAGCCGACGTCGCCCAGGGCCCCGCACATACGGCGATTCAATTGCGCGCCGATCGAGTGCGCCGCGTCTTCGACGATGGCGATTCCTCGTTTTCGCAGGTGTGGAGCGATCCGTGACAGGTCGACGGGATAGCCGGCGTAATCAACTGTTGCGACTGCTTTGGTTTTCGGAGTGATCTTTCGCTCGATGTCTTCGGGAGAGATGTGGAGGCATCGACTGCTCACGATGTCAACAAAAACGGGCGTTGCTCCGGTCATCACAACGGCGTTGGCTGTCGCAACAAAGGAAAGCGATGGGCAGAGGACTTCATCTCCGGGCCCGACACCGATCGCCGCGAATGCCATATGAAGGGCAGCCGTTCCGGATGAGACGGCGAATGCATATCGAGTTCCAACGAGCTGTGCGACCCGTCTTTCAAATTCTTCGGTGATGGGACCCATCGTAATCCAATTGGTCGCCATTGCCCGGTCGACGGCCCGGCGATCTGCCGCGCCGAGGCGTAGGTCAAAGAGAGGCACCTTCCATTTCATGATGAGGATCCTTTCATCGACGGAGATGGCAAAAGTAGGCAGCGAGCCGCCAAAGAACGCGTGGTGATCTCAATGCGGTGTAGCCGAGCAATCCGACATCCTTGGCGAGGATGGCTGGGAAATGGAGGAGGAATCCAGCGAGAGTGTCGTTCTTCATCATTGTCAAATAACGGTTCTTCAAAATATGGAATCTGATTTCCGGGCTTTTCCTGGCGAAAGAGAAACGGCCGGACCCCGAACTTCCTCCGCGAAAGTGATAAGCCCTGGCCACCGGCACATAATACGCCCGCCAACCCGCTCTCTGTGCTCGCCATCCGACATCCAGATCTTCATAGAAGGCGAAGTAGCGGGAATCGAAAAAATCGCCGTCGTGGCTCAACTCCTGAATCATCTCCCGTCGATAGAGCGCACACGCACCGCATACCGAAAATACATATTCGTTGTGATCATACCGGCCTGTATCTACCTCTCCAAACCCGCGCTCACGTGGCCACCTTGAAGCCGATAGGAACTGTCCTGTCGAGTCAATGGTGCGACGGTCGAAGCGGAGGATTTTGCCCGTGATCATGCCGATCAGCGGATTGGTATCGAAGTGCGGAGCCGACTTCTCGAGAAAATCCAATTCAAGCGTGATATCCGAATTACAGCAGAGAACATGACAACCAGCCGTCATCCGGAGAGCCTTGTTATTGGCGACAGCGAATCCTTCATTATGTGAATTCATCAACAGTTCAATTCGACTGATCCCTCGCAGCCTCTCACGAGACCCATCGGTGCTGGCATTATCCACCACAATGATCCGCTGGAAGGGCAGCGTTTGCGCAAGGAGAGAATCAATGCAATCGAATATGAATCGCCTGCTATTGTAATTGACAACAATGGCTGCAATGTTCATGGACTTAGAACGAGGCATGGTGGAAGACGGAATGGGAGCGCTGATTCGTGTGCTTCTCGAAGACGACCTCCGTCGGGCCTTCATCGACGATCCTTCCAGCGCCCATCACAAGAATTCTCCTGCTCATCCGCCGAGCCAGGCGTATATCATGGCTGATCAACAGCACGGCCATTCGTCTCTGCTGTTGCAGCCGCTGGAGAAGGTCGATGACCTGAACAGCGGTGACCGGATCAAGAGCTGAAACGGGTTCATCCGCCACGACAAAATCGGGTGAAAGCGATAGAGCACGCGCAACCGAAGCTCTTTGGCACTGCCCGAGAGAAAGCTCATGTGGGTAGCTCACCATGTGCGCCGGGCGGAGTCCGACTTCATTCAACAGATCTTCTGCGACCTCACGATGATGCGCATACGATTCATCGGGGAAGTGGATCCGAAGCGGCTCAATCACCTGCTTAATCATCGGCATTCTGGGGTCAAGCGCCGGATCCTGAAAAATGATCTGCATGCGTCGCCGCAGTTTCCTCATCCGTGGGCCATCGAGCTTGATCAGATCACATCCTTCAAAGATGACATGGCCCGAGGTTGGTTCGATCAACCGGAGGAGAAGGCGTGCCAGCGTCGATTTGCCACACCCCGATGGGCCGATGAGCCCCACAACTTCGCCTTGCCCAACCGCCATCGTCACCTTATCCACAGCCTTAATGATCCTCCTGCTACCGGACAAACGGAAGTGCTTTGACAACGACTCAGTTTGTACGAGTGTCATTTCTTTCACTGTTGAGAAAGCACCGGCTCCAGGAATCACCATGCTGATATAAAGCCGGCGACGCGTCGGAACAGCACGGCAGCCGATGAGGACAGCGAGGATGAAAAGCACACCCGGAGGGAATGTCAAAAAGATCCGGCCCGGCCTCAGCAAAGTCCACATCACTCATCCGGCTTGCATCGATCAGCATCGATGTGTAAGGGTGGCGAGGTGCCCGGAGAAGGTCGCACGGACCTTTTTCGACGATCTCTCCGGCATACATCACAGCGACGCGGGAACAGAGTCGCATGGCTAGTTCAATGTCATGCGTGATGATCAGGAGGGAGAGTCGATCACGAAGCCCGGTGAGCAGATCCGTCAATTGGGATCGCAATGGCGGATCGAGCGCAGCGGTTGGTTCATCCGCGAGAAGCAATGAAGGCGCGGCTGCGAGTGAGATAGCGAGCATGGCCCTCTGACGCATGCCGCCACTCAATTGGTGAGGAAAGAATTTCGCACAGTCCACATCGAGGGCGACCATGTCCAGAATTTCCATGACTCGCGCCTTGCGATCGCACTCAAGATGATGGACATCTAGCACTTCGCTGATCTGCGTCCCGATTCGTTGAAGCGGATCAAGCGCCGAAAGAGGGTTCTGAAAAACCATCCCAATCTCGCGCCCGCGAACCCGTCGCATCTCAGCCGAATCCAGCGAAAGCAGATCCGTTCCTTTGAGAAAAATGCGCCCCGATATTTTCCCCGAGACCGGCAGCAAGCGAAGTATGGTTGACGCCAAGGTTGACTTGCCGCCTCCGCTTTCTCCAACGATTGCAACCCCCTCGTTATAATCAACATCCAGATTGATATTCTTCAATGCTGCAACATCCCCCCGCCGCGTGTGCAGAGTCACGTCCACCGAGCGAAGCGAAAGAAGCGGCGCCTTCACATCAATCGCTTTTGTGGACAAACAACCGGAAGAAGACTCATTCGTATTCACAAGAGCCTCGTTGGTGGAGCTGTTATGCATGAAGGTGCAATTCCATTCTCACGCGACTTGTGATTCGCAATGGTATCACGATTTTCGATCAACACCATAGGGGATGGAAAGCGTCATGAGGAAAGCCATGACAATTTCCGAATCACCGAAATTGAAGTCAAAAAGTCCAGCGACCAAAAAACTGATAACCGCCACGAACGAGCCTGTGATGAAAATGGCTGATTCATCGGTTACGGTGTCGTCATGCAGTTGGCGCCACGTTTTATGAAAAAAAGAGGCAAGCATCAGACACCAGAAAAGCAGGGCGATCAATCCGCGTTCGGCCGCGATCTGGACCAGATTGTTGTGCAAATGCGGGCTGATACGCGGAAAAGAACCGGGAGCCTTATAGAGCAGGTACACACGGCTCACCATGTTTGGACCGACACCCAGCACTGGATTGTCGCGCACCATCCGAAGCCCAGCCTGCATGAGATCGATTCGATCGCGGTTGCTTTGATCATGCAGCGAAAATATTGACATCATTCTCGAAAAAATACTCAGTGGCGCCAGCAGAACCAGCATCAGAAGAGCCACCGGGAGGACAATCAGGTATCGTTTCTTCTTCAGCCCCAAAAGCACTCCGAAGGCTGCCAGCATTCCGACCCATGCGCCTCGGACAAAGCTGAGTCCCATCGCGGCGGTTGATGTCATCCACAGCACAGCAGCGAGAGCGCGGCGGCGCGGGCGAGTTCGCGCTAGCAGGACGGCCATTGCAAACGTTCCTGCCAACATGAGGAACTGGCCGTATGTCATGTAAATGCTGAAAAAGCCGTGGGCGCGCGTCGAAATTCCAGCGGCACCGAGGAGGACATAGTATTGGAAGATCCCGTAGAGCGATGCAAGTATGGTGGTGATCGAGAAGACGCCGAGAAAACCCCACCACTGACCGGATGTTTCGAGAAAGAGGAGAGCGGCAATCGGTATCAGCAGCAGGAGCAGGTTCTTGCAACCGATGAGGCTTTCAAGAGGATCCTGGGAGAATGAGGCCGAAAGAATTGTGAAGAGCCCATAGCCGGCTGCTCCCACATAAAACCAGGACATCTTCGCGGATCGAATTTCGCGCGGAATCGAACGCCAGAGGAGCGATACGATCAACAAATCGACTGCCAGGAAAGCCTGGCTGAGGCTGATGGAAAATGGAGCGGTCGCGGCGTAGCCCAGGAGAGCGCCGTATCCGATGCGCTTGAGCTTCAGGTGATCTCGGAACATGTCGCAGCTCCTCCAAACGAGAAGCCGGAAATACCGGGTGCCGGATGAAACCACGATGCATCGGCATAAAAATTACATTTGGGAATCCTGTTGTTCCTACAGCGATAGAGGTACGGAGGAGTGGTGATGCAGATGGGCGTGCTCTCCTCCACCCCTCTGCACTTCGGCTCCTCTGCCGCAACCAACGTCTCACCCAACCAATTAAATCATTCCCAGGAAATCCGGCGGATTCCAGGATTGTATCGGAATCAGGGGAATCACAGCCGGCTGGATTTTCATCCTCGCTTGAACGGCTCAAACCCGGCAAAACGAGCGTCGTGGCCGAGCGCTTCTTCGATCCGGATGAGCTGATTATATTTGGCTGTGCGATCCGTCCGCGACAGCGATCCTGTCTTGATCTGGCCGGCGCTGGTTGCAACTGCCAGGTCGGCGATTGTGGCATCTTCGGTCTCGCCTGAACGGTGCGAAATGACCGTTGTATAACGGTATCGTCGCGCCAGTTCGATGCAATCGAGTGTTTCGGTCAGGCTGCCAATCTGATTCAGCTTGATGAGAATGGAGTTCGCCGCTCCACGTTCGATTCCTTGTCGCAGCCGCTTCATGTTGGTGACAAAGAGATCATCGCCGACAATCTGAATCTTCGACCCGAGCTTGGAGGTCATGGCGACCCAGCCATCCCAGTCGTCTTCGGCCATGCCGTCTTCAATGGAAACAACCGGGTAGGTGGAGACGAGCTTCTCGTAGTACTCGACCATCTGAGCGGAGGTCATTTTCTGTCCGCTGGATTTCTTGAAATGATATATTCCTGATTCGTAGAACTCGCTGCTGGCAGGGTCGAAAGCGAGTGCGACATCTTTCCCAGGCACGTAACCCGCCTTTGTGATGGCCGCCAGTATGCACTCGATCGCCTCTTCATGACTCTTCACGGCAGGTGCGAATCCGCCTTCATCGCCGACGAGCGTCATGTATCCCTTCTCTTTCAAAACACTCTTCAGAGCATGGAAGACTTCGGCGCCCATCCGCACAGCTTCAGAGAGAGTCGGCGCGCCACCCGGCACAATCATGAACTCCTGAATATCGAGATTGTTATCAGCATGCGCTCCGCCATTGACGATATTCATCATCGGCGTCGGCAGAAGGCAGGCATTCACGCCGCCCAGATATTTGAACAATGGAAGACCGACCGATTGGGCAGCCGCGTGAGCAACGGCCATGGAAACGCCGAGAATGGCATTGGCTCCCAGGTGGCTCTTGTTTGCAGTGCCGTCCAAATCAAGCATCGCCCGATCAATGGCGCGCTGGTCGAGGGCATCCTTGCCCTTGAGCATGGATGCGAGATCTTGCAGAACGTTGTTTTTTGCCTTGGAAACGCCCTTTCCGCCGAAACGCTTCTTGTCGCCGTCCCGGAGCTCAAGTGCTTCATGTTGCCCGGTGGATGCCCCGGATGGAACGCATGCGCGTCCCATGGATCCGTACTCAAGCATGACGTCCACTTCGAGAGTGGGATTCCCGCGAGAGTCCAGAATTTCTCTGGCTTTAATCTCAGTAATCCTGTCCATTGTTCAGCCTCCATCACTTCTTTTTTAGAGAACCTTATCCTAGCACCAAGGAAAGTGGAATCAAAGGAAGAGTTAATTTGGCAATCAGCGACATTCCGATGTTGCGTATGGGCATCTATCAATCCCTCGACGACGGCGTCTGTGAATATCCCCACTTCCACATTTATCAAGAGGATTCAACGAGCCGAAATGAGCGCAGTTGATGGCGATGCGATAAAGCCATGTCTTGAAAGTCGCCCATTGTTCGAAGTGATCGAGTCGGCGGTAGGCTCGAATAAACGTCTCCTGCACAGTATCCTCCGCATCCTGCTCGTTCCCGGTTAATCGATATGACAGTCGAAAGATGCTCCGGCTGTGGCGCTCGACGAGTTCGCGAAAAGCCTCGGTATCGCCCTCGCGAATCCGGGCAACCGCCGCCACATCACGTTCTTCCATCACTTCATTTAGACGCCTGAATCACATTCAGGTTGGCTTCATTAGGTCAAATCATAAGCGCTGGTCCGGAAGAGCTCGATACATTGATCTCTCATGCGAACAGCCGAAATCCTCACATGATATGGAATAATTGGATTATCGTATTCGCTATATCAATGATTAATCCTGAAGCAACCCCCCTGGAGATCTTGAGGCCAGATGGTTTCGGCTGATCGTTAATGCGGGGGTTCGTCGCAGAAATCCTCTTGAAACAGCCTGGAGAAACCCGAATAGGCTACGAGAGGCATGATGTCAAAGGTGATCAGGTTCTCTTCAACTAGCGGCAATGTGCCGAGTACTTTTCTCGCTTCATCAGCATCGGCACACTCAAGAATGAGCACGGCGCCGTGCCAATCCTGGCGAAAATGGAGCTCGCGGATGACCCCCTTTTGATGCAGATCCCATGCTCGAGCCGCCTCCTTTTTCAACAGAGAAGGCACAAATTGATCATCCTTGACACCCGCAACTTCTTTCTCAATCGCCAGGATTTTCATTCGGTGTTCCTTTTTGCAGAATTTGGGTGGCGCCCTAAAGAGATCAGCAGCACTGCAGCCTATCTCGTCTTCCGCCCCTTCTTCCGATGTTCGACCGTCACGGTCGTGTGAATACCTCCTCGCACGTAGAAGTCACCGGTGACCTTCATATAACGAGGCCGACAGACGCCGACCAGATCATCCAGTATCTTGTTTGTGACGGCCTCGTGAAAAGCGCCCTGATTGCGGTAGGACCACAAATAGAGTTTCAGTGACTTGAGCTCAATACAAAGCCGGTCGGGAAAATAATGGATATCAATCCGAGCAAAATCAGGCTGACCGGTCCGAGGGCACAGGCAGGTGAACTCAGGGCACTCAAAATGTATCTCATAATCACGCCCGGGAGTTGGATTCGCGAATGTTTCAAGTATCTTCACACTCCTACGATAGCCGCCCTTGGGAGCGCAGGTCAAGAGAAGGCGAAATACCAAAATTCGTCTCGTGGAGAAACGAGCGATCAATATTGAGGCCAGTCAGGCGGCTACCGATTAGCCCGCCCACCGTAGATGGACGCATCATGCCGGTCGAACAATATGGCGTGAAGGTCATGTCGATGGGGTTCTTTCTTCAGGATGATCAGGCCGTGATCTGGCGTGGGCCGATGCTGGCGAAAATGGTCGGGCAATTTATTGCCGGAGTCGAATGGGGGCCTCTTGACTATCTCATCATCGACCTGCCTCCCGGCACAGGCGATGTGCATTTGACTCTCTGCCAAAAATCCCCCTTACCGGCGCCGCCATTGTTTCGACACCCCAGGATGTCGCGCTGCACATCGCCGAGAAAGCAATTCATATGTTCCGGCAGCTCAACACCCCCGTGCTCGGCTTGATCGAAAACATGAGTCACTACATCTGCCGGCATTGCGGCAAGCGCGATGATGTCTTTGGTACCGGCGGAGTGAGGCGAGCGAGCGTAAAAACTCGGCGTCCCCTTCCTCGGCGAGATCCCCTTGGCCGGAAGTATCTGCGAGGAGACGGATCGCAGGAGGCCGGCCGTGATCTCGGATCCGTCCTCAGTTTATTCCAAGGCATTCCTGCAGGTCGTCGAAAATCTCGCGGGTCAAATCAGCATTTCCAATATGCAGGAAGAGCTGGCCGGCAACGTCAGGGTTTCACTATTAAAAGAACCCCGGCTCTCATTCCAATACACCTTCAATCGGAAATAAGAGCCGGCATGGGATTGGAAACGAAATGTCGAAATTGACACCCACGCCACGTGTTATTACAAGAGCCAATAGGGAAGATGTGAAGATCATCTGGAGTGATAACCACCAGAGCATATACCCGGCGCGCGTCCTTTGCGCCTGCAATGTCCATGTGCTGAGTGTATCGAGGAAATGACGGGGCAACGACTGCTCGATCCGAGCTCCATCCCTCACAGTGTGTACCCTTTTGCGATCAACCTCGTCGGCTGCCACGGAATTCAAATCGATTGGAGCGATCGGCATTCAACAGGAATCTACACGTTCGAGACTTTGCGGAGACTCTGCCCTTGCGAAAATTGTCGGCCTACGGCAAGCGGACCAGTGAAGTGAAATCGATAGACGGGAGGCAGTAAATCTCGGTGCCGACTATTTTCCCTCGTGCATCGATCCAGAAATAGTTGGCTCCTCCGGCGATCGTGATGCTTTGCTTTTTCGCGGGATCGTCGACTGTCATCATGGAATTCGATTCTTCCACATCCAGTCCAGTCGGTGGCCGATTTTTGGCCCAATATGAATCGATCAGGCTCTGAGCAATCCGCCCACCGGCGTGATCAAACATTTCCGGTGCTTTTCCTGCAAGTCGCTCCTGGGAGGCCCACCAATCATGGCGAAATCGGAGAGTCCTGAGAATCCTCTGGAGAACCGTCCGTGCCTGTTCCATGCGATCCGGTGTCGCGAGGATATTGTAGAAGAACGGCGCAAACCATTCGCCCCCGCCGACATCGGACGACATGAGAACCGTGCCGGTGAAACAGAACCCATAAAATGAACGGCCATCGGCCGAACACGTATAGGCGATCTCCCCGACACTCACTCGCTGGCTCACCATCCCGCCCTGCTTCATAACCCGTCGGATGGTTTCTGCAAGATCGGGCCGGCCTGTCGCCTCCTTGAGGATGAGATCAGTGTATCCACGCCCTTTCACGAACTCCGTTGCAAACTGGAGGCCCGCCATAAAGGGGCGAATTTCGAATTTGGCACCGGATTCCTTGATGAACCAGGAACCATCGCTGAGGCCCTGGCCGAGGAGAATCGGATCAGGTACGAGAAAATCCGTGACTCTGCTGTCACCCGCGGTGATAACAATCTGATGATCAGGAGAAACGATTTGACAAGAGGGCCTGCCGTCGCCTGATGTCGATCGAGTGAGGCCGCCAGTCACATTCCATTGAACAGGAATGTCCATCGTGAACGCTTGCTCTTTCGGATCGACCCATGGGACAAATTTGAGTTTTTTTTCTTTTTGCGGCGGAGAACCAATCACTCGAAAGCTGCCGATGATACGGGAACATGTTGTCTCGAAAGTGCCGAATTTCCCAACATGAGCGCTGATCACAGAAGCGACCGCCGCACTCCCGCGGGGACTCGATACCCATGTCAGAAGAGCCAGAGCATCGGTATCAGGTGTGTCGCCTCGCAAACGCACAGCGGTCATCCCATTCGTCGGAAGCATTCGCCACTCAATCTGCGGGAGCACGCGTTTTGCAAGATTGACAAGAACAACCGACGCGCTTGCTTCATCGAGTTTTGTCGATATCCAAACGGGCCAGAGGAGCACACTCTCGCCATTATGACTGCGCACTTCAATGCGGCTTGTGGCCTGATCTCGCTTGAGTGTCCAGTCGGTCGGCAGATCGATTGAAAAGCCGGCTGGGTCATTGATCGTTCTCCAAACGACGGGGTCCGGCTTCGGGGAGCTCTGACGCCCAATTTCAGCCAGGCGACGTTGTGTTCCGCGTCCCGCCTGATAGCCCAACCAGACAAGAAACACAATCCCGACGATGGCCACAACCCATCGAATGTAGACTCTCATCAGATCACTCCAACCCGGAAGCCATGATTGCTATCGGATTCTAGATGGACCCGGCGTGAAGGTCAATTATTCTCTGCGACTCAGGATCGACTGTTGTGCGTCGGAGATGCCGTGCCAAATCGGCCGCGCATCATTTGTCCAGTTTTGTGCCCCTCTCCAAGCAAACGCAGACACAGACGTTTCCATCGACGATGATCCTGTTAACAACTATTCTCGACGGGGATTCCTCTCCGTCTTTTCTTGCAGAGGCAGGGGGGCAGAGGAGTTTCGTGGTTTCACATTTCGGAATTTCCAGAAGCCGAACCCGAGCTCTTTGAAAAGAACTCCAGATCGGATTCCCGACTATCATTGGCTTTGGAGCAATCGCCTTCTTATGGAATTGGTCAGGAGGGAGTGGATACGGCTTCTCGGCCGGCTCGCCGTTCATTGCTCGAGTGGCCGGCCGAGCGCCGATGGTTCGTTCCATCTGCCTTTTCTCCATGGCCAGATCCGACCGGCGATGACGGCGATGAGTGTCGCCACATACGGCATCATGTCCAGAATCGACGCGGACAACTTCACACCGATAATCTGAAAACGGATTTGCAGTGCATTCACCGCGGCCAGCAAAAGGCAAAACAACATGACCCGCCCGGGCCGCCAGCCGGAGAGTGGGACGAGAGCGATGATGATCCATCCCATTCCATTCGGCATGGTACTCGTCCATGTCTGGGCGTAAGCCAGCGACAGAATGGCGCCGGAGAGGCCTGCGAGCATACCTCCCACTAGGACACAACTCGATCGAACAGCCCGCACCCTCACCCCAAGCGCCTCGGCCGCTTCGGGTGAATCCCCAGAAGCGCGGATGGCGATGCCCAAGCGACGGCCGGATAGAACCGACACTGCTATCAATCCCAATGCAAGTGCGAGGTAGGTGGTCGGTGGGAATCCCAAGAGAGCCTTGTAGCGGCTCGCGGATAATTCCGATATGAATGCCGGTTGACTCCGCCATGTGATCCACATTGGGCCCAGGAATGCCGCCGCTCCAGTCGCAGCCAAACTCATCCCCAATCCCGCGACAATCTGATCGGCGCCAATCCAGACAGCCAGAGCGGCATGCACCGCTCCCAGCAGCAACCCCACCCCGCCCCCTGCTGCCAGCCCGAGCCATGCACTTCCATGGTCGGCTGAGACTCCATATCCGACCAGCGCACCGACGGCGATCATCCCTTCCAATCCGAGATTCATCACGCCGGCTCGTTCCGAGATGACCTCGCCAAGGGCAGCCAGCATCATCGGACTCGCGTAGGCAACAGCAGCCATCCAGATGGCTGTGGCCATGTTCATCGCCGGCCAGTCCATCATGTCAGGTTACCTCGGAAGCGCCGGAACCATCGCCTTCCGATCCACACCGATGTCAGCCAGCAGAGTAGGCAGATGCCTTCCAGAGCCGTGCTGAAGGCTTGAGGGATCTGATAGGAGACTTCGAGATCTTCCGCGCCGACCTTGAGCATCGCCCAGAAAGGTGCCACGATAAGCACGCCCAAAGGATGACGCCCGGCGAGGCAGGCAATGATAATCGCCGTGAACCCATCTCCAACGCTGATACCGCTGATGAGCCGTCCTGCTGTGCCCGTCACTTGAACAGCTCCGGCCAAACCGGCGAGTCCCCCGGAAATCATCCCAACAATCGCCAGACAACGGCCGACGTGGATTCCTCCATACCGCGCCACATCCCGGCTTTCGCTGAGCACCGACATCTCAAATCCAATGACGGTTTTTTTCACAAGCAGCGCGCAGATGATTGCTCCCACTCCGGTCAGGATAGCGATCCAGACGAGGGACACATGAAGACTGGCGGAGAGAGGGGCTGAGCCGGGGAACCCATATCCTTGAGGATCTCTCCAGGGCCCCAGATAGAGATATTCCAGCAATCGCTTCGCCACATAAACCAACATGAGCGTCGTGACGACTTCGCTGACTTGCCATTTGGCTCGAACGAGCGCCGGCCCCAGGCACCAGAACGCGCCGGCCAATGTTCCCGCCACCAGAGCGAGAGCCGTCCATAGCCATGGGGCAGGCCATAGAGAAGCCGGAGCTACGTACAATCCAATTCCGGCGGCCGCGATAGCTCCTACGCACAGCTGACCTTCGGCGCCGACATTCCAGAAGCCGGCCCGAAACGCAACCGAAATCCCAGTTCCTAAAAGGCAGAGAACGAGTGCCTTCGCGGCCGTGTCCATTTTTCGAGCCCAGCAGAGAGCGAGCATTCCTTTGCAGGCGTCGAGCGGCGGCACATGCAAAATCCAGAGAACGACAAAGCCGAGAAGAAGCGCAGCCAACAACGCGAAGACAGCGGCGACCAGATGCTTCAACAAAGCTTAACCTCCACCGAGCAACTGGCCCAGTCGTGCCGCGGAAGCCTGGCCCGGTTCCACTGAACCGATAATCCGGCCTCCACTCATGGCGATGATTCGATCTGAGAGATCCAGCAGCTCGCGGAGATCTTCGGAGATCAGCAGAACAGAACCTCCCGCACGCCGGCTCTGGAGAAGGATCCGGCGAGTCTGCGACACGGCCCGCACATCCAGCCCCCGCGTCGGATAGACAGCCACGAGCAGGCGGGGGCTCGCATCGAGTTCGCGGGCCAGGATCAGTTTTTGCAGATTGCCCCCTGAAAGATGGCGTGTCTGAAAATCGAGCGGCCAGTCGGCAGAGACCGTTTTCATAAGATCGGTTGCAAACTGCTTCCAGATCCGGCTCCTGATCCATCCTTTGGGGCTGAGCGCCGATTCCCGATAACGCCGCAGACAGAGGTTGCCGTAAACAGGGAGCGCCCCGGCAGCGCCATATCGACGCCGGTCGGCAGGCACATGAGCCAAGCCAAGACGGTGTCTTCGAGCGGGTGAGTGATAAGTGACATCATGATCTAAAAATAGAATCTTTCCCGATTCCGGCGACTTCAGACCCGTCACAACCTCTGCAAGCGGTTCCTGTCCATTGCCGCTGACTCCTGCGACGCCGAGGATTTCACCCGAATGCACCTGCAACGACACATCCGTCAGTCCTGCGGTCCCGGCGCTTCCGGAACAACTCACATTCTGTACATCAAGCACAACATCGCGGCCACAATTGGGCAAGCAGTTGTGATTCGATGGAATGCTGATTTCGCCGATCATCGCGTCGCTGATAGCAGCAGCATTCGTTTCGTGGATAGGCCAATTGCCGACAATCCGGCCTTGGCGCATCACAACAACGCGATGAGCGCATTCGAGAACGTCGGAAAGCTTGTGAGTGATGAGCACGACCGCGTGGTCAGAGAGAGCCAGGCTTCCGGCGAGGCGGCGGACAGCATCGGCATCTTGTGATCCAAGAGCGGCAGTCGGTTCATCCAGCAATAAATATTTGCAATTCTGGACGAGCGCCCGCAAGATCTCCAGCTGCTGCTGAAACGGTACAGGGAGTTGATGGATCGGCTGATCGAGTGGAACCTGCAGTCCAAGTCGATTGATGATCTTTTGGGCTCGCTGAACCAAGTCCCGCCGGTTTCCACCAACTGCAAGCCAAATGTTTTCGAGTCCGGTCAAGCTCGGTACCAGAGCAAAATGCTGGTGAACGGCCGCAATTCCCACTGAGACGGCTTGGCTGACCGAATGGAAGGCCTCGGGGCGGCCATCCACAACCAAAGTCCCGCTATCGGGCTTCAGTAGGCCGCAGAGAATCTTTACGAGAGTCGATTTGCCGGCGCCGTTCTCGCCAACGATGGCCAGAATTTCACCCGGTGAAATCTCCAAATCAACGGCGTCGTTAGCGCGAGTAGCGCCAAAGCATTTGGTGATCGCACAAGCTTCCAACATGAGCGAGAAGGAGCATGATACACCGCGCTTAGTGCGGTGTCACTCTCGGCCCTCAAGAGATCAGGGTAGCATCAAAGTCAAGCCGGTGCCTCATCACCCTTATCCGCGAGTAAGCACACGCCTATTGCGACAAAATGGCTTCGGAGCCTCTGCTGCACGGCCCTCGCGAGGATGCCGAGCCGTCATGCCGGGTCTATTGAGACTATCTGATGGCTTGCCGCCATTCCTTATCCGCGGATTTCGGTCATCAGGAAATTTTGAATTGGTGAAGTCACAGTAAAAAGGAACCCCTCAATCAATACGCTTCCCGAAATTTTTGCTTTTTACTTCGTACAATCAGCGCATTATTGCCGACCACGACGTGGCCTTGCAGAATAGATCCGCCTTCGGCTGCTGCGTGCGATCTTCTACTCCGAGGTCCCCACGATTCCATCGACCTGCCAATCCATGGATCGCAGCATCTCATCTGATAGGGTCAATCCCGCATTCACGCGGACTGTCCCGTTGCGATCTTTGATTGGGCCGCCAAAAGGCTGAAACTTCCCATTCCTGATGGCATCGCGCTTTGCAGCAACGAGGGCCCGAACATCGGCCGGAACTTTGCTGTTGATCGGTGCCAGGTCGATGATCCCATCTCGGATGCCACCCCAATAATCCCGGCTTTGCCACTTTCCATCGCGCCAATTCCGGACGACCTGGCGATAATATACCGACCAATCCCAAACGGGGGCTGTGAGAACAGAAGGACTGTTCGGGCTAACACTGTTATAGCCAATCGCCAGCACTCCTCGCTGATCCGCCAGTTGATCGGCGGCATTTGAATCACTCTCTCGCGCCAGCACATCAACGCCGGCATCGATGAGAGCCTGCGCCGCTTCGCGTTCCTTCACAGGGTCAAACCAGGAGTTGATCGTGACAATCCGGCACGTCACGCGAGGGTTGACGCTCCGTGCACCCAGCGTGAAAGCGTTGCTATTGCGAGTGCATTCCGGAATCGGATATGGCATGACATACCCGATGACATTTTTTTTCGTCATTTTGCCGGCAACCAGCCCTGCCAGATACCAACACTCATAGCCACGGCCATCATAGATGCTGACGTTTTCCGCTCGCTTATATCCCGTACAATGTTCGAATTTGATTGCCGGGAATTCCTTCGCCACTTTGATGACGGAATCCATGTAACCAAAGCTGGTCGCAAAAATGACCTGGCACCCCTTGGCGGCCAATGTCCGCAAGGCTCGTTCAGCATCCGGCCCTTCTGCAACCTTTTCCATATAGGAAGTTTCGACTCCCATTTCCTTGATCAACTTCTGTCGTCCCTGATCGTGCGCCCAGCTCCATCCCACATCACTCACTGGGCCCACATACACGAACCCGACCCTTGGCGGCTTTGGGGTCGTATTGGGAACAGCAGCAGCGCCGGCACTGCAAGGGCACAAACCGGCTCCAATCAGCAGCAATAAGGCCACAAAAGCGGGTTGCAGCATCAATCTCCACACCACTCAACAGCCTCCTCTCAATCTGCCATTATGCCATAAATACACGCAGCAGAATTTCGGCTGATGAAGCAACCGTACCTCGCCGATGAAAAGGCGTGTGTTCGTTGGGCTCCACTAACTCTTGATCCAGTGGACAAAATCGGCAACGGCATCGAACAAAGCCTTGCCGAATTCAGTCAGCTCGATATCTTTGTCACGGGTGCGATCGGAAAAGAGAGGGTGCGGTCCTGTGAATGAAGAGCCGGCCTGAACAATCTGTTTTCTTTGCTCTTCCAAGCGCCGGAGCTCAATCTCTTTGCTTCGCCGCAATCCGCCACTGGCAACATACTCCGCGATCTTGTGCAATTCATCCCGGTCCAGCCAGATACCGTCGTTTTTGCATTCATCGATGATCACGCCGCTTGCATGGGCAAAATTACGACGATTCATAAACTTTTCGCAGAGAGGGCATTTGATGTATGTGATGCGAGTGTCGGTTGCTGAGGGCGAGCAGGTCCGTATTTCGTGTGAATAAACCTTTTCTTCCCTTTCGCGTGCCTGCTGATTGACGATCCTTTCGAAAACGCCTTCACCAATCCACATTCCGCCGCACACTCCACATTCATCCACCTGAAATGCGCCGATCTCACGATTGAGGAGTCGCGGCTTCAGGCACCTCGGACAGAGGAGCTGCCCGGTGCGATGATCGAGTGTCGCCGGCTGGATGGATTGGCCGCAGGACTGGCAGAACATGCTTTCGTCGGCTGTGCGGCAGAGGCAGTGAGGGCACACGAGGCTCATGCGAGA
Source organism: uncultured Acidobacteriota bacterium (assembly GCA_903916735.1). Lineage (GTDB taxonomy): Bacteria > Acidobacteriota > CAIWXX01 > CAIWXX01 > CAIWXX01 > CAIWXX01. The sequence continues at coordinate 62,469 of CAIWXX010000078.1, forward strand.
CGATGTCAGCGTCGGCTCCGCGCCGCAGTATTGGCAGGCGAGCTTTGTTGGTGTGCGGGGAGCGCCGCAGGATTCGCAGTGCTGAATGGCTGGTGCATACGATTTCACGAGCGGCACCTCCATCAGAAACCCGCACAGGCAACGAAGTTTCTGCCCAATTTCGTAATTCGTGACGTCCCATTGCCGCTTGCACTCCTGGCAGAGAAGAATTCGCTTGACCACGCTTTACAACCCACCCATTGAAATCATGAATATCCTTCAGACTCTTTCATGTGGATCAAAGAGTCGTTTGTGCTCATCAAGCGCATAACGGTCGGTCATGCCGGCGAGGTAATCGCAGATCGCGCGATGCAGGCCTTCATCATCCTGCCTCGACTGTATATTGGGAGGAAGCTGCATCGGATTGGCGACATACGTCTGGAAGAGATCGGTGAGAATCCGCCGAGCTTTGTTGCCCATCCGAATGACTCGGTAGTGATGATAGAGTTTTTCAAAAAGGCGGGACTTCAATTCATCCTTCTTCGCCAGCATTTCATCGCTGAATGCAACAAGCCGCGCCGGATGATTCCGGACATCTTCGATCGAAGCGGCATGTTTATGAAGTTGCCGGGAAGTTTCTTGGATGAGATCGGTGGTCAGCGAGTTGATGAGGCCGCGAACGGTCTGGTATATCACGATTTGTTCATCGGTCGTGGTTGTCATCCGCTTATTCAGCCCTTCCCGTGTATCGGCCCAGAGACGCACAGAGGCGAGGCTATCCGGTTCGAGCATCCCGCTGGCCAAGCCGTCGTCGACATCATGTGTGATATATGCGATCTCATCGGCGAAATCGATAACCTGGGATTCGATACACGGCGATTTCTCCGGCTCATACTCTGAATCAGCCAGTTTTTCGTGGCCGGGAGAGTGCTTGATGACTCCTTCGCGCACTTCCCAGGTCAAGTTGAGCCCCGGGAACTCCGGATACCGTCGCTCAATGACCTCCAAAATCCGCAGGCTCTGCCGATTATGCTCGAACCCCCCGTGATCCCTCATGAGATCGCGCATGGCTTCCTCGCCCGCATGACCGAATGGTGTGTGCCCGAGGTCGTGAGCAAGAGCGAGGGCCTCGGTGAGATCCTCGTTGAGTCGCAACGCACGAGCGATGGTGCGGCTGATCTGGGATGCTTCCAGCGTATGAGTCAATCGTGTACGATAATGGTCTCCCTCATGATTGACGAAGACCTGAGTCTTGTATTCGAGACGCCGGAAGGAAGAGCAGTGAACGATACGATCACGGTCCCGTTGGAAGCAGGTCCGGAAAGGATGCTCGGCCTCCTGATACCGTCGGCCTCGACTGCTGGCGCTCAGCATTGCCCACGCGCCAAGGTGCTCGATTTCGAAAGCCTCCCATTCCTCTCGGTGTAGCATGTTCCCTATCATAAAGAGATACTCTACATACTTCAAATTTCCTCTTGGTACCACGGCGGAAAAAACTTGAGCCATTTTACATTTTTTGAAAAGGCATGCCACGACCTCGCATCAGGGAATCCTTGACAAAGGCGGGTACGGCTCTTAGTGTATTCTTGAAAAGTTATGCGATTCGATGCGGCGTTCGGCCATTTTAGAGCGGGCATTCCGCTGAATTTCTCCTTTTCGTTTTCCGACTTGCCCGAGTTCATTCAATGGATTATCTACATAGCCGTGGCGGCAGCAGCCTATTACATCATCACATCTTTTATTTATGCTCTCCACTCTGGTGCCAATGCCAGAGAAACACTTCTGAATCGCTTCGAACAGCGGATGTTTCCAAAATCCTATGAACTCAAACGCGCTCGAAATCTCACCGAAACCCACAATTTCCTCGCTGCAGGAGAAGTCTATGAGCGTCTCGAATTGTATGACAAAGCAATTCGGGTTTATACGGACGGCAAGGAGCATCTTGCTTGCGCGGCTCTTTATGAAAAACTGAAACAACCGGACAAGGCAATCGTCTGCTATCTGCAGGGTCGAAATTATGCGCAGGCTGCCAATTTGGCTCTCCAAACCAACCGCCCGATTCGAGCCGCGGAGATACTCGAGAATACGCATAACTATGACAAGGCGGCTGACATCTATCTTCAGCTCCAGCAATATGAAAAGGCCGGAGAATTACTCGAACATAGCGGCGCTTTCGTCAAAGCGGCCCAGGCATTCGAAAAGGGCGGGAATCTCGCCCATGCCGCGCAGTGCTACGAAAAAGCCTATCAGCAAACTAGAAGCTTCGCGTCCGGTCCGGCGACCTCAGGACTTTCCAAAGAGGGCGCTAAGATGGCAATTGCAGCCGCAAGCCTCTATGACCGTATTGGTGAAACATCAAAAGCAATTGATATATGCGCCAAAGAGCGTTTCCTTAGAGAAGCCGCCCAGTATAGTCAGAAGGCCAAGAAATTCAAGGAAGCCGCCACATACTACGCAAAAATTCCTCTCTACGATAAGGCCGCCGAGATGTTGGAGCTGGCAGGAGATATGCGGGGTGCATTGAATATGCACGCCGAGGACGCACTCGCTTTAGGCCAACAAGCTGAAGCAGCTCGATATTTTGAAAAAGCAGGCGACTACATTCGCGCCGCTGAATTGTACGAGTGGGAAAGTCTCTTTCATGAAGCGGCCGTCTGTTATTTGAAGAACGACTCGTTCGTCCCGGCAGCAGAAGCCTACCTCAAGTGCAATGATAAAGGGATGGCTGCGGAGATGTACGAACGCGGAGGGGAATTCCTCAGAGCGGGCGACTTGTTTTTCGAACTGAGAAAGTACCAGAAGGCATCAGAACTGTTGGAGAAGGCCGAGAGCTACTGGGACGCCGGTGTCGCCGCCAAGAGCTGCGATGATGCAGAACGAGCGCTGATCCTGCTCCAGAAAGTCCCTTCCTCCGACGAGCATTACTTGACAGCCTGCTCGTTGCTCGGCCAGCTTTTCGTCCAACGCGGTCAATATGATCTGGCAATCGATCGATACATGAAAGCCACAGCAGACAAGCCAATTCAAACGGACAATATCGAACTGTACTACCTCATGGCAGATGCCATGGAGAAAGTCGGCAGGCAGAAAGAAGCCCTGAAGCTCTATAAAAGAATTCGACAGGAAGATTATTCTTACCGCGATTTGGGCACGCGCGTCGACAGGATTGAAGCCGAGATTGCCAAGGCAGAAGGCGGCGGCTCATCCGCAGGCTCCACGCTGAGCGCCTCCGCACCCACTCCACTCGACGGAACCGACCGCTATGCAATCGTCGAAAAAATCGGTGAAGGCGGAATGGGTATGATCTACAAGGCTCAGGACAAGATCCTTAAGCGAGTCGTCGCGCTCAAGATACTCTCCCACCCAGTCCATGCGGATCCCAAGATGGTTGAACGATTCTTCATGGAAGCCCGGTCGGCTGCCGCGTTGAACCACCCCAATATTGTAACCCTGTTCGACGTCGGCCGTATCGGCAAGAACTACTTCATTTCGATGGAATACATCGAGGGTCAGAATTTCATGGCTCTCATTGACAAGTGGAAGCGGCTGACAATCCCACAATTCATCTTCCTGGCGCGCCATTTGTGTCTGGCCCTCGACTACGCCCACAAACAGAAAATCATCCACCGCGATATCAAACCAACCAACATCATGCTGACCAAGAGCGGGCAGATCAAGATCACGGATTTCGGCCTCGCCAAAGTGCTCGACGAATCATCTCCCACAGAAAGTGGAACCGTCAGTGGAACGCCTTATTACATGTCCCCCGAACAAATACAGGGGAAGAAAGTCGATCCCCGAACGGATATTTATTCTCTCGGCGCGACCCTCTATCACCTCCTGGTCGGCATGCCTCCTTTTCATACTGAGCGAGTTCTTTACCAGCACCTCTTTGAAAAACCGGTTGCGCCCACTCAAATCCGCGATGATTTGCCGCCAATTTGCGACAGGATTCTATTAAAGTGCCTTGAAAAGGACCCGGATCGCCGATACAAACAGATTCTCGCGCTGGGCGAGGATATTAAAACACTGGAAAGGATTTAATCTAAGGAATCCAACCAGAAGCGTCGATTCCGCTATTGATTTTGTGCAGGAGCTACAGGGTTTGGGCTCTCTCTCGGGGTGACGACCAACCGGCTGAATAATGGCCCGAAAGCCGCATCTTCGTGCGCCGCCGTTTCCGATCGCCTTGCGGAAAATATTAATCGCGTCACAGTCAGATCGCGTGAGACAATCGGTCGCCGCAGAACACCCACCAAAACAGTTATGCCCTCAGACGTTTGGCCTCCTTCACTCAGCATGATTCGCTGGCCGTTGACGGACATCGACAAGAGGTGAAGCTCGTCTGGATCGGATGGTGCCGCCACGAGCAGTTCAATATCGTAATCCTCATCCGGCGAAAGCAACAGATCGATATTAGCAACCCCGGCAGGGATCCATTGGTATGACCCTCTGGGAACAACTGCTGCGCGAGGTCCCCCCCAAGGGGCGGCGGGATTTGCCGGGATGGGATGCAGATGAGCCTGTGACTTTCGCCCAACCAACACCGGGCACGGCACGATTAAAGAAAATGGTCGCAGAGTGCGAGGAAATGGGCTGGAGAACCGGCTCGATGCGCAGCCAGTCAAAGTGGAGTGCGGATTGCTTCGTAGTAGCCACGGCGTCCGTATTTAGACCAGCGGAATCCCTCTCCTGGAATTCCAGATGCGCATAGTCTGTATTAAGGGCAACGATGTCCTCTGGGATCAGGCCGTGGAGGATGATGAAGCCGTTTCGGTCGGGATGGCTCATCCGAAGCGAAACAGGGACACCAATTATTGTCAAATGCGTGCCGGCCAGAGCCCAATCATTTGAAATATTACATGTCGATGTTCCACCTTCGAGGCGGGATTTCGATAAATGAAATATCGAAAATATCGGTTTTATTTCTTCGAATATAAAGCCCTACTTGCGAGAAGAGCTTCTCGCATCTGCCCGCGGTTTACTGGATGGGCTATAAGAGGAGTCAATCCGCCCTATCGCTGCACGGCCCCTGGGCCTGACATGATCACATCGAAGCGCCGAGTGATCCTGAGGTTCATTTCGATCGCGCGAAGTACCTACAGGAGCCCTTTCCCCGATCAGTCCGATTCCTGTCTTCATGTGTAATACGCTCTCTCTCTCCAGCACGGCTGTTCTTGGCCATCTGGCTGAAACAAGCTGATTTTTATTTTGCTACAAAAGTAGTAGAAACAAAACCAGCTCATCATCTTCTCCCGGCTCACATCCGCTCCAAATCGGCTCTCAGGTCAGGCCGTCTTCGAGAGGACGATGACGGCATGCACGATATTGCCCAGATTCCATATCCCGAAAAGCCAGCGGTAATTTCTGAGAAGCACCATGGCGTTCGAATCTCCTTTCGCCCACGAAGGCGTCCAGAAAAGCCAGGACAACCAGACCTTGAGCGATGAGATGCCGCTGATCCAATAGGTGCATTCAGGCGGTCGAAAGAGCAATCCGTGCGGCTTGCCGTCACGTTCCCACTCGGCGCGGTGTGCCTGGCATTCTCGCCGGACTAATTGATCCATTGTGAAAAAAATCACGACCAAGCCCGGTAAAAAAAATGCCAGTCTAAATAACATCTTGCATTGATTTTAACGACCGGCCGGAGTCGATGGTAGGCATCTCCTCCGTCCGAGAGAGTTGATTGATGGTCAAGCGCCGGTATTACCATGGCATCAGCGAAAGGCGCGGGAACAGAGAAGCGGAGGAGCCGGATGCATCTGCAGAGACATCAGATCGGCTCATCCGCAGAATGAAAAAGATGGACTCGATCTTCATTTCGATACTCGCGCAGAAGGCTGATGTCTCTACTTGCTTGTCGTCTCGCCCGCAGCCTTCTTGTATTCCTCCAGGCGCTTCATCATCTCGGTCTTGTTTTTCGACAGGGAGATCTCAATGGCCTTCGTCTGCACCTCCACAGCACGTGGATAATCGCCCTTCAAGAAGAGGAATTTCGCGAGAACCTGCTTCATGCCCGCGCTCTTGCCTTCGGCCATTTCATCGCATTTTGTCGCAATTTTTAATCCGAGATCGGCATCGGGGTTGATGCCGTTCGGGGTTACGAATGCCATGACATAGCCGATCGTCGGCAACGGATTAGCATCGTCGTTTTTGCCATTCTCCAGCGCCTGGCGTGCACACGCATTGGCTGCTTCGATGTTCTTCTGATCAACATAGAGGCACTCGAATTTGAATCCCAGAATATCCAGGTTCTTCACCGGATCACGGGCCAGGTATTTGTCAGCAAGAGCGACGGCCTCAGCCACATTGCCCTTCTCCCTGGCTTCCTCCATGGCTTTCACCATCGCGCGATTTTCTTTGACGACTTCCTGTTCCGCCAGATATGTCTTGGCGTGCTCATCCAAATTCCACTTGCCGTCGACGATACCGGCGAGGGGCTTTTCAAGCACCATTGGATCGCCGATCCAGGCGACTTTCCCCTGCTGATTGATAATGAACGCCGTCGGGATTCCGATCTGATCCCATCCGGATGCCGCCATCCAAGTTTTCGACATGAGGCCATGATCGTGCGCCCACTTTCCATCTTTCGCGCCCTCGCCGCCCTTCGGATCATCATAGGTGTCAAGTCCGACGTGATAGTCCATTTTCTCCGCCTTCGCCTGGACAAAGGGAGGCACATCCGCCTGGTTGGGCTCCCAAATATTAACGCCGATGACGGTTGCTTTTTCGCCGAACTTCTTTTGCACCTCGGTCAAATGGGGAATGCTCTCATTGCACGGTGGGCACCACGTCGCCCAGAATTCGACCACATATGTCGTCCCTTGAGCGAAGTCGGCGATTGGGTCGCCTTTGATCCACTTGCTGATGAGTAGCTTGGGCGCCTGATCACCGACCATGAGTGGATAGGGATTGGCAGCCGCCAGAGGGCATGCCATCACCGTCAAGAGAGCGGTTATTGGGAAGGCGAAAAGGATTAGTTGGAAAACTCTTTCGGCAATCGCCGATCTCATTCGTCGCACGTTCAATACCTCCAATTATAGATACATTCAAATCGTCAAAATCACCATCATCTCAATCATAATCCAAAGAAGGCTGCGTGTAGAGATCGAAAACGCCCGTCCGGAAATTAACGAGGCATGGATCACAGATTTTCCGCTTCGCTCAGGATGACAAGTGATGGCGGCCAAGGATAATCTAGAGATATGTTTTTTCAGTCACGATGGCATTCATCGGCACGGGCTGGGTCTGCGGATCGGACAGAACCAATGGGGATCATGCAAACGGGTTATCCCTTCGCTTTGGAAAGAGGGCGTCAATGAAAAAATTTCATTTGGTCTGCAGTGGAATCACGATGGCTCTTTTGGTCATTTTCCTTCCAACAGAATTGCCGGCTGCTTCAACCGGTACAACCCATGAATTCCGCATCGAACAAGACTGGCTGACGATGCGAGATGGGATTCGCCTCTCTGTCACCTACTACAATCCGATCCCGATAGCCGATGGTGAGAAGTTCCCGGTGCTTCTGGAAATGCTCCCCTACAGGAAGGATGATTTCTTCCGTGCCCGCGATTACTCGCTCTACACATATTTCGTCCGTCGCGGCTACGTCATGGCTAAGGTGGACGTGCGCGGCACCGGTTCATCCGAGGGCCGCCTTCCTGATCGTGAATATTCCGATGATGAACTGGAAGATGCCGTGGAGATCATCCACTATCTTTCAAAGCGACCCTGGTCCAACGGTCGAGTGGGGATGTGGGGGATTTCGTGGAGCGGCTTCAATGCACTCCAGGTGGCGATGCGCAGGCCGTCGGGGCTTGCCGCCATCCTGGTTGCTCATTCCACAGATGACTTGTACAAGGATGACGTTCACTACATCGACGGCGCGCTCCACATCGACCTGTACGCACTCGAGATCGATTGTGACAACGGAATGCCCGCATCGCCCGACTACATCATCGACGACGCCTATTTTGAATCCAGGTTCGAGACCTATCCTTGGATTCTGACCTACCTTAAGCACCAGCGCGACGATGACTTCTGGAGATCGCATTCACTCCGATGGAATTATGATGCGATACAGGTGCCTGTCTTCATGATCGGCGGGCTCCTGGATGGGTATAGGGATTTCGTGCCGCGCATGCTTGAAAATTCCAAAGTGCCCATGAAGGCCCTGATCGGCCCATGGAACCACGCATGGCCGGACGATGGAGTGCCGGGGCCGAACTTTGAATGGCGTCATGAGGCAATTCGGTGGTGGGACCATTGGCTCAAAGACAGGGACACGGGCATCATGACTGAAAAGCGCCTGGCCCTTTTCATTCGCGACGGCCATCCACCTGACGCCCAATTGCAAACGACGCCCGGGCAGTGGAGATACGAAGATTGGCCGATCAGGCGCACCAAGTGGCGCCGGTTCTACCCGTCATCGGCGGGCGTGCTGCACGAGAAGGTCGAAAGCTCCCAGATCGATCGGTTGAAAAACAACCCTGCCACAGGCATCCCACTCGGATATTGGTGGGGCGAACCGACGGGGGACATGCGTGAGGTTGAAGGGTCGAGCCTTATCTATAATAGCCGCATCCTGGACAAAGAGATCGAAATTGCGGGCTTCCCCAAGGTGCGCCTGAAAACATCAGTGGATGCGCCGCTGGCGCATTGGGTGGCATGCCTTGAGGATGTCCAGCCTGATGGGCAGGTGTCGCTTGTGACGGGCGCCGTCATGAATGGATCGCAGCGGGATTCCAGGCTTAAGCCGGAATCATTGAAACCCGGTGAGATTTATAATCTCGCCTTCGATCTCCATTTCACCACATGGACCTTTCATTCCGGGCACCGAATCCGCCTGAAAATTTCCAATGCATCGTTCCCAATGATCTGGCCGACTCCGAATCCCGTCACCATGCAACTCTATGTTGGAACCGAAGCGACGCGAATGGAGCTGCCCGTCGTTGCTCCCGGGAAACCCGATGTCCCTCCATTCCTCCCTCCTGAACCCAGAGAGGCATTGGCAGATGTTCAAGAAGTGGAAGGCAGCGCCTCTGGTGTTTTGGAAAATCAGCAGGTCATTCACGATCTCATAAACCAGACCGTTTGCATGAAGGCCGAGGCGGAAGACAAGCTGCATGCACGGGATGTTGAGATTCGAACCATCTCACGAACAGAGTATCAGACGAGTGAGTTGAATCCGGCCGATTCCAGTTTTCTCGGTATCAGAGAACACCAGTTAAGGAAAGGAAAAAGGGCGCTGCGATTCAAAACCACCATGGATATTCGCTCCGATAAAATGAACTTCTACGTGATCTTCCGCCGGGAACTGCTGAGAGATGGGCAACCTGACATCGTTAAGGAATGGAAAGAAACCATCCCGCGGGATTTGCAGTAGCGCAGCATCAACGATCTATGGCGAGCCCTTTGATTTCCCAAGGTGGTATGGGGTGAGCGATGGGAATTGAACCCACAACGACTGGATCCACAGTCCAGTGCTCTACCAGATTGAGCTACGCTCACCACCGGAGGAGGCGCATTATAGCCGAGAAGTCAGGGTGTGGGCAAGCTCCGAAAGGAATCCCAATCCGGGGCGGCCGCTCGTGATGCGTCCACGCCCAATTTCAGATCAAAGATGCAAACCGGTTTGGAAGGGGGGATTTCCACGCCCACGCATCGACTTGGCGCCATGGCACCCCTGCGTTGGATCGGGCCCGCACGACAATTCAATCGGTGGCTCAAATCGACGTCAAAATCAATCCATTCCGGGGATCGCTGCCGGATCAGGGCGCTCGATCCTCTACCTTGACACTCGTCGCGATCCACGCGATAGTACACGACAGATTCCGTTGAGTGAATCTCGATTGATTTTTAGAGGCTCAGATGACGATACAGAACAGCCGGCATCTTGATGAGACCGACGTCGCTCATGGTGTAACTCTATCAGCCGAAACCATTCTCGGTCTGGACAACGTTGCATTGGAACTCCCGATTGCCGGAATCGGGAGTCGCGTTTTGGCGGGATTCATCGATTATTTGATTCTCTTGCTCTTGTCGATTCTCCTGACGGCTGCTGCTATTTTCATATTGGCATACCTGCATCCTGGCCCCTTCGTTTCATTCGCCATCATCTTCGCAGGTCTCTTCTTGCTGGATTATGGATATTTTGCCGGCAGCGAAATCATCTCCGGTGGCCGAACACTAGGCAAAGCCGCCCTCGGGTTGCACGTCGCGACGCGCAGCGGCGGCAAGCCCGGTGCTTCAGCTCTGCTCGTCCGCAATCTCGTTCGCGCAATTGATATTATCATCGCGCTCCCATTGATGGCCTTTGATCCTCTTTCTCGCCGCCTCGGCGACCAGCTGGCTGGGACTCTCGTTTTGCACCGCGCGACCAAGCAGGCAATTCCAACCCTGCGCCGCATGCCGACGGGCTGGGGCGCCAGACACATTGCCGTCCTGGAATCCTTTTTGTTTCGATTCGGAGAACTCGAACCGTCCCGCGCCGATGCACTTGCATACCAGCTGATTTCTCTCATCGAGCGCGATGATCCGGCATTTCTTGAGGGAATTAAAACCGGCACTGATCCGATTGGGGCTCTCCTGAAAGCGACCCGCCCGAGGAATGGCTGAATGGATTATGCCCGTTTCATAAAAAATCGCCGCGGAATTTGGGAAGATTTTGAATCGCGACTGGAATCAGCCCGGCGGCAGCCCAAACGTATCGGGTACGATGGACTCGAACGGCTGGCTCTTCTCTATAGGCAGATTCTTCATGATCATGCTCTCGCGGTCTTCCGATTTCCCGCGACAAGCGCCGCAACCGAAATACGTCGTCTGGCCCTCGAAGGCACTCACTGGCTCAATTGGGATATGCGAGACCGGGTCGCGAGTCCATCTCAGTTCTTCATTAAAACTTTTCCTCGGACCTTCCGTCGGAATCTACCCTGCCTGGCCATGGCTGTCTTTCTCTTTCTGGTCGCGGCCCTCTTCGGTTCTCTCCTTACGATTTCACAACCGGGCCTCGGCACGGCTTTCCTTGGTGATTCTGCAATTCAAGGACTCAGGGAGGGCCACCTATGGACGGAATCGCTCGTTTCGACAATCCCACCTTCGGTTTCCTCTTCAATGATCGCGACCAACAATATGTCTGTTGCCATTACCGGATGGGCAGGTGGGGCGCTCGGAGGGCTCGGATCTCTCTATATTCTGCTGCTGAACGGGTTCATGCTCGGTGCCGTGTTCGGCATCACCAATTATTATTCAATGGCCGACTCCCTCTTCGACTTCGTCATTGCCCACGGCCTGCTCGAAATCACTCTGATTCTCGTGACGGCGGCAGCAGGCCTCGGAATGGGCCGCGCTTTTGTCGAAGCCTCCGATCGGCCTCGCAGTGATGCCATCCGTGACGCCGGCCGCGACGCTCTCGTCATTCTCCTCGGATGCCTCCCCTGGTTCATCCTGCTCGGCATCGTCGAAGGGTTTATTTCGCCATCCCCTCTTCTCACGAGGCCACTGAAGAGTGCTCTCGGTCTCTCACTTGAAACCATTTTTCTGATGATCGCGTGGAACCCATTTCTACGCGAGGAGGCGCCATGACGGATCATGCCACTTTGGGTCATACAATTCCTTTTCGAATCCTGATCGACGATGCCGTGAAGCTCGCACGAAAGCATTTCATGGTGATTTATTTTCCAGTGGCCGTGCCACTTGCCCTGATGTCCGGAATCATGGTCGCGACACAATCACATTGGATGATGGGCATTTTTTCAATGAGGAGCGGGGTATTCAATCTGGAACATATGTTCTCAACGATACTCCTGCTTCTCGGAATGAGTTTCCTGTGGGGTCTCGCTTTCGGCCTCGGTGCGGCGGCGATGATGAAGGGATCAATCGACGCCACCGCCGGTCGACCGGTTGATATGAAAAACTGCTGGCTTTTCGTTATCCAGCCTCAAACGATCGGCACACTGATTCTGAGCGGGTTGGCCATAGGCCTCGGATTCATGTTCTGTTTTTTCCCCGGAGTCTATATTGGGCTGATCCTAAGTTTCATTCTGCCGGTGATGGTTGACGAAAATCTTTTCGTCACCGATGCCATGCGCAGAAGCTACCAGCTTGTCCGTTACAACCCTCACTGGCCTTTTTTAAAAAATCCAATGGTCAAGGTTTTCACCATCTTCGTCCTCGGGGGAATACTCAGCTACATCGCCAATATCATCATCCAGCTTCCGCTCCTTGTTTATCAACAGATCATCATCTTCCGCGCCATCACATCGGGTGGTGGTGTGATGGACCCGGCAACCATTCTGTCCCGCACGATCTGGCTGCAGGTTCCTTCGAACATGTTTGGAACAATGGCTTCTATGGCCGTCCAAGTCTATGTCTGCTTCTGTATCGCTCTTCTGTTCTTTGATGTCCGGCGGAGGAAAGAAGGGGGTGACATTGCTCAAGCGATCGGCGAACTGGCTGAGGCAGGAGGAGTCATCAGGGACGCCAATGACCCCAGGATGTCATGACGAAAAACCATTCATACAATGAAGGTGCAGATGCATGATCAGACTCAATGCGATGTGGCCCGGCGCAATGCCAAAACGGCTCCCTCCAGCTATTTCGAGGCGCGAGGGTGAGTCGCGTTCTTTTACTGGCATTCATCTGCGTCCGACTGGCGCTGCCGGTATCCTTAGTGGCTGGAGAGACTGAGAGGATTCAAGGACCGATACAGGACATCAAGGCGACCCAGGCAGACCACATCGAGATCCGTCAGGTCATTTCTGGTGCGCACGTCGATACCAAAGTTCCGTCGCCGGAATGGAGTGGATACCTGACCCTTCTCGCCGAAAGAGCCGTCGAATGGATCGCAGCACGGCTTCAGCCTTTCGGCAAATTTCTGGGGCACTCGCTGAAAACAGCCGGTTACATTATTAAAGGAATTGTGTTGCTGGCTGCTCTGCTGCTCATTCTCATGCTTGTGGCGCTTGCCGTGCAGTACTATCAAAGGAAGAGAAGGCGGCAACCCACCCCGGATTCTCTCATAACGTTCCAGCCCGATCTCGTGCAATCCCTTTTCGATCGTGAGGAATGGCGGCGCGAATTCGACCGCCGGTTCGAAGCCGGTGATATGGCCGGTGCCATAGAAGCACTCTGGTGGTGGTTCGCTCGGTCAATCGCCGGTTCGAAGGTTGAAGCTTCTTGGACAACACGCGAGCTCATCCAATCTGCTGGACGCATTGATCTGCAAAACTTCGTCGGACCACTGGATAAAATGGCCTATGGTACGGCGCGACCTGACTCCGATGAGGTCCACCGTCTTCGCACTCGGATTGAAGAGTCGTTGTCATGAAGAAATCGCATTGGGCCGCGATCGGTCTGCTGCTCTTCGCAACGGTTGTTGGATCGATGCTGATCGGAGGGCTTACCCGCGAAGCCGATTCGAGTTCTCTCTCCCACAACTCTCGCGGATGGCTTGTGGCACGCCTGTATCTGGAGAGGCGCGGATACGATGTCTCCCTCATTGACAAGCCCCTCGACGTCGGCAGCCGGAACACTGTGCTGGTGTTGGGCTTTCCGTGGCAGCGACGGGGAACAGCCGATGAAGCAAACGCACTTCGAGCTCATCTGGCGAGAGGCGGGACGATCATCTTGGCATATACTGGCGCTGCCAATCGGCTCGAAGAGGATCAGGTTTCTGAAACCGTCAATGTCCAATGGAAAGACGCCAGGGGCAAGGCGCCTCTGAATCCCATTTCATGGCGAAAATACGTTTCTACTGAATGGCGCCTCAGCTCTGACTCTTCACGAGGCGATCAGGCCGAGGCCATTCTGACAACCGCTCCTCAGCGTGCGCCTGTACCTCCGCCTTCCTCACGCATCCTTTTCCGCGGAGAAGAAGGCCTTCCCCTGATCTTCGTTACTTCTTACCATCACGGGCAGATCGTCTTTCTTCCAGCGGATGTATTTTCAAATTGCCGTATGAGCAATCCCGGTAATGCGAACCTCCTGGAAACCCTCGCCCATGCATTCCCCGGCACATGGGCTTTTGACGAATATCACCATGGCCTCACAGCAACAGCCGCTGTTGCCGGTCAGGCCTCCTCGCGACCATTCGATTTTCTGCTCTTGCAACTTCTATTTCTCTACATCATCGCTGTCTTTGCCCTGGCCAAGAGATTCGGGCCGGCCTGGGAAGATGCTCCTGTGATCAGCGGGTCAACGGCTTCATTCCTGCTCGGACTCGGCGCCATCCATGATCGACTCGGCCACTACCGCGACGCTGCGCAACTGCTCTGCCGGCGTGCTCTCGATCTGGACCCGCATCTGAAGCTGCCCGAACCCCTCGCCCTGACCGCTTCCGAAGCGGATCGAAGCGGCTTCATTCGAATTGTACGAACCGTGAGTGAATATCAGCAATCGAGGAGAAGAAAGAGATGAATGAATCAGACCCTGCCCGGCTCAAACGAACGGTGGACAGAGGCCAGGCAATCGTTTCGGCGCTCGACCGCATCGTCCTCGGCCAGCGGTCCGCCGCCGAATCGCTGCTGTGCGCCTATATGGCCGGAGGGCATGTTCTACTGGAAGGTGTTCCCGGCATCGGCAAAACTTTGCTCGCTCGCTCCTTTGCCGCCATTCTCGGCGTCTCATTCAGCCGCTTGCAGTTTACGCCGGATTTGATGCCGAGCGACGTCACGGGCTCCAATGTCTTTGACCAGCGATCCGGCACATTCCGGCTTGTGCATGGGCCGGTGTTTACACGAATTCTGATGGCCGATGAAATCAATCGCACTCCGCCGAAAACCCAATCGGCTTTGCTCGAAGCTATGCAGGAACGGCAGGTCACCATTGACGGGACATCTCATCAACTCGAACCGGATTTCTTCGTCATCGCGACGCAAAACCCAATCGAATTCGAGGGGACCTACCCCCTCCCAGAAGCTCAATTGGACCGTTTCCTGCTTCGGGTTGAAATGGGACTTCCGGATCGGAAATCCGAGCTGGATCTGTTACGGCAGGCAGCCAACAATTCAGTCCCATTGTGGAATAGGGACATTGCATTGCCTTCCGCTGTGATGCCGGCTGAACAGGCAAGAGAGTTGCGGAGCGCATCCCAGATGATACATGTCGCAGATTCGATTATCGAGTATGTCTACGCACTCACCGCTGGAGTGAGAAGTTCCTCGCACGTGGAACTCGGGATCAGTCCCCGGGGCGCGCTATCACTGTTGGAAACGGCACGAGCTTCCGCGTTGATTTCAGGGCGAGACTTCGTCATACCGGACGACGTCAAGAGATTCATGGGTCCCTGCTGGGAGCATCGCCTGATCCTGACCGCCGAATCCGAACTGGAAGGACAGACAACTCGCAACGTCATCGACGCGGTGGCTTCAGCCGTTGAAGTACCGCGCACATGATGGGGTTAAGATGCGTGTACAATTATCTCATGGATGTGACGATTATTCCGAATCGGGAGTTATCCGATGTCACTGTCGAAAAAGGGCGAGTCTTGCTCAGGCAGGCCATAGACACACAATGAGACATGAGAACATCCACGATCCCTTTCTTCTTGCTTCGGCCTTTCAATCCTTAATCGTTCATTAATTCTATGCCAGCTGCGCGTTTCATCATCATTGCGGCCCTCCTGACGATCCCTCTGGCGGTCGCAACCGTCGTACCCTGGCTGGGATGGGCCGCCATCACGGCAGATGGGCTTCTTGTCTTCGCATTTATGTTTGATCTTCGCCAAGCCATTCACGTGCCTCTTACCGCCACCCGAAAGTGGCCTCCTCTTCTTATCCAAGGAGCGCCGGCCACAGTCGAGGTGGTTCTCGCGACATCCTCATCACAGGCCCTCCACATCGTGATGCGGGAAGCGCTTCATCCGGCCATCGCCACAGCGCCTCTGAGACAAGTGGCGGATCTGTCTGGAGGCGGCACCAGTATCTGGTCATATGCGCTCGTGCCACGACGCCGCGGCCAACACATGATTGGGCCGCTGACCGTTCGGCTTCTCGGGCCATGGCGGCTGGCCTGGGCGCAGCGCGATGCGATCACGGCCGAGCCGCACCGGATTTATCCGCAAGTACGATGGGAAGGGCAGGTCGGCCGGCTCCTGACTCTCGCCCATCGCCGCGAAATGGGCGCTGTACCGATGCGCCATCATGGGGTGGGATTTGAACCATATGCACTCCGCGAGTATAGATCCGGCGATTCGCCCAACAAGATTCATTGGAGAGCCTCGGCGCGGCATGGAAAACTTGTGGCACGAGAAGATACATGGGAGCGAGGCGTTCGTCTTGTGATTCTACTTGATGCTGCGCGCGCCATGGCATCAATGGACGGATCCCGAAGCAAGCTCGACCACGCCCTCGCAGCCACATTGGCTCTGACGCGAGTCGCGGCCTCACGCGGAGATCGTGTGACAATCATCGCCTTTACGGACAAGATCGAACGGCTGATCAGGGTGAGGTCGGGAATCAATGGAGCGGCACTGGCATATCGAGCGCTTTTCGACATCGAAGCCCGATTAACTGAGCCAGCCTATGACGCTGCGACAGAGGCTGTCTCCCAGATCGAGTCACGTCGCGCTACCGTGATCCTCCTGACCTCGGTCGTGGATCTAGCAGCCGCAGAACTTCTTCAAGAGTCGGTAATGCGGCTGAAGCGGCATCACCGCGCCGTCCTTGTCAACCTGGAGGACCCGGATTTGACGACCCTCGCTCTCGGCCCGGCCACCACTGCTCAACAAGGATTTGCCAAGGTGTCCAGTCTTGAAATATTGCTCAACAACCGCCGACTGGCCGGGCGCCTTCGACATACCGGCATCCAGGTCCTGAACACAGCATCGGATCGTCTCGCCTGGGATACTCTTCAAGCCTATCTGACGATGTCCAGAGGCCGAGCTGCGACGAGTATGGTTCCGGGAACGACCTCTTCCGGGAAAGCACGATGAATCAAACTCTGTCTGCTACCTTGCGCTCGATCCACCACGACGGATCCAGCCGATATGTACGACTCGCTTCCGGTGGCGAATCAAACCTGCAGGTCCAGGACAATGTGACAATTCGCTTGCGGGCCGCAAAGAACGCACCAATCGAGCGGGTCGTGGCCCGCATAGTTCCAGACGGTGAACAGCAGTTTGTGGAGATGCAGCGCGAGCCCGACGAGCCGGCTTGCCGGTGGTGGCGAATCGTCATCCGATTAACAATGCCGGTCGTCAACTACAGATTCCTGATCTTCGGCCCAGATGGAGTCTGGTGGTACAACGGTTCGGGCCTTCATCGGCACACACCAACGGACGCCGAGGACTTCCGGCTTCTTTCGGGCTATTCTCCTCCCTCGTGGATTAACAGCAGCATCTTCTATCAGATCTTCCCGGACCGCTTCTCGATTGGCGATTCTGATCTGCACAACAACAGCTCGCAGGATTTATGCCGCTGGGGTGAGTCACCCTCGCCATCGGGCCGGGCAGCAATGATGGAATTTTATGGGGGCGATCTTCGAGGAATTGAAAAGCGGCTGGACTACCTACTCGACCTGGGCGTCAATGCGCTCTATCTGACCCCGATTTTCACCGCCCCTTCCAACCATCGTTACAACATCGCTGATTATGAAAATGTGGATCCGCGTCTGGGCGGCAATGCGGCACTGGTATCACTGCGTCGTGCGACATTCGAGCGAGGCATGCGTCTCATCCTCGATATTGTTCCCAACCATTGTGGCCGGACTCATCCGTGGTTCCAGGCAGCTCTTGCTGATCCATCCGCTCCGACAGCCGAATACTTCACTTTTTACAAGCATCCCGATGAATACGAGAGCTGGTTGGGCGTTCGCAGTCTCCCCAAGCTCAACTACCGCAGCACGGCTCTGCGTGAAAGGATCTATGCAGGCCCGGATGCTGTCTTTCGTCGATGGCTTCGCGCTCCGTATTCGATTGACGGCTGGCGGATCGATGTCTCCAACATGCTGGCTCGCCAGGGCGCCAGTCAGCTGGGGATTGAAGTCCTCCGAGGCATCCGTACCGCTGTGAAGGATGAGAATCCTGATGCGTACCTCATGGGAGAAAATTTCCAGGATCCCTCCGAACAGCTACAAGGCGATTGCCTGGATGGCGTCATGAATTATGCCGGGTTTTCCATTCCTGTGTGGCATTGGGTGAACGGCTTCGAAGCACATGCAGCAGGCCAGGCGGGAATTATTGCTGCACATGTGCCATGGTCAACGAGAGCACTCATCGGAACGTGGCTGGCATTTAGAGCTGGAATACCCTGGACAATCGCACAGCAGCAGTACAACCTGCTCGGCAGCCACGACACACGGCGAATTCTTTCAACCGTCAAGGGCAGTTCCTCTTTGAATCGCCTGTCCGTCGGGCTTCTGATGACAAGTGTCGGTGTCCCCAGCATCTATTATGGGGACGAAGTGGGCCTACGCGGCGAGCATGATATTACCGCCAGAGGATGCATGCCATGGGAGCGGTCGGAATGGGATGAAGACCTGCTGTCCTTTTACCAGGCACTCATCAAACTCAGGCGCTCATCCCGGGCGTTGATTGAAGGTGGCTTTCAAATGCTTCTCATCGACGATGACAGCTTTGCCTATTTGCGTGATACCGATGAAGAAGCGTGTGTGGTTGTCGCTCATCGCGGGCCGGGCTCGCGTGGTGCGCGCCCCATCGATGTCTCCATCGGGGCGATTCCCGATGGGACTGAGTTCGTTGAAGTGCAGACGGGATCGCGACTGACGGTCATCGACGGCTGCCTGCCAGTCCCGGCACAGTCGCCCGGGATCGCCATCTGGCATGGCCATCGTTAAGGCGGTTATCCGTCACAAGCGAAGCGGTGATCAGAAGGTGAAATGAGGCCAAGACAATGATAAGGTTGTAGAAGGTGAGGAGGAGCATGATGAACATCCGACGGCAGAGAATTTTGCAACGAATGGCAGCGGCCGCTCTGAGCGTGATCCTGGGACTCCTGTTGATATATACCGCCGCTGAGGCCTGTACGACGGCCGTTATATCGGGATCAGCCACGACCGATGGCAGGCCGCTGCTTTGGAAAAACCGCGATGCGGACAATCTCCAGAATCAACTGGTTTATAATGCCGATGGGAAATTCGCCTTCATAGGGATCATCAACACCGGCGATGCAGCGGGCATGGAGATCTGGACCGGCATCAATTCGCAGGGGTTTGCCATCATGAACACCGCCTCGTACAACCTTGAAAAAGGCGATACCTACGATGAGGGCCACTTGATGAGGATGGCCCTGGAGTCATGTTCAACGATCGAAGACTTCCAGGCTCTTTTGGAAAAGACTAACCCCGGCGGTCGCGATGTTTCCGCCAACTTCGGCTCAATCGATGCCAAGGGAGGCGCGGCCTTTTTTGAGACCAAGAAAAAAACCTATAAGCGATTTGATGCCACCGATCCATCGGTCGCTCCTCATGGATATCTCATACGCAGCAACTTCAGTGATTCGGTTGAGAAACAAGACGGGACAGGCTTCATCAGGCGCGAGCGTGCCACCAGCCTCATCGAAGAACTGGTATCAACCCGACACCTCGATGGACAGGCCCTTCTGAGAATCGCCGCCAGGGACATCGCCAATGTTCACATCGGATCCTACCCATTGACGGAACGGAAGAGCGGCGCGCCTGAGTATGCATACACAGGCGATAGCATCTGCCGTTATATCACATCCTCGGCGGTGGTTTATTGCGGCGTCAAGCCAGGGGAAAATCCGTTGGCATCGACCGCCTGGGTCATCCTGGGCCAGCCAATCACTGGTGTTGCAGTCCCCGTCTGGGTTGCAGCAGGATCCGTCCCAAAGGAGTTGGCCGCGTCGCCCGATGCGGCTCCTCTGAACGCTGCTTTTGATCTGATTCGCAACGAGCTCTATCCCGATCGTGATGGAGAACTCTCCAAATATATCGCCGTCAACCGGCTCACAGATCCTAACTGGAATTTTCTGCAGGCTCTTCTATCCACCGAGGATCGGAATTTTAGGCAAGTCGTAGTGGCGATAGAAAAGTGGAGAATTAGGTTGCCGCCGGCTCCGGAAATCGAGAAGCTCCAAAATGGCATCACGTTGCAGACACTTGAGGCCGTTCAGGCGGCTCAAAAAAAGGCCCCGGGGGCAGAGACGATAGCGCATTGAAACGGCTATCGCTCGCCTTGTGGCATCCAGCCGGCCTGGACCGCGATAAATCAAGACGCGCAGTCTCCGGCCGTCATTCCTGACATCATCCTCCCAGAAGACTGCGGCTGCGCATGGGATATGCTAAAATTGGCCCTTTATGATCGGCAAAGTTGAGCTTGAACCTGATTTCAAAAAGCCTTCTCGTCACTGACAATGGAGTGGGGAGAAACATTTCAACAGAATTCGCTTACCCGCGGAGAAGACTGCATGTCAGAACGAGCGCAATCGATGAGGTTGATCCGTTCATGAAAATGATGCGGCGTGGACTGGCTTTCGGAATGGCTTTCTTTGTCATTCTCGCTGTTCCAAGGAGCCGCTGCGAGGAGCCTGAGGACCGCCAGCACCTCGTCGACATCGAAGCCAAGATCACACAAATTCGCGCATCCATCGATCAACAGGATGAACGCGAAAAATCGGAGCTGGTTCAGGTCGAGCAGATCGAGATGGTTGAAGGGCTTCTCTCCCAACAGACCCAAATTCTGGATCGCGCCGTCGCCGAACAATCAATGCGCGTCAAGGATGCCGAAACCCGCATGAAAGCGCTGCAGGAGGATTTCGATATCAAGAAGGCGGCACTAAAGAAAAGGCTCGTGGCGCTCTACAAAATGGGCGAAATGAGCTATGCGCGACTTCTGCTGTCTGTCAAATCGGCCGCGAACCTCGCCACCGCTTATGCATACATCTCCAAACTGGTGCAGGGAGATCAGCTGAAGGTTCAAGCCTATCATGAATCTTTGTCGGCACTCACGGTGGAACGCGACACTCTCGGGAAAAAGATCGTGGAACTGACTGAGCTAAAAGCGGCGAATTCCGCCAAACAGGTGGAACTTAATACTGAACATCGCAATAAAGAGCGGGCCATCGCGGCCATCCGCAGCGAGAAGGCCCGCTATCTGCAGGCGATTTCAGAGCTGGAAACAGCTGCTCAGGAGCTTCGGAAACTCTTGAATGAGCTCCCACCAAATGCGGAATCATTGAGCATCGGCCGGTTTAAGGGGTCGATCCGCTGGCCGCATCCGGGAAAGGTGACGACCGGGTTCGGCCTTCACAAGCACCCCTTGTTCAATACCATCACAGTCCAGAACGGAATTGACATCGATGCGCAGTATAATGATCAGGTGCAGTCAATTTTTGATGGGAAAGTCGTTTATGCGGATTGGTTCCGAGGCTACGGCAATCTCGTGATTCTCGATCATGGCGATAAATACTTTTCGCTTTATGCCCATTTATCACGCTTCTCGGTCACACTCGGCGAGACTGTTGTCACGGGGCAACTAGTCGGCTACGTCGGTGACACAGGTTCGCTCAAGGGCGCCTACCTCTATTTCGAGCTGAGGCAGGGCGAGAAGCCCCTCAACCCGCTCGACTGGCTGGAGAAAAAAAGACATGTTGGATAGGAAACAGAAATTTATTCTGGCCGTTTCGTTCGCGGCCATCCTCTTTTTCGTCGCCGGCAATTTTGTCGCGACGAAAATGGCTTCTCAGAGCCCCTTCCGACCTCTGGCAATTTTCGGCGAAGTGGTCAGCCACGTCAGCCATGACTACGTTGAAGAGGTCGATGAGAAGAAGGTGATGAATGGCGCGATTGCGGGCTTCTTGGAAGGGCTAGACCCGATGTGCAGCTACATCGAAAAAAGTGGGGTTGCACAATACGAGACCGTAAAGAAATCGGCCGAGTCGTCGCCGATTTCCATCACAAAGCGCTATGGATACGGGTTCATACTGCATATCGAACCAGGCTCACCAGCCGAGGAGGCCGGTTTGAAACGCGGTGACTTCATCCGCGCAATCAACAAGCACTCGACTCGCGACATGGGTCTTTTCCAGTTGCAGGCAGCACTCAGCGGGCCACCTCCCATTGAATGCACCATCGTCCGGGATAACGCACGAGGGGACGGGCCCACAACAATCACACTCAAGAAAACAGTGATGCCGCCTCGTCCTCCACTCATCAATACCGTCAAGGATGGCGTCACAATTCTGACTCTCAATCAGATGAGGGAAGGCGCTGCGGCCGGTTTGCGGAGCGCTCTTCTCGCCGACCGACGATCTGGAGCGCGCGAATCCGCTCCACTCCGGCTCGCTCTCGACCTGCGTGGCTGCACCGGAAACGACTATGAGGAGGCTCTCCGTTTTTTATCAGTCATCATCTCGGATGGAGATATTGCGACGCGGCACGATCGATCCGATAAGCCTCAGGTTTATCGCACGGATTCAGCCGGCTATGTCGCAACACCTCATTGCGCCGTGCTGGTGGATGGGTACACATGCAGCGCTCCTGAGCTCATCGCGGCGTCCCTCAAACAGCGAGGCATCGCGCGCCTGTTCGGAAGCCGGAGCTATGGAACAGTTCGCGAACAACGCCTTTATCTCTTCCCGGACGGCAGCGGCGTCCTCCTCTCCAGCTACGAATGGACCGCCGCTGACGGCAAGATCATTACAGGGAAGGGGGTCGAACCGGACGTCGCCGAAAAGGAGACGGATGAGACTGCTCCGGCAGACCCAATGCTCGCTGCGGCTCTCTCCTATCTGCTCTCTGCGTGACAGCAACGCGCAGAGGTCTTCCCGCTCGCAAGCCGGCCCGCCGGAAAGCGAAGAGCCGTTCACGGAATCCATCACACAGCCATACGCTTGCCTTTTTCGTGGCCGGCATCGGAATCATTCTGATTTCTGCCGCATCGATTTTCCTGCTTCTCGACTATCGGCACTACGTCGCCGGGCTGCGATCGCAGGTCTTTGAACGGATCTACCCGGTTGAGCACTTTCGAGCCGGCCAATTAAGACTCAACACTGAACTGGTGTCGCTTCTAAGGAATCAGGCAGGCGTCCGGAATTCCGATGTCACAGAACGGAAGGTCGAGATACGAGATGCTCACGGAGTCTATGAGAAACTCCATTGGCGGATCATTTGGCGTGGAGGACTTTCGTTGACCGACTTGGCGCGTCATATCGAATCTCTGTCGGCACAAGGCGAATGCCATGTCGGCGTTCGCCGGCTGGAATCACGCCAGTGGGGCGACTATCTCTATATGGAGCTGTCAATCGATGGGCGCGTTAGCCACAGCATTCTGGTGACCTATGAAACCCGACGGCTCGAACCCGAAGAGATTGTCGGAGTTCGGGAGAATGCCGAACCAGCTCAGTGCCGCGTCGCAATCGTGATCGATGATGTCGGATACAACCTGGCGCTCACACAAGGCTTTCTTCAGATTGATGTTCCACTGACCTTCTCGGTGCTCCCCTTCCTTCCGGAGTCGGCGGCATCGGCCGAGATGGTGCATCGAGCCGGCCGGGACCTCATGATTCACATGCCGATGGAACCGCGCGGCTATCCACAGGAGGATCCCGGTCCAGGCGCCATCCTGCATGGAATGGACCCGGAGGAAGTACGAGCTGCAACCATACGAGCGATCGACTCGATGCCGTTTGCGATCGGCATGAACAACCATATGGGATCCCGGATTACGACGAATCCAATTCTTATCGGCATGGTGCTTCGCACGATCAAAGAAAGAGGTCTTTTTTACCTGGATAGCCGTACAACCGAGAAGACTGTGGCCTATTCAATGGCTCGGAGTCTGGGTGTGCCGGCTGCGACTCGACAAGTCTTTCTCGATGACGTCTTCGATCCCTACTACATCGGGAAAATGATCGATGAGCTCTTCGCCGCCTCTCTGCGAAACGGCTCGGCGATCGGCATCGGGCATCTGAATCAGATCACATTGGAGGCTCTCCAGGAGAACCTCTGGAAAGCCGCCCGCTACAACGTGCGAGTCTGCTCGATGAGCGAGGTTATTCCAAGGTAGATTGCCGGCTATTGCTTCTCGATCCCCTCATCGAGGCGCGAAAGTGCCGACGATCTCAAGTTGATATATTCAACTGCAGAATGGTTGTGCCGATGATAATCGATAAAAATATCCACGTCAGTACCCTGGGCGAGAAAGCGGAAACAGTAAGACAATGAATCATCGGAACTGATTCATCGGCTGCCGTGACGCTCTGATCCATCATAGGAGTTTTGTGCGATTCATGTGCCCTCACGTTATAAGCATCGAAGATGGAGAGACATTACTGACATGACGGATTCCGTCCAAGAATATACATCGGGGCCAAGGCATCGGCAATTGTAAAACGTTGCATGAGACGATCGGACATTGACATCATGTCGTGGTGTCTTCGTCATCTTTGTCTGTTTTCGACAGCTCCATGAAAGCCATTCGTAGCGCCATGCAGATTTCATCGATTGCATCCTGTGCCCGATTGAAGAGACCTGGCACCGTCGGGAAATCGTGGATCATTCCATCATATTGCGTGCACGATACACTGACGCCGCCTTCTTGCAGACGCTCAGCATATGCGTATTCCTGATCTCTCAAAACATCGAATTCGGCGATGACGATCAAAGTCGGCGGCAACCGGCTCAGATCGTTCATCAGCAGTGGAGAGACACGAGGATGGAGTGATTGCTCCATGCTCTCAAGATAGTGACTTCTGTACCAATGAATGCTGGCTTCTGACAGCCACAGCCCCTCGCCGAAAACCCTGAAGGACTCCGTGGCCGACGTTGAGAGATCAACCCACGGGCAGATGAGGACCTGACAAACCAAACAGGGACCGCCCTGGTCACGTGCGATCATCGACGTCACCGCAGCCAAATTGCCGCCAGCGCTATCGCCGGCAACGGCCATCCGAGTGCGATCGCCATGAATCTCTTCCGCATGTGCGGTGACCCAGTACAGAGCGGCGATGGCGTCTTCAACCGCTGCCGGATGCTTATGCTCCGGAGCGAGCCTGTAGCCGACGGAAACCACAATGCAGCGAGCACCAGCCGCCAGGCGACTGCAGAAAGGATCGAACTCTTCCAGAGTGCCCAACACAAATCCCCCGCCGTGATAAAAAATAGTAATCGGGAATGGCGGCTTTCCCTTGGGCGTGTAAATTCTGACAGGGATGCCCCCGCCCTTGCCCGTGATCTCTTCCTCATCAATCTGAATCCCATCAATTGGGGCTCCGATCCAGGATTGTGGCAGAAAGCACTCGCGGGCCTGTTGCGGAGTCAATGATGAAAAGGGGTTCCCATTTGCTTTCGCGATCTGATCGAGAATCGCTTCTGACTGGGGATCGAGTTGACCCTTTGTATATAAGGGGTAAAACGAGTTAGCCATCGATGTTGACTCCTTTTATTAAAACCCGCCATCGATATTCAGCACCGTATTGATGAATGAAAAATAGGTTTGATGCCCAACTTTTTTAAAATAATTTACAGGTTCTCATCGATCCTGTTAAGAAGTCTCATCAGCTCATCCTGTTCATACCTGGAGACGCCTCGATAAAGCCTCTTCAATAAATCCGCTGAGATCTCATCGAACAGCGGCCGGAAGGCGCGGCCTTTGGAGGTGAGAGTCACCCGGAGTGTTCGTTTGCTGGCCGGATGGATCTCTTTTGTCACAGACCTCAGGCTCTCATGGCGCAGGCCATCGAGGAAAGCGTGCCAGGAGACTCATCCGTTTTTGAGAGGCTTCGGAAAGGATTCGTTGATGACAACGGCTTTCCCGCCAAGATTTTCGATGTATCCGTGTTTGGCGAGACCGGCCAGAATTCGGCTCACTGTCTCGCGACTCGTCCCCACCATGTTGGCAATCTCGCGGTGCGGTGGAAGTTTGAGGCGGATCCGGCCATCCGGCAGCCGTCGGCCGTCTTCCATCGCGAGATCCATGAGGACTCCGGCGACGCGGCCGTAGACATCCAGAAGGGCCAGGGACTCGATCTGGTGGTTGGCCTTTCGGACCCGATTGCTCAGGACTGTGAAAATCCTCTGCATGAACGCCGGATTTTCTCGCAGAATGCGAAGAAATACTTCACGGCGCAAGGTCAGCAGATCAACTTTTTCAGCGGCGACAACGGTCGCTGAGCGAGGCTCTTCATCGAGCAACGCCATCTCACCGAAAAAATCGCCATCTGTCAGCCAACTCAGGATAACCTCTTTTCCGTCACCGCCCTGGATTGTGATTTTCACCTTGCCGCCCAAGACGACATAGAAAAACTCGGCCGACTCCTTTTCGAGAAAAACCACTTCATCTTTTTTAAAGGTCTTGATATGGCAGACCCGTGTCAACTCCTTCAATTCCGAATCAGCCAGGTCCACGAAGATCGGTATCGTCCGGAGGATGCCTGGATCAATCATGACTTACCTCCCGATGAGATGTGCAAGTGAATCGACGAGCCGCACGCCGTCCTCCCCACTCATGGACGAGGCCGAATTGAAATCTCCCTGACTGTCCAGCTGGAAAAGTCCGTAGAGGAGGCAGGTCTGTATGGCTGAATAATAGACATGACCTGGATTGACATCATGGACAGAAGAAAAGGAAACCGCAGGCGATTTGATATCAGGAAACTGATTGCGGAGAATCCGGATTATCCGAGACGCGATGTCCGCCGCTTCACCTCTCTTTATGGGATCGCGAGGAGCAAAAAGATGTCCTGTATAGACATCCATCAATCCTCCCTGGATGACTTGCAGCACATAATCACGGCTCCATCCGCCGATATCGATTGCGATGTCGGCAGGCACCGATTGCTTTGAAATGGCCTCTGGCAGCTTCACAGCAATCAGCGCCGCCAGGGCTTCGCGCGTCAAGACGCGGACAGCCGGAATTTCCTTGAATTGCTGTGGCACCGTTTTCCATTTGATGGCATCTTCGACCATGCGCAGCCGGGTTTGATAATCGGAATTCTTCGGATCGATATCCAAAAGGTCCTTGTAGAGAGCCCGCGCCTGCTCGAGATTGTCGTTGAGGAAGAGGGCCTCGGCGAGCCGAACTTTGACGTCGATCTGTTGAGGCGCCCGGTCGATGGCTTGCTGGAGGCTGGAAATGGCGCGCGGGTAATCGCTCTGACGGAGATACAAATTGCCGAGTTCCAAATAGAGCGGGGCGCGTTCGGGCGCCAGCGATACGGCCTTTTCGAAGAGAGCAATCGCATCTTTGGTCTTGCCCTGTATAGAAGCTTCGGTGGCGCGCCGAACCAGCAGATCCGTCACTTCCAATCGTGTGATGTCCCTGCGGAGTTGTGCGAATGAATGAGACGGCGAAAGGGTTAGGACTTGCTGATAAACTCCAAAAGCCTCTTCGGGGTTTCCATCGGCCTCGATTGCCTGCGCCAGCCCGACAAGAGCCGGCACATTCGCGGGATTGGCCTTGAGCACTTCGCGGAAAATCGCCATAGCGCGCCCTCGCTGATTCTGCATGAGGCTGATATAGGCGCGAGCAACCTGAGCCGGCTGCAGCCAGTCCTGATCGATCTTCAGTTTGTCAAAAGTTTTCTGAGCCCCCGCCAAATCCCCGATCTCCAGGCTCTTCCACCCCTTCTGAAAATCCTGGAGATTACCCTTGGTGGCTTTAGTATCAATATTTTCGGCCAGGAGCGGGTTCTCAAGATAAAGGGTCACGGATGGGGCGGGAGGCTGTGGGCCACATGCCGGCATAATAAGGCAGAGAAGAAACCCTATGAGCCCCCATGAAGAGCGGATCAGCGTTGGATGCACTATCAAACGGCCTGATTTCGCGCCCACGTCTTTCCTTACAATGCCTCGATTGATCATAGCCCCACAAACAGGCATTTGTACAGCCCAAGCGACGGCATCACGGCAAGAATATTTCATGAATTCGAAAATCGGTGGCGTTGGCATCTCCCGCGATTATCTCTCTGTATCATAATCATTGCACGCATTTCGCCGATGGACAATCAATGCCATGGTTTGCGCATTCCCGGGCCGCGTCGGGGGCGCTCCGAGAATGGCGATCGAGCTTCTGCTGGATCGCGTCTAACAACAAATCGATTCCGCCTCCTTTCAAAGCCGAGAGATAGATGATATCTCCCGATCGCTGCCGGGGAGGGAGGGATGGAAGCAGGTCGCACTTGTTGTAGACCTTAAGCATCGGCTTTTGATGAGCGCCGAGTTCGGAGAGAACTCTATCAACGGCCGTAAGATCACCCTCAAGATCAACGCTCGACACATCGCAGACATGAACAAGGAGATCTGCGCTGACGACCTCTTCAAGGGTCGCGCGGAAAGCGGCCACGAGTTCGACTGGAAGCTTCCGGATAAACCCGACTGTATCGGAGAGATAGCAGGGAGAGCCGCCAGGAAGATGAACGCGTCTGCAAAGGGGATCCAAGGTCGCGAAGAGTTTGGGAGAACAGAGAGTCCGGGCATGAGTGATGGTAGTGAAAAGTGTGGATTTCCCCGCGTTCGTGTAACCGACGAGTGCAACCGTCGGAATATTCTGCCGCTCCCGGCGGCGCCGATGGAGTGCGCGTGTGTTTCGGACGCGATCGATGGCGCGCCGGAGTGAATGAATCCTTTCGCGAATCCGGCGGCGATCGATTTCAAGCTTCATCTCGCCGGGGCCGCGCGTCCCGATGCCACCGCCCAGGCGTGAGAGTTCAACACCTTTGCCGGTCAGTCGCGGGAGAAGGTAGGTGAGTTGAGCCAGCTCCACTTGCAGTTTTCCTTCCTGCGTACGCGCGCGCTGGGCAAAGATATCGAGAATGAGTTGCGTGCGATCAAGGATTTTTCGAGAAATTCGGTCTTGCAGATTTCTGGCCTGAGCAGGACTCAGGGGATCATTGACGATCACGACCTCAGCGCCTTCTTCAGCGCAAATAGCGGTGACTTCATCAAGCTTACCGCGGCCGATGTAATAAGCCGGATCGATGCCGGCTCGTTCCTGAACCAGTCGCCGCGACGGGGCGACTCCGGCCGACGCTGCCAGTCCGGCCAGTTCATCCATCGAGAATAGAAAATCACATCGGCGTGTGTCTTTGAGCCGCAGCCCGATTAGCAGAGCCTTATGCACAAGCTATGTGGTTACATCGGAATTGAGGGAAGCGTTCTCGATTTTCTCACGGAAGCCCCGTGGAGCCTGGATCGTGGAGATCGCATGCTTGAAGATGAGATGATCGCTGCCCTTGATATCCAACAAAATCGCGAATTTATCAAAAGCCTTGATGCGCCCCTCCAGTTTCAACCCGCTCAGCAGGTAGAGGGTAATTATTGCTTTTTCTTTTCTGAGTCCATTAATGAATTCGTCCTGTACCCCTGACACCGGCTCCTTCTCCATGCACGTCTCCTTGAAGTAAATCACGTTCTCTACACAACACAACGTATTACAAAAGGCTATGTCTGACAAGTGCCTTTAGCCATTCCAGCCGATCGGCTCTCAGCCAGATAACCCCTTTCTCACGCCGGAACCATGTCATCTGCCGTTTGGCATAGCGACGAGTTTCCTTCTGGATCTCGACGCGAGTCTCGTCGAAGGATTTCTTTCCATCCAGATACTCCACAATCTGCGCATACCCGAGACCTCCGAAAGGCGTGGCTGAGCGTGGGATATTCTCCGAAAGAAGCCCCAACACTTCTTCGATGAACCCGGCCCTCAGCATCGAATCAACACGCTGGTCGATGCGTTCGTGGAGGAAGTGCCGAGGCAGAAGGAGACCGAGTTTGATGGTGTCACGGCCGGTGAGACGGAGCGAGTTTTTCTCGAAATGGACGGAGAGAGGAATGCCCGTGACCTCCGCCACTTCCAGAGCGCGCACGATCCGGATCCGGTCGTTCGGGTGGATTCGCGACTGATAGACAGGATCGACTTCGCCTAGCCGCTTGTAAAGATCCTCCATGCCGCCGGGCTCGGCGGCTTTGGCGCGAAGACGATCGCGAATATCGGGAACTCGTGGAGGCCCTTCAAAAATCCCTTCCAGCAATGATCGGAAATAGAGGCCGGTCCCTCCAACGATCACCGGCCGCTTCCCACGCGATTCAATTTCAGGAATGAGTTTGAGTGTCCGTCTCACAAAATCAGCTGCCGAAAACAGATCAGTGGGATCGCAGATGTCGATGAGATGATGAGGAACCCCGAAGCACTCCGCCAACCGAGGCTTGGCGGTGCCGATGCTAAAGCGTCGGTAGACCTGCATCGAGTCGCAGCTGATGACTTCGCCGCCGAATTCAATGCAGAGTTGGATGGCCGCCGCGGTCTTGCCGACACCGGTTGGGCCCAGGATGATCAGGATGGATTTTTCGTCATTCACTCATCAACTCGCCGCTGAGAAGGCCGGGCAAGCGGCCTGTCCGCCATTCTCCCTATCAGCACAATCCCCGAACGTCGCGCTACAGAAGAATGAGATAAAGGAAAAAGGCCGTTACCAGAATCAGCAGAGCGAGAGTCTGCTTTGGCGTTGGCTGGAACAGACCGCAACGAGATTCTCCGTGCTGATGAGAGCCGGTGTTCACGGGTTGAGATGAAGTTCCTGCAGGCTCTTCAGAACCGAAGATTCGTGTTCGGGCCCAAGCGTTTTCTTGATCGCCAACAGCTCGGCGTAGAAAAATTCATTGAGCCCACCGATGAGTGTTTCGCGACGGGCCTCCGGTTTGAGTGAGCTCAGGTTCTTTTGCAGAACCTCCAGGTCAAGAGAGCCGTCTTTCCGGAGTTTCACATTCTTGAAGAGCGCTTCCTGGTTGTTGCGGATATCATTGAGATACTTATTCAGCACGTTCTCGGCGATCGGGCCGATCTCCCGAAGCATATACTTGTATAAGAAGCCGTAAGCGTCATTGAATGTCTGAAGGATCTGTCGCAGATCAACCTGCTCCTCAACGGGCGTGGCTTCGCGTCGAGGCGGAGGCGGCGCATCCTCTCGCTGGCGCCGGCGGATGAAGCCTATCGATTCCAGGGCATACAGAACCTTGAGAGTTTCGAATTCGCCGATTTCACTCCGCGTGCAGATTTCCGTGGTCGGGCGTGATCCATCGACGAGGTGAAGGATGTGCTTTTCATAGGGCTCGAGGGAGACCTTTTCATCAAGGCCCAGGCGTGTCTGGAGAAATGTGCAGTCAGCCGGAGGAAAACGGCGTCGCAAAACGCCGGGTTCCCGAAGCCGCCGGATACCCTCCAGCAGGAGCTGCGGGACATCCAAGTCAATGACAATATTCTCATTCGTACGCAATTCGCCTTCGGAGAACGTGTGGGTGCCGTGATCCCATGTGAGCAGGGAATAGAAGATTTCCTTCAGCTGGTGTTGAACGCTCCACCAGAGTTCCTTCGGCGTGAGCGCTCCGATCTCAATGAGCGCTCGACCCTGCCGCATTCCTTGTTTGATGAGCTCAGCGCTGCGATCATGCTGCAGCTGTGTGATCTTGCCCTCGCGCAGGAGAATGTCACCGAGCCGTTCATCCAATAGGCTGGAACTCGCGAAGATGAGGCTCCCGGCCTTGAAGTAGAGACGCTTTTCGGCCCTATCGCGCCGGATGATCAAAACCCCCGTTTTCCTCTGGGAACGCAGTGGTTCCAGGATCGACGCGAGATCGTGCTCTTCGAGTTTTCCTTCTAGTGGTGCGCTGGTCATAACAGGTTTCCAGGTTACAGCAGCTAATCTATCCCAAGGGATACGGAGTGTCAACGCGGAATCGGCCCATGGATGCACTATTAATTGTTGCCGGCCGAAAAGGAACTTTGAAAACTGAGATGAACACGGATGAACACGGATCGAATGCCGGGCATCGGTGTTTATCTAAGTTCATATGTGGTTCCATTCCATACGCCGAAATTTTAGTGTACATTTTTTCTGATCCACACCCTCAGCCCACTTAAATCCTCGCATAAGAATTGCTTCATCAATGTGCAAGCAGTTGGCGTTGATGCCTGTATCGCTCAAAACGCAAATCCGACTTCTTGACACAAATCACGTGTCGTTTGATCTCATGCCGGGTATGAGTTGTTCCCGTGCCCCCACCCATGCTCATTCCCTAAAATGTGCCTTGGGTGCTTCAAATCGAATCAGGAACGGCGAGTTCGATCATAAAAATCCGGGGCAAAAAGCAAAATGCCGGACGGAGGTTCCGTTAGGAGCCCAGGGTCATTCTGAACATCGCAATGTGCGTTTCACTTTCGTTCTCCTTGACCGACTTCGCACCGGTCTGGTAGATTTGATGCTTCAATGCTAGTAGAAACGATACTTACCAAGATATTCGGCAGCAAAAACGAGCGCGATCTGGAAGAGATCCAGCCGATGGTTGCCGCGATTAATGAGCTTGAGCCATCGGTGCGACCGCTCAGCGATGAACAGCTCGCCGCTAAAACCGCCGAATTCAAGACGCGGATCTCCGAGGGGGCCTCTCTTGACGACATCCTCGCGGAAGCCTTTGCCGTCTGTCGAGAGGCGGGACGGCGCATGCTCGATATGCGCCACTTCGACGTGCAGCTTATCGGTGGCTGTGTTCTTCATCGCGGCCGCATCGCCGAGATGAAAACCGGCGAAGGCAAAACGCTTGTCGCCACCCTGGCCGCCTACCTCAATGCTCTCGAAGGCAAGGGCGTTCATGTCGTCACCGTGAACGATTACCTGGCCAAGCGTGACAGTGAATGGATGGGAGGCATCTACAAGTTCCTCGGGTGCTCCGTCGGCGTCATCCAGCATGACATGGACGATGGGGCTCGCCAACAAGCCTACGCGGCCGATATTACTTACGGCACGAACAATGAATTCGGCTTCGATTACCTCCGCGATAACATGAAGTTTCGCGTCGAAGATCTCGTTCAGCGCACTCACAGCTTCGCCATCGTCGACGAAGTGGACTCGATTCTCATTGACGAAGCGCGCACACCGCTCATCATTTCGGGGCCGGCCGAGGAGTCGACGGAGAAATATTACATCATCGATCGCCTGTTTCCGCGCCTCAAGAAAGAGGAAGATTTCACGATCGATGAGAAGAACCGGACGGTGGCGATCACCGAATCCGGTGTCGAAAAAGCTGAGAAATTTTTAAACCTCCCCAACCTCTACGACCCGGCCAACATGGATATGATCCATCATATCTATCAGGCATTGAAAGCGCACACGCTTTTCAAGCGCGATGTCGACTATATGGTTAAGGATGGGCAGGTCGTGATTGTCGACGAGTTCACCGGGCGCCTCATGCCCGGACGACGCTGGTCAGACGGACTCCACCAGGCGGTCGAAGCCAAGGAGAAGGTGAAAATCGAGCGCGAGACTCAGACCTACGCGACGATCACCTTCCAGAATTATTTTCGCATGTACAAGAAGCTCGCGGGCATGACCGGCACCGCGGATACGGAAGCGGCGGAGTTCAACAAGATCTACAAGCTCGATGTGAACGTCATCCCGCCCAACCGTGAGCTCATGCGCACCGAACACGCCGATGTCGTGTTCCGCACCGAGCGCGAAAAGTTCGAAGCCGTTGTCAACGAAATTGTCGAACTTAATAACAAAGGACGGCCGGTCCTCGTCGGCACCGTCTCGATCGAAAAATCCGAGCGGCTGAGTTCGATGCTCAAAATGCGCGGCGTCAAGCACGTCGTGCTCAATGCGAAATACCACGAAAAGGAAGCCGAAATCATCGCACAGGCCGGGCGCATGTGTGCCGTCACGATCGCCACAAACATGGCCGGCCGTGGCACCGACATTCTGCTCGGCGGCAATGCCGAATTCCTCGGCAAGGATCTCCTTCGCAAACAGCAAGTCGATCCCCTCGAAGCGCCCCGCCAACAGATTCGCGAAGCCATCGAAAAGGTGCGGCCGGCTGTCTCCGAGGAACACGAAAAGGTCGTGAGCCTCGGCGGCCTGCACGTGTTGGGCACCGAACGTCATGAAAGTCGCCGTATCGACAACCAGCTCCGCGGCCGCGCCGGGCGCCAGGGCGATCCGGGGTCATCGCGCTTTTACCTCTCCCTCGAAGACGATCTCATGCGGATATTCGGCTCTGACCGAATCTCGGGATTGATGAAGCGCCTCGGAATGGAAGAAGGCGTGCCGATCGAACATAAGATGGTCTCTCGTGCCATTGAACGGGCTCAGAAACAGGTCGAAGCCCAGAACTTCTCCATCCGCAAACACCTGCTCGAATACGACGACGTCATGAACAAACAGCGCGAAGCCATCTACACAATGCGACGGCGGATTCTCGATGGCAAGGATCAAAGCGAATACATCACGGAGCTGTCCCAGGACATACTCGACTGGATCATCGAATCCAAAGGCGGGGAGAATGGGAAGCCGCCGCGCGAATGGGCTCGCGACGAGGTCAAAATAGCCCTCAATACGCATTTCAATTTCGATGGCCTCAATACCGTCGTGAAATGGGATGAGGATGACGGTTCCGAGGCACGCACCCGTATCTGGGAAACAATTCGCACTCGATATGCAGCCAAAGAGCAACAGATTGGTCCCGAGATGATGCGCATGCTTGAACGCGACATCATCCTCCAACGACTCGACGCCCAGTGGAAAGACCACCTGTGGGCGCTCGATCACCTGAAAGAGGGAATCGGCCTCCGCGGCTATGGTCAGCGGGATCCTCTGGTCGAATACAAGCGCGAAAGCTACGACATGTTCCAAGCCATGAAGGAGCGCATGGAAGAAGAAATCCTGCGATTTCTTTATTTCGTGCAACCAATTGTTCGCGAGGAATCGCGCCACCACAAAAGCATACCGATGAACCTCATCATGAATGCGCCGCAAGCGACATCCACTGCGCCTCATGCATCCGGCCAGCAGAAGGAAGACCAGCCTGCAAAAATTATTGCGATCAAGCGTGAGGGGCCGAAGGTCGGGCGGAACGATCCATGTCCCTGCGGCAGCGGGAAAAAATATAAGAAATGCCACGGGAGCTGATGCCTGCAAGCATGATTGCCGCCGAGCCTGCATCGGGGTCAGCCAGACGCCCGATATGGGTATAATGCGGAGCAAAGGGGAAGACTGATATGATTGACGGACCATTGTTCGAAGGGTTGACCTTTGACGATGTCTTGCTTCAGCCCGGCCGATCGGATGTCGTCCCTTCCGAAGTCTCCGTGAAGACGAACCTGACATCCACGATCACGCTGAATATCCCCGTGCTCAGCGCGGCCATGGACACGGTCACTGAAAGCCGCATGGCCATCGCGTTGGCTCAGCAGGGAGGGCTTGGAGTCATTCACAAGAACATGTCAATCGAGGATCAAGCTGAAGAGGTCGATAAGGTCAAGCGATCGGAGAGCGGGATGATCGTCGACCCGATTACGGTGACCCCCGAGAAGAAGATCCATGAAGCACTCGATCTGATGGCCAAATACCGAATCTCCGGAGTTCCAGTGATCACAGTCACCGGGAAGCTGGTCGGCATCCTCACCAACCGCGACCTCCGTTTCGAAACCCGTCTCGACATTCCGGTCTCCGAAGTCATGACAAGCACGAATCTCATTACGGTGCCCGTCGGGACGACACTCCAGGAAGCCAAGGACATCCTTCACAAGTACCGGGTCGAGAAACTTCTCGTCGTGGACGACTCCTTCACGCTCAAAGGGCTCATCACGGTCAAGGATATCCAGAAAGTGACTCAGTACCCGCTCGCCTGCAAAGATCAGCTCGGACGCCTTCGCGTCGGCGCGGCCGTGGGCACATCTTCCGATACGTTGGACCGGGCGCTGGCCCTGGCTCGAGCCAAGGTCGATGTGCTCTTTGTTGATACAGCTCACGGCCACACAACGCGAGTGATGACCACGATCAGAATGCTTAAGGAAAAAATCTCCGACATTCCCATCATCGCCGGAAACATCGCGACGGCGGAAGCCGTGGACGAACTGGCACAGCTGAAGGTTGACGGGCTGAAGATCGGCATCGGTCCAGGTAGCATCTGTACGACGCGCATCGTCTCCGGGGCAGGCGTCCCGCAGCTGACGGCAATCATGGAATGCGCACGCGCCGCGCAGAAATATTCGCTACCGGTCATCGCCGACGGAGGAATCAAATACTCGGGTGACATTTCAAAGGCGCTGGCGGCCGGCGCCAGCTCGGTCATGGTCGGAAGCCTCCTGGCAGGAACTGAGGAGAGCCCCGGCGAGACCGTGCTCTACCAGGGACGCACCTACCGAACCTATCGCGGCATGGGGTCTATCGATGCCATGAAAAAAGGTAGCGCCGACAGATATTTTCAACAAGAAGACGGGAAACTCGTGCCGGAGGGCGTCGAAGGAAGAGTGCCGTATCGCGGCACCGTTGCGCAGATGGTCGTGCAAATGGTCGGCGGATTACGATCCGGCATGGGATACACGGGTTGCCGGACGATCCAGGAACTGCAGCAGAAGGCACGCTTCATTAGAATCACCAACGCCGGGTTGAGAGAGAGCCATGTGCATGATGTCATCATCACGAAGGAAGCGCCTAACTATCGGCTGGAATAAAGGTGGGAATCATCAATCAAAAGATGAGGGCTGGATGTTGTTGAAGCAACGATTCTACCGCGCTACGGCCGCAGATCCTGGATTTTATCGGAGTCAATCCAGTGCGGCTGATCGTCTGTCTTTGACATCACCACATCCGCTCTCGCATTCCGATCTGAAAAGTTGAACTTTCATGCCGCTACTATCCGTTATTATGCCCGTCTATGATGAACGAGCCACTATTCTTGAAATTCTCCGCCGTGTCGAAGCCGTTCCAATCGATAAGGAGATCATCATCATCGATGATTATTCAAAGGACGGGACGCGGGATATTCTGAAGGACCAGGTCGAGGGGCGAGCCGGGGTGCGGATTCTTTTCCAGGAATGCAATCAGGGCAAGGGCGCTGCACTGGCTCGCGGATTCAACGAAGCCATTGGTGACATGGTTATCGTACAGGACGCCGATCTTGAATATGATCCGCGGGATTATCAAAAGCTCATTGAACCGATCACCGACGGCGAAGCCGATGTCGTGTTCGGATCTCGATTCACCGGCAGCCCGCGTCGTGTCCTGTACTTCTGGCATACCGTCATCAACAGCATGCTCACGCTCTTTTCCAATATGATGACCAACTTAAATCTCACCGACATGGAAACCTGCTATAAGGTCTTCCGGCGTGAAATCATCCAGTCGGTGCATCTTTCGAGCAAACGTTTCGGGTTTGAGCCCGAAATCACCGCCAAGCTGGCAAAGATGAAAGTACGAATATACGAGGTGCCGATTTCCTATCACGGCCGGACATATCAGGAAGGGAAGAAGATCTCCTGGAAGGACGGCGTCACTGCTTTCTGGCACATCCTGCGCTTCTCTCTCTTCAGCACTGCTTCCAAAGCTCCCGGCGCTCAGACGCTTGAAGCCATGGAGCGGGCCAGGAACTTCAACCAATGGATGTTCGACAGGATCAAGCCCTTTGCCGGATCACGCGTGCTGGAAGTGGGGTCGGGACGAGGGAACATGACGCGGTTCTTCATGCAGAAGGACATCATCATTGCATCGGATATCGATGAGGAGCATCTGCAGATCCTGCGGCGGCAATTTGGGTCTTGTCCAAACTGCCGCATCGAGAAGCTGGATTTGACGGGATTCGATCCGGCTTCTTTCGCAAACGAGAAGCCGAATACAATCGTCTGCCTGAATGTTCTAGAACACATCGAGGACGATCGAGCGGCGCTTCGCCGGCTGTGGAATACCCTCGCACCCGGCGGCAAGCTGATCCTCCTTGTCCCCTCCATCCCCTTCCTCTATTGTTCGATGGATCGAACCATCAACCACTACCGACGGTATTCGCGCCTGAGCCTCAGGAAATCGGTCGAAGAAGCCGGATTCAGGGTTCTCCATCAAGAAGCGTTTAATTTCTTGGGTATTTTCGGCTGGTTTATTAATGGGAAAATTTTGCGGAGAAAATCCGTCCCACTGTTACAGTTGGTTGTTTTCGACCGGCTGCTTTTTCTGTTCAAGTTCGAGCGCGTGTTAAGGCTTCCATGGGGTCTTTCGCAAATTGCGATTTGCGAGAAGCCGTTAGAAAATTAAGGAGACTAGTCAGGGCGCCGGTCGGGTTAATTTCATCACCCTCATAGGAGGTGCATCGTGAAGAATGCCATCACGGCGGTTCCCCTTTCCTGCCTTCTTGCCATTCCGGCTTTTTGCCAGACTGAAGCCGTGGTCAAGCAATACTTCGAAGGGAAGACGGTGATCGTCAGACAGGACATGCCCGCGACCTCGGATGGTGTGGATGTCTATCCCGGAGCAGGGCAAGGAATCGACTTCAAGTCCTATTCACAGAGAATTAAGACCAACGGTATCTCATTGAGAAACGGCCAACCCGTCATGGTCACGCTTGTCAAGGTCAAGAAACAGAATATCGAATTCCAACTTGGTGGGGGCGGATACGGGACTTTTGGGGATGCGATGTCGACTCCTTCGGTCTATGTTCCGTCAGTCGAGAAAAGCCGGCGCGAAAAGGATCTCGAAAACGACATCCAATGGGAATCTGATCCCATCAGGAGGCGCGAAATGCAGGAAGAGCTCGACCATCTGCGCCGCCAGCGTTCACGAGACGATGCCATTGCTCAAGCACTAGCAGCCAATGCCGAACAAAAGAGGCAGGACATGATACATCAAAAAGCACTGGAATCAGGGTCTCGTTTCAATATTCGATTCCCAGATGGAGTTCCTGTCGAGGCATTGACCCCACCGGGCTTGATGAACGCGCTGGCTCAATACATGGAGTTCCCCCCGCAGAGTTTCCCCGCCGCTATTCCTCAACAGGCTCAGGTACCAACAGCGCCACCAACCTCCTTCTCGTCGCCATGCCCAACCTTACTCCGGAAGGGCATGGGGACGGCGGATGTGATGGACCTTCTTGGCGAACCGGATCGAACAGAGAAAAAGGCAGAAGGCTCGGTCAACATGCTCGTTTGGAATTATTTCAGGGATGACTACCAGATAGAACTTCGATTTGCCGACGGGGTGTTGATCAAATATATGATCACGTCGCGGTGAGTTGGTATTCCATCGGCTGAGGCCAAGAACCGAAACACGTGTCAATCCTTGAACGCTGGATCGGATTTATTTTCCGGGTCGCCACCGGGAGTGCCGGATTAAGAAATCGACTGACCCCGATCATCGGGTTGCTGTTCTTCGCGATTATTGGGCTTTTTATTGCCGTCGCCGTGATTCTTGACCGAGTTGCCGGGTTTCTTCCATTCCCACCTGAGCCCTGGCATTTAATTGCCGGCGTCCCGTTGCTTGTCATTGGCCTCTCGGTCATGCTGTGGTGCGTCGCGGTTTTCCGGCGCACGAAAGGAACACCGGTTCCAATTAATCCGCCGCCTCGATTGGTTTGCACCGGGTTATACGCCTATGTTCGCAATCCGATGCTGACAGGCATTTTTGCATGGATGTTCGGCTTGAGCCTGCTGCTGCGATCATCGGCATCGCTGGTGATTTTCACTCCGCTCTTTATTCTTCTGAATGTTCTGGAATTAAGGTGGATCGAAGAACCGGAACTGGCAAGACGCCTTGGGGAAGACTACATTCATTACCGCAAACAAGTCCCAATGTTCTTGCCTTATCGCAAGAAATTCGGTGAATGACACCGGTCGTTTCAATTTTTTTGTGAATCGAGACGGCGCCGAGAACAAGTCCCCTCATTGCACCTTTCCTCGCGGCCCTTCTGTCCCCTGCTTCCCCTGTTGCAGGAACCCACTACTACCACCACCACCACCGCCGATTCCCCGATCCGGCAAAGAAGAGGAAGAAGCTGCAAGGCGGGTCAAGGTGGCATAGAATTTGGAATCAGAGAAGACGGATGATGAAGAGAAGATCCAGTGTGAGCCCGGAGGTCGTCCTGCGGGCGCTGCGTTCTCGCAACTATCGGCTCTTTTTCGCCGGCCAGTTCATATCGCTCATCGGCACCTGGATGCAGATCATCGCCATGAGCTGGCTGGTGTACCGGCTGACACGATCTGCTTTTCTTTTGGGTGCGATCGGATTCGCGGGGGATATTTTCGCTTTCCTGCTCATGCCCTTCGCCGGCGTGTTCGCCGACAGGTACAATCGCCATAAAATCATCGTTGCCACACAGAGCCTGGCCATGATCCAGGCGCTGATCCTCGCGGCTCTCGTTCTCACTCACTCCATTCAAATCTGGCAGCTCTTCGTTCTCGCCGCTTTCCTCGGCGCCGTGAATGCCTTCGACATGCCGACCCGCCAGGCATTTGTCATCCAGATGATCGAGAACAAAGAAGACCTCCCCAATGCCATCGCCTTGAATTCTTCGATATTCAATGGAGCGCGATTGTTCGGGCCGGCCATCGCCGGCCTTGTCATCGCCGTCACCGGAGAAGGATATTGCTTCCTGCTGAATGGCATCAGCTACATTGCCGTCATCATTGCGCTCCTGGCCATGCGCCTGGAAAAGGATGAGGCGCGGCTTCAGTACAAGAATAGCCTGCAGGAGCTCACGGAGGGCTTCGCCTACGCCTTCGGATTTCTTCCAATCCGCAATATCATACTCATGCTGGCAGTCGTCAGTCTGATGGGAATGTCATACTCGGTGCTCATGCCGATCATCGCGAGTGAGCTGCTCCATGGCGACCCCAGAACACTCGGCTTCCTTGTGGGAGCCTCCGGCATGGGAGCGCTCATTGCAGCCCTCTATTTCGCCTCTCGAAGAACCGTGCTGGGGCTTGGCAGAATGATACCCATCGCTGCATCCGTCGCCGGGAGCGGGCTCATTATCCTTTCTCTCTCACGAAATTTCTATTTTTCTCTGCTCATCATGCTTATTATCGGCTTCGGTTTCATGACCCAGATGACATCCAGCAATACGTTGATACAGACGATTGTGGATGACGACAAACGCGGCCGTGTAATGGGCATCTATTCGATGGCATTCAAGGGCATAACTCCCTTTGGAAGTCTGCTCGCTGGAATTCTCGCATCCAAAATCGGCTCTCTCAACACATTGATCATCAGCGGAGTCAGCGTGATTGCCGGCGCCGTCGTCTTTGCCAGAAAATTACCGGCGCTGAGAAAACTGGTGAGACCGATTTACGTGCGCGATGGCATCATTCCCGGATACGATATCGAACCTGTTCCCGAGGTGACACTGCCGCTTGATACTGGGAAATAGGGCGACACAATACGGTGTTTTCGAAAACCGTCGCCTGCGAGATAATGCCTATCGTACGGTCATTGGAGGTCTCATTCGATGAAGACAGATGGATTGCTGTACCTTTCCCGCTCCGATGTCGAAAAAGCAGCTTTGGACATGCCGACGATCATTGCTCTTCTCGAGGGTGCCTTCAGAGAAAAGGGCAATGGTCGCGTGGAGATGCCTCCGAAGCCTGGGATCCACACGCGCAAGGACGCCTTCATTCACGCGATGCCGGCCTACATCCCGGCACTTCAATCAGCCGGCATCAAGTGGGTGAGCGGCTACCCTGATAATCACAAATGTGGGCTTCCATATATCTCCGGCCTGCTGATTCTCAACGACACCGAAACCGGCTTGCCCTATGCCGTCATGGATTGCACATGGATCACGGCATATAGAACGGGCGCTGCATCGGCGCTCTCGGCAAAATATCTTGCGCGGCCGGCCAGTGAGGTCGTCGGCGCCCTGGCTTGTGGCGTACAGGGGCGCACAAATTTGATGGCACTGGCGGCCATTTTGCCCATCAAGCGTGCTTACGCCTATGACATCTCCCAGGACATTCAGAAGTGCTATGTCATGGAGATGGAGTCGCTGCTGGGCATCGAAGTCATCGGAGTTGATTCTCCCCGCAAAGCGGTTATTGAGAGTGATGTCGTTATCACGTCGGGGCCGATTCTCCTGCATCCGACACCGGCCATCCAAAAGGATTGGCTCCGTCCCGGCTGCTTCGCCAGCGCCGTCGATTTCGACAGCTATTGGAGCGGCGAGGCCCTCGCACAGTTCGATAAGCTAAGCACGGACGATACCAGGCAGTTTCAATACTACCGGAGTGCCGGGTATTTCCAGACGACGCCGCAGCCTTACGCTGATTTGGGTGAAATTGTGGCCGGACTCAAGCCCGGTCGCCAACATGACGACGAACGCACGATGGCGATCAACCTTGGACTGGCACTCGATGACATGGCGATCGCACCCGAGATCTATCGTCGCGCTCTGGAGAAGAACATCGGAACGATGCTGGAGCTCTGATCATTATGAAGTCAGGAATCGACCGCCCACGCCAAACGCGACCAGCTGCAAAAACATGATCACAAACCAGAAAAGCCGTCAGAGCAAATGCAGCGTGAAACCCCAGCTTTCTCTTTCTCATGTGGACATCCAGACAGATGAGAAGTCACGTATTCTGATAGGATTGCCAAGTTCCATCTGCTTATCTATGTGCACACTATCGAGGGAAACAGCCATTGCTCTGGGATAAGTAGTAGATTTATGGGGCCATTAGTGTCTAAGCGGCGAAATGTCGGGGCGAAATGGCAAGATCATCGGAACATGCGAGATCCCATCCGGATCTCTTAGGAATGCAGGAAGTAAGGAAACCAGGAACGAGCCGACCATTGCCGGCGCACTACCTTCCATTCCTGCATTCCTCCCTTCCTGGCTTCTTGAGAGGTCTGGAGTCGCTCTGTGGTGCTGCCACCGTCTTTGGTTCTGGCTCCGCCACGTTGGGATATTATCCAATCCGAAATGGCCTGGACTTTGCCCTGAATTTCCAGCGCCTAATGTTCCCAGTTTCTTTCAAAGGCTTCTGGCAGTTGCCATCGGGATATCGAGCTCTGAATCCAAACGCTCCACAGAGGCTGAGGCTCATTTCTAGCAAGATGAAGTCGCCGGAAACAACAAGACGCAATTTTCATGCCGCCAGGTTCTGGGGCTTTCACCTTTCCATTGTCAGCCATCCCTTTCAATGATATGATTATTTTTTGATAGTTGTATGAGAGGTTTCGAATATGCGATTGACGCGAGAGCAGGTTCAACTCACGGCGTTTCATATCACTCGAACCCTGCTCCAGGAAAAGAAGATCGAGGTTGAGGACAAAGAGAAGCTCATAGACAAACTGGCCGATGTCATAACGGCCGAATTGAGTATCGAAGATCGGCTGAACGACGAAGTACGGGAAATACTCAATAAACATTCGGATCAGATCCGTTCCGGGAACGTCGAGTACCAAACGATGTTCAAAATGGTAAAGGACAAGCTGGTTCGAGAGCGTAAGCTCATCTTGTAGCCAGGAGCCCCAGGCGATGCATACGAGTGTAAGTATTACGTCGAACTTGAAACTATCCAGGGAAAAGATCACCCGGCTTTCCCACGTGCTCACGACCTCTCTCGCCCAGAACGACCAGGTGGAGTTTCACGATGAAGACAACAAGATCCGTCTGACAATATTGAAAGTGATCGAAAACGAGCTCAAAAGGGACTCGGACATCGACCATTCAGTCCGAAAGAAGATCGAAAATCATCGCCGTCCTATCCTTGACGGCAGTCGCGAGTGGGATATCCTTTACAAAAAGTATTTCGAAGAAGAAATCTCACGACTCCGGCGTTTCTCTGAATAGGCCAAGCCAGCTCATCGAAGGCGGTCAGGCTGCTTCGGTAGCCGGATCGGAGATGCCGGATCATCGCCCCGCCGAGTTGGTTGTCTTTGAAATATTGGCAAGCTCGCGTCACCGCCGTCTGATCCAAATAAATAGTGTAGTGTTGAGTCATGCCGCAGACGCAGCTGCTGTCCGAAAAGGGCACATATTTCGTCTGGGCGCTCTGATCATAGATGGACGTGATATTCGAAATCGACGACTGACGCAGAATTTGATCCAGGATTTGTCCATAGTAGAGATCGGTTTCCCACCACCCTGACTGAAGATCCTGCACGGTCCGGAATTTCCAAGATGCCTCATGCCGACGAATTCGAGCCCTGGAGGGATTTTGGCGCGAGGCACTCCGGCTTTAGAATCTCAGCGGCAATTTCAATGCCGGTATAACTCTGCCTCTCATGGCCAAGGGTATCTCAGCTTGATCAGAAAAATGATGAATATCAGGACAAGGGAGATCAGAGCCCGGTATTCTCGGTTTTTCCAGACGAGGCCCGAGTCAAACTGGAGGGAAGACTCTGGTGGAAGCAAGGAAGATTTCCAGAGCCGGGGGAAAAATGCGGGCACAAACTGGCAGTAGTTCATGAACTCCCGAGGAAACAACTCGTTGAGGATCGCCGTTTCGCGGGTGATCGTCGCCGAATAAGTGGCGGCATAATAGACGGCATAAACAGCCGCCAGCCACCAGTTCCCTGAAGCCACAACAACGCCTATGCCGGCAAGCAGATTGCCAACATAGAGTGGATTCCGAGTGTAGCGGTAGGGACCACTTGTGGCGAGGGCGGCATTTTTGCGGATGAAGCCGGACGCCCAAATCCGAACGAGCTCTCCGACCGCCGCCAGAGCTATCCCCGTTATCATTATCACCGGCGTCGGCCGGGCCAGGATGAGAACCGCCAGCGCGATGACCGCTCCTAGTGGAACTCTCAACCGGGCAACTCGTCGCATCAACTCGCTCATGACTCCAACATCTCTTCTATTAATCTGAGTACCTGATCCACTTCGATCTTATCGATGCAATTCTCCC
Source organism: uncultured Acidobacteriota bacterium (assembly GCA_903916735.1). Taxonomy (GTDB): domain Bacteria; phylum Acidobacteriota; class CAIWXX01; order CAIWXX01; family CAIWXX01; genus CAIWXX01. The sequence goes on from CAIWXX010000078.1 coordinate 107,020, forward strand.
ACGGGCAGGAACGCTTCCAGCAGAAATCACATCGAGTCGATGCAATAATAAAACGATCGCCGGGATTCCAAGGCCCGTTGCGAAAGGGACTCGTCGGCGCAAAAAGGCCCAAGATACGCACACCCATCGCGCACGCGAAATGCATCGGGCCAGTGTCGCCGGAAACCACAAGAGCACTGCGGGCGGCGAGTGCGCCGAATCCCATGAATGAGGTGGATGGCGCCAGGCGGGCGGCCCCCTCACTCGCACGAACTACCCTTTCCGCCAGTGGTCTCTCGGCAGGAGAATAGCTCACGAGCGCCACACGATGCCCTGACAGACGTTTCGCCAGTTCTCCAAACTTGAGCGGGCTCCATTGCTTGTTCTTCCATCCGGCTCCTGGGTTCAACAGAACATAGCCCGGAGAGATCCCTGCGGAGCTGAGCTGTTCATCAACAGTGGAGATATCTTCTTCGGACAACAATTCACCAAAGCGATACGGGCCTGTGGATCGCGGCCGTCCTGTGACAGATGCGATCAGTGAGATGTTCTTGTCAATGATGTGAACGCCTGTGGGGAAGACGGTGTCGGTGTAGAAAAGCTGGCAGAACGGCTCACGTGTATGACCCCGAGCAAACCCATAGCGCCGCTGCCCGGCCAGTCGAGCCATGACGGCGGTTTTGAGAAGCCCTTGCAGATCGATGGCTAAGTCGAAGCGATCATGTCGCAGTCCCCGCAGAAATCCCTGTGAAATGCTACGAATTCTATCGATGCCGCCTATATGTTCCAATATCTGGGCGCCAGCGGGCGCGACAGCCCAGTGGATTTCGGCATCAGGAAAGGCATCGCGCAGCTCATAGAAAGCCGGAATGGCATGAATGATATCCCCGAGTGAAGATTTCCGGATGAAAAGAATCTTCATCTCGCTAGGTACGGCGCCGCTCCAGGCGGACGATTCGGGCGAGCAGATCACGGGTCGAATGGTCTTTCGGATCGCCGCAGATCAGGACATGTGCGCCGACCTCCTGTGCTGTCTCCCGTTCCGGCACTGTCTCCTGTGTGTAGTCGGTACCTTTGCAATGGAAATCAGGTTTGAGAGTTCTGAGCAGTTTGCGGACATCCGGCTCATTGAAGATCGTGACGAAATCGACGCAGGCGAGCGCGGCGATGATCTCCGCCCGTTCCTTTTCCGGCTGGACTGGCCGGTGAGGGCCTTTGATGCGGCGGACCGACCGATCCGAGTTCAGAGCGACGACGAGCAGATCGCTGTGCCGCTTGGCATCCTGCAGGTAGCGAATGTGCCCCGCGTGCAGCAGATCGAAGCACCCGTTGGCGAGAGCGACTGTGCGGCCATTTCTTTGAGCGGCTACAATCCGGCGGCGCAGAGGCTCGATGCCGAGTATTTTGGAATTCATCCTTATTTCCCGAGGTCGCTTCATTGCAATGCCGGGTCGGTCTGGATGGCCGACATGAGCTCTTCGCGACTGATGGTCGCTGTGCCGCGTTTCATGACGACGAGACCGCCGCTGTGATTGGCGAGGATGGCGGCTTCTTCGTATGTTGCTCCGCAGCAGAGCGCCAGTGTGAAAGCGGCGATGACAGTGTCTCCTGCACCTGTCACGTCGGTAATCTCCTCGCCGCCATAAATGGGGATATGGAGCGCACGCTTCCGCGGTTCGAAAAGCGACATCCCCTTGTTACCGCGAGTAATCAAGATGGCCCCACACTGCATCTGACGGAGCATCTTCCGGCCCGCCCTTTCGAGAGCATCAGGATCATCATTGATCTTGACACCAAGCGCTGCGTCAACTTCGCCTTCATTCGGAGTCGCTGCTGTCAGACCGTTGTAGCTCAGAATGCGATATCGTGAATCCACCGTTGTAACCGATTTTCTTGCGAACGAACGAATGCCGGGATAAGAGGACAGATCATTGGGCACGGAGCCGAGGCCGTAGTCGGAGATGAGAAGCCCATCGCACAAAGGCAGGACGTTCGAAAGGTATCGATGCAGACTCTCCATCGGCGGGATGATTCCATCCTCACGGTCGATACGGAGAACCTGCTGGCGATTGGAATGAGGGAGGCTGGCCAGGATTCTGGTCTTTCGAGTTGTGCAACAGCTCTTCACCCGGAGTACATGGGCTGTTGGGATCCCCTTTGTCCGAAAAACCTCGATCAGAGCATCCCCGGCATCATCCCTCCCGACGCACCCGAACGGCACGGGCACAGCGCCGAGGCTCCGGAGATTGTTGATGGCATTGCCGCCTCCGCCCGGCACGATGCGGCTTTCTGCGTGCTTGAGAATAAGCACCGGCGCTTCGCGCGACACGCGGCGAATTTCGCCGAAGACAAACTCATCTGCGATGATGTCGGCAATAACCGCGACACGGGTGTTCGGGAACCGCTCGATGATGCTCAGCAGTTTTTTCCTCATGTTCAAGCCTCGGATTTCTGTTCGCGTGCGAGGATCCAACAAGCCGCTTCCAGGAGATCCTTTGCGATGAAGTCAGGCTGCCGGATCGCCGGCGATGTTGCAGCCGTGGCCGAAAGGCGTGTGCCGTGGCCCGTCAGGAGCAGCACGGCCTTTGCGCCGACTCGATGCCCTGCCTCAACATCACTCAAGTGATCTCCCACCATGTAAGAGTCCGAAAGACTGATATCGAAATCTCGCGCTGCCTGAAGGATCATCCCGGGGTCGGGTTTACGACAGTTGCATGCCAACCGATAAGACTCGATTGTACCATCGGGATGATGAGGGCAGTGGTAGCCGCCGTCCAGAAGAGGCGCGCCTTGCCAGATCAACTTTTCACGCAAGTACCTAAAAGCCTCCTCAGGGAATGCCGGATCGATAAGTCCTTTGGCGACCCCAGCCTGATTGGAGACGAGAATGAGGCGAAAGCCGGCATCCTTCAACTTTCCAAGAGCGTCGACCGCCCACGGATAGATGACGATCTGATCCAGATTGTCGGCATATCCAACATCTTCGATGATAGTTCCATCGCGATCAAGAAAGACGGCTTGCTTTCGATGATGAGCTATCATGGTTCAAAGGTTTCCAATGACCGGTTCTCAGTTCTTAAAATCAAAATGATACCCACGATCCTATGACCTCGAAGTCTTCTTTTGGCCGACGACGCTTCAAAGCGGGCCAATCCTACATCAGCCCTCTTCACATGGGCAAGGAGATGGGCCGGGGGAGCGAGAATGGAAAATATCTTCCCTTAATAAAGGGGGACATCGTGCCTATTGATGGAGGGGGACTGGGGATTAGAGACTCGGGACTAAATCCAACGCGAAACATCCCTGTATTCAGAATTGACCAATTTCATCGACATTTTTTCAGCATGTTTCGTTCGAATTCCTGCCGATAACAAGCGCTATTCATTCGTCATACCTTCAGTATCATTCTTGCTCCACACCAAGTGAGGTGTGCTTAAGAATCCAAATCGCCTCATGTATCCCTAACGCGGCATAGCCACAACCAAACAAGCCGGCTTCGACAACCATCGTCCCGAACCTCTCAGGAATGCAGGAAGAAAGAAAAGCTGGAACGGATCTTTATGTCGACCAGCGGTGGTTTCATAAACCATTCCTGCATTCCTCCATTCCTGGCTTCCTGAGAGGAATTTGCGATTCAGCCTTATCACAACTGTTGCCATTTTGTGCACAGAGTTGACTGGTCAGATACTAACCCCTCGTCCCTCGTCTCTAGCCTTTTTTTGCCTGATCATGTTAAAAACCAGTGGGCACATTATTTGATTTTTTTTGAAAACAGACTTCACATCGGGCCGTGATATGATTCGTCGGCTATGACAGGTCAGGAAACAAAAATCGAATCCCAGGATAATCTGCCCCACGGTCGTTCTGCAAAAACCACCGTCTGGGTCAATTCGTCTTACTTCGCCGAAGGCCTTCCTTACTGGATCGTTCGATTTATCATGACGGTCTTCTTCACGGATGTCGGTGTCCGCGAATTGTATCTCGGATTCATAAATTTTCTGGGCATCCCATGGAATCTGAAATTCCTCTGGGCACCGTTGGTTGATCTCTACAGCACCAAGCGCCGTTGGATGCTGATAATTCAACTGACAATCGCTGCGACCATCACATGCGTGGCTGTGCTCTCCTTGTGGACCTTGCCGGGAGCGCCCGTGCCGGCCAGAATTTTGGATTTCATCGCATTTCTGGGTCTTGGCTTGGCTTTCATTAGTTCCACACATGACATATCAATCGATGCCTATTACCTCGCGGCGTTGACGAATAAATCCGACCAGGCGCTTTACACCGGCGATCGCGTCTTGTCCTATCGTATTGCGACGATTTATGCGAGGAGCGTCCTTGTCGCGGCCGCGGCCGTTGTCGGATGGGCCACAACATGGGGGATAGCCGCTTTGACAATGTTGATCCTCTATCTCTTTCACTCATGGTATCTCCCACAGCCTGAAGTCTCAGCGACTCGCGCCGATAATTCCATTCGTCAGGTCGCCAGACGATTTCTCGAAGCCTTTAGGACATACCTGGATCAACCCCGCGTCGCCGTCATGCTCGCCTTCATCGTCACCTTCAAGATGGGCGATGACATTTTATTATCGATGTATACGCCTTTCCTGATGCGCTATTTAGGGGTCACGAAACTGCAACTCTCGTGGGTCACCGGCATCCTCGGCACCACCGGCATGATCATCGGCTCGTTGATGAGTGCCTGGTGGATTTCTAAGGTCGGACTCAAGCGTGCACTCTGGCCATTGGCGTTGCTCATGAACATCAACATTCTGGCCTACGTCGGCCTCGCCTACTGGAAGCCTGATCCGACGACGACATCCGGAATTGCCTGGATCGCCGGACTTAATATGTACGAACAATGGGCCATGGGACTCGGCAACGCCGTGCTCCTGGTCTATCTCCTCCGCACATGCCGGCCGGAACACAAGGCCGCTCACTATGCAGTCGGATCAGCCTTCATGTCGCTCACGCTGACCCTCTTTGGCGGCTTTTCGGGCATGATCGTGGAAGCTATTGGCTATGTCTGGCTTTTCCTCATCGGCTTTTTCGTCTCAATCCCTTCGATGATGCTCATCCTCTGGATTCCGCATCTGGACGATCAGCCGAAGTAAGTCATTGTGCTGAATTGGATGCACGACCAATTGGTTGCCGGTAAGGAAAGGACTTTTCAGCCGCTGATGAACATCATCCGGATGCCGGGTATCTCTGTTTATCCGAGTTCATCTGTGGTTCCATTTAGTGCGTCAATTTCTTGCTGTACAATTTTTCCGACTTACACCCCGGCGAATTCTTTCTTTTGAAAAACACTTGATAACGAAGCAAAGGAGGGTTGTCATGAAACGTCAGACGATGCAAGTGACGTTATTGGTCTTGGTCCTCATATTCAAATGCCATGCCGCCGAAGCCGGCATCCTCAGGATCACCCCCTTCCTGGGCTTCACGACTCCTGAAAACAGAACCAGCTACGGAGTGCAGGTGGGAGTTGGAGGAGGCGTGATCCCCATCGCTGTTGAAGGCGAGATTTTCAAAATTTCGCAGGATCACGGCTACCCTTCTTCTGTTTTCTATACCGGAGGCCTCCGACTCCAGCCGGCGCTCCCAATCCCCATCTCTCCCTACCTGGCGGGTGGGATCGGCATTCTGCGTGAAGATGACACAGTCTCGACCAATACCTTTTTTGTCTACAACATCGGTGGAGGCGCTGAATTCAAGGTGGCGAGCCATATTTCCATTCAAGGGGAATTCAGGGTCTTCAAGCCATCCGGCCATGAAGATTCACTGACATTCAAAAGATTGACAATCGGGATTGGATTGAAGCTCTAAATTCAGGTGTCGATTTTCGAGCCACGGATCGTCGATATTTGTGAAAGCCGATCAAGGCGCGTTGACGGTCTTGACGTCATAACCGCCGCCTGCAAACATCGATTGAGCATCGGAATAGAGTCCATAACGAACCGACAGAACCAGCGGGTTGCGGGGGTTTTCGAGGATGAGATAGTAATTCTGCAAATCATCGTGCGCGCGAATAGCGGTGACTGTCAGAAGACGTCCATTAAAGAGGAGATTGAAGAACCCGTCCAGGGCATCTCGATTCAGCTTCGTCGAAACCAGCTTACGACTGTCGGCCATTCCAGCTGGAAGAGCCCAAGGAGTCGGGCTTTTCACCATCAGATCGTGGTAGGTTTTCTGCGATACCCAGAAGAGTGAGCTACTCGTCTGTTCCTGTATCTTCGGCCAAAGGCAGGGAATGAGAATCGAATCGCCATTCATCATGGCGTTTTTCAGTGTGAGAAGCCGGCGGCTGTCCGAGCCGACGATGCGCAATTTCCGGGCAGCGCCCGGCAGGTAAGGATTGGTCGGTGGCTTTGGCGATTCCATTTCGAAAATAGGCGTCACGTATTCGACGCCGACGGATTCGAGTGCCTTATCCGTCACTGTGATATCACGAATGATGACGGACGCCCCTTCCTGCTTCTTTTCCTGCTGATAGGTGAAGGACACAGCAATTCTCATTCCCTTCGCAAGATCGAACACGGATACTTGCGCTCTCGCCGATTGAGCGTGTCCTAAAAGCACCAAAGAACATGTCCAGGTTATCAATCGACCTAAACGCATGGCCATTCTCCACATTATACTCTCTTGGCGGTCCGAGAAAGCGGCATCGATGATCCCCTCATCCGAAGGCGAGGTTTTTGCTCACCTGGACGTCAACGTCGTCGAGGACGAATCAAGTGGAGTTGGTCGACATCCACAATGGTCCCGAGCTCAGCATGCCGTGTCCCATATTTTATTAATGCCGTTTGCCTTCTTGACGCCGGATCGGGGCGATACGTCCCTTCTTCACAATCAGCACGACCTTCTGTCATTGAGCTGTACGGGAACAGCCTGGCTTATTGACCAGAATCTCAAAATAAATCCGATGGACATGGACACACTCGTTCTGATCTGTGCCTATTCGGGGTCATCTGTTTTTCATTGAAATATTCCAGGGTCTGTTGACCCGATGAAGTGCCTGCAACTTTATCATCGTGCAGTCGTCACCGACTCAGGCTTTGACGTGACTCGGCCAGTCATGGTATTTGTTATTGGCTTTAAAGGCATAGTATGGATTTATTTAATAGGCAACGCTCGCCTCTGCAAGCCCCGGAGGAGAAAAGAGTCCCGGTGGGGCTGTGGGTTCGATGCAACAGCTGCCACGAAGTCCTGTTTAAAAAACAGATGGAACAGAACCTTAACTGCTGCCCCAAATGTCAGTATCATTTCCGGATCAACTCCAAGGAACGCCTCTTGATGTTGCTCGATGGGGCCACGTGGGAGGAGGTTGATGCCAACATCGCTCCCTGCGATCCACTCGACTTTGTGGCTCTCAAACCATACAAGAACCAGTTAAAGGCGGGGTATTCGAGCACAGGCATGCGCGAGGCCTTCTTGACGGCGCGCGGGAAAATGGGCGGTATCCCGATCATCATCGGTGCCATGGAATATAGTTTCATCGGCGGCAGCATGGGATCTGTTGTCGGTGAAAAGGTGACCAGAGCGGTCGAACTTGCAATCCACGAAAAATGCCCTCTCGTGATTGTCTCAGCAACCGGCGGGGCGCGCATGATGGAAGGCGCTCTCTCGCTGATGCAAATGGCCAAGATCTCCGCAGCGCTGGCTCGGCTCGACGACGCCCGCCTTCCCTATATCTCCATTCTGACCGATCCGACAACAGGCGGTGTGACGGCCAGCTTCGCGATGTTGGGCGATTTGAATATTGCCGAGCCAAATTCGTTGATCGGATTTGCCGGGCCGCGCGTTATCGAACAGACGATCCGCAAAAAGCTGCCCGAAGGGTTTCAACGAGCGGAATTTCTGCTGGAACACGGCATGCTCGATGCCGTCGTGCCGCGCTCGCAGTTGAGAGATTATTGTATTGATGCCTTGCGTTGGATGACATAGATCTTCTGGGGATTTCGGAGGGACCTTTCATCACGCGATATCCTCAGGGTCAATGAGGCTCGGCCATGAATCAGCTATCGCACGAGGCGCAAAAATACCTATCGAGGCTTGAAATCCATGGCATTCTCCCAGGTCTCGACACCGTCCGTCGAGTGCTCGCCGCCTTCGATAACCCACAGAATCAGCCGTGCATTCTCATTGCCGGTACCAACGGCAAGGGATCGTGCGCGGCCATGCTACAGTCGATTCTCACTGCTTCCGGCAAACGGACGGGATTGTATACATCACCGCACCTGGTCGCCGTCAACGAACGCATCAAGATCGGACGCGTGGAAATTTCAGGCGATGAGCTTTCGACGATACTTCAAGAAATCGAAACAAAGAACAGAGAACTCCTGGCAGACAAGGCAATCGAACGAGAACCAACCTACTTCGAAGTGCTGACAGTGGCAGCCTTTCTGTATTTCAAGAGGCACGCATGCGAGGTCAACGTGTTGGAGATCGGGATGGGAGGCACATTTGATGCGACGAATGTTGCCGAGCCGTTTCTGTCGATGATCACTCCAATCAGCCTCGATCATCAGGAATACCTCGGCGACAGCCTGGTCAAGATCGCGAAGGAAAAAGCCGGGATTATGCGTCGTTCCGTTCCGGTCATCTGCTCGCAACAAACGCCAGAGGTTGAAATCGAACTTCGACGACAGGCATCCGATGTTGGTGCACCGATAGAATTTGATGATCTCACCATCGACCATCGCGCTCACGATATGGGCTCTTATTTGCTCAAGAGACAATCCGACACAGCTCCCTGGATCATTCTTCCGCTTCCTGGTATCCATCAGGTATGGAATGCATCGCTCGTCCTCATCGCCTGCCGTCATTTGCCGGGAATCGGCCCCGACGCTGAGAAGAAGGGGATCGAAGCGTGCGTGTGGCCCGGGAGACTCGAAAAGGTCTCCGATCAGCCTCTCATCTTCCTGGATGGCTGTCACAATACAACTGGAGCTGAAACGGCGGCGGAATTTGTACGATCAATCACTCGGCGTCCGAGGATCCTCGTGTTCGGGTGCATGAAAGATAAAAACATCAAGGAAATAGGAGAGACGCTCTTTCCAGTTTTCGACACTATTATTCTGACAACCGCAGTGCCTGGGTCACGTACGGCATCTCCCGGCGAGATCCGCTCAGCCACATCCCACATCAACAGGCCGGTCAGCATCGAACCGGATCTGACACGAGTGATCGGCCCCGGGTGGTCCTGGCTCTTTGCGGAATTCCCGCTGCCTCCCGACGCACTCCTTTTCATCGCCGGCTCTCTGTATCTTGTCGGCGAGGCGAAGCGTCTCGCCCACCCGTCATCCTGATCTCATGAGGGAAGCGCCGGCGTGCAGTCAATGGCTATCGAAAAAGGGTGGCACGAAAAAAATATACGTGCTACATTGTGTGTCGGGCAAGACACTGATGAATTCTCGGGCTGGTGCTTCAGCCGGCCCCGATGTTTCAGACGGCGTCATATGTTTTGAGCATTCGAGTCACCACATATTCTAAGTAGGAGGAAAAATGCACGGGAAAACGATAGCTGCCCTGATCCTGTTCATCTTTATCATCGGACTCGGACAAAATGCCGTTTCACAGGAGACAAAGGATACGCCGGCGGTCACCGAAAAGGAAAAGTCCAAGGAACATGTCACCGTGACGGTCACTGCATTTAAGACGCCGAAGGAACAGAAGGAAATCACTCAAAAGGTGGCCGTCATCGACGCACTTGAAATCGATCGCATCCCGACGGCCAACCGGAACATCGCCGAGATACTGCGATATCAACCCGGTATGTTCGTCAACGTCCTATCACGCAACGACGCCAACTGGGGGTCCTACGGCGGACTCGGACCGAAATATAACAGCTATCTTCTCGATGGACTTCCGATCGATTCCTTCATCGACACAATGAGCCTTGATCCTTGGGCTTTCAAGCGAATTGAGTCGCAACGAGGGCCGGCATCGGTCATGTACTCCAACTATGCGAGCATGGATTTCGCCGGAAATCAAACTCCACTGGCAGGCGTGACGAATCTGATTCTCAAAGAGGAAATCGACGAACCTGTCACGCGGATGCTCCTCGGATATGGCACCTTCAACACATTTAACGGCCGCTTCTATAACCAGGGCCGCAAGGGCGGATTCAACTATTTTCTGGGCCTCAACTATGAACAATCCGATTACACCAACTATGGGACGACTCCCTCATGGCTCAATATCCTTAAAGATCCTGCCTATAAAAAGACCAAGTTCTATGCCAAGACCACATATTTCATTAATCGACCCGACCACAAAATTGCCGTCTTCGCTCATCACACAACACACAGCGGCGATGCCGGCCGCCCCAATCGGGATTACCTGCACAACTATGACACCATCAATGCTCTCTACAGCAATCAGATCGACACCCGGACAAGTCTGCAGTTCAAAGCTGGATATCGCAACTATGACCGGCGCTGGGGGGAAGATAACTATCCTCTGAATCTCGCCTTGCGAGAGCACGACGGAGTCAATCAGGAGATTTATCCAACCGATCTGACAGTCAACATCAATCACAGCGATACAGGATTGCTGACAGCGGGGTTCGATACTCAATATGGCACTTACCGCACATACTCGGAAGTCTCAGGAATCAGGATGCCTGGCAATAAGGCCGAGACTCTTGCTGCAGGCGCCTACATTCAGGAAAAATATTCCTGGCAGCAGTGGGTGTTCCGGGTAGGAGGCCGCATCAACAGGACTCGCCACACGTACGACCTTATCGGCGGATCGCTTCCAGGCTTGACAGAAAAGGCATGGAATAAATTCCTCTGGAGCGCCGGGCTCCGGTACAACGCCTCTACCAACCTGTCGCTCTATGCGAATGCCGGAACCAGTTTCACTCCGCCTTCCGCCAAATCCGTCGGTGGGACTCTCCGGGCCGATGATATCGGCAAGCCCGGCAGAAACGGCCAGCTTCCAAATCCGGACTTGGAGCCCGAGCATGGACGGGCGGTGGACGCCGGTGTCGACTTCGTCCTGCCGGCCAAAATAACACTGGGCGCGCGTTTCTTCCTCAATCAGATCAACGATGCCATCGTTGAAAACGTGGTGAGCCAAGATCCATCACAAAGCATTTCGGTGAATGCCGGCAGGGCACAATCCTACGGTGTGGAAATACCCTTCAATCAGGAAATCAATGACAACCTGCATTGGTTTGCGAACCTGACGATCGAAACCACGGATATCACGAATCCGATGGATCCCGATCAGGATGGCGCCAATCTCAGCTTCGTGCCTCGATATCTGGCCAATGTCGGCATCACGTGCCTCCTTCCGCACGAGTTTTCAGTTTCTCCCTATCTCCATGCCGTCGGCAAATACTATGACGGCACGTCGAGAAAGAATCGCCGGTCCTTCGGAGACGATGTCGAACTGGACCTGAGAGTTCAGAAGCCTCTTTCGCGAATCCGGGATGCAGGCGTTTTGTTCAATCTGGATCTGAACAATTTGGCCGACAACCGTTATGAAATGCCCTGGCAATTCCGAAATATTGGATTTAATATGCTGGTCGGCCTGGAATTTGTTTTTTAGTGGAGACATGTGCGGCAGATGAGATCAGGGAGCAGCCTGCTATTGGCTGCTCTTGTGCTGTGCTTGGCAACCGGCTGCACGAAAGTGACTTCGCAGAAGACTGAGAAGCCCGCCATCGTCATTACGGATTTTCGTGGGAAATCTCTCCAGCTCAACAGCCCACCCACTCGGATCGTCTGCCTCATCGAGAGTGTTCTGAGCGGCCTTTATATGCTGGGCGCAGAGCAAAGAGTGATCGGCGTATCGAGCAACGTCTATCAGGAGCCGGTGCTCCCTTACTATGCGGCGCTGGATCAACGGATCGCTCAGAGGAGATTGCCGGCGCCCGGCAACTGGGATTGGGTAAGCATCGAGAATGTCATTGCGTTGCAACCGGATCTCGTGATCATCTGGGCCGGCCAAACCGAAACAATAACGGCATTGGAAGAGCGAGGAATCCCGGTTTTCGGAATTTTCCTGAAAAATTTCGACGATGTTTATCGTGAGATTCATCTGCTGGGCGAGCTCACAGGCGAGGTTCCTCGGTCCCGCGAGATTGTGGCGTACACTCAACATGACGTGGATCTGGTCAGGCAGCGAATCGCATCCATCCCACGCAACAAGTGGCCACAGGCTTATTTCATGTGGGCGCAGGGAAGCCTTGAAACATCGGGCCGGCCCAGCACAGTGGATGATCTTTTTTCTCTGGCAGGCGCCGATAATGTGTGCGGGTCCATCCGCCAGGAGCACGCGGTTGTGAATCTCGAACAGGTTCTGTCATGGAACCCGGCCCTCATCGTCATGTGGGACAACGCAACCGCGAATCCGGAAAAAATCATGTCCGATCCTCAATGGCAAAACATTGCCGCTGTCCGAACCCAGCGAGTGTACGAATTGCCCGATGTTTTTCTGTGCGATCTCTGGACACTCAAATTCAGCTACGCCATCAAGTTGATGGCGAAGTGGGCGCACCCGGATCTCTTTTCAGATATGGATCCGGCAAAGGAAAAAGCAAGAATGTTCCAATTTCTGTATCAAAAAGGGCTGACGGATGGAACGTCATCACTCAAGTAAAGCCTGGGCCATCTCTCTCTGCATACTGCCGGTCCTGGTTGTCCTGGTGTCGATCTTCATTGGCCCCTCGGCGGAAGCATCACCTCGCGCCGTCTTCGTCTGGCTGATCAGCATGGCAACGCCGGGCAGCCATTCACATACGCAGGGCATGGTGGAGACGATTTTGCTGGACGTCAGGCTTCCACGGATTCTACTGGCGCTGGTCGTCGGAGCGGCACTGACGGCCTCAGGCAGCTCCCTGCAAGCCTTGATGCGCAATCCACTTGTCTCGCCCGACATTCTTGGACTCTCTTCCGGCGCCGCCTTCGGTGCGGCACTCTCGATGAGCCTCCATTGGATGCCTCTTCAGCCGGCGGCGTTTCTCTTCGGCCTACTGGCCACTGCGTTAAGCACGCTCATGGCCGGTGGACGACGCGGCTTTTCGATGACCTCGCTTATACTAGCCGGTGTCATTACCAGCGGAATCTTCACCGCCTTGCTGACAATCGTTCAAATCTATTCCGACCCATTCAAACTCCAGACCATTGTCCACTGGACGATGGGGAACCTTCATAATGCCTCATGGTCCAAACTCAGGTCGGCGGGATTGCCTGTTCTCGCGGGCGCCGCCGCATTGATGTTTCTCCGATGGCGGCTGAATGCTATTTCGATGGGCGATGATGAAATGCGCGCCGTCGGTCTTAACCCGACGCGGGAAAAAATATTGGTTCTCATACCCGCCACTCTCATTGCATCGGCCGCCGTGGCGGTGGCGGGCATCATTGGTATGATCGGCCTTGTGGTGCCACACATGATCCGAATGCTGATCGGACCGGATAATCGAAAAGTACTCCCGGTCTCATTGGCCTTCGGTGGAGCATTCCTCGTTCTGGTGGACGATTTCGCTCGCGCCATAACCTCATTCGAAGTGCCTGTCGGAATTTTCACGACACTGATCAGTGGACCGATCTTTTTTTATCTCCTCAAAAAGCATGATGCCGGATTCCGGGAGAACTGATGTGGCGGTTATCGTCGACGATGTGACATTCGGTTACCATCAACGTCCGGTCTTGCAGAATGTCTCTTTTGAAATTGATCAGGGCCGGCTGGCCATCTTGCTGGGAAGGAACGGGTCCGGCAAATCCACTTTGATCAAGATCATCGCCGGCCTGTTATCGGCTGTATCGGGCACAATCCGTGTGATGGGCAGGGAGTTGAAGGTCTTAAGGTCGGCCGAACGTGCGAAAACGATCGGCTATCTGCCGCAATTTCATCAGCCGGTTTTTCAATACTCCGTCGAAGATGTCGTGCTCACCGGAAGGGTTGCCTATATCTGGAACGCACCGGGGCATTCCGATCGCCAGATCGCTCAAAGGGCTCTTCAAACGGTCGGCATCGAACATCTTCGAGATCGACCCTACACAGAGCTGTCTGGAGGCGAACGTCAACTCGTGATGTTTGCGCGCGTGCTGGCTCAGGAACCGGACATCATTCTGCTTGACGAACCCGTTTCGCACCTCGACCTGGCGAATCAAATACAATTGCTCACCATGTTGAAGCGCATGACGCAGGCCGGGTGCACAGTCCTTGCAGCTTTGCATGATCCCAATATCGCCTCCCGTTTTGGCGATCAGTTTATTTTTCTAAAAAATTCCCGGATCGCCAGCCCACCAAACCGAGAATTTCCCTGGGACAGCGACTTTCTCTCAAGCATTTATTCCGTCCAGCTTGAAACGATCAGAAGTAACGGCAAACCCCTGATCTTTCCGGTCCTGGAAAATACTCAACTGCCTCCCGGTCCCAAGGGCCCGCCCTCCATCGACCTAACCCCCTCTTGAGGAAATTGATATGTCCGATCTTGTACGATTTGGAGTCTCCATCGAGAAGCATCTCCTCGATCAATTCGACCTGCTCATCCGGAAGAAAAACTATACAAACCGATCTGAAGCGTTCCGGGACATGATTCGTCATGAGCTGGTTCAGAAGCAGTGGGTCGAAAATCAGGAAACGGCAGGCGCCATTACCTTTGTCTTTGATCACCACCGGCGAGATCTCCTGAACCGTGTCATACATCTCCAGCACGAACACTACTCGCTCATCATTTCCACCCAGCACGTCCATCTGGATCACGATCGCTGCCTGGAAATCGTGGCTGTGCGGGGAGCCGCTCGACACGTTCAACGGTTGGCGGATTCACTGAAAGCCGTGAAGGGGGTGGAACACTGCGCTTTATCCATTATCTGAACCGAAATAAATGGCAGACTTCCAAGTGAGCCGTACGGTACGAGACGACACCATAGCATGCAGCAGTCGGCAGGATGCAGAACAGAAGAGGTATTTGCTTTCAGCCGACGCAGTAGCCCGGGCGAGTCAGGGGATCGCTGCCTACAAGAAGCTTTGGCGGGGGCTGTGCCGGATTTCCGAGTTGAACTTGACGATTCTGAAAACAGGGAAAGGACGGCTCAATCGATGGCCACGGGGTTGGCGAGACGATGACACGCGGGGCGCAAGTCCGCGATTTCTCGGGTTAAGGATTCCGTTTGAGGCCTCGTTAACCCGGAAAATTACACGTCTGCGCCTGGAGGGCCAGCACGTCAGCCCGATCGAATGGGACAATGTGGTGCTCTACGGCCAATACGTCTTGAATCCGAAGCTCGTCCGTCGTTGGCGAGGCAGTCCTTAGCGTGCAAAATTACACCAATCTGGTAGGTACCCTTGACTGAGAACCGGGAACTCCTTTCTTCTCCTCCTTGCAATCGAATCGGGGCGGCGGATAAGATCTCTATGCGAGTCGGCGTATTAAGCGCTGACCCAGGGAGAATGAACAATGCCGATTTTCGAATATCTTTGCAAAGATTGTGGACGGCAGTTCGAGACCATCATTTTCGGAAACTCTCACCCCGAATGTCCTTCATGCCGGAGCCGGGCACTGGAAAAGCTGCTTTCTCGTTTCGCGGTCGGTGGCCGGAAAGAAGCCGATCACTGCATGCCCGAGTCAATGAGCCAGTGCGCCGGCTGCAATGGAGCTCGCATGCCCGGCGGCGGTTGCCCGATGAACTGATGGCGCCATCCTTTAAGAACCGCCATCAGATGCCCCGGTTCCGGCCTCTTATGATTGAGCGTGGAGAATACGGGCCATGACCCGCGCAGGCTCTAAAGGGTCTCGGCTGAAATTACCTGTTCCATCGCGGGGGATATTGAAGCCGGCGGTGTGTTTGTGAATGGAATCGTGAAGTCCGACCCGCGGTTGCCCTTCGGCGGCGTTAGGCGATCTGGATACGGGCGTGAACTTTCCGACCGCCGGCATTCGAGAATTTGTGAATATCAAGACCGAATGGATTACCGAAATCCGCGGATAAGGAATGGCGGCAAGCCATCAGATAGTCTCGATAGACCCGGCATGAGGGCTCGGCATCCTCGCGAGCCGTGCCGCAGAGGCTCCGAAGCCATTTTGTCGCAATAGGCATGTACCTACTCGCGGATAGGGGTCTTACAGCCTGGCTTGACGGCCGGGTTGGAAAGGGCTATATAGAGCGCGCCGAATTTCCGTTTCCGCGGAAAACCGGGGACCCGATTTGTGGGGCGAATCGCTTGAGGCGTAAGGCTTCCTCGGCCCGAGCCCGTCAGCTAACCCGGTAGGCCATCGGAGGAGAAACATGAACGTCGGTCACTCTGAATTGGGAGGGCTCGGCGAAGAAGATTCCGACAAGCTCGCAACCACCCATGGAATCCGTTAAGCGAATCCTTTTCGGCGAGCCTCGGGATCCGACCGATCCGAAGGTTTTTCACAAGATTTCCCTGATCGCCTTCCTGGCATGGGTCGGTTTAGGCGCAGACGGGCTGACATCATCCTGCTACGGTCCGGACGAGGCCTTCCGGGCCATCCTCGGGCACCGTTATCTGGCATTCCACTTGGCGCTCATGACGGCCATCACTGTGGCCGTTATCTCCTTTGCCTATAGCCTCCTCATCGAGCATTTCCCCAGCGGCGGTGGAGGATACCTCGTCTCCACCAAGCTCCTGGGGGCCAAAGCCGGCGTTGTTTCCGGCTCCGCACTCGTCGTCGATTATGTGCTCACAATCACGGTTTCCATCTGTTCGGGCGTGGATGCTCTTTTCAGCATGCTGCCGATCGGATGGCAGAATTTCAAGGTCCCGGCTGACCTGGTGGTCCTCGGCCTCCTGCTGCTCCTGAACCTTCGAGGAGTCAAGGAATCGGTCAAACTCCTTTTGCCCATCTTCATCTTCTTTGTAGCCGCCCATTTCCTCCTCATCACCTACGGCATCTTCAGCCATATCTGGGCTCTTCCGGGCGTGATCTCCACATCGCACGCGCAGATGACGAGAGACGCAAGCAGTCTGGGGTGGATTCCACTGCTGCTCATTCTCTTCAGATCCTACTCGTTGGGCGCAGGGACGTACACAGGAATCGAGGCCACGTCGAATGCTGTGCCGATTCTGAGGGAACCCCGGGTCGCCACAGCCAAGCGGACGATGCTTTACATGGCCATCTCGCTGGCGTTCACAGCAGGAGGAATCCTCTTTTGTTATCTCCTTTGGAACGCATCCCCTGAGCCGGGCAAAACCATGAACGCCGTGCTCGTGGAGAGGGTCTTTGGCTCGTGGGCTATCGGCACATGGGCCGTCGGCAAATGGCTTGTCATTTTCACACTGGCATCAGAGGGTGCTCTATTGTTCGTCGCAGCACAGACCGGGTATATCGATGGACCGCGAGTCCTCGCCAATATGGCCGTCGACTCATGGGTTCCTCATCGATTCGCACAGCTCTCCGATCGCCTTGTCACCAAATACGGCATCCTTATCATGGGGATCTCATCCGGATTGCTCGTGATCTATACCCATGGAAAAGTCTCGTTTCTTGTCGTTCTTTATGCCATTAATGTTTTTATAACATTCAGCCTGAGCCAGCTTGGGATGAGCCGTTACTGGCTGGGAGAAGGCCGTCATCGCGCACCCCATTGGCGGCGATACCTTGTCATCCACGGCGTGGCGCTCATTCTCTGCCTCTCAATTTTAACGATCACCGTTTTTGAAAAGTTCGCCGAGGGGGGCTGGCTGACAATCGTCATAACAACTTCGCTGGTCATCCTGTGCCTGCTGATTCAGAAGCATTACGCCGGGATCCGAACCGAAATCAGGAAGCTGGATACCATACTCGACGAGATCCCGACAACACCAATGCCGGATGCCATGGCGGAATTGGATCCGAACAAACCGATCGCCGCACTCCTGGTCTCGGGCTACGGAGGCCTTGGGATTCACTCGATTCTCTCCATTCAGCGTCTCTTCCCGGGCTACTATAAGAATATTCTGTTCATCTCGCTGGGCATCGTGGACTCGGGCAGTTTCAAAGGCCGGCACGAAGTTGAGAATCTGGAAAAAGACACGGAAGAGAACCTGAAAAGGTACGTGGCATTCGCACGGAGTCTCGGGTTGCAGGCCGATTTCCGCTACAACCTGGGAACGGATGTTGTGGGAGAAGCCGAGCCGCTTTGTCAGGAAGTGGTGAAAGAATATCCGACAACGGTTTTTTTCCTTGGGAAACTGATCTTCGCCAAGGAGAAGCTGTACTATCGTATTCTGCACAACGATACGGCGTTTGCCATTCAGAGGCGGCTGCAATTCAGCGGCCTGCAAACAGTTGTTCTGCCGATTCGCATGAACGTGGATTAAAACAAAGCCGCGTTATCGAGACTTTTGGCCGGTATCTTCCTTCAGGCTGATGATAAAGGACTCGAGTTTCACTGCCATGCTCGTATCATCATACAGAACTGAGGCTTCGTTGTTCTTCTCCATTGCCGAGTTTGTCAGGTTATGACTCCCCAACAATACATATCGACGATCGACGACGATGACCTTGAGATGAGATCTCCGCTCTGGACGATCAAAAAAAACCGGAACGCCGAGTAACTTCAGAGTCGCAGCTGTTTCACGGTTCGTCTGAGTGATGTCATCGTTTCTTTCGGCAGATTGTTCCAGTATCACCTGCACGGCAACGCCACGCTTCACTGCTGCCGCCAGGCAGCGCTCGACTTCCGAAATCCGATCGCCTTTCGACATAAGGTACATGCCGATCGTGACGCTCTTTCGAGCCGTACCGATGAGCTCCTCAGCTTTCGGCAGATACGCGTCATTCAGTAAGAGTTCAGCGTTGCCGGATGCGGCCATGAACAGGGCAACGACATAGGAAGCTAATTCCATCATGCGCTGATTCAACACTAATGATATGTGCAGTGCAAGGCCCAATAATCCGGCAGCAAGGCTCTTGCAAACCTGGACGTGGATTTCTGCTTCTCTGTGCATCTTGACGCGAGAGAACCGGGACGAGTAACGTACGGCCTGCAAACAACAGGGAGTGGCATATGAAATCAGTCCGACTCATTCCAATTCGACGGACAACGCCTGTCTGTTCTAATTTTGAGGATGCAGGCACGGTTCGCCGGTTCGAGAAAGCGATGCGCATGCATCGAGCCTTTTCCGAACCATTTGTCGTCACACCTCGCGAAGATCGGATCGACTCCTGTTATGAAGTCGCAGGCGTGAGCGGCGGGATCTACATGGTCGACATTGTCGATGGAAGCATTGCTCATGATACATGCACATGCCCTGATTTCCTGACAAACGATCTTGGGACATGCAAGCATCTGGAAGCAGTCCGTCGGGTCCTGGTTTCTCGAGCTGCTCTCCAACGCGAGTGGAGAGGATTGCCGCGAACTCCGGCCGTGCCGACAATCACTGTCATTGCCGAGGGTCAACTGAGGCTGAAAGCGGTTGGACGGTGGAGTCAACACCAACTGGAACGGCTCGGGTTGTCGACAAGCAACGGTGACGGCATCATAGATATCAGGGATGCCGCCTCTCTGACTCCCGGCCGTACAGATTCAAATATGCGGATCGTCCACGCTGCTGTGCCTGTCATCCAACGGATTCTGACGCAGCGGCAAGTGCTCCGCCGGCAGGAGGACGTACGCCGTCTTTTAGCAGATGGAAAGATCGGAGTCGACATTCTCACACGGCCGCTTTTCCCTTATCAGCATCATGGCGTGCAACATCTGGCTTCAACCGGTCGCGCTCTGCTCGCTGACGACATGGGGCTCGGCAAAACCGTGCAGGCTATCGCGGCATGCGAGGTGATGCGGGCGCGAGGTGAAGCCGGCCGGATTGTCATCGTCACGATGGCCTCGCTCAAGCACCAGTGGGCCAAAGAAATCGAACGATACACGGCTGAACGCGCTGTGGTGGTCGGCGGAGGCATGCATGGGCGGCGCATCGCACTCGAATCGGATGCGCCATACAAAATCCTCAACTATGAATTAACCTGGCGTGAGCTTCCGCGACTTCAGGATCTCGACGCGGATATTCTCATTCTCGACGAAGCCCAGCGCGCGAAGAATTTCAGAACGAAAACAGCCGCGACCCTGCGGGCTATCCCATCGCGCTTCCTCTTTATTCTGACCGGCACTCCGATCGAAAATCGCCTCGACGATCTTTATTCACTCATGCAGCTCGTCGATCCTAATATCTTCGGGCCGCTCTGGAAATTCAATGTTGATTTTCATAAGCAGAATCCCAAAGGAAGAATAACAGGATATAAAAACCTGTCGCGCCTGAGAGAACGGATCCGCCCGGTCGTCCTGAGACGCCGAAAAGAAGACGTCCTGCATCAGCTGCCGCCTCTGACCGAACAGACCCGCTACACACCTCTCACACAAGAGCAGATTGATTTAGAGGGAAGCTACCGGATGACCGCGGCGCAACTCCTGGCCATCGCCGAGCGCCGCCCGTTGCGGCCCGAAGAGCAGAAGCAGCTCCAGGCAGCGTTGCTCAAGGCACGGCAGGCGTGCAATGCCCTGGAGCTGTGCGATCCAAGAAGCCGCACGAAAGCATCACCGAAACTCGACGAATTCGAAGAGCTCATCTCGGAAATCGCATCTCAGGGAACCAGCAAGGTGCTTGTGTTCTCCGAGTGGATGCACATGCTGGCGCTTGCTGCAGAGCGGCTCGATAAGCTATCGGTCGGATACGCCATGCTTCACGGTGATATACCGACCGAGAAACGTCCGGCACTACTTGACCGATTTCGTCAGGATGAAAGCCAGCGAGTGCTTCTGTCTACAGATGCGGGCGGAGTTGGCCTGAACCTGCAGGTCGCCAATTACGTGATTCACCTGGATCTGCCATGGAATCCGGCGCGGCTCGATCAGCGCACATCGCGCGCGCACCGGCTGGGCCAGACGCGAGGTGTTTTCGCGACGTATCTTTGCTCGGAGTGCGGCATCGAGCGTGGGATTGAAGGGACGCTGTCTCGCAAACGGGAAGTGCGATCCGCGGCGCTCGATGCGACCAGCACCGTCGAGGATCTGGATACGGCGAGCTTTTCTGCGTTCATGCAGCAGTTGCGAGAAGTGCTTCAGGAGGTCGCCGAGCCGGGCGAGGATATAGTGCCTGCGGGAGCGGAACAAGAAGAGGCGCATGCCGCATCATCATCCATACCAGTTTCTCAACCAGTGGAAGCACCGGCCGCCGCTGCTCAGATCCCGGCACAGGAAAAGGCCGTGGCAACCTTCGCGGCTCTTCTGCCGGGAGCCGCTGCGCAGAAAGGCTTCATGCATGCACACAACCGCATCAAGCTGGCGAAGCTTGTCCTTGAAGCCGGTTTCGGAGGCGACGCCGTACGCGCTTCCTACGAAGCGCTGTCGGCGGCGATTTCGGGGCTTCTCGATGCGGCTCCGAAGGACCACGCAGCCATCGTCGCTGCAATCTATCGCGATCTCATTCCGCAGGGGCGCCTTCCTCAGGCCGCTCCGGCCACATTCGCGCGCATCCATGATTTAACGATGTTGGAATCACAAGGAATTGATGTCGACCCGGCTCTCGCTCAATCAGCCGTCGCAGAAGCCGAAGAATGGGTGACGAGATTGACGGCGAGGTAGATAGCCAGAAGGAAGACCCTGCAAACTCGACCTGAATGATCACGCTGAATCTTATCCCAATTATTTCCCACCTCGCTTTCCCAAGGACTGGCTCCTACGATGCTGCAGCACCGGGATCGCATGAGTTTGATTTGCGCTAGAAGGGCGTGTTAACATTTGTTTTGGAAATCATATTGCGAGGGCTTTCGGATGGAGCCCTCTGGCGGGAGGTGGCCCGATGTCAGGACATTCCAAATGGAGCACGATCAAGCACAAGAAAGGTGCGCTGGATGCCAAGCGCGGCAAGATGTTCACGAAGCTCATCAAAGAGCTCACTGTGTCCGCGCGGCTCGGCGGGGGCGATGTTAATTCCAACCCGCGATTGCGCAAGGCCATCGCGGATTCGAAGGCGCTCAACATGCCATCCGATAACATCAAGCGCGCAATCCAGAAAGGCACCGGCGAGTTGGAAGGCACGACATACGAGGAAATCACTTACGAAGGATACGGGCCGGGCGGCGCCGCCATCCTCGTCGATGCCATGACCGACAACAAGAACCGCACTGTTTCCGAACTACGTTATACCTTCTCCAAGAACGCCGGGAACCTCGGCGAAAGCGGCTGCGTCGGCTGGATGTTCACGAAGAAGGGGTACATCATCGTCGAAAAGGCCAAGGCCAAGGAGGACGAGCTCATGGAGGTTGTCCTCGATTCCGGCGCCGACGATATGGTCGAAGACGGATCGAACTTCGTCATCTACTGCGCACCGGAAAATTTCGAACATGTGCTGGAGGCTGTGAAGAAGAAGAATGTCGATGTCGCCTCTTCGGAAATCGGCAAGGTGCCGCAGAACTACGTGAAACTCGAAGGCAAGCAGGCTCAGCAGATGCTGAAGCTCATGGAAGCGATCGAAGACCACGACGACGTCCAGCATGTTTGGGCGAATTTTGACATTTCCGAAGAGGAAATGGAACGCGCCGGCTAAGCACCCGGTAGTTGCTTGTTCCCGGTTCCCAGTGATCAGGCTCCAGGTAAATGCCATCTCGGAATTGATGTGATGTATCGAGGCGTGCATGGGATGATGAGGCATGCCTCATTTTTCCCGAATCATTCATGATCATACTCGGCGTTGATCCGGGAACCGGCTGCACAGGGTATGGTTTCATCCGGACGCCTTCCACTCTTGTCGGTTGCGGCACGATACGTCCTCCGTCGAAAGCGACTCTTGAAGCAAAATTGCTCTTCATCACTGAGAGACTGGGCGAGTTGATTAGCGAGCATCGGCCTGAACAGTGCGCCGTGGAAAACATCTTTCACGCCGTCAACGCTCATAGCGCTCTCATTCTCGGACACATCCGCGGCGCGATCATCGTGACGGCCATGCGCCTCGGGTGCGACGTCCATGGATACTCGGCGCTCCAGATCAAGAAGGCCGTCACCGGCCATGGCAAAGCTGAAAAGGAGCAGGTGCGGAAAATGGTTTTGCTTCTGTTGAATCTTCAAGATCAAAAGATGGCCATCGACAGCTCCGACGCGCTCGCCGCCGCCATCTGCCATGCCGAAACGTCACGCACACTCGATCGCATGGCGCGCATGGAGAGTGGCCGGTGATCTCTCAGCTTCGAGGCTCAATCGTATCGCGCCGGCCGAACTTCGTGATCCTCGACGTCGGCGGCGTCGGCTACGGGCTCCATATCCCACTTTCGACATACACTCGTATCGAGAAGGCCACCGGAGAAACCATACTTCTGACCTACACACATGTATCACAAGACCGGCTTGAACTTTTCGGTTTTACTACTACTGTAGAAAAAGATCTGTTTCATTTACTCATCTCAGTGAGTGGCGTCGGCCCGCGGCTGGCTGTCAACATCCTCTCCGGCATCAGCCCGGAAGACCTGGTGTCCGCCATCGAGCGAAAGGATGACGCCCGGCTGGCTCGTGTTCCAGGGATCGGCCGCAAAATCGCCGCCCGCCTTTCGACTGAGCTCCACGACCGTCTGCGAAAACTGGCATTCGAACGCGAAACAGCCTCCGTCGACATCCGCGAGGATCTGCTGTCGGCGCTCATGAACCTCGGTTATCCGGAACAAAAAGCGGCTCGATCTGTGGAAGAGGCACAGAAAGCCGGCGGCGAAGATAATTTTGAATCGCTCCTGAAGCGGGCACTCGCAGCGTTATCCAAGTAGAGTCCTTGATCGGTATCGGGCTCGCCACCCGAGAAGAATCAGCACAGGTAATGGCGGGTTCAAATCTTGAACAGATCGCGCGTCGGGCGATGTATACTGTTATGCGAATATGACTGAGCGATTGCTTCCGACCGCGAATGAAGACGAGCGAGCGTTCGAGGAAGGGCTGCGTCCGCGGCGGCTCACCGAGTATGTCGGGCAGACCCGCATCGTCGAAAATCTCCGCGTCTACATTAAGGCCGCTCTCATGCGATCCGAACACCTGGATCATGCCCTTTTCCACGGGCCGCCCGGGCTGGGCAAAACGACACTGGCTTATATCATGGCCGAAGAACTGGGCGTGCCGATTCGATGCACGACCGGCCCAGCATTAGAGAAAACCGGCGACCTTGCCGCCATTCTCACGAATCTGGAAGAACGTGCCGTGCTTTTTATCGACGAGATCCATCGCCTGCACCCGGCGATCGAAGAGATGCTTTATCCGGCTCTGGAAGACTTCCATCTTGACCTCATCATCGGACAAGGGCCATCCGCCCGCAACGTGCGACTCATCCTCAAGAAATTTACTCTCATCGGCGCGACGACTCGTATCGGGCTTCTGACGTCGCCGCTGCAATCGCGTTTCGGGATAATCGAACGGCTGGGTTATTACTCCTTCAAGGAGCTGTCATCCATTATTCAGCGGTCTGCCAGGATTCTTGCAGTCGAAGTGACTTCGGAAGGAGCAGAAGAAATCGCTATTCGCGCACGCGGCACCCCTCGCATCGCAAACCGGCTGCTGAGGCGTGTCCGCGATTTCGCGACAGTGAGTGGGACAGCCCTCATCGATCGGAAGGCAGCGCACGAAGCTCTCGAACGTCTCGGCATCGATCGCAATGGTTTTGATGAAATCGACATGAAGATTCTTGAAACGGTTGTCAGGACTTTCAGCGGCAAACCCGTCGGCCTGAAATCGATCGCCGTGGCCGTCGGCGAGAATCCCGATACGATCGAGGACGTTTATGAACCATATTTGATTCAGAACGGTTTTCTCAGCCGCACGCCCAAGGGCAGGGTCGCTACTGAAAAGGCGTTCAAATATTTTGGGGCCTTGCCACCCAAGACTCAAGTTGGCCTCTTCGACTAACGGATCGATTCGTTGGAAGAAGGACTTTTCGGTGTCCCTCGCAATTGTCTTTTTTCCTGGACGGTGACATGAATAAAGGACAGTTGATTATTCCATTAACTTATTCATAATAAAGCAGTTAGATCGGAAATGTGCGTGGCACTGAACTTGCAAATAGCGAAGGTGAAGGTGCAGAGAGCCTTCGGGAGGTGTCAAATGAGAACAGGCAAATGGCTCGCTATGGTTGTAGCCATGCTCCTGGGCCAGGGCATCCTATGCGCCAACCCGGATTACAATTTTGCTCGGATTAGTTACGTCGAGGGTGGGTTTTATTTACAGCGTGCCGAGAACGCCAATACCGGTGAAGTCGGGGTTAATACTCCAGTTGGATCCGGCGATTCTCTCTGGACTGAAAATGGGGCTCGGCTGGAGCTCGAATTTGAAGCAGGCAATTTTCTGCGCCTTGATCAGAACAGCCGCATTGAAATTCGATCGATAAGCGGTACGAGCACGGTTGGGCTGCAGGGGGGGAGTGTGTACCTCGATTTGCAGATGCCACGGCAATTCAGAGTCGATACCCCGATTGCATCCATGGATTTCCTAGAGGGCGGCATTTATCGCATCGATATGGATCGAGGGGGCACTGTTTTTCTGACTGTTTACCAGGGATCTGCTGAAGCCAGGAACGATGCCGGCTCTATTGTCGTTCGATCGGGGCAGCAGACTCAGATTGCTGCCGGCCGTGTCCCTTCCTATCCCGGACCGTTCGACATGGGCAGACGCGATTCATTCGATGATTTCCAGAACGCTCGAATCGGATCGATGGATAACAGCAATGATCAGCAGGACTATCTGCCGGCTCAGGTCGCCGGATACGGATCAGAGCTGAACTCTAACGGACGTTGGTCTTACGTCAGCCCCTATGGGTACGTCTGGGCGCCTGATGGCGTTGCAACCGATTGGCGTCCCTATCGCGACGGTTATTGGGATTACGTGCCGGGATGCGGTTGGACCTGGATCTCTTACGAACCATGGGGTTGGGCGCCTTATCACTATGGCCGGTGGGATTTCACTTTGGGAATCGGATGGTTCTGGATTCCCGGATCGGTGTGGGGACCTGCATGGGTGAGCTGGTCTAACTGGGGCGATTACCTCGGTTGGTGCCCGCTCAATTGGTACGATCGTCCCGTGGTTTGCGCGAATAATTATTACGGCAACTGGTGGGGCGATAATTGGGTCTCGAATCCTGATTATCGGAGCTGGACATTCATTCCGAAAGAAAGAATTGGGGGGCGCGACATCGCCCGCGTCGCTCTTGGGGAAAACCAGGTGCGCGCGATCAATCGGATCACCATCAATAAAGAGCCCATCAACATCACGCCGAAGGTGATCACGACGAGGACTCCCATCAAAGGTGGAGACATCATCAGGGATTACTCCGGAGGTGGATCGAATACAATTCGGAAAATCGATGGGAGCGGATTGTCGACAGGCGGCTCCAATACCATTCGGCGGATCGATGGACCAGGCGGCACGAACAACATCGTCCCACGAATTGAACCAGCCAATGGTCCGACGATCCGGCGAGACGGCGGGCAGGAACAGAATATCATCCATGTCGGCCCCAAGCCTGAATCGCCGGCCATCAAGCGTGACCAGGGCGGCGACAACCGTGCGATCTATGTCACACCGAAAGGAACTCCCGGTGCGAAGCCCGGTTCCAATACGATCAATCGGGATGGCAACCAGGATCAGAATGCCAATCGTCCCGGCACAAAAAACAATGTGTATCAACCTCGCGACTATAGCTCCAACAATTCCTCCGGGAACCACGTTTACTACATCCCAGCCACGCCACGAAGTGGAAACACAAATCGAGTCCCGGATGATACTGGATCAAACGGATTCCGCAGCTACGATGACAGTGGGAGATCCCCCTGGAGCAACACCAATCCTCTGACGATTTATCGCAGCCCTGAAGAGAGAAGCTACGACAATGCGCCTTATTCAGTTGGACGCGACAAGATCACTCCGGGCAATGACAAATCACTCTGGGGCAAAGTTTATGACCAGTACCAATCCAGAAACAGCACTGGTTCCTACAGCAGGCCATCGGGGAATTCATATACCCCGAGGAGTGGGCCGTCATCGAGTGGTGGCAGCGGTGGGTTCTCTCAGTCCTCAGGGTCGCGAACGGCTTCGCCGGCACCATCCCATCAAGCGCCCTCGCCCAGCGCGCCAACTCACGACAGCGGGAATAAAGTTGAAAAGCACTAAAACGACAATTCAATAAGCCGAAAAAAATCGGGCAGCCGGGGGAGGGCGAGCTCACCCGGCCCTTTTTGTTTTTAATAGCCGCCACCGCCCGGATCATCATCGCTGTCGAAGAACCCGGTCGATCTGCGCTAGCGGCCTTTCCAGTGACGATGATAGGACGTGAACTGGTTGCCTGCGCTTTGTCATGTCTATGTCCTCTTTCTTCTCCGAAGAAATTTGATTTGAATGGCGACTGAGTCCACTGGGAGATGAATGCCGGGTTTTTTTGCCAGCCCCAGATATGCGTCGGCAAACCGCTTTTTTTTTACCTGCTCTTGTGTTACGTTCGAGCAAGAACAGCCGGAGGCTTTTACGTGAAGATTTCCTCTGAACGAATGTAAGTTGGTCACCGCGTATTGACGATGCTGATACACCTGCGTGTTGAGAATATCGCGATCATTGAATCGCTGGCCATTGAGTTCGGATCCGGGTTGAACCTTCTCACTGGAGAAACCGGCGCCGGGAAATCCATCATTGTCGACTCGGTCGGGCTGCTATTGGGCGCTCGTGCGACGCCTGAAATCATCAGAGCCGGCGCTGAAATCGCTTCTGTTGAAGCCGAGTTCATGGTGTCTCAAACGGAATCCCACCTGCATGAACTCTTGGAAAAGCACGACATTGAGCTCGAAGAGGGCTCGCGAATTTTGCTCAGGCGCGATGTCGGTGAAAAGCGATCCCGTGCCTATGTGCAAGGGCGATCTGTTCCATTGGCCACATTGCGCGATTTCGCCGCCGGCCTCGTCACCATCCACGGGCAAAATGAACATCAAGCGCTCTTCGACGCCTCGTCACACCTTCAGTTGCTGGATCTCTTCGGGCGAAATGAAAATGTCGCCGCCGATGTCTCCGCTTTCGCCAGGACCGGGCGATTGGCTCAGGAGGCTCTTGCACGCATTGAACTGAGAATGGGCGAGGTCGCAAAGAGAAGGGATTATCTGGAATTCCTGGTGCAGGACATACGGGGAGCCGGATTGACGGCCGGAGAAGAGGAATCGTTGCGCAACGAGAAATATCGTTTGCTCAACGCTGAAAAGATCAGGACGCTGGCAACGGCCGCAACAGAAGGGCTCTACGAAGCTGAAGGATCAGCCGTGGAACGACTGGCCGCTGCACGAAAATGCGTGGATGAGCTTGCTCGCATCGATCTCACACTCGCTCCCATTTTCACACAGCTCGGGGAGGTCGCCGATACTTTGCAGGAAATCAGCAGGATGCTTGCAGATGTGGCCGCCGCTGCAGAAGCCGACCCGGCACGCCTCGACGCCATCGAAGAGCGACTCTACGCAATTGAAAAACTCAAGAAAAAATACGGGCCGGACATCCCTGCCATCCTGATGGCGCTGGAGGAATCCGAGGCCGAACTTCAAACCATCAGCAGGCTCCACATCGATGCTCGGGAGGCTCAAGATCATCTGAAAGAGGCCCGAGCTGCGTATCAAAAGGCAGCCGATGAACTAAGCGGAAAACGGCATGAGGCCGCCGAGAAGCTTTCGCGTTCACTCCGGAAACAGCTCGGCGAATTGGCCATGCCTTCGGTGCAATTCGAAGTTAGATTCCTAGCGGTGGTCGATAACCGATTCGACGAGAGCGGAAATGAGTCAGCGGAGTTTTACATATCGCCAAATCCCGGCGAACCGATTCGGCCGCTGGCCCTCATCGCATCAGGAGGCGAACTGTCGCGCATCATGCTGGCCCTGCGCAATGCGGCCAGCGATGGAGGCACGGATCGGACTCTCATTTTTGATGAAATCGACGCTGGGATCGGAGGTCCGACGGCCGAGGTGGTTGGACGAAAACTCTATTCCGTCGCTCGAAAGCAACAGGTCTTGTGCGTCACGCACCTGCCTCAGATCGCGGCCTTTGGTGAACACCATCTGGCAGTCGCAAAAACCGTGCAGAGTGGGCGCACGGTGGCTCGTGTCATCAAGCTTGACGCCGAAGGCCGGATTCAGGAAATCGCCCGAATGATGGGAAGCGCCGAGCCATCCTCGACCGCCTTGCGCCATGCCCGGGAAATTCTTGACAAAGCATCCAACCGCCAAGAATAGTTGAGCAACGAGAATGCATGAATTAAGAGGTCCTGAACGGCTCGATATTGAAGTGCGGAGGAGCACTAAGACAGAGAAGTCATCGACTTTCCCTGCCATCTCTCCTCGGCCCCTTTGCTATCTTCAACCTCCAACGCCATCGCCAAAGATCCATCCTTTGTATGAAATCGCCGCCGGAGGGAATCGATGAAGCGCATCGCTCAGCTGCTGTCATGTGCATTCGCCACGTCGCTTCTCTTTACAGCTGTCCTCGTGCAACTCTGCCATATCCTGAACCAGGAAGCATCCTGGTCCACGTTCAAGCTCTTTCGACTCGGCTGGACCATTTACTGGCCTTACGGGTGTGCGCCCCTTCTAGCAACCATCCTGGGATTCTATCTGGTTCAATTCCTCCAGGGCCGATCTCTCCGGTTGTGGTGGCTTTCTGTTCCGGTTCTGACATGGTCTTTCGCCGTGGTTGGAAGTTTGACAGCGTTGCTTTTTCTAAGAAACGCCGTGCTCTATCGGGCGTTTCTTTCTCCGGCCGACTCCACGGGGCTCATCGGTGCTTTGAGTTGCTGGGCGCTGTTCACTTTGACGATGGTATTGGTCGGCACATATGATCATTTCTTTCCCAAGGCGAGGTGGAGGCGGGTTGGCATCATTCTTCCTTGTGCTGTCCTGATCGTGTTCTCGATGCCGGTCGGCATCTCTCATCAACAGCGTCGCCCCCCGCCGCGACAGTCGTATATGCAGGCGGCTGAGCCGGCCCCAACACACGGTCGCCTGATTCTCATCGGCCTCGAAGGTGGATCTCTGAACTACATCCTCCCACTCATCTCTCAAGGGCGGCTGCCCAATTTCCAGACACTGCTTCACCATGGAGCCGGTGGGCGAATGCAGACTCTCATACCAGCCCAATCGCGCCCGCTCTGGGCCACGGTTTTCACTGGAAAGCCTCCTGCTGTCCACGGCGTGACAAGTGAGTACTGGTATCATTTTCCAAAAGCCGACATTGCTTTCAGCCTTCTTCCGCGAACATTATTTTTCCAGTCCGTTCTTGAACGAACCGGTGCGCTGGTTGTCGAAGCCCCACCTGCTTTTGAAAGGGGGGCGCTGTGCTATTGGGATTTTTTCAAGAGGGATAATGGGCTCTCGGCGGGCATCGTTGATCTCTGGTCGCCGGTCCGACGCCTTCACGGGTTTCAATCAGGCAACCCGCTCTTTCCTGATACGACTCCGTACCTGCCTCCCGAGATGGAATCGCGGGCTCGGGCAATCGCCGCTGAATCAGAAGTGGCGGCGAAAAGCCGAGTTGAAAAGCTGCTCGGAGGTGTCTCTGTGCCGGCGGAGGACCAGTGGAAGAAAGAGCTGTGCATCCGCGCCATCTGGGGCGATGAATGCGCCAGGAGAATTGCTGACTGTCTCAATACCGACGTGACGGCCGTGCGACTGCGGGGCCTGGATATGACGAGTCATTATTTTCCTGCGAGTTTCGCCGGTGATATCTACAGCCCCATCGATCAATCAGAGATGGCATTCGATCGTGTGGTCGAGCAGTATTATGGGTTTTACGATGAGATCATTGGTACCTACCTCTCTGCACTTCCTCCCGATGCACTCCTCTGCGTCATTTCCGTTCATGGCATGGACCCTCTGCCTGCATGGCGCCGACTGATTGAAATCCTTCAGAACAGGCCGCCACCCGTCGGAGGCCATGAACGAGGGCCTGACGGATTCATTTATTTTTACGGCAACTGCATCGCACCCGGCGCTTCAGTGGATCAGGCATCTGTTTACAGCTTGCTCCCGACGCTTCTCTATTACCAGGGGCTGCCGGTTGGATTGGATATGGAAGGTGATATTTTGCTGGATGTCTTTTCACGTGCTTTCAAGGAAACGCATCCAGCCAGCTATATCCCGACTCACGAAATAGCCCCGTAATTCTGCATCTGGGAAAGCGAATCGCGCCTGAAGAGACCGCATTGCAGGAAACGCATGGGAACTGAGCAACTCCAAAATCGTGGGCCGGTATTCGTCATTTCATCTTCTTTATCTATGAATCAGTAGCGCGAAAAAGGCCGCTTCTACGACTGTTGTCGAAAAAGAAGAACGACGTACCAATTTGCGCCATGTGGCCAATTGTGGGTCTTTCCCTGACGGGCGGCAACTCCGACGGAATCCCAGAAATCAAGACATTCTCTCTCGATCGTCTTCCAGTCAGGCGATTCGCCGACAAAAGTCAGGATCCTGAGGCGTCCAGCGGAATCCACCGGAGGCAGAGCGCCAGGATCTTTCGTATCGTGTTCGAACATCGCCGCGACCATCTTTTCCGCATTCTCAGCAAGACGTGGATCTCGTTTCAGAATCGGACGATGACACGCCGTACGAATGGCATCGGCGCGAGAGAGCACCTGCGCAACGAGAGCGGTTGGACCGGCTCGAGGAATGATTCGGACAAAAATCTGAGTCAGGAAAACCCGATTGTCTCCAGAAGCGGTTCCGACGCCGATATGCGTATAATCGGGATTGAGGATATTCTCGCGGTGCCCCGGGCTCGCCATAAAGCCCACATGAATTGAGTCGGCATCGTACCCTTCGGCGACGTTCTCTCCCGATTCGCTGAAGAGGAATGAGACACCCCGAAGGCGATCGATCGAAGAACCCGTGGTCGGCGAATCATGGAAGATGTGGTTCAGCGACCGCATTTCGATGGAGTGGAGTCTCGCAATCTCAGCGATCTCGAGCTCTTCCTGGAGTGGAGGAAGATGATGAGCCCGTCGTTCCCTGGCGACCAGCTCCAATGTTTCAGAAACACACGGATCGGGAGACCGCGCAAGAAGTCGTTGAGCCTGGATGAAAGAAGGCAAGAGCACCACCAGAACAGCCCACGTGAAACATCGCACCCGGCTGGTACCGCTCGGGGCTGTCTGGCGAATTGTCATGTGAACGCCTTGTGGACGGTCAGCGACTGGTATTCATAAATGGAGGACGGGCCTGCAAGCGGCGTTCGACGCACTCTGGGACAAGCCCCTTCACTGAACCGCCAAACTGGAAGACTTCCTTGACGAGACGAGAACTGACATACGAGTAGCTCTCTGAAGGGAGCATGAATAAGGTTTCGATCTGCGGATGGAGTCGGCGGTTCATGAGTGCCATCTGGAATTCGTACTCGAAATCAGAGACATATCTGATGCCTCGTACGATGACATTCGCTTCTCGGGCGACAGCGTAATCAATCAGAAGGCCATCAAAGCTTTCGACGGTGATGTTCGAATCCCCCGAATAGAGCTCGCGCAGAATTTCAAGCCGCTCATCCAGGGAAAAGAGCGGTCGCTTGCCGGGATTATGCAGGACGGCAATGATGAGCCGATCAAAAAGCCTTCTCCCGCGCTCGATGATATCAATATGTCCATTAGTAACAGGATCGTAGGAGCCGGGATAGACCGCCAACAAAGATTTTGTATTCATATTCCTCTAGGACGTCGGTTGAGATTGATGAGTCATTCTTTCTCCTGGCAGCGGAAAAGTGAATATGCAAGGGAATGGAGATCTCCCACCTCATCATCAGCATGCCATGAATTGGTATTCATTTATGATTCGCCGTGAAACGCTCCCGTCTGGATTCTACATAAATCCCTGCCAATGGAAAAGCCTTGTCACAGGAGGTTCAGGATCGACCCTTGCAGAATTCGGAGCCCTCATCTAAAATCCTCGTTCGGTCTCATGAAGAAGATGTTATCTCCTCTAAGTTTTCGAACGCGTCAGCTGAGTGGCAAGATGCGTCGTTTTCTCAAATGTAAGTTTCCTTCCTTGAACGGCCATGAACCGCGGCGATTCGGGAACTGCAACCGGTGCGGCGCTTGCTGCAGAATCCTTTACAAATGCCCTTTCCTGATCGAGATCAATGGGCAGCCGGGCTGTTCGATTTATTTACGCCGTCCTGATCAATGTCGGCGATTTCCAGTTGAAAGTCGCGACATATTGGAGCTTGACAGTGGTTGCACCTATTATTTCCAAGCCTGATCAAAGCAAACTCAACCTGTGTGTCGTCGGTGCGCAGTGGGGGGACGAAGGGAAGGGTAAAATCGTCGACCTGCTCACGCCTCCCTTCGACATCGTTGTCCGCTATCAGGGCGGCCATAATGCCGGGCATACCGTCCGGATCGGCAACCAAAAATACATATTGCATCTGTTGCCGTCGGCCGTTCTCCATAAGGGGAAGACATGCGTCATCGGGAATGGTGTCGTCATCGATCCTCGCGCACTCCTCAAGGAGATCGATGATCTGAAACAGCTCGATGTCACAGTCGGGAGCAATCTCCACATCTCCTCTTCGGCACATCTCATCTTGTCCTATCATGGAGAATGGGAGCAGGGAAGCGAAGCGCTGCGCGGCGATCGGAAAATCGGAACAACATGCCGCGGTATCGGCCCCTGCTACGAGGACAAGTACGGGAGGCGAGGAATCCGGATCGGGGACCTTTTGAATCCGGAATTCTTTCGAAGGCTTGTTGCTGAGAATGTCGCCGAAAAATCGAAATTCTTTCCATCTCTCTATCATTTCGAAGCGCGAGCTCCTGAAGCCTATGCCGAAGAAATTCTCTCGTGTGCCGAAAGGGTCATCCCCTTTATTACCAACGTGCCCGAGCTGCTTGCAGAGCGCATGCGGAATGGGTCATCAATTCTCTTCGAAGGCGCTCAAGGATCGCTTCTGGATATCGATCATGGAACCTATCCATATGTGACATCGAGCAACTGTGTCGCCGGCGGCGCGGCCACGGGCGCCGGGGTCCCACCGCATGTGCTCCACCGCATTCTCGGCGTCACGAAAGCCTACTGCACACGCGTCGGCCAGGGACCGTTTCCGACGGCGCTGAGCGGGGCGATCGAGGAGGACATCCGCCAGCGCGGGCAAGAGTTCGGAGCTTCGACCGGCCGGCCACGCCGCTGCGGCTGGATCGATCTGCCCGCACTCCATCATGCCGCTATCCTCAACGGGTTCCACTCGCTCGCTCTCATGAAGCTCGACATCCTCAGTTATTTCGACGAGATTCAGGTTTGCACCGGCTACCGATATAAGAATTCCATTATCAAGGAGTTCCCTTCTGAAGTCTGGAAGCTCGAGGAATGCCGGCCGGTTTATGTGACGAGAAAGGGTTGGAAGACGCAGATCGGAGGATTCCGGTCATTTGAGGAACTGCCCATCCAAGCGCGTGAATTCGTTCTCCGGCTCGAAGATGATCTGCAGCTGCCATTCGGAATCATATCGACGGGCTCCGAACGGCACGAGACGATCTTCTGCAAAGGGAAAGGGATCGACGAATTCATTAGTTGAGAGAGCTTCAGGGGCGATGAACTCCCGCCGATTGGCAACGGTTGTCCTGCCGGTGAAGCTCCACAAGGAACTCTGCTACTCGATCCCGGATGAACTCACCCACCACATCCGGCCCGGGCAACGTGTCATCGTGCCGCTTCGCGGACGTACCTGTGTCGGCTATGTCACGGCGATAGGCGGATCGTACGATGGAGAAGTAAAGCCGATTGTCGATGTGGCCGAAGCCGATCCGTCGATGACGCCGGAAGTCTTCAAGCTCTGCACCTGGATCAGCGAGTACTATGCCGCGCCCTTAGGCGAAGTCATCCGCTGCTCCGGCGGCATTGAACATATTCGCTATCGAACGATTGGGACCGGCGGCGAATCATCTCTCACCGGCTTGCGCGCGGAGATTTTCAAACAACTGGCAACACGGCCTCAGAACATCGCCTCTCTGGCACTGGTACTCGGTCGGAAGCAGACACTCGCGACGGTACTCGATCTGGTGGAAGAAGGCCTCCTCACCCCCGTTTCTAATCCGGAGAAGAAACAAAAAGGCCCGGCCGGCGATGCTTCTGCGCTGTCCGGCGATCCGCTTCCTCCTCTATCCGTCGAACAGCGGCAAGCCGTCGAGCGAATCCTGGAAGCGATGGGCCGTTTCACGCCCATTCTGCTCCATGGAGTCACGGCCAGTGGAAAAACGCGCGTTTACATGGAAGCGATATTCGATGTCTGGAGGCGTGGAAAAACGGCGCTATACCTGGTCCCTGAAATCGCCATGACGTTCATCCTCGAAAAGGAATTCGACGGGAAGATGCCGTTCTGCGTCATCCACAGTCAACTGTCGCCGGTCGAGAAATCGCGACGCCTCGCCGGCATACACAAGGGTCACTACCCGCTCGTCATCGGCACACGGTCAGCGCTCTTTTCTCCGCTTCCGCATCTCGGCCTCATCATCGTCGATGAAGAACACGATTCGGCTTACAAGCAGGAAGAGCGTGTGCGATACCATGCACGTGATGCTGCGGTGATGCGAGCCAAATTCCAGGACATCCCCATTGTCCTCGGTTCCGCCACGCCATCCCTCGAAACCTACTTCCTCGGATCTGTGAGTCGTTACGTAACGCTGACGATGAAAACCCGGATCGCAGATCGAGTGCTCCCGTCGGCGAGGATTGTGGACATGAGGCGCTCCAAAGAAGGGTTCCTCTCTGATGATCTGAAGCAAGCGGTGCGTGACCGACTTCAGAAAGGTGAGCAGTCAATCCTGCTCCTCAATCGCCGAGGCTATGCACCCTTCCTGATCTGCACACATTGCGGAACCATTTTCCGCTGTACGAATTGTCAGGTCTCCATGGTGTTTCACAAAGAGGACGATTGTTTTCTTTGCCACTATTGCGGAACACGACGTCCTCAGCCGCAGGCCTGCGCCGAATGCAAAGACAACAGATTATTGCTGGTCGGGGAAGGCACGGAAAAGGCACTCGAAAGCTTGCAGCAGATTTTCGCGGGATATCGAGTCGAGCGCCTGGACAGCGATGTCGCGACAAGCCCAACGCGGACCAGACGGGTGTTGCAGGAGTTTGCCGCCGGCGATATTCACATACTGGTGGGGACGCAGATGCTGGCCAAGGGCCATCATTTCCCGCAGGTCACGCTCGTCGGCATCCTCTCGATGGATCATCTCCTGGGATTCCCTGATTTCAGGGCCGCAGAACGGGTTTTCCAGCTTGTAACTCAAGTCTCAGGACGATCCGGGCGCGGCAACGTCGCGGGTGAAGTCATCATTCAGACACGATTCCCCGAACACTATGCTCTGAAATGCGGATGCAATCAGAACTATGAACAGTTCTTCTCCCGGGAGATCCAATACAGAAAGGCACTGAGCTGTCCTCCCTTTTCTTCGCTCATTCTCATAACCTGCCGTGACGTGGATAAGGCGCGAGCGGCCAGGCGAGGAAGGTCACTGGAAGAGATTTTCAAGCGGTTCAGCAAGGAAGGTGTGGACGTCGTCGGACCTGTCTTTGCGGCGCTCCCGAAAATCAGAAAAAAATGGCGTGTCAATTTGCTTCTCAAAGGTGAGAAGAAGCCGCTTCGCGAAACACTGCGACGGGCTTTGCGTTTCGCCGAAGCCAACAAAATATCACTCGGCGACTATACGATCGACGTCGATCCCGTTGATTTGATGTAGGCTCATCTCGTTCTCCCGCTCCCGACTCGATTTGAAGGATCCAATGCGCATTTAGGGGATCGGGCACGGGAACGACTGATACCCGGAATGAGATCAAGTGAGACGTGCCCTGTCTCAAGGAGTTGGATTTGGGTTTTGAGCAACACAGGCATCAATGCCAACCGGTGTCGCCTTGATGGGGTGATTCTTATCCGAGGATTGAGGACTCTGAACCCGGATTGAACGACTGATCTCCATATGATACTCTGGCTCCTTGAGGAAAAAGCAGTGACTCAAAGTTCAGTACAGCCACACATTTTCAGAGAGTACGACATTCGCGGCATCGTCGACCGCGATCTCAATTCGCATGTTCTCGAGATGCTCGGCAAAGGCATCGGAACATATCTTGCGGAAGCCGGCTGGACTGATATTTGCCTGAGCCGTGATTGCCGGCTCACCTCCAGCACTTACCGCGAAGCGTTGCTTCGCGGGCTGCTCTCGACAGGGATGCGTGTCACCGATCTCGGAATCTGCCCAACACCGGTTTTGTATTTCTCGCTTTTTCATCTGCAGAAGCAGGGAGGGATTCAGATCACCGGGAGTCACAATCCTAAGGACCACAATGGGCTAAAAATCTGCGCGGGCACTGATTCGATCTATGGGCAAGAGATCCAAAAAATCCGGCGGATACTCGAAAAGGGCCGCTTCAAAGAGGATAAGGGCGAACTGCTTTCCTATCCGATTGTGGCGGATTACATTGAGCACATTTCGAAGAACATTTCACTGGCGAGGCCGGTGAAAGTTGTGGTCGACGCAGGCAACGGCACGGGCGGCGTCGTCGCCGTTCCAATTCTGAGGAAACTCGGCTGCGATCCAGTTCAACTTTACTGCGAAATGGACGGCAACTTTCCCAATCACCATCCCGATCCGACCATACCGGAAAACCTCGTCGATCTGAAAAAAAAGGTGGCGGAAACCAAGGCTGAACTTGGTATCTCCTACGACGGCGATGCGGATCGCCTCGGCGTGATCGATGACCGGGGCAACATCCTCTGGGGTGACCGATTGATGATCATCTTTTCCCGCGAAATCCTCCGGGAAAATCCCGGCGCCACAATTATTTCTGAAGTAAAATCCTCCCAGATTCTCTACGACGAGATCCGGAAAAGCGGCGGCAACGCCATCATGTGGAAGACAGGACATAGCCTTATCAAGAGCAAGTTGAAGGAAGAGAAGGCTTTGCTCGCGGGTGAAATGAGCGGACATATCTTCTTCGCGCATCGATACTTTGGGTTTGACGACGCGATCTACGCATCGATGCGTCTGCTTGAAATCATCGCCTCATCCAAACAGAAGCTCTCGGAAATGCTTGCCGGGTTACCCGAGTACCCGTCAACACCGGAGATTCGCACGGACTGCACCGAGGAGAAGAAATGGGAAGTCGTCGAAAAGATACGCGATGAATTCTCGAAAAAATATCCTATTGTCGATGTGGACGGCGTGCGCATACAGTTCCCGGACGGCTGGGGGCTAGTGCGCGCCAGCAACACGCAGGCGGTCCTCGTCACCCGCTACGAAGGAAAGGACCGCCAGGCGCTCGAACGGATCCGCAACGAAGTCGAGTCGCGCCTCGGTGTTTTGCTCTCATCCGGAAAATAATCGATGCCGCCGAGCCGGGTGATCGTCAGCAAGTGCC
The DNA here is from genome assembly GCA_903916735.1 of uncultured Acidobacteriota bacterium. Classification (GTDB taxonomy): domain Bacteria; phylum Acidobacteriota; class CAIWXX01; order CAIWXX01; family CAIWXX01; genus CAIWXX01. The sequence continues at coordinate 145,340 of CAIWXX010000078.1, forward strand.
GTCCGATGCTTCTCAATCGCGCGTCCATTATTTTCAGAGAACCTGAAACCAGCAACTAATAATTAACAGGGGAAGGTTGCCATTCCTACGAAAAAAGATTACTACGGCATCATAATGGCCGGTGGCCGCGGCACCCGATTCTGGCCGCTGAGCCGCGCGGATCGTCCGAAACAGCTTTTGAAGCTCTTCGGCGAGAAGACTCTCATCGAGGAAACGATCGATCGGATCAGGTCAATTATCCCGCCGGAAAACATATACATCGTGACCGGCCAAGCATTGTTGCCCGCCGTGAAAAAGGCGGTCGGCCGATCCATCCCCCAGCGAAACGTCATCGCCGAGCCGGCAGCCCGCAACACATCGCCGGCAATCGCCCTGGCCTGTGCCTACATTCGTCGGAAAAATCCTCGCGCCGTGGTTTCCATTCTTCCATCTGATCATCTCATCGCCGACCGAAAGAAATATACGCGATTACTGGCGACGGCGTACCGAGTGGCGAAAAAGGAAAAGCGCGGCCTAATCACGTTCGGAATCAAGCCGAACTATCCGGAAACCGGGTACGGCTATATCGAACGCGGCGAGATCTATGCAGATCGTGGAAGTGAATCCTGCGTTTTTTCAGTGAATGCTTTCAAAGAAAAACCTGATCGTACGGCCGCCGAGGCGTTCTTGCAGAGCGGCAGATTCTATTGGAACAGCGGCATGTTCATCTGGTCGCTTGAATCGTATGAGGCCAATCTGAGCGAGGTGGATCAGAAGCTGCTGCATCTCTATCTGGCTGTGGCAGCGGCCAGGCCCGGTACCCGCCGGCAAGTGGCGGCTGTCGAAGCGCTCTATCGCGAGGCCGAGGCCACATCCATCGACTATGCGCTCCTCGAAAAAGCCCGCATCGTTTTCGTCGTCGAAGCCGATATGGGATGGAATGACATCGGGAGCTGGCCGAGCCTCGAGAAACTACTGGATCGGGAGGGCGAGGAAATTTTCTACAATTGTAGAATTCTGACCCACTCCTCCCGTCGTTCACTGGCTTTCTCGCCAGGGAAACTCATCGTGCTCCTGGGGGTTTCAGATCTGATCGTCGTGGATACCCCCGACGCTCTTCTTGTCTGCCATCGTGAGCGGTCCCAGGATGTGAAGAAGATTGTCGAGGAGCTGCAACGTCGAGGCCTTCACCAGTACCTGTAGAAGTTGAGTTGATCGAGGATAACCGTTGTGAAGAAAGCGCGGCACTCGGTTGGCCATCATGAGGGATGAGACGAGGTTTGAATGTCATACGCAAGTGTCGTCCTGACCGAGCGTGGCCACCGGCGGCTTCTCACCGGCCATCCATGGATATACAAAGGGGACATCTCATCGGTTGAATCAGCGGAATCCGGTGACATCGTCTCCATTCGGGATTCTCGCGGACGGCACGCAGGATTTGCTTTCTACAGCGCCACATCTCTGATTGCCCTCCGCATCATCAGCCACGAGGATGAACCCGACCGCTCACTTTTCCGGCGCCGAATTGAAAAGGCCATCGAGCTCCGTCGACTGCTCTATGCACAGCGGAGTATGGAACGAGTCGTCCACGGAGAAAGCGACGGCCTGCCGTCGCTGATCGTTGATCGATATGAAGATGTCCTGGTCATCCAGACGCTCTCGGCGGGCGCCGAGCGGATCAAGGAGATGATCGTTGAACTCCTTTGCGATCTCCTTTCGCCTCGGACCATCATCGAACGGAACGATCCATCTGTGCGTAAACTCGAAGGGCTCCAACAGATTTCGACACTGGTCAAAGGCGAAGCCGTTACCGAAGTGTGGTGCCGGGAAGGCGGGCAGCTCGTCAAAGTGTCCCCGCTCACGGGACAAAAAACCGGTCTCTTCCTCGACCAGCAGGAAAACCACGAGGCGGCCGCCGCCTATGCGCGCGGACGAGTTCTGGATGCTTTTGCATATCAGGGAGGCTTTGCGCTGCAGGTGGCGAAAAATGCTGCGCACGTCACATCTGTCGACTCATCGGCTGAAGCGTTGCATGTTCTCAAGGAGAATTGCCATCGTAATGGATTGACGCATATTGACACCATTGAAGCGAATGTCTTCGACCATCTGACTGAGCGTTACCGGATGCACGCGACTTTTGACATGGTGATACTCGATCCCCCTGCTTTTGCCAAGAACAGAGGTTCATTGGCCGGCGCTCTCCGAGGCTATAAGGAAATCAACCTGCGAGCCATGAGCCTGCTCGAACCAGGGGGAATCCTCATGACATCGTCATGTTCTTACCATCTGAGCGAGGAACGGCTTCTGATGCTCCTCGCTGAGGCTGCGGCAGATCTGGGGCGTCACTATCAAATCATCGAAAAGCGGACACAGGCGCGAGACCATCCCATACTGCTATCGATGCCGGAGAGCTATTATCTGAAGTGCATTGTGCTTCGGATGATGTAGGCCGGCCGTCGGCGGCATTGTTCGGCTTGGAGCCCCGTGCGTCCTTCTGTTCATCGCTCCATCGCCCCTCGTTGCCCGGAAAGCTGGCCTTTGGCGATGTGTCAAGCCCCTCTCTTCGCAGAAATGACAGGGCATGGGGGGTCGGGCGACAGGGCACGTCCGTAGGCAAATATCGATTTCCGGGGTGTCTACCGGAAAATTTTCACATCAAAATGTTGGCCCACCGAAAGGAACCGAAGATGAACTCAGATACCCGGCATCGGAACTGTGGACATCCTTTGTTCCCGCGTTTTTCCTCGCCCACAACAATTTTGTCGCGCACCAGATTTCTGTTCCCCCTTGACGTAAACAAGAGTACAATGACATCAACTTCCAGGAGGATCGCGATGATCAGAATTGACGAAAAATTCAATTGGGCTCGAGTTCTTATTGGGGGTACGATCGGCGGCATTGGAATGAACCTCGTCTCATTCATCAGCGCCATTCCACAATTAAGTCCAAATTACGAGTTTCTTCTCGATCGGAAGTATTACGAAGAAGTGCCGCACATCCCTTATCTCATCATCAAGAGTCTGGGTGTGATCATACTCGGGATTTTGCTCGGATGGCTGTACGCGGTTGCACGGCATAGGCTGGGCCGCGGCGCCAGGACGGCACTGATCGTTGGTGTTGTCGTCGGATTTATCGCGACAGTGCCATCTGCCCTGTACCAAGCTACATGGAATCCGGTCCCTATGTTATCTCCCTTGTGGATCAGATGGCTGATCACGGGTTGGATTGAGGTTATCATCGGCACCTTCATTGCGGCCGCCGCCTACAGCGAGGACGATGATGAAGAGGGGGAAGATTAGAAAGGGACGGGCGCCTGGAGTGCGCGGTCTCCGGGCCGAGCCATTTTTATCTGAGTACCAGATCGCCTTAGCGTGTGGGGGTCTTTCCATATGCACACGACCAACCCGCTAACTCAGAGTCGTTTCAGATCGGTCAATCATTGAGGTTCTGCACGTGATTCAAAAGGTGACGCCGGCACGATGGATGATAACCAGCGACAGCAACTAGGTCATCGCCTTCGTCGAGCCGAAGGCGTCACAATGAGCGGCACCATGATGATGTGCTATAATTTTCCCTTGATTGAGCCATGAAAAGCCTCTGGAGTGCGGTCATTGTTCTGGTCCTCTCATCATTTGCCTTTTCAGCCGATGTCCAGAACTTGAATATCGCCCTCGAAGAGGACGGTATCCATGTCGGCTTTGCTCTGATTGATGCTTTTGGCGACGACGTCCTGGCGCAGATTAAAAGCGGGCTTGAAACGACATTTACGGTGAAGGTGCGAGTCGATCAGGATCGGGAGCTCTGGTTCAACCGGCGAATCCAAGAGCGGGAATTGAGACTGAGTTGCATCTTTGACAACGTAGCATCCGCATACCGCATCACCAAGTCGCTGGATGGCGATGTCTTCGAGAGTGTCGTCGTTGATACTGACGCGGAAATGAGAAAGGCCATGACAACAGTCAGCCGACTCAAGATACTCGACAACAATATTCTAAAGCACAATGCCGACTACATTTTAAGGGTGAAAGGCGAACTGATGAGCCGGTATGTGCTGCTGGTCATTCCCTGGGATATCGACACTCCCTGGAGGGAAAAGCACTTCACCTTTAATTAGTGTCTGATCGGTGAAATCTGTGCACAAAATGGTAAAAGTTGTGATCAGGCATAATCGCGAATCCCTCTTAGGAAGCCAGGAGGAAAGGAATGCAGGAATGGCTTATGAAACCACCACCGCTGGTCGACATAAAAATCCGTTCCTGCTTTCAGTTCTTCCTGCATTCCTGAGAGGTTCGGGTGCAATGGTTGTCGAAGCCATCTTGTTTGGTTGCGGCTATGCCGCATTAGGTTTTCAAAAACCGATTCCGTCGTGACGCACAGCTTGTCAATGGAACGCCACAGTGATCAGCATCAGCGGGGAGGGCCGGGCTTCCTCCATGTGAGATTGCTTTCATCACACGAAATCCGGAAGACGGAATTGTGACAACACAGCAGGTACGCCGCAAGAACCGGTTATTAGCACTGGGGATTCTCAGCATCCTCGGGCTGCTTTTCGCGATCGAATTTCTGCTTTTGAAGTCCGAGAAATTTTCACCCTCCTTCATCGCAAATTCGTTTTTCGTATGGGCTCTTTGGAATCTCTGCCTGCTTCTCCTCCTGATTCTCATCTTCATGCTGTTGCGAAATCTCGTAAAGCTCTATTTGGAACGCCGGAGGGATGTGCCTGGAGCCCGTTTCCGATCTCGCCTGGTGGGGTTTTTCACGCTGCTTTCCCTCATACCAACTCTCCTGCTCTTTTTCTTTGGAAGTGATCTCATTCAGAGGACTCTTGAAGGCTGGTTCACACTGCCCTTGAATACGATTGTGTCCGATTCGAAGGAGGTCGCCGATAAATACTATTCTGATGTCAGAGAACGGGCCTATTTCTTCGCACGGCTGGTTGGGCGTTACGTCCATGAATCGCGCCTTTATAGCCAGGAACAGAGCGGTGTTCTCGTACAGGAGCGTCTCGAACAATGGCTTAAGGACTACCGACTCGATCTCATCGCTCTTTATGATGGCGAAGATCTTGTCCTGCAGACCATCAACAGCCGCTTGCCGCTCGAGCAGATTCAGGAGATGCCGCCGGATCAGGTGCGGAAATGTCTGCAAGGGGAGCCGCGATGGCAGATTGATCCTCTCATGCAGGGTGAACTTCTGCGGGGCATGATTCCTTATTACGAGCCCCCATCAGAGAACCCAACAGGCTGCATCGTCGTCGGCTTTTACCTCGATGATTCCGTTGCACGAAAAGTCAAGGAAATCACCGACCTTGCCAGACAGCATTCCCAGACGTACGTCCTGAGAAATCCAATCAAGACCACGTATTTTCTGATTTTTCTTTTCGTGACGCTGCTGATTCTCTTTGCGGCAACCTGGAGCGGGCTGCACCTGGCGAGGGAAATCACGGTGCCGATAGAGCAGCTGGCGCAAGCGACACGCGAAGTCGCAGCCGGCAACCTCGACTATCGCGTCAAATGGAGGTCATCCGATGAATTGGGCGCTTACGTGATCTCCTTCAATCGGATGATCGAAGATCTGCAGGTCAGCAACAAGAAGCTGAGCCTGTCGAAGATCTATCTCGAAGAAACCAACGCGGCCCTCGAACAACGCGGCAAATACATTGAAACCGTTCTGCTCAACATTGCGGCTGGTGTCATTTCGATCGGCTCTGACGGGCATGTTCGTACGATGAATTCAGCGGCACAGAACCTGCTTGGGCTCCATGGTGTCACCCCCCAGGGGATGGATTTTTTGGATCTGTTGCGAGGAGTCCCCGAGCTCGGTCGAATCCTCGATGAATCCTTCCGCTATCAAGATCCCATCGATGAAAAAGAAATCACTGTGAAAGCATCCGGACGCGTTATCACACTGGCATTGTACAGCACCTTCCTTAAGGAATCAGGAGGGGGATGGCAGATGCTGGTTGTCTTCAACGATCTAACCCTGCTTATCAGGGCACAACGCATGGAAACCTGGAAAGAAGTGGCGCGGCGCATCGCGCATGAAATCAAGAATCCGCTGACTCCGATCCAGCTTTCAGCTCAGCGCATCTGGAAAAACTACGAAAAGGGCAGCCCTCATTACGGAAAGGTCGTCAAGGAAGGGACAGCGACGATCATCCGTGAAGTCAACGCCTTAAAGGACATGGTCAACGAATTCGGCAGCTTCGCTCGAATGCCCGCCATCCGTCTTACCCCGGGCGATCTCAACCATCTTGTAGCGTCGACTGTTTCCATCTACGAAGGCCTCTTCAAGGAGGTGGCTTTTGTTGTTGAGCTCGGTGAGATTCCATCCGCGATTCTCTTCGATGCGGATCAGCTGAAGCGTGCTCTGATCAATATCATCGATAATGCCATCGACGCGATGGTCCAGCGAGGGACCCTCACCATTCGGACATTCTGCCCGCCGCAACCGGCTCCCTGCCAACTCGAAATCTGCGATACCGGCCCGGGTGTCGCTTCTGAGGATCGTGAAAAGGTCTTCCTTCCTTACTACTCAACGAAAAATCGGGGAACCGGGCTGGGGTTAGCCATCGTCAATCAAATTATCGTCGATCACAATGGTTCCATTCGAGTTGAAGAAAACGTGCCGAATGGCACACGCTTTATCATTGAGCTCCCAACCGACATGCCTCTCGCTGTCCCGATCCCCGATCCATTAGCACAGAAACAATGATCTGGAAATGGTAGAATCTCTTCCAGTGAAAAGGCATTGTGACATCAGATGGCTGAACCCCCGGTGGGCGGGATAATGGCCGCTGCCACTCGCATTCTCATTGTCGATGATGAAGCCGGCGTGCGCGAAACCCTTGCGCAGGTGCTGGAGGACGAAGGATTTGTCCCTGTGCAGGCCGCAACAGGAGAAGAGGGATTGAGGATGCTCGAGGCCAATGGCATCGACCTCATCCTCCTCGATGTTTGGCTCCCCGGTCGTGATGGCCTCGAAATCCTGCAAATGATCAAGGATCGGGGAATGATGACACCGGTCGTCATTATTTCCGGACATGCCAACATTGACACGGCCGTCCGCGCGACCAAACTCGGCGCTTACGATCTTATCGAGAAACCGTTATCGATCGACAAAACGCTGCTCGCTGTGAAAAATGCTCTCACCCAACGTCGTCTCGAAGAGGAGAACCGCATCCTGCGCGGGAGGATCGAAACCCGGACGGTGATGATCGGCGAGAGCGAGGCCATCCGGAGACTTCAGGAAGAAATCCGGCTGGCAGCACCCACCAACGGGCGGGTACTCATCCAGGGGGAAAACGGCACAGGGAAAGAGCTCGTCGCGCGGCTCATTCATCAGCAGAGCCTGCGACGCGACGCACCCTTTGTCGAAGTCAACTGTGCGGCCATCCCTGATGAGATTATCGAAAGCGAACTGTTCGGGCACATGCGTGGAGCCTTCACCGGGGCTGTTCGCGATAAGCAGGGCAAATTCCTGGCAGCCGACACCGGTACACTTTTCCTGGATGAAGTTGGCGATATGAGCCTGAAAACGCAAGCGAAGGTTCTGCGTGTGTTGCAGGAGCAGAAGTTCGAACCAGTCGGATCAACACAGGCAATCCAGGTCAACGTCCGGGTCATCACGGCGACGAATAAGGACCTGGCCGCGGAAATTAAACGCGGCACATTCCGCGAGGACCTGTACTTCAGGTTGAATGTCATCCCGTTCGTTGTCCCGCCGCTGAGAAATCGACGCGACGACATATCGTTGCTCGTATCCTTCTTTCTTTTCGAATTTTCGCGCGAGTATGGCAAGCGACTCAAAGAGATTTCGACCGAGGCCATCGGCGTTTTGAAGGAATATGCCTGGCCGGGGAATGTCCGAGAACTGAGGAATCTTGTGGAGCGCCTGGTCATCATGGTGCCCGGATCACGGATCGGCGTGAACGATCTGCCGGATTTTCTTGGAGGTAACCGACTGAGCGAGACGGCATCAGCTGTCCCATCATCGGGGGATACCCGAAGCGAAACGCTTCAGGAGGCGCGTGAAATGTTCGAACGAGCATATTTGCTGAAGCGGCTGCAGGAGCTCAACTGGAACATCGCTCGCACTGCGGAAAGCGTCGGGCTCGAGAGAAGCCACTTTTATCGCAAGCTTAAGTCACTTGGCATTTCCGTGCCGAGGAAGGAAGAGGGCGAGGAAGGCGTGTGAGAGAGCGCTACAAGAGGCCAGTTCCCAGAGCCTGGCATGCAAGACTCTTCCCTGCGCAGGATTTCCCCGCATCCGAGAAAATGCTCATTGCAGGAATCGGGATTTCGGGTGCAATATGTGAGAAAGGTATTTGTGTCATAATGGAGACTTTCACAATGTCGCCCGGATCGGGCGACGGCGATCGGGAGGGTAAGTTGTGAGTGGATTTGGGGCCAAGCTCAAGCGCGAGCGGGAATTGCGCGGCATCACCCTGGCAGAGATTGCGCGAGCCAGCAAGATCGGCATGCGGATGCTCGAGGCCATCGAATCTGACGACCATAAAACTCTTCCAGGCGGCGTTTTCAATAGGGGGTTTGTCCGTAGCTACGCCCGGCATATCGGGCTGAACGAGGAGGATACGGTCAACGATTACCTGCAATGCCTGCGCGATGATGGCATTATGCCCGCCGATGAGCCGATCGAATCATCGGTTCCTCCGACCAAGATTCCTGCATCCCTCATTGGGATCTTCCTCTTTGCGATCGCCGCGATTGTCGGTGTGGCCATTCTGGTGACATCGCATCGGCGCGAAACCAAATCCTCCGCACCCAAACAATCGGCATCTGCCGCACCTCAGGCACAACCTTCAGCCGGCTCTTCAACCGAAACAGTCCCATCCGTTGTCATCAATGATTTCCCGCCAATGCCCGCAAAAGAACAAAAGCAGGAGACACATCTCGCCCCAATCACCCTTGAAATGGCATTCACTGCCTCGACCTGGGTGAGCATGAGTATCGACGGCCAGTCTCAGCCTCCGATCATCTACCAAGCTGGGGACAAGAAGATATTCACAGCAACTTCAGAAATCGATATGGACATAGGCAATGCAGGAGGATTCACATATCGCCTGAACGGAAAGCCCGGTCTCCCGCTTGGAAACCCTGGCAAAGTCCGCCGTGTGATCTTCACTCCGACGACCATCCCTGACCTTCAGGTGCCTGCCGATCGCCCGCCGTCCGCGAAATGAGAGCGTCGCGCGTGAATTTCGCATGGTGTCCATTAATTGCGACCACGGGGACATAATGAATGTGAAATCCGGAAAAAGGCCGGCAAACCAGCGTCAGTCTTTTTATTGTACGGATCGAAAAGTTGGCATCATGTTAGAGTTATACTATGCCGGCTGAGATTCTCGAAAAACTGAAAGCCGGAGCTGTGCCTGCTCCCGTCATCAACCTCATTGCCAAGGGGACGTTCCCGCTGCCTGCAGAAGCAAAAGTGGAAGCTCTGATTTTCCTTGTCCAGAATTCCACAGATGAAATCCGCGAACAAGCGTCACGAACTCTTGAGAACATGCCTGAGAACATCATTCTGGAATTGCTGCAGGCTCCGGCTCTCGATGTTTCAACAATGTACTTCTTTGCCGATTACGCCGAACGCATCAAGAAGCTGGAATTCATCGAAGCCATTCTGCAGAATCCATCGACTCCGGACGAATATCTCGCATTCCTCGCGACAAGACTCCCTCCGAATTTGCTCGAAGTGCTCGCCGTCAATCAGGTGCGCCTGATCCGCTCCCCTCAGTTGATGGATTCCATCGAAATGAACCCGCAGGTCAGCCGTGACATCCTCCGACGGGTTCATGAAACCCGCGAGGAGTTTTTTATCAAGAAGGCAGCGGCTGAATCGGCATCCATTCGCGTGCCCCAATCGACCTCCATTCGTTGGGCCCCGCCGATTGATGAAAACTCTCCGATGGGAATCGTCAAATATGGCGAGAAGCAGGCGGTCCTTTCGAGCAAAAGCATCAGCGGCGAAGCTCTGGCGCGAGTTCTCCCGGCGGACGCTCTGGCAGCGATCGATCCTGAAGAAAAGGCCGAAGGGCTGACTCCGGAACGAGTCTCTGTCTATCAAAAAATCTTCAAGATGACGGTGCCCGAGCGAGTTCAGCTCGCCCGGAAGGGCTCGCGCGAAGAGCGTGGTATCCTGATCAAGGATCCTAACAGAATGGTATCGGAAGGCGTGATCCATTCACCAAAAATAACCGAGACGGAAGCCGAAACTTTTTCTTCAATGCGGAACATGAGCGAGGAAATCCTTCGGAGCATTGCAGCCAACCGCGACTGGATCAAAAATTATAAAATTGTTTTCAATCTTGTGAACAATCCTAAAACCCCCATCCCGACCGCGCTGGGATTTCTGAATCGACTCCTCCATAAAGACGTCTTCAATCTCAGCCGAAATAAGAATGTACCCGATGTCATCCGGAAGGCCGCCGCAAGACTCGTGGATACCAGGAGAGAACGTGGACACGACTGAAGCCCTCGTCTTCAGCCCGCATCCAGATGATGCTGAGATGGGGTGTGGAGGCACCATCGCCAGCCTTTCGCATGCCGGACATTCGGTGGCGCTGTGTTACATCACCCGTGGCGAAATGGGGACTCGCGGAGATGTTGAAACGCGAGCGGCTGAGACACGAGAGGCCTTGCAGATATTAGGCGTGCTACATCATGTCTATGCGGATATTCCCGACGCCGGAGTGACTAACACCCAGGAGAATCGTCTCAAGATCGTTGCGATCCTTCGCACGTTCCGCCCGCGAATTGTCCTCACACCGCACCATGAGAGTCTTCATCCCGACCACGTCCAGGCAAGTCTGCTCATCAGGGATGCGATCTACCTTTCGGGGCTCATGAAGATCGAAACAGGACAGGAACGATATCGCCCGGAATCGGTTTTCTACTATCCGTTGCGTCCCGAATTCACGCCCTCCCTTGTCGTCGATATCACCGGACATTTTGGATCGAAGATGAACGCAATCCGGGCGTACCGTTCACAATTCTACGATCCGGCCACGCCCAATGCTCCGGAAACTCTTCTCTCGGTTCCGGACTTCCTGGATCGTCTCGCGGCCATCGCACGCTATTACGGGGCCCTCATTGGTGTCACGTATGGAGAGGGGTACGGCGTCGACTTTCCTCTCGCATTGCCCAGCCCAACATCATTGCTCGGGCTGAGTTGCCGTATGCGGTGAACAGCCGGTCAGAGAGTGCGCCAAGGGCAGAGGGTGGGATGAGCAAAAGACGGATGTGTCCCTTTCTGCTCATCTATCTTACGGCCTTCGCACCGATCGTTTTCGCCGCTCCAAAGATCGCACTCATCGGGCTCGATGGGGCTGACTGGAGAATCATCGAACCACTCGTCCACCAGGGACTGCTTCCAACGTTCGCGGCGCTGCAAACCGAAGGCATGTCCGGCCTGGAGATCGCCGGCCTGCCGCTCCTCTCGCCGCTGATCTGGACAACGATCGCGACGGGGCGCACGCCCGATGAGCACGGTATCCTAGACTTCGTCGAATTCAATGACACCGGTCAACGCCGGCCGATTTCAAGCTACGATCGCAAGTGCCGGGCACTCTGGAACATCTTCAGTGAACGCGGCCGGACCGTCGGGATTTACGGATATTGGGCAACGTGGCCGGCCGAGGCCGTGAAGGGCGAGATTGCGAGCAATCTTCTCTTCGAGAATCTTCCTTTGCTGCATGATCTTGCATCTGGAACTGCACAACCAGGTGGATTGGCTTTTCCTGTGGATCTCGTGCGGCGTGTCGTCAAGCGACCCGTGTCGACTGAAATTCTCTCCCGCATGACCGGGATGAGCCGCGGTGAATGCGAAAAGGAACTCTCAAGAAAATCGTCTTCGCCCTTTGAGAACCATCTGAGGCATTTCAGCATGATCCTGCAATCGACGAGCTCGCTTTTTGAGCTATCGTTGGAACGCCTTCGAGCCGGACAACCGGATCTTTTCATGGTGTACTTCGAAGGGCCCGATTTGGTCTGTCATCTCTTTCATGAAACACCAGGGGCTTTTTCATCAAACGGCGTTGTGCCTCGTTACTATCAACTCATGGACTCGATGCTGGCAGAATATCGACGGGCACTCGACAGGGACACCATTTTGATCATCTGTTCCGATCACGGTTTTCTTTTGCCGGATGAGGAGGGGGGAGAGGGGGATCCGGCGGATTTCTTCACAGGGGCTGCGTCCTATCATCGTCGATACGGCATTTTTTTGGCCGCCGGGCCCGGAATCAGAACAGGGAAAACCAATATTCCGATCCTGGACTTCGCACCGACAATCTTATCCGGTGCCGGACTCCCGGTCGCTGAAGATCTGGCGGGCCATGTCGCCCCTATTTTTATGAAGACGCCATCGGTGACAAAAGTAGCAACATTCGAGACATCGCCTCTGACCCGCATCAAGCCCGAGGGGCTCGGAGATGAATCTCTGGAAAGTCTGCAGGCGCTCGGATATGTTTTTTCGCCGGGCCCCACATTTTCAATCAACCTCGGCCGTGTGTTGCTGGAGAAGGGTGATCTCGATGGCGCCGAGAAGGCCATTATGCATGCATTGCAGATGGATCCGAAACGCGCATCGACCCTTTATGATCTGTTTGATCTCCGGAGACAGCTTGGTGATGAGCGAGGCATCATCGACGTCGCGCGCCGGTTTGTGAATATTCCAAGCGGTCTGCCTCCGGATGTCGCGCTGGCCGCCATTCATGCCTCACTTGATCTCGAAGGCACTGATAAAGCATCCGCGCTGTCAAGGGAACTTCTTGGTGCCGGACAAACTCCCTTACAGACTCTTGCCACAGGAATCATTTTCGCGGCCAAGGGCAATCATGAAAAGGCAATCGCCTCCGAACTATCGGCTGTGAATGCATCGCCGGCCCTGACGGGCGTGGCGTTGCCGGAGCTTGTCGCGGCCTATTCAAAATGGAATCCATTAATGGGGCTTAAATCCCTCGAACAATTTAAGGAGCGGCACGAGTATCCGATGTGCCGCGGGCAATTGCTGGGAGCCGCTGGGAAATTTCACGAAGCGGCGCTGGCCTACGAAGAGGCACTGGCAGGGGCGCCCGATTCAACCGATCTCATCCTTTCAGCGGCCCAAGCCCGCTTCCGTGCAGGTGATCTGGCCGGCGCGAGAACTCTCTTCGAACAGGCCATCGCCATCGATCCGCACTCTGATGCAGGCCTTCTCGGCGCCGGAGCCACGGCCGCCGCAACCGGTGATGATCGGACCGCCATCAGATACATCGAGAGGTGCAAGTATCAGCAGACCCCCGATGCCTTGAATGCACTCGCACTCGCCTATCGACGGCAAGGCAACCAGCAACGCGCAATGGACCTCCTTCGTTCATCATTGAAGCTGAAGCCCGAACAACCAGCGATACAGAAACTTCTGAGCGAGATCGGATCGCAATAGAGGGAATTGATGGGAAAGCGAGAGGCCAGGAAGAAGCGACAGAAGAAACCGCGGGCGCCGGCTCACCTTTCCGTATCGCCCCCGAAACACCGAAAAAGATACAGTGCCGTTGGAGGAGCGATTCTCCTGATGGTGATCACTGGTGCATGGTATGTTCATCGCGCCGGTTATCCGACGCTTTTGCGCCTGCGCATGACCCCCCCTGAGAATCTCCTTTTAATCACCCTTGACACGACACGCGCCGATCATCTGAGTTGCTACGGATACTCACAGCAAACAACTCCCAACATCGATCGGCTCGCTGAGACGGGTGTTCTTTTTGAGCAAGCGCATTCCACGGCACCCCTGACGCTACCCGCGCATTCCACCATCCTGACAGGCCTCTATCCCTTCAACCACGGTGTTCGGAACAACGGCGACTTTTATCTCCCACCCGATATTCCGACGCTCGCTGGCATCCTTAGGAAGCGAGGATATGGGACAGCCGCTTTCATCAGTTCTTTCATTCTCGATTCCCGCTACGGCCTCGCGCACGACTTCGATCTCTACGAAGATCACCTCGAAAAAAAGGAACAAGCCTTGCAGGATTTCGAGGTCGAGCGGAAGGGCAGTGACACAACACACTTGGCGCTCTCCTGGCTCTCATCTCATGCCGCCAAGCCGTTTTTTCTCTGGCTGCATCTCTACGATCCGCACGAATCGTATGATCCTCCCGAGCCGTTCAGAAGTCGATTCGCATCGCTCTATGACGGAGAGATTGCCTTCGCCGACAGCCTCGTCGGCGACATGATTGCCCGCCTCGATGAACTGGGAATCCGCCGAAAAACTCTCATTGTGATCGTGGGGGATCACGGAGAGAGCCTGGGGGAACACCATGAGGAAAGTCACTCTGTATTTATCTACACAGCCACGATGAGAGTCCCGCTTGTGCTGAACGCCCCTGGCGCTATACCGGCCGGAGTACGGGCGGCGGCACCGGTTTCAATCGCGGATATTTTTTCTACAGTTGTAGATATTTTAAAATTGACCCCTCCGTCGACTCAGGACGGGAGAAGCCTTGTCCCCCTCATCGCCGGATCGACCCCATCGACTGAACGCTCCATCTATTTCGAATCCCTCTTCCCGAAGCTCTATTTGCATTGGGCACCGCTTCGCGGAATACGATCAGGCCCATGGACATATATCGAAGCGCCGCGCGCGGAGCTCTATAGAGTCGACTCCGACCCCGGCGAAACGGTCAACCTGCTCGCATCGAATCCGGATGTCGTTTCCCGGATGAGGCAGCGACTGACATCAATCGTCCCCGCCGGCGCTCCTGATCGCTACAGCCGCCAGGCACTCGACGATGAGACCGTCTCGAAACTCGCCGAGCTTGGCTACATTGCAGCAGCTGCTTATTCGGGCGCCGAAGTGGCTTCTGGAAACTTACCAGACCCGAAAGACAAAATTGATTTTTTCAATACACTGAGAGACGCTCAAAAAGAAATTCGCCTCGACCAATTCGACCGTGCCATCCCAACACTTGAACAGGTCATCGCGCGCGAGCCGGACAATGCCGTTGCATTGCTGTTTCTCGCAAACGGTTATCTCGGACAAAAGGATTACCCCAGAGCAATCGAAACATACAGACGGTACCTGAGTGTCATGCCGGCGAGCGCCTATGCCCACCACTGGATCGCCATCGCCTCGGTCCGCAACGGCGACCGCGAAACAGCGCTGCGTGAAGAGAACGCCGCCCTGGCGATTGATTCCCGCTATGTTGATTCCTATGTGATGAAAGCGGGGCTTCTGGCATCGGATGGGCAGTATCCACAAGCAGCTCAGGCCTTGCAGGAAGCTCTCGTCATCGATCCCGACAATACGGGTATCATGAATGATCTGGGCGCCATTTATCTCGAATGGAAACAATTGCCTGAGGCGGCGGGCATTTTTGCCAACATTCTGAAAATCGACTCGAACTATGCACCGGCATGGACCTCACTCGGAATTATTGCCGCTGCTCAAAACGATAACGACACCGCCGTTGGAAATCTGCGGAAGGCTCTCACCATTTCTCCAATGCTTCGCGAAGCAAGATTCAATCTGGCAAAAGCGCTCATCAGCCTCAAGCGCTACGACGAAGCGCGCCGGGAATTGACGATTCTCCTGAGCCAGACTGAGAAGCCCGCCGACGACCGTGTTGCCGCAATCAGGCAGGCCACGGTCGAAGCACTGGAAACGCTGCCACGACTGCAAAAACAATGATCACTTCATCGCTGCATTTCTTGTTCCCAGTTTGTAATAAGCAACTGGTCAACGGTGAATGGGATGATATCCGCGAGCACTGGATGCCGGTCAATAACTCTGCCGGTCGATCGCAGCAAATTAGAATCGTGGCATAACTTAAGGAGAATTGGATGGCAAATAAATCCCGCGTCGCGGTTTTGCGGACGCAGCCAGAGACTGTTCTCAAAGATCATTGCAGGCTCTTCGAACTGGCTAGTGGCAAAAGCGCCCTGACACATGTCCTGGGCACCGTATCAACCAAAGGCTCAGATGCTGGCGCTGCGAAGCTCATGGGATTCGAACCCATGAACATCGCGTATATTCGCCTTGCCCATGAACGAGGCCTTGGCGTGGGTGATATACGGCAGATCGAACTTGTGGGCGCGAAGGCTTTATTGAAAAAGCCTAAATCAGATCATAAAATACGAACTTAGATCCACAACGATTCACAAGGAGATGTGGAATGCAGCCAAAATGCAGCGTCTTATTGCTCCTGGCTATTGTTGTTCTGACCTGCTCTTGTGGAAAAGCAGAAGCAGGAATTGATAAGTGGACCACCGTGGCATCACCTGAAGGCCGCCGAGATTGATTCAGTCGAATTCGCACTGGATGTTCCATCGCATCTTTTTGCTCAAACCAGGGGTGGTGTCCTCTTCACAATGACATTGTCTGACGAGCCTTAGACCTCGATATGGCACGCATCTGTGAGAGGGTATCAATCGACCCCCACCTGCTTGCCGAAAATAGCATCATCATGGACGCCTTAATAAGGCGTTCAGGCGCATCGAGCACAAATGAATTTGCCGCCGGCGTGTGGCCGAAGCAATCGCCATGAATTCTTGAATAGGGAAGGTCAGTTTATTCTGAGGCATGGCTCTCGCTCCCGGATGAGAGAGAGGCAATGCGACTTGACATGATACGGCCGCGGCCATATCCTTCCATCATGAATCGGACCCAATCAGTCCGGCCGATTAGTCACTCACGAGCATTCACCAAGCTCCGCAAAAGCCTTCGGACTCTTTCGGGTGATTCTTTATCGGCTCCGATGATCCACTATCCCAACTCGTTGGCTCAGGTGAAAGAGCAAATTTTTCAACATATCAATCGAATTGGAGCAGACGTGCTTTATCCGTTTCGTCAGCGCATGGCGCGCTTGTCATTCGTACCAGCTCTTCTCCTCATGTCCACCCTATGGTCATCCGGAGCCGATGTGCCCCAGGCGGGCGAGACTCTAGGGTTTGCACGGTGCATCGAGATCGCCCTTGCTCAACATCCCGATCTGCAGGCATATCGGTTCTCCGCGACTGCAGCGGCTGCTCAGGTAGAACAGGCCAAATCAGGATACTATCCGGCGGTGGATATCACGACGGGACTGCGGCGAGACCATGCCGTCGCCACCTACGTGCATGACAAGCCCATCCTTCCCGGCAATGCTGTCAAGGATGGCGATGATATCTCGGCCACCATTGGTTTCCGTCAAACGCTCTACGATTTCGGCAAGACTAGAGCGAGTGTCGACATCACGAAGCAGCATTTTTTCTCCGCACAATTCGACTACGACACCATCGCCGATGACGCTGTTTTCCGGGTGAAAACGGCTTACTACGGAGTGCTGCGAGCAGCGAAAGCCAGGGATGTGCTTGCCGAAAGCGTCACGACTTACGAGCAGCATCTTCAACAAGCAAAGGCTTTCTACGAAGCCGGCACAAAGCCCAGATACGACGTCACTAAGGCCGAGCTTGATCTGAGCAATGAACAACTCAATCTCATCAAAGCGGAGAACTCGCTCAAGCTGGGGTGGGTTTCACTGAACAAGGCCATGGGCCTCGAGTCTTCCTCCGAATACGTCCTCAATGACAACCTTGTATTTGCCGCCTACCCGATGATCTTGGAAGAGGCCATCCAGGCGGCCCTTAAGGACCGGCCTGATCTCAAGTCCCTTCAGGCCAAGTTGAACGGCGCCGAAGAGATTATCAAGCTGGATAAAACGGAATATTACCCTCTTCTTTCGGCTGATGGGAATTATCGTTTCGATGGAAGCGATTTTCCTCTCGACAACGGCTGGACGGCGCGCCTGACGATGTCAATCAACATCTTCAACGGCTTCGCCACAAAACAAAGAGTCCAGGAAGCGATGGCGAATGCAAGCGCAGCAAAAGCGCGTATCGAATCTCTCAGACTGGACATACACGGCGAAATCGAAAAAGACTACCTTTTTCTTGGGGAGGCTCAACAAAGCATCGCCAATGCCGAAATTCAAGTGCGGCTTGCCACCGAGAACCTAGAGCTCGCCAACAGGCGCTACGAAGCGGGCGTCGGAAACCCCGTGGAAGTTGCAGATGCGATCACATCAATGAACGATGCGAGTTTGGCTCAAATCAATGCACTCTATGAATACAAAGTGGCACAGGCCGCTATTGAAAAAGCCATGGCGAGGAGGTGAGATCGTGGACTCTGTCCGATCTACCACCGCGAACCTCACGGCAATGATATTTCCGAGTTGGAAATTTAAAGGTCCGGTGGCCACAAAATCCCAGAATGAATCTTTTCACAACTATCTATCGGCAGAGGTGCCGAGGAAGCCGAGAGGAGTTGTCGCCCTTGCACCTATGCCCCTCCGCTCCTCTGCCGATTCCATCGTACGATCAATCAGGGAAACAGGCATAAAGTGACAACCCCCAAAATGGCATTCGCGCCGAAAACAACCCTAAATGAACGAGGTCTCTGCGATTGGAATGGACGGCAAAAACATAAGTTGCGGCAGGAGCAGGAGTGCTTGATGAGGAAATTTCTTTTCATATTTTTTTCTTTTGCCGCGATGAGCGGCTGTTCAATGGGCAACAAGTCCGCCCCGCCGAAGCCCAAGGAAGTCCCGGTGACGACCGGAACAGCGGTGGCCAAAACGATTCCCATTTCGATCGATGCTGTCGGCACCGTTGAAGCCTTTAACTCGGTGAGCGTCCTCTCCCGCGTGTCCGGGCAGATTCTGGAAATCCACTTCAAAGAAGGCGTGGATGTTCAGAAGGATGCTCCCCTCATCGCCGTCGATCCTGCGCCTTTCAAGGAAATGCTGAGAGAAGCAGAAGCGCGCCTGACTCGAGACAAAGCGGCTCTCGAGTTCAAACGCGCAGAAGCCGAACGCTATAAGTTCCTCGTCGAAAAGGGCGCGGTCTCGAAGTCGGACTATGATAAGAATCGGACGGATGCGGACGCGCAGGAGGAAACAATCCGGGCGGATGAAGCAGAAGTCGAACAGGCGAGACTTAGCCTGTCCTACTGCTCCATCAACGCGCCGATTAGCGGGCGCACGGGGGCATATCTTGTCAAGGAAGGAACCATCATCGAAGCCAGCCGGACCCCGCTCGTTGTCATCAACCTGATTCGGCCAATTTATGCACGGTTTTCCATTCCTGAAAAATACCTGTCCGATGTCAAGAAGTACCTGGCGGTTGGGACACTCGAAGTCATCGCCCAACTTTCAGGATCGGCCGCGGCCGCACGCGACGGCAGGCTCACCTTCATCGACAATGCTGTCGATCCGAAAACGGGGATGATTCAACTCAAAGCCGAATTCCCCAACCAGGAAGGCCTCCTCTGGCCCGGCCAATTCGTCAATGTTCAACTCGCCCTGACCACTCAAAAGAATGTCGTCGTCATCCCATCCCAGGCGGTCCAGGTCGGGCCGAAGGGGTCCTATGTTTTTGTCGTCGGCGGAGAGTTGACGGTCGAATCGCGCATCGTATCGGTCAGCAGGATTTACAATGATGAGGCCGTCATTGCGAGTGGAATTGTGCCGGGCGAAATCGTCGTGACTAACGGGCAGAATAAGCTTCAAGACGGTTTCAAGGTCAAAGTGAAGTCATCGTTGGAAGCGGCAAGCAGCGCCAAATGAAAATGAAGCGCGCTTTTATGCCATGGCGAACACATGAGAATCTCTCAAAACAACAGGAAGCTCAAAACGCATGAATCTTTCTGAAATCTGGATAAGACGGCCTGTCATGACCACGTTGGTCATGTTCGGAATTCTTCTTTTCGGCCTCATCAGTTACAAAAATCTCCCGATCAATAATCTCCCCGATGTGGAGTTTCCGACAATCACGGTGACCACGGCCTTGCCCGGAGCAAGCCCTGAAACAATGGCCTCGACGGTGGCGACACCACTGGAGAAGCAGTTTTCAGCCATCGCAGGCATTGATTCCATGGTTTCCACCAGCACTCTGGGACAGACATCAATCAGTTTGCAATTCACATTGAGCCGGAACATCGATGCTGCAGCTCTCGATGTCAACTCCGCCATAGCCGCCGCTATGGGTGTGCTCCCGCGCAATCTGCCGAACCCTCCAATATACAAAAAGGTTAATCCCGCGGACATGCCCATCGTCTTCATCTCGCTGGTCTCGGACACACTCCCCATCACCGAGCTGAACGATTATGCGGAAAATGTCATCATGGCCCATCTGTCGACGATCAATGGTGTCGCGAACGTGGACATTGCACCGCAACAACGTTTCGCCGTCCGTGTGCAGATCAACCCCGATATCCTCGCCAACCGAGGCATCGGAATCAATAAAATCGCCAACGCAATCCAGAATGGGAATGTAAATCTTCCGAGCGGGACTCTGGATGGCTCCACGACGTCCTACACGATGGACTCCAACGGGCAGCTCATGACTGCCAAAGCATACGAATCCCTGATCGTCACCTACCAGAATGGCTACCCTGTCCGCATCAAAGATCTCGGGCGGGCCATCGATGGGCTTCAAAACGACAAGTCGATGGCCAGGCTTCTGGAACAGGGACGCGTGCACCAGGTCATCATCCTGCGAATCCAAAAACAACCGGGATCCAATACCGTGCAGGTTGCCGGCCAGGTCAGGGCTTTGATCTCCGATCTGAAGGCGACCATGCCCGGGGCCATGTCGATGGATGTGGTGTATGACCAATCGGATTTCATCAAGGAATCAATCCGAGATGTACAATTCACGATGATCTTGACGGTGTTCCTTGTCATCGCCGTGATCTTTATTTTTGTTCGAGCAATGAAGCCGACCATTATACCCAGTATTGCAGTCCCGTTGTCCTTGATCGCAACTTTCGCGGTCATGTACTTCCAAGGGTACACGCTTAACAATCTGTCATTGATGGCTCTGACCCTGGCAATCGGTTTCGTCGTGGACGATGCCATCGTTGTGCTCGAGAACATCATTCGCCGCATGGAGATGGGCGAGGATGCCGTTGAAGCATCTCTGAAGGGCTCTCGCGAAATAGGTTTCACGATCCTCTCGATGACAATTTCGCTGGTGGTCGTCTTCATCCCGATCATGTTCATGAGCGGCATCCTCGGCCGTCTTTTCCGGGAATTCGCCGTCAGCATCTCGGCGGCGATTCTGATTTCCGGATTTTTGTCGCTGTCGCTCACTCCGATGATGTGCAGCCGTATTTTGCGCAAACGGGGACGTACGAAACCGAACAGGATGTATGAGCTCTCGGAAAGGGGGTTTGGCGGATTGCTGAGGCTCTATGAATTGAGCCTCAAGACCGTCATGCGTCACCGGAGGCTGGCTCTTGTTTTCACGCTTCTGGTCTGCATCGCCATGGTGCACCTCTTCAATCGAATTCCGAAAGGATTCATCCCCAACCAGGACCAGTACTTCTTCCGGATCTTCTCGCAGGTGGAAGACAAAACTTCTTATAGCGACATGGTGAGGCATCAGGAATCGTTGAATAAGGTCCTTATGGCTGACCCGGATATCCAAAAAGCGAAGGTGGTTTCACTTGTGGGTCTGGTTAGCGAGAACACAGGGCTTGCGTTCGTGAGCCTGAGGCCAAGAGCCGAGCGCGCCCATTCCGTCGACCAGATCATCAACAAACTTCGGCCTCAGCTCAATGAAATTCCCGGCCTCGTTGTCTCGCTTGTCAATCCCCCTGTCATCACCATCGGTTCGAGAATGGCATCGGCGCAGTGGCAGTTCACTCTGCAGAGCACCGACCTGGGAGATCTCTATGCCTACGGCACCGCATTGGAAGGTAAGATAAGGGCGATCTCGGGGCTGGCGGATGTGAAATCCGACCTGCAGTTCCGGAAACCCCGCCTGGAGATCATCATCGACAGAGACAAGGCCTCGACACTGGGTGTGACTTTGAAAGATGTCCAGGACACTTTCTACTCGGCATACGGAGCGAGGCAGATTTCTACAATTTACACATCGACAAATTACTACTACGTCATCCTGGAGCTCATGCCCGAATTCCGTGACGCTCCACCCGCTCTGACCAAGCTCTACATCGAATCTTCCAGCGGCCGGCTCGTGCCGCTCTCAACTGTGGCTGACATCAAGGAATCGGTCTCGCCCTTGAGCGTCAATCATTCAGGACAGATTCCTTCCGCGACGATCTCATTCAATCTCAAACCCGGGGCGTCAATCAGCGAGGCCATGGTTGATATCAACAAGATCGCCAAAGAGACTCTTCCATCAACAATTCGTACTATGTTCCAGGGATCGGCACAGGCGTTTCAATCGTCGTTTGCGAGCATGGGATTTCTCCTCATCATCACGGTAATCTTGATTTATATGGTTCTGGGTGTGCTCTATGAAAGCTTTATCCACCCGCTCACAATTCTCACCTCACTGCCACTGGCGGGCTTCGGCGCCCTGGCGGCTCTGATGATTTTCAATATGGAGCTCGATATGTACGCGTTCGTCGGAATGATCCTGCTCGTCGGCATCGTCAAGAAAAACGGCATCATGATGATCGACTTCGCGCTGGAGACCGAACGCACCGAAGGGCTGACGTCGGAACAATCGATCATTCAGGCATGCCTGATTCGTTTCCGCCCGATCATGATGACGACGATGGCGGCGCTTTTCGGCTGCCTGCCGATCGCGCTGGGATTGGGCGCCGGCGGGGAAGCCCGGCAGCCCCTCGGCGTGGCGGTCGTCGGCGGCTTGTTCTTCTCGCAATTACTGACTCTCTTCATCACACCGGTCTTCTACGTTTACTTTGACAGGCTGAACCGGTGGCTATCGAAAGAGGCGGAGAAGCCTGTCAGGAGTGTGCCGGCATGAGAAATGGCCATTGTGAACTGAGAGATAAAGATGTCATTTAGCCTCCTGGACAAAAGATTTGATTTCTACAGCCTTCTGTTGACGCACTTTTCTAAATGGAATGAATCGGTTTCGCTCCTGCATGACATTTTTGAGGATTTCTCCGATGTCCCTGCGAAATGCAAAAGGATTCAGGGACTCGAATCGGAAGCCAACGAGATTTCAAGAGAAATCATCCGGCAGCTGTCGCTAACATTAATCCGAGAGCAGGAACGCAGGGACATTCACGAATTGAACGTGGCTCTTCAAAAGGCCATCACATCGATCAAGGCGATCGCGACGCGAGTCGGCCTTTACGGGTTTACAGAGATAAGAAGCCCGGTCAGGGAGCTGACGTCGAATCTCATGGAAATCCTCATTGAGATTGATGCAATGTTAAAGATGCTGGTCACTCGAGATTCCATCGAGGATGTCAGTCGCCGTTTGGCCAAGGCAAAAGAGGAAGCCGGCCTCTTTCTGCTTGTGGCCCTGGGCGAGATTTATGAGTCCAGGGTGAACAATCTGGAATCGGTTCTCGATATCATGAAATGGGCTCAGATCTATGATCGCATCGAAGAAGCCATCGAGAATGCCGCCGACGTCGCCAACGTGATCGAGAGCATGATATTGAAAAAGGTATAAGCCACATTCGTCGGATGGGGCATCATGGCGGCACTCATTCATCGGGTGCCTCGGGCACTGATTGAGATCGAGGCTTTTCCATCATCGGTGTGCTTGCGTCTTGAAGTCGAGGAAGACGCCCCATAGAATCTGATGGAGGAAATGACGGATGGCACAATCATTATTGGAAACCCTGGAGCAAAAGGCGCGTCCCGCTGTTCTGTTTGACAAGCTGGAAGGCGCCAAGGTGCAGTGCCACGCCTGCGCGCATCGGTGTACCATCCTCCCGGGGCAACAGGGCATCTGTAGAATTCGTTTCAATCGGAGTGGAATTCTCTATGCTCCGCATGGCTACGTGGCCGGTCTTCACTGCGATCCCATCGAAAAGAAGCCTTTCTTCCACGCCTATCCCGGCGCGCTTGCGATGAGCTTCGGCATGCTCGGATGCAACTTTCACTGTCTTTTCTGTCAGAACTGGATCAGCTCGCAAGCTCTGAGAGATCCGCGTGCCGGCACCGATGTCGAGGAGGTCACGGCAGCCGATATCGTGAACACCGCGGTCAAGGCCGGCTGCAAAATAGTGACGAGCACCTACAACGAACCACTGATGACAAGCGAATGGGCTGTCGAGATTTTCAAGCTTGCGAAAGCACAGGGACTCGTCACATCCTATGTCTCCAACGGCCATGCCACACCAGAGGTTGTCGAATATCTTCAGCCTTGGCTCGACCTCTTCAAAGTGGACCTGAAAGCATTCACGGAAGATCATTACAAGATGCTTGGTGGAGTGCTGGAGAGGACGCTTGATACGATCAGGCTTCTCCATCAACGCGGCTTCTGGGTGGAGATCGTAACGCTCGTCGTTACCGGGTTCAATGATTCGGTGGAAGAGCTCGGCGATATCGCTCGCTTCATCGCAGGCGTGTCTCATGATATACCGTGGCATGTCACGGCCTTTCATCCTGACTACAAGATGATCGATCCGGAATACACGAACACTGCATCGCTGCTCAACGCGGTCAAAATCGGCAAGGCCGAAGGATTGCATTTTGTCTACGCCGGCAACTTGCCGGGCGCCGTTGGCAACCTTGAAAACACCTATTGTCCCTCCTGCCGGAGCCTCCTTGTGGAACGTCGTGGGTTCCGAATCAGGAGCAACAAGCTACAAAATGGCGGCTGCCCACAGTGCCGTTCACGGATACCCGGAAGGTGGGAAACGTGAGCAATAGTGGCGGATTTCTGCTCTCCCGCTTCACCGTCATTCTGAGGACGCCGCAGCAGCAGCCCAAAGATTCTCTTGGAAGAACATCGTGGGATCCTTCGCTTCGCTCAGGATGATTCTTGGTTTTGCACTGGAAGATTGTTAAAGAGGAACCCACTAAATGCGAAGGTTATCCTCGGCCATAACCCGTATGGAAATTTGCAGGGTTGTGTTTTTGACCTTTGATTTTTTACTTTTCCAGAAAAGGTGTTGAATCTCGATGGACTACGTTGCCGGAATTCAGAAGCTCAAGCGTGAGAGGAACGCAATCATACTCGCGCATTTCTATCAGGAATCCGAGATCCAGGATCTGGCCGATTTCATCGGCGACAGCCTCCAGCTGGCCCGAGCCGCGATGAAAGCTCAAGCCGATGTGATCGCCTTTTGCGGAGTTCACTTCATGGCTGAGACGGCGAAGATCCTGAATCCGGCCAAAAAGGTTATCCTTCCGGATCTCGAGGCCGGGTGCTCGCTTTCGGAAAGCTGCCCACCTGAAATTTTCGAACCATTTCGCCGCTTGCATCCGAACCACATTGTCGTCTCGTATATCAACACGAGTGCGGCGATCAAGGCGCTGAGCGACGTCATCTGCACATCAAGCAACGCGAAGACGATTGTCGAGCGGTTGCCGAAGGACAGGCCGATTCTCTTTGTCCCTGATAAAAACCTGGGCGCTTATATTCAGAAACAGACTGGGCGGGAGATGGTTCTCTGGCAGGGCACGTGCATCGTGCACGAAATCTTCAGTGAACGGAAACTGGTGTCATTGAAGGAGAGTCATCCGCAGGCCTTGGTGCTGGCTCACCCGGAATGCCAGGAGGCCGTGCTGCGGCACGCCGACTTTATCGGGTCAACAACAGGAATAGTAAAATTCGCGGAAATGAATCCGGCACAGGAGTTCATCGTTGTCACCGAACCCGGAGTCATTCACCAGATGACTCGAAAATGCCCGGACAAAATTTTCATCCCGGCCCCACCAGACAACGAATGCCCCTGCAACCAATGCCCCTATATGAGGAAGAACACTCTGGAAAAACTTTATCTCTGCCTTCGCGATCTGACGCCCTCGATCGAGATGGATGAATCATTGCGTTTAGCCGCTTTGCGACCACTCGAGAAGATGTTCGAATTGACGGACGCTCAGGGCTGAAGTTCGAAAATGAACTGCTGCGCCCCGAAACGCGGCAGGAGGCGGCAGAGGGCGTAATCAAGCCACTTGATCGGGCGAAGTCGATAGAGACGATACGGAAGGAAACTCGGCGTCACGCTCATTTGGAGAATCCGCAAGCCGAGATCTGAAAAAATCCGGCGAGCGGTCTGCAGTGTGAAGAAGCGCAGATGGCTGTCGTCCAGAATACCGACCTCCGAATAATCGAATCGGCCGAAGAACAGCCCGAAACGCACGCGCCAGTTGGCGACATTCGGGAGAGAACAGATGAGGATTCCATCGTCACGGAGGTAAGGCAGGAGCTTGCGGATGTTCTCTTCAGGAGCCCGCGTATGCTCGAGAATATCGGCGAAGATCATGATATCGAAGAAGCGTCCGCAATCGAGCGGCTCCAGGAAATCCAGATCGGCGCACCATACCTTTTCACAATGACCGGCCGCCTCGCGCACCGCTTCAGGCGAAACTTCGATCCCATAGACGCGGCAGCCGATCTGTTTCAACTCGGCCGCGAGATAACCGGTGGCGCAGCCGACATCCAACACCACCAGATCCGGGCGGCCGTTGCCGATTTCCCTCACCATTCGGGCAATCTGTTGATTCGCCGAAAAAGGGCTCGGATCGAGTGATACATATTTATGAGGCATGGGAAATAAAGTATAAGCCGGATCTCAGGAAACGTGTGCCAGGAATTCCTTTTTTCTATGAATAGATGCGTCGAGCCATTTGAATCAATAATGCACACGGGTATTCGATAAAGCCCGTTTGAGGTCATCCATTAGAGCAACGGCTGCAAGAAAAGTGCCGCGGGTAGCGATGCTGCAGCCCACGCCGCCAGCACTCGGAGTGCCGGACGCCATGCGCGCTGCCGGATGAGTTGCCAAATCGCCGCCGGAAGTCCAAAGAGCAGTAGAGGAGCCAATATCGCTGTGAATCCGATTTCTGCGTAAAGCCAGCCGACGATGAGGCAGACAAATGCGGCACCGGTGCCATTCAACATTAATCGGAAGTTGCCGATCCGTCGAACATATCTGTAGAGCGCGGCACCCAGGACGGCTGCGGCAAACAGCCAGAAGAGTGCATGCCATAAATAGGGATAGAGAATTTTGTTCAACGGCAGATTTTCTTCAGTGTCCGATTTGCTCGTATGAAAGCGGCCCATATCGGCATCCATCTCTCGAAAGGTGCTCATCATCTCGGATGTCATTCCGGGCATACGTTCAAGCGCATCGAGGCGCTCAAATGGTGCTCCCTTCAGGACGGATTCAGCGAGAGCCCGAGTCATACCTGGTACGCCCATCAGATCGACGAGGGATGCTGCATTCAGGTCGAAGGTGTGCACGCGAGGCACTCCACGGAATTGATCAAACAACGTCGTTCCAGTATGGAAATGATTGTTGGCCAGCCATATCGCGGGAGCGCTCGTCACGGTCTCCCCACCGAACGTGGCCTTCAGGATGCCATTCACAGCGGCGCTTTCGTCAGGAAAATCGGCCTCATAGGCTTCAATCAATCGCACAAGATCGTGAGTTTTGTGAGTGTACATGGCATGAAACAACTTCAGATAGGCGTTTTGCAACGGGCTCACTTGAGATGCAATAGTATCAAATTGCGCATAAAACGCCTCGTCACGATATTTTTGCTGCACCGCATTCGACGTCGCCAGGCGATAAAGGAAAGTGCTCACAACACCCTCAATCGACATCATTCGCGCGGGACTTTTCAGCTGACGACCCCCTTGCCCAACGCAGACACTATCGATGAGATAGGCTGCATACGGATCGTTTGTATCAAGGAGGCGATCAGGAATCTCGGACTCGTAGGCGAAGAGGTTGGACTTTACGGCATAGTATCTCAAGGCCTGTTCGGTTTCGGAAAACCACAATGGAAACGTCATTCTCCGGTGGCCGGCAATAGACCACAGTGCTGCCAGCTCACGGCCATATTCCCGTTGCTTTTCAAAAGCCTGATCCCGCCGTCGCGTGTCATCCCTGAGAGAGCGCGTTGCCGGATCAATATCCGGGTCATCGAGGGCCATGACTTGGAAGTGCTCGCCAAACCCTTCATCGAACGCCGTGTCTGGATCTGTTCGCACGCCAATCGCATGAACCTGGTTGGATTCAATCGAATCATGAGTTCCAGCCAGCTGGTTGATAAAAACGTGGCCCATCTCATGAGGAAAGATTTGATCCATACTGCCGAAACGACCAGTGAGACTGCTGTCTTCCCACAAATCCACATAAGCCGCATTATGTTTGTCTTCGGCCCCGAGATAGAACCCGTAGCAGGGGAAGCCTCCTTGCCTGGAGGATAAAAGCAGATATGCGGGCTCAGGTGCCGGGCCGCCTTTTTTCTGGAGGTAGATCTGCTCATATTGAAAAAGGCGTAACGTATGCGAAGCAAATCCATGTGAGAGGATCTTGCTGACCTGTGTATCTGTTGTCGGAGCAAGAACTGGTTTCCCATCGCGTTTCTGACCGGTTTCCTTCAATAGAACCAATGCGGGCTGGTCGGCTGAGAACAAATCTGCACTCACTAAAAATAATGCGCAAAGAACCAGAAACACCTTTCCACCTCCACCATCTATACAACCATACGAACACAAACAGAGGCTGGTTGCATCAAATTTTCGTATGCTGCATCGCTGATCAATCATTTCATATTGTGTGCCAATTTTGCCTCAATAGCACACCAAACCAGCCAATTTTTAAAAATTGGATGGTTCATTTGTTAAATTTGTGGTGCTTGACAAGCAATTTTTATGATTTAAATTATAACTGGAACCGGGCCATTTGATATAATTGGCCTGCAATTGGCTCAGTGGAGGAGATGCAATGGAAATTCAGATTGACAGAAGAAGTCCGGTTCCGATCTATCTCCAAATTACAAATGGCATCAAGGAGATGATTCTGAAGAAGAAGCTGCCCGGCGGATTTCGGCTGCCGCCGGAACGCAGGCTGGCTCGTTCCCTCGGCATCAATCGCAGCACTGTGCTGAACGCCTATCGCGAATTGAAGGCGGACGGCCTCGTCGATGCTCACGTCGGCCAAGGGACTACTGTTGTTCCTCAAGGTCAGACTCTAAATGATCCGGAAACGGTCCAGCCTCTGCCGTGGCGCCAACTCATTCGCGACAGCGGTTCCAGGAATCAGGATCCCCTCATCCGAGACTTGCTTGAACTCACCGAACAGCGCGATGTGATTTCGCTCTCGATCGGACTGCCTGCTCCAGAGTTGCTCCCCCTGCAAATTCTTCGCGACATTCAGGATCGGCTCGTCGCCGAACTCGGCGCCGCTGTGCTGCTCCATAGCCCGACTGAAGGCATCACATCCTTCCGCGAAACTCTCTGCCAGCAGATGACGATTCGCGGCATCCGGTGTTCGTTGTCTGATGTTCTTGTGACATCCGGTTCCCAACAGGGGCTCGATCTGGTGATCCGGACCTTGATCAATCCCGGCGACGAGGTGGTCGTTGAAGAGCCGTCGTATTTCGGAGCACTGGAAGCTTTTCGCGGCGCACAAGCACGGCTGCTTGGTATTCCAACCGACGCCGAAGGAATGCGTACTGATATCCTGGAATCAGTTCTGGCGCGGCACCGGCCGAAGCTGATTTATACGCTGCCGACATTTCAGAATCCATCAGGCTGTGTCCTCAGCCTCCAGCGACGCCGCCTGCTTCTCGCGCTGGCATATCGTTATCAGGTGCCTGTTCTCGAAGACGATCCTTATTCCGAGCTTCGTTACGAAGGCGATGCCATCCCGTCTCTCAAGGCACTCGACCCTCATGGCTTCGTGCTTTATCTCAGCTCCTTTTCCAAGATACTCTTTCCCGGCCTGCGGATGGGCTGGCTGGCCGGCCCGCGTTCCGCTATTCGTGAATTGGCGCTCAACAAGCAAACGGTCGACTTGCATTCCAACACATTCGGGCAATGGATCATCGACCGATTCATCCGCGAAGGCCATCTGGCAAGGCATATCCGATCGGCTCGCGAAGAATATGCCCGCCGGCGTGATGTCATGATTGAAGCCCTTTCGGCGCTGGCGCCGCCGGGATTCACATGGACCAAGCCCGAAGGTGGATTTTATGTCTGGTGCCGGTTTTCGGGAACGGTGTCTCCGAGGAGGTTGATGGAACAGGCGGCGATCGAACGGGTTTCATTTCTTCCGGGCGCTCCCTGTTTTGCCGGTGATGTCGGAGAAAACTATTTAAGACTCAATTTCACAATGGCCACGCCGGAACAGATCCGGGAAGGGGTCCGCCGCCTC
>CAIWXX010000079.1 GCA_903916735.1 uncultured Acidobacteriota bacterium
GGGGATTGAGGCTTCTCTCCTTCGGTTTGTGCCTGTTGTTCCTGCTCCCGGATCACTTGTTCGAGCATCTGAACGGCGGCATGATTGCCTTCTGCCTTCATCGTTGCCAACGCGGTAGACAAATCATAACCAATACGCGCACGCGACCGAATGCTCTCGATCTGGCCTCTTCTCGCCCAGGTTTCTGTCAACTCTTTTTGGAATTTGCGATTCTCGGCTGGGTCTGCTATTGAAATTATTTTGAGCAGTGCATGCGCCGAATTGAAGTTCATTGCTGTTCCTTTGTCGTACCGCTCGTTGTCGAAAGTGGAGATGCAGACGCTGGAATAGAGCCATTCCTCTCTGAGCAACCCATCCACCCATTTAATAGCCGAACAGAACCGGCTTCTGCCCCCCTCACTGTCGATTGCCTCGGCTATGCTTCCGCTGCAATCAATCATCACATGAAGTTTCATAGTGGAATCCTCCTCTTCGTATTTAGCAGGCAATCGCCGCACCGGTCGTGCAATTGAATGATCGCCCACAAGGCGGCAAGAATCATGCCGCCAACGGAAGATCTAAAATCTGCCGGAACGTACTTCGCTATTCTTTCTATCAACTGATTTCAGGGCAGACCTTCATTGTTTTATATATTTAATGATGTCACCCTGGGAGTAAGTCCGGCTACAAAAAATTAGATGAGGATTTAGCTGAGTTTTACAAGACGCTGGCGCGAGCAGCACTTACCAGAAAACCGTCATTAGCCCAACTTCCGCAGTTACGCGGTTAACAGTTTGATCATCAAGGATAAATTTTAAAAGTTTCCACTACATTGGCGCGAATTCGAGAGAGGAAGTTGTAGGTGAGGCCGCTGGAGGAGGACGGATTGATGCGCGGTTGGTCGGCTCACAAATCTTTTCCGGATGTTAATTCCATTTCGAGTTGGGAGGACCACATCTTCGGCACTCTCGAAAAGTGGCATATTATGTTGTGCACAACATAATATGCCATTTTTCCTTAGCGGCGAAGAACTTCTATAGATCCGTCTGCGACCCTCAATCCCCGTGCCCTCATGATATGCCTCCTTTATGAGGTATATCTGACTACATCAGTCACGCATGACTGCCGGAGGGACACCGTTGATCTGACAGTCGCCCTCTTCAAGCTGTCTTGATTGTCGATACCCTCCTTCCCTGTGAGGGCATGTCTCTGTCTTTACCCGAAAGATCCTTGAGCGGCCGATGTCACATGCGACATCTTTATGTTCCCGACTTCTTCCTACCGGCCTTGTTTCCTCTAGCGAGGTGCATTCGATGGGTGCCCCCAACTGTCTTGATCATTTCTGCCGGAACCTTTGCATCATTTGCAAACTTCGGCCATCGGGAGATGGCCGCAGCCACTTCGTCGATGATTCCGGTCGTATCTTTGATGCCGAATTGCGAGGCCACGGAAAGTAGATCGGATCGTTCAAACCCGTCCAGCTTTCCGTTCACCCGCATCTGGTGCCGGTTGGTCCATTTCCCTCCAGCGCTGTAGGCCCAGATCACGTCGAATGCGGGCGCCAGCCGCCAACGGCCATCCGACTCCATGAGGAAGGCGATGTTCCGAGTGTGGTCATCCTGGTTGCGGGCCAGGACGTTGAATACCATGCGCCGGAACATCTCCTGCAAGGCCGGGTATCCCAGGTTGAGCTGCTGGATCACGGAGAGCGCCTGTTCGTACCCGTAGGCGCCGGGCTCGTTGAAGTCGTAGTGCCCCATGGCGCAAAGCGACTGCATGTGGATCTTGGAGCCCGCATTGCCGCGGTCGAAACGGCGTGTCATGAAATGCGCACGGCCTCCTTCTTCGAGCAATCGACACTCGCTCATCCGGATGCCCGCAGCCAAGGCCATGCGGTGATAGGCAAACTCGACTCTACCGAACCCTTGAGGGTCGCCGAGCGACTTGTCCTGCACTCCGTCGAACTTCAGAATCCATGGTTCAAATCCGGGAAGAGCCGCCACCTGACCCGATCGTATCTCGCCGTTCTGCCGGTTCCAGTTGATCACTGCCTTCGCCCTGGCGCCGCCGGCAGACGAGCCGACACGGATGATCGTGTTCAGAGCCTCGGTTTTCCCACGGCGTAGATTTGTCGACAACCTGAACCGGTCCGACAGAATCTCGCGGGCCATCGCAACCAATTCACCAACCTCCAGTCGAGTCGCCTGTGACGAATGGCGGACAAGGGCCGGCTTGAATTCGAGTGCGCCCATGCCGCGGGACCCGATGTAGCAGAGGCGCTCGACAGGGGAGAAATCGTCAAGGGATCTGCCCCGTTGTTGCAGCCAGAGGTCAATGAGCCGGTTGCCGAATCGATCCGGGAGCGAATCGGCCAGAAGGCCAGGCAAGCCGCGGAACGTCTCCGGTTTCAGCTCTGGGAATGAAAAGATACCACTGCGAAGCGGCATCATGAGGGGGGCTATTTGGACGCCGGTGCGGATGAAAGCTTCTTCGTACTCGAACGATGCCATGCGACGTTCCGCATCCCAAGCCACGGCACCCGCTGGTTGATCCCACAAAAGCACTCTTGCGACAGGCACTCGAGTTTTGCTTGCGGCCATGGGTGGTCACCTCCGATCGCTCTTGGCTCCGCGTCGCCCGGTCGCTCGCTGTCGCTCGGAGCCTTTCAGGCGGGCCATTTGCACGGGACTGATGCCGGGCGGAGGTATGAAGGAATCCAGGGCATCGAGTTTGGCCAAGGCTCGCAGGATCCGGATCAAGCTGGCCAGCGTGCAGACGCCGTCCGTTTCGATGTGTTGAAGGGCCCGACGTGAAACCCCGGCCTGATGCGCCAGATCGGCTTGCGTCAGGTTCTGGTTCAGCCGTTCCTGCTGAATGCGTTGGCCGACTTCTGCGAGTACGGCCGTGTCACTCATTATCCGAAAGTTCATGCGTCCTTCCACACTTCAACAGTAGTATAGGCGATCGGTTCCAAATGTCAATTCTTATTGCGCAAATATATGCTCTCTAATCCTAATTTTCAGCATTTATGCGCAAAATATGGCGCATTATCACAACGAATTTAAACAGAGGATATTCAATTCAGATTCGGCATTATTCATCCGGACTACCTACCCTGATCCAGCAGCAACCATTCAAACCATTACTCAAGGTTGTTCTGTCAGGGCTTGGTGAAGGCAATGTGCTCGTAGACGTGATCGTGGACGTTGACGGTGCGCCGGTCAAACCGGCAGAAGATAGTAGGTGAGGGAATGAAAGAACGAGCGGAACAAGTCCTACCCTGGGAGGAACTCGCCCCAGGAAGCTTGGACCTTGCGCAGGCAGGGGTGATCCTGTCGGCGAAGCATGGGTGAGCGAGTATGCAGGCCAGGCGATTGAGCCTCGAAAAACACGTAAAGCTGGAGGAGCCGACGCGCTCGTCTACCGCGGAAGGCCACGGGGAAGGGGATACGAGGAACGCCCCTAACCTTCTCCCGGGGTCTGAGAGTTTGGCATGCATGCATTTGTCTTCTGCCCGGGAGCCGGGAGACCTCGGAGTTGCCTCGCCGTTGATGGTGGACGGAAGGCAGGAGTGGGAAGGTGAGAAGCCACAAGCCACGACCGTAAGCTCCGAGGAGTCGGACGAGCCCATAGTACCAGAGAAACAGCCGAACACAGAGGTAACGCCTGTGGAGGAGGTGGAGGGAAGGGGCGAGGCCAATGGGAAATCCGAGACGGGAAACGCGGCCGGGACACGGCGCCCGGAGACCCGTGGACACGTAACGACTCGGATCGGAGAGAGAGCAAGGAGGATCAAAGGGGAACGATTCACGAACCTTTTTAGTCATCTGCGAATTGATCTACTGAGGGAAGCCTACTATCGGCTCAAGAAGCAGGCTGCGCCCGGCGTTGATGGAGAGACCTGGAGCAGTTATGGGAATGGACTTGAAGAGAGACTGCGGGATCTCGAGGAGCGACTTCACCGGGGAAGATACCGTCCCCAACCGGTACGACGAGTACACATTCCGAAGGGAGACGGACGGACCCGACCGCTGGGGATACCATCGCTGGAAGACAAGGTTGTCCAGCAAGCGGCGAGGATGCTCCTAGAGCCCATCTACGAAAACAGCGGGTTTCTTGATATCTCGTACGGATTCCGGCCTGGGCGGAGTCCGCACCGAGCCCTCGATGCGCTCAAGGAAGCACTGAAAGGGAGAGTGGATTGGGTGCTCGACGCCGACATCCGGTCGTTTTTCGACACCATCGACCACAAATGGATGCAAAAGTTCATCGAGCACCGGATCGCGGACAAGCGGATGGTGTATCTGCTGATGAAGTGGATGCAAGCGGGGGTCATGGATGAGGGGCAGTACCAGGACGTGGAGGCAGGGACGCCGCAGGGAGGGATCATTAGCCCCCTTTTGGCGAATATCTACCTCCACTACGCGCTCGATCTGTGGGTCAAGAAATGGAGTCGAATGCATGCCGACGGCGAGGTTCATATCGTCCGATATGCCGACGACTTCGTAATGGGATTCCAGAAGGAGCGCGACGCACGACGGATGAGGGATGCATTGGCCGAACGACTTCGCAAGTTCGGACTCGAACTGCATCCGGAAAAGACCCGAATCCTGCGTTTCGGACGATTCGCCCAACGGGACTGTCATAAAGATGGAAAGTTGCGCCCGGACACGTTCGACTTCTTGGGCTTTACACACATCTGCGGACAGGGACTGGAGGGCGGCTACCGTGTGATCCGCCGCACATCAAAGAAGAAGATGCAGAAAAAGATGGCAAGTCTGAGTGAGGAGATCAGGAAACGGAAACATGAGCCGATGTGTGTTCAATGCGATTGGCTCAGCTCGGTCCTCCAGGGGCATTACAATTACTATGGTGTCCCTGGTAACTTTCCTGCCCTCCAGACGTTCCGACAGAAAGTTCGAAGAACTTGGCATGCCGCCCTGCAACGGAGGAGCCAGAGAGCCAAATGGAACGCGCAACGACGAGACATCTACGACCGCAACTTCAAACTGCCGACCCCGCGAATCACCCAGCGTACATCTCGACAACTCTCGCTTCCGTCGACCAGAGGTGGGAGCCCGGTGCGGGAAATCCGCTCGTCCGGTTATGGAGCGCGCTCCATAACCGGACTTATGTGAAGCGAATGGTTATGGGGAGCTACATGGCGATGTGGCTCGTGGGACGGGCCGCGAACGGCCATTCGCTCCACATAAGTGACCGCCCTTCAATAGGGCGAGGAGCTTGTCCGGTGGATGGAACTTCCCCGGCCGGACATGTAGTGGAGAGATGGCGTTGATGGCGTCCAGCTTCTCGGCAGGATCGACGCGGGTGTAGATTTCCGTCGTTTGAGTGCTGGTGTGGCCGAGCCACAGTGACACCTTCCTGATGTCTTTCGTAGCTTGAAGTGCGATCATGGCGCAGGTATGTCGAGCCACGTGAGGTGAAACCTGCTTTTTGAGGAGCGACGGTTTTTTTTTGCCAGCGATTCTCACAGCCCGACGCAGGATGTATGCAAAGCCCCATCGACTCATTTGCATGCCACGAGCGTTGATGAACAGCTCTGGCACGTTAGCGTGACCGCGAACAACAAGCCATGCGCGAAGAGCTGCTGCAGTTTCTTTCCAGAGGGGAAGGGTGCGCTCGCGCCGGCCTTTGCCGCGTACCAGGATCGACGGAACAGATGGGAGTGATAGGTCTTCAAGACGTAGCCCAACGAGCTCTGATGCACGTAATCCGGCCGCAAACGCGACGTGGAGCATGGCACGGTCACGGATTCCGTCTCGGGTATGAGGATTGGGTGCATCCAAGACAGCTAGCATCTCATCACGGTGAAGGTACGAGACGAGCCGAGAGTCGGTCTTCTTGAAGGGCACTGCAAGGATTCGACGGACTTGATCGAGCGCGGCAGGCAGGCGGTATTCCAGGAACCTGAAGAATGTCTTGATGGCAGCCAATCTCACATTGCGTGTTGCGGGTGTGCTTCCGCGCTCAGTCTCGATATGTTCCAAAAACGCAGTGACCATCGAGGAGTCGAGTTGCTCCAGGGAAATGCCGGAGGGCGAACATCTCAGTTTTTTGCTGGCAAACAAGAAGAGCAGCTGAAGGCTGTCGGCATAGGTGTCACAGGTGTGTCGACTTGCGCCGCGCTGCACAGGCAAGAAGTCGCGAAGAAACACGGCAACGTGAGGTGCTATCGGCGACATGGTAAGCCTCCAGTGAGGAATGCCTCACAGTTCGTTGCGATGTCCTGCATCAAGGTCGGCGTCGCTTCAAGATACCAATAGGTATCGGAAACATGCGTATGGCCCATGTAGGTCGAAAGGGCCAGCATGTGTCGGCCGACATTGTCTCGTCCTTCGGGGCAGGCTTCGAGCGCCCTACAGGCGTAGCT
Source organism: uncultured Acidobacteriota bacterium (assembly GCA_903916735.1). Classification (GTDB taxonomy): domain Bacteria; phylum Acidobacteriota; class CAIWXX01; order CAIWXX01; family CAIWXX01; genus CAIWXX01. The sequence continues at coordinate 6,371 of CAIWXX010000079.1, forward strand.
GTGACGAAAATCGTGAATACGAGGCTGGCGTCCTCCTCGGCCAGGGCTCAGGCCGACAGTTTTCAGAAGACCGCGAAATACCCAGCTCACAGAAAAGCGGCTGAGAGTACGGCCCTGGTCCGAGATGAACAAACGTTTATGTTCCGTGGCGAAACATCGACGACGACCGATATAACGCTGGATGCCAGCCGCGGCTGATTCGTGCAGGGGGATAAGGCGGCTCTTCTTGAATTTCGTTTTCCGGATGATCAACCCGTCGGCTACGATGTCATCAAGATCGAGCGCCAATGCTTCGGAGATCCTCAGTCCTGTGACATACAGGAGAGCAAGGAGCGTGCAGTAGGTATGTGGGCGGATTGATGCAGAAGGTTGCAGACAAGTGGCTGCTTGAATCAGTTCGGAAACCTCCTGGTGTGTGAAGATGTAGGGCGTGCGTCTTGTTTTACGACGACGGAAGATGCCTCGCGGAGGCACCTCATGACCTTCCTCCTCGGCTCGAAGATAGCGGGCGAGACGAATCACAACTTGGAGGCGATGTTCGCGCTGGTTGAGCGAGGGTGCTTGACTAGCCCACCTTATGACGGTTGAGGTGCGAACAAACGTGTCTCCTTGGTCAGCTGCAAAGCGCGCGAAACTGCGAAGAAGGAACCCCGGGACACCAAGTTCAAAACCCGCTGCCCTGCGCACAGCAAGATACGCCTCGACCTTCTTCATCAGCATGAGAGCACCTCCGGCCACGGTTGGACAACTTCTTTGAGCAGCTCAACGTCGACTTTGGCGTAATACGCACTCATGTCGAGCGACTGGTGACGCAGGACACTTCCAATATCGTAGAGTGAGACGCCCGACCGAAGCATCTCTGTGGCAGCAGCGTGTCGAAGGATATGGGAGCCATAGGATGGCGAAACGATGCCTGCGCGATGCATGGCCCTCGCAACGATCTGAGACAAGCCACGAGGCGGCAGCCCTCGCAACGGCGCCACCATTCGAAGGAAGATGTGGCTATCCTGAGCAATCGGTCGGCATTTCAGATAGGCCAGAATCGCATCGCCAACCTCCTGCGGCAGAGGCAACCGCGACTCGCGACGTGATTTCCCTTTCACAAGGAGGCTTCCGTCTTCCCAATCGACCTCGCCCAGTCGAAGCGCCGATACGTCGCTGGCTCGCAACCCTAGCCGTGCAAGAAGAAGAATCACGGCGCGGTCCCGGAGTTCCATCAGGGATGTCTGACCACATCCCTCGATGATCTGCGCAATCTCTCCTGGGGACAAGCACGATGGCAATGAGGCCAGACGCCATCCGGCAAGCGCTGGAATCGCGTCATCGAGCCCTGCTCGGCATTCCCCTCCTATCGCGAGGTAACGCAGAAACATCCGTAGGCCACTAGAAATTGCCTTGGCGCTGCCAACGCCTCGATTGCGAGCCCGGTCCAAAAGGAATAAACGAAGTCGTTGAGCATCATACTGGCCGGGGTCACTTCCCACTTTCGTGAAAAGTTCAATGGCAGCTTGGCTGTAATGGGCAAGTGTCGTGTCGGAGACACCACGATGTTGCCGAAGCCATCGCCTAAATCCCTGGACCAACGGTGGCCACGGATGCTCCTCCTGTTCGGGAACAATGCCAATCCTCCGTAGATGCCTGACAAAACACTTGGCCCCCCGGACTGTGTTTTCAGTCTCTCCCCCATTCGGCCGTGGACAACGGCAACGTCGAAAATGATCCCGAAATGATGAGATGACTCCTGAACAGACGGTATCGAATGCTATCCTTTCCCTTCGCAGAAAATGACCGAGATGATTCGCGGACCGTAGATAGTGTCGAGCCGTCCACCATGAATACCCCTCCGCGTGAAGCGATGCGGCGAAACCGGCCAGCCACGCTCCGCTTGGCCCTGCGCGAAGTCCCTTCAGCGTGACCTCGGACTCGAAATAGCTTTCCAGCATACCTTCCTCCTTTGCGAGGACAGTGGCATGCCACCCCGTCATCCGGCAATCTTATGGAGAGTAATTCCCCTCAATGTCCTCTCCCGCGTTCAACCCCACAAGGCCCCCAGTGTCACGAGTCCCGCCAGCTCCCCATAACCATTCGCTTCACATAAGCCGGGTTCTGTGCGGGGGGCGCGGCGATGAGCTGCGTCCCTACCGCGACAACTCAGCTTGATTCGTTCACGATTACGTCTACGTCTACGATTACGTCCACGTTCGCAAAAACCTTGCCGCCGCTTTAGGGACCTACCAAGAGCATGTGCTTCAATGCTCTGTGCATCCGGCACACCGAACTCTGATGCTCTCATCTTCCACCACAGGCATAGCGAATTCCACTTGCAGATAATGCTGCAACTATTTCCGACTGCAATCATGATTTGATGATCATGACCGGCTCACATTTTTTCGCTTGTCGATCGCGCACTTCAGAGTACTGTTTCAGCTTCCGCATCACTCCTTTAGGGGCCGCGCAAAAACAAAGTCTCATTTTGTCTGTTGCAAAGAGCGGTCCGGTCTTTGGAGTGCGCGGACACGTCCGCGCTTTGGCGGCCGCGACATGTCGCGGCCGGTGCAAAGCGGGTGCGATCGGCATGACCAACGGACAGGAGGTGAGAGTCCAGACCTGGGGCCCTGACGGAGGGAACCCAACACCGAGAGTGACAAGGGCGCTGACCCGGAGCACCGGGCCCAGAGCGGAGGTGATGCGAATTGGCA
>CAIWXX010000080.1 GCA_903916735.1 uncultured Acidobacteriota bacterium
GTCGAATCGAAAACATCCTGGGATGCCTGCTCCGAAAAAAGAGGAATTTGATCAACGCTCGGACGATGCTGTCGATCGATGTGAGGTGGCCGGACCCTCGGCGCCTCGCTGCCGTCCATCTCGATTGTTTTATCATAAGGGCCGGCCATCTGCGGCGATCGTGGAGATTCAGGTTCGTGCACCCCGGGAGGCATTGAGGGTGGCTGAAATGCCGGCGGAGCAGGGTTCACAACTGACGCAGAAAGAGGCGAGTCGCTCGGGGTGTTCCTCTCCCGATGTTCCTGCACTCTCTTTTTCAGTTCCTTTTTCCATTCCGGGGCTTTCTGTTGCGGAGGCCCGGCAGGAGGACGAGGGCGTTTCTGAGGCTCTTGGGCTGGCTTAGGCTGGGCCGGAGGTTGCGTACTAAGCGGCAGATCAACGTCCTGCTTTGTCGCAGGGGCTTCGCGCTGGAGAGTCATGGATGCGACTGATACTGGTGCAGCAGGCGCCGCTTCCTCCCGCGGAAGGAGCGCTCCGCATTTCTTGCACTTCTCAGCGTCGCTAAAGCTGACATAGCCGCATTTGAGGCACTTCACAGTTACTCCCGGAGCTGCTGGAATTTGAGATAGACGTCGAGGTTATGATCGGACGGGCGGTCTTTGTATCGGCGAATCACTGCGAGCTGCCTTCGAGCTATTTCATCATCCGGCGCGAGATCGAGTACCTTCCTGATGCTGGTTTCAGCGCGGGCCATGTCGAGCTCCCTGAGTGCAAGGATGCCCATGTTGTAATAGGATTTTGATAATTGGCGCTTGGCTTCGGCGTTGTTGGGATCGATTTCCAGGGCGTGTTCCAAGCTACGCGATGCCATTTCGAAATTGGCAGAGTTGAACGCGACCTTGCCCTCGGCAAGAGCCTTTTGCAATTCGGCCGACGTAGAGGGGATCGCCTTCTCCGGCTGAGGAGTAATGGTTTCAGGAACCACAGCACTCGTGGATGCACTCTGCGGAGGTATCTCCAAAAGATTCTGCTGAGCCAGAGCGATTTGATCGCAGGCTTTTTTAAAGAAGGGAGAATCAGGCGGGATTTTTTGAAAGTAGTAGACAGCGTCGAGATTTTCTTTTCGATCGAGAAGCGCCTGTCCTTGCAACATGTATCCGTCAGCCCCAGCTGCCAGAGGGAGCACATCGGTGGTTTCAACATCTCTCCCAGTGGCTGCCTGATCGAGGCCCTCGTTCAGAGATCCGAAAATTTGATCCTGAAGGAGGAAAAAAATAACGAGCAGCCCAATTCCACCGAGAAAGATGGCTGCCGAAACAAAGAGAAACCGCCGCCGCGGGGTTCCAGCCACTGGCTGTGCAGCGATCGGCGGCATCGCACGAACCGTCGTGGATGGAGAAGGCGCCGGCATCGGAATCGCGGGGACCGATGATGGGAGAGGTTGCGCGTCTTCAGGTTCCAGCTCCACCTCATCCTCGATTTTCTCTTCGGCTTGGCCTAGGCTTGATTCGAGTTCCTGAAGCAGGCTTCGAGCCGCGGCATGATCCGGGTTTGCCTCTAACGCGTGTGTCACCTCATTGAAAGCAAGGTAGACGTTGCCTCCCCGCTGGTGGTCACGCGCGTCCTGATAATGGGCTTCGGCTCGATCTTTCTTCTTTTCAGTCTGAACGGTGCGGTCCAGCGCCAGCGCCTCGCTGTTGCCCGGTTGAAGCGATAAGGCCTCTTCGATCTTTGTCGCGGCCTGTTCCCACTCCCGTGATTCCATGGCCGTCCTGCCCATTGTGAGTGCTTCATCGACACGAGTATGCAGCTTTTCTTGTTCGATCTCGTAGACTATTTGTTCCTGAAGTGTTTGCAGATCAGGATGATCGGGCACTTTCTCAAGCATGGGAGCCAGGATGACAATGGCCTCTTGGAGACGTTTCTTGTCGCGGAGCTCCTGGGCTCTGTGGAGGGCTTCGTCGATCTCCCTCTGCCTTTCTTCCATCGCGCGCCGGGCGCGCGCCAGAGCCGCCTGAGCTTCCTCATGCGATTCATAAATGACAAGGATCCGGCCCCAGATATTAATCGCCTCCTGAAACCGGCCCTCTTTGAAATGAGTGCGCCCATCGGCGAGCAAGCGAGCAATTGAATCCTCTTCTTCGGGTGTGGGGCGTTTCTTTTGTGGGTGTTGTACATCGCACCGAGTGAGAAGCGGCAGTAGCTGAGAATTCCCTGGATCAATGGTCGAGATCTTTTCCCACTCGGATCGAGCGCGCTCGATATCCCCATGTACGAAGAATTCCTCGCCTTTGTTGATGAGCTCTCGAACGAAGAGCTCTGATTCAACCTTCTGCTGTGAAAGCGAATAAATTTCCTGAGCGCGTTTGTGTTCGGGATCCAGATCGAGGATCATCCGGGCCGACGCCAAGGACTGAAGGAAATTCTTCTCACTGAAATTCCGCTCAACTTCCTTGAGGTGTTCAAGGATAAAAGGCTCGGCGTTGAGAATTTCGACAGCTCTATTATAAAGCTCCTCTGCTTCGTTGAGAAAAGGATTTGCCTTCAATGCCGCCGATGCCTTTTCGGCAACCTCTTGGAATTTCCGCGCCTCGAACAATTCGCGGATTTCGGCTATTAGGTCCTGATCGGCCAGGAAAGGATTTTCTTCCATCAGCAAACCTTACGATGTTTGCGGGATTTTATCAAACAAAATGTTGACGCGTCAATAAGAACCACTTTCTTCAGTTTCGGAGTCCGTGGGATTCAGCAAGCCACGCCAACAGGCGACTGATGCTCCCTCTTCCGGCGGCATTCAAGCGGCTGATGAGGTTCATCATTTCTCGTAGCTGCAGAGAGGCCTGCTCATATCCGCTCCAGTGCATCAGAAGTCCTTCTGTGGCACAGCAGACCTGCGAAATGCTGTTTGCGGTACGTGGGGCCGGCTTCGGGAAAATCATCAGGCTGTTGAAACTGATGCGTCCTTGCTATAATGTCGACGCGCTAACTAAGGGTGAGGCAAAATGGCATCACAAGTGATCGAATGCGTTCCGAATATCAGCGAAGGGCGGCGGCCCGAGGTTCTGGAAGATATCCGGAAGAGCCTCGATGGTATCTCCGGGTTGAAGGTACTCGGCATAGCGCCTGACGAAAATCACAACCGCACAGTGATCACACTCATCGGAAATCGACATTCACTGCTTAGTGGAATCGAAGGCCTCTTCCGAGCCACACTCGCTCACGTGGATCTACGGAAACATAAAGGTGAACATCCTCGCCTTGGCGCTGTCGATGTCGTTCCCTTTATTCCGATACAAAATGCCACCACCGAGGAATGTGTGGAGTTAGCCAAAGAAGCGGCTTCGTTGATCTGGGAAAAATTTCAAGTCCCTATTTATTTGTACGAAGATGCCGCCTCGCGCCCTGAACGGAAAGAGTTGCCCAACATTCGTAAGGGCGAGTTCGAAGGACTTGCCGAAAAGATGAAAAATCCGCTCTGGGCACCCGACTATGGGACTTCTCAGCCACACCCGAGCGCGGGAGCGTCGGTTGTCGGCTCGCGGCCTCCCCTCATTGCCTACAATGTCAACCTGGCCACCGACAAAATTGAGATCGCCGATAAAATCGCAAAGGCGATCCGCTATAGCAGCGGCGGGTTCAGGTATGTTCGCGCTATGGGCGTGGCCCTGGAGGATCGCAAACAGGTACAGGTCTCAATCAACATGGTGAACTATAAAAAGACACCACTTTATCGTGTTTTCGAAACGGTCAAACACGAAGCAGCTCGCTACGGTGTCAATGTTGTCGGCTCCGAAATCGTGGGGCTGTTGCCGGAGGATGCGTTGCTAGATGTGGCCGATTACTACTTACAAATAGAAAATTTCAACCCGTCTCAAGTGCTGGAACGGAAGATCGCTGAAATGGAATCGTGATCCTTTGTTGACCCATTTTGAATTCGCATGCTATGATCGGCGCTTGTATTGGCCTGCCATGAGTGCAGCAGTGGAATAGAGATGGCATTTCAGGGATCGTTGGAAGAACTTCACCTCCCAGACCTCATCCAACTTGTCTCTGTTTCGGGGAAAACGGGAAAGTTTGTTCTCACCAATGGCCAGCAATCCGGCAACATCTTCTTGCTGGATGGCAGAATCGTTCATGCCGAGCTCGAAGGACAGAATGGGGAGGAGGCCGTCTACTCTCTCGCCATCTGGTCAAAAGGGGAATTTAGATTCGAGCCGGATCTCAAGTGCGAGCAGAAGACAATCACAAAATCGAATACGAACCTCTTGATGGAAGCAGCACGCCGGCTTGATGAATGGCGAGTCCTTCAGAAGAAAATCCCCAATCTCGATATGATTCCCGAGTTCATCGTGCTGGATCGTAAGGAACGTCGGCAGATCAATCTGAATACCAGCGAGTGGATGATCCTTTCACAGATCAATGGCGAGCGGACGATACCAGCGATTGCCAAAAACTGCGGCATGAGCCTCTTTGATACCAGCAAAATCCTCTATGGATTGCTGACCTCCGGCCTGCTGCAGCTAAAGCAGCCTTAGCCGCAGTGAGGAACGCTGTCAGCGCTCTTTTCCCGAACGGCCCCTCGCGTCAACAGCAACAGACCACTGATGGCGGCAACTGACTATTCGATCGTCACCTTCTTCAGGACGTCGCCCTTCACGATTTTTTTGATGACATCGAAGCCTTGTGTGACTTGCCCGAATATTGTGTAATTGCCATCAAGTCCTGGCTGGGGAGCGAGGCAGATGTAAAATTGGCAATCGGCGCTATTGGGATCCTGTGCTCGCGCCATGGCGACGGTCCCGAGTAGATGCTTCTTGCCGTTGTTGAATTCGGCGGGAATTTTCACACCGGTGCCGCCTCCACCTGTTCCCTTTGGATCGCCCCCTTGGATCACAAATCCCGGCTCGACACGGTGGAATGTGAGCCCGTTGTAGAAGCCCTTCGAGACGAGCTCTGAGAGACGCGCAACCGTCTTGGGAGCGGCATCCGGATACATCTGGAAAACGATCTTCCCGCGAACCGTTTCGATCGTAACGATGAAAGCGAGCTTTTTGGGAGCATCGAATGCATGCGCTGAAATCACAAAGCAATAAAAAATGAAGGAAAGAAGCGCACTTCTCAACTGTGTCCCCTCCCGTTCCCATCGAAGATTGTGAATGATTCGACGATTGTATTGAAATGAATCTGGACCGTATCGTGGAGATCGATGGAATAGCCGCCGGCAAGAACAATGGCCAATGGAATTCCATGTTTCTTGGATTCCCCGATAACCAATTGATCGCGTCGGATAAGCCCGTTCATCGTCAGTGACAGGCCGCCGAGCTGATCATGCTCATAGGGATCGGCTCCGGCGAGATAGAAGATGATATCGGGACGGAAATTATCCAGAAGAGAGCTGAGGATGCAGAGCGTCTCGAGGTACTCCGCATCCCCGGCGCCGTCATCCAACCCGATGTCCAAGGAACCAGACGGCTTCTCGAACGGGTAGGCATGCTGCTGATGAAGGGAGAAAGTAAACACGTTTGCATCAGACTGGAAGATGGCGGCAGTCCCGTTGCCATGGTGCAGGTCGCAATCGACGATCAGAATCCGCGAGACAGCTCCATCGGCCAGTAGACTGCGGGCGGCGATGGCAACATCGTTAAAAAGGCAAAACCCCTCACCATGATCCGAGAAAGCATGATGAAATCCCCCGCCGATATGTATGGCAATGCCCTCGCTGAGCGCCTTTCGAGAAGTCAGCATGGTTCCTCCGACGGCGATCCTCATGGCTTCGAAAAGGTCCCTGCTGAACGGTACCTCAAGCTTCCTCCGCTCCAACTGTGTCAGAGAGTCGTCATTGAGCTTGTGGAGATATTCAGGAGTATGAACGAGGAGAAGATCCGATTCGGTCGCCGGCGGTGGCACGAGCATCTCCTGTTCTGTCGAAAGCCCGGCCGCCTCGATTCGCTTCACAATCTCATGATATTTTTGTGCCGGAATGACATGCGGCCCGATGTCCATGTTGTACTTATGAGAGTAAATAAGATGCGGCACGTTTGAGGATCTCTAATGGAGAAAAGCTTTTGAGAAAACGCCTATGATTCGCAGCAGGGGACATGGGGAAGAAGGCGCAGGCACGGGAGCCGGCAGCGGAGGATGAACCGGGAAAGATCGGGGAAAATACGAATGCAGATACGCACTCGCTGAACTGGGCCGGCTCCATTTCACGCCTTTATTGTTATCGAGTTCCTTGAGAATTGCAATCCTGGCGATGAATGCCGGATCATGAGATGACCATCTCCAGTGTGCCCAAATTACTAGCCGGGGGTGCGGATTCAAGACGAAGAAAGAGCGACATTCTGCGTCGATGGTTGTTGCGGAGTCGCATCATGATCGATGAAAAGCCCGAACCTGGGAATCGGCCCGGCTTGACACTGTTTCCCGCGCTTCCATATGATGAATAGTCTCATCATAACAATGGAGGGTTCCATGAGCAGAGCGGAAGTCGAGTCGAAGATGGCAAAGGAGTCGGGAATCACGCAAGAGCAGGCCGAGGTTGCGTTGGACTCCTTCGTGAATTACATTGTGGAAAGCCTGAAGAGCGGCCTGAAGGTCAGGATCAGCGATTTCGGAACCTTTTCAGTCACGCAAACGAAGGAGCGCATGGGACGGAACCCGAAGACAGGCGAAGCCTTAACAATCCCGGCGATGAAAAGGGCCAAGTTCGCGGCCAGCAGCAAGCTGAAAGAGACACTCAACTCTTAGCATTTTGACAAGGGAGCCTGTCGTTCCTACGGCAGCGGTGGAAGAGTTGCGTCAAAGGGCGGCCGTCGAATAATGAGGCTGGGAATCAAAACGATCCGGGAGATCAAGCAAGACATAGCTGAAAAAAGTATCGGCACGTTTCCAGCCTCAATCGTGTGACAGGGTGACAGATGATGAAGCAGAAGACGATTGGACTCGATTTAGGGGGAACCTTTCTCAAAGCCGGGATCATTGACCGATCAGGAAGAATCTCATACCGATCCAAATACACAGTGGATGCGTCAAGTGCTGAGCGTGTTTTCGAAACGATCGGACAGGCTGTTCGTGAATGCTCGATCGCTGATGCCGATGTCGCCGCTATTGGAATGGGCATCCCCGGCATTTTTGACCAGGCCGATCAGAAGATCATGAACTCGCCGAACCTCCATTGCCTGGATGGCCGGCATTTGATCGAATTGATGCAGTCGGTGTGCCCACTGCCTTTTCTTTTTGACAACGATGCGAATTGCGCCGCATTTGGAGAGTTCAAGGCCGGCGCCGGCAGTCACGACGGTCCTGGCGGCACGCTCTCTCCACGGAGTTTTATATTGTTGACGATTGGAACGGGCGTGGGAGGCGGCGTTATTCTCGACGGCAAACTCTGGCACGGTGCTCGTGGGTATGCCGGAGAGCCCGGGCATATTGTCATTGATCGGAAAGGAAAGCCCTGCCACTGCGGCGGCATTGGATGCTTGGAGACCCTTGTTTCGGCATCGGCTGTTGTCGAGGCTTACAAGGCTCGTGGAGGAAAAGACGTGACCTGTGAAGAAGTGGCGCACGTTGCTTCTCATGGCGATCCACTTGCCATTGGTGCATTCGAGGATGTCGGCCGAAATCTCGGCATCGGCCTCTCCGTCATCATCAATCTTCTCAACCCGGAGATGATTGCACTGGGAGGCGGGGTCATGGGAGCCGGGGACTTTCTTTTAAGGCCGGCTCGAGCAGAGGCCTCAAAGAGAGCGTTTCGTGAGTCTTACCTCTCCACGCGAATCGTCATTGCGGCCCTTGGAAATGACGCGGGAATGATTGGAGCCGGATTGATGGCATGTGAAAAATTGCTGGGGACCTGATCTCTTGGCGGGGCAATCAGACGTTCATCATCCATGTCACGCATGACATCCTCCCCCGCAAGGGTGCAGATGAAGCGACGTCATTTGCAACTTATATGCCTCGGGATGAGGGCACCCGTGGCATAATGATAATCGATTCGCGCTATGATAGAGCGTGGGTTATGGGCTCCGGCCAATCCAATTGCAGGAGCTGAAGGGACGTACGTGAATCAGGATAGTATTCGTAATTTTTCCATTATTGCTCATATCGATCACGGCAAGAGCACTCTGGCGGACCGTTTCCTTGAAACATGCGGCGCCCTCAGCCAACGCGAAATGGATGTTCAGGTTCTGGACAGCATGGACCTAGAACGCGAACGCGGGATCACCATCAAGGCACACTTCGTTCGCCTGACGTATCAACATTCCTCACGCGGGCCAATCACTTTTCATCTGATCGATACGCCGGGGCATGTCGATTTTTCATATGAAGTGAGTCGATCGCTGGCAGCCTGCGAGGGCGCACTGTTAATCGTGGATGCGACCCAGGGAGTGGAAGCGCAGACACTGGCGAACACCTACCTGGCGCTTGAAAATGATCTTGAGATCATCCCTGTCATTAACAAAATCGATCTGCCGGGCGCTGAGCCGGAAAAGGTGCGCGAGCAGATTGAGCATCTCCTGGGGATCGACACATCCGAAATTCTTCTCGCCAGCGCCAAGGACGGCACCGGTGTCCGTGACATCCTGGATCGGGTTGTTGATCGTGTGCCGCCGCCGCGAGGGAATGCTGAAGCTCCTCTGAAAGCCCTTATCTTCGATTCCTGGTTTGATCCGTATCGCGGAGTCGTTGTCCTCGTGCGCATTTTCGACGGTCGTCTCGCTCCCGGCATGAAGATCATGATGGTGTCGACCGGCCAAGTCTATGAAGTGGAAGACATCGGCGTGTTCACTCCAAAGCTCGCCAAGATCGACGGACTGGGTCCCGGCGAAGTTGGATTTGTCGTCGCGAATATAAAAAATGTCGCCGACACGAAAATTGGCGACACGCTGACCGATCCACTTCACCCTACACAGACGCCCTTTCCGGGGTTTCGTGAAGCCAAATCAATGGTGTTTTGCGGGCTGTATCCAGTGGAGAGTTCTGAGTACGGAGAGCTGCGAGATGCTCTCGACAAGCTCCGTCTCAATGACTCCTCCTTCCATTATGAGCCAGAGAACTCCATGGCTCTTGGATTTGGATTCCGATGCGGGTTCCTGGGCCTGCTTCACATGGAGATCGTTCAACAGAGGCTCGAGCGCGAATACGAAATGAGGCTTATCGCCACTGCGCCGAGCGTGCGCTATCGCGTCACAAAAACCGATGGCACTCAGTTCGAGATTGACAGCCCTGCCAAGCTCCCCTCACCGGGCGAAATCGCCGCCATTGATGAACCCTTCATTCAGGCAACAATCATCACGCCCGATGAATACATGGGTGCGATTCTGCAGCTGGTTCAGGAAAAACGCGGCCAGCAGAAGAACCTTGAATACCTGTCACCAAAGCGTGTGATGATCACCTACGACCTCCCTCTCAACGAGATCGTTCTCGATTTCTACGATAAGTTGAAGAGCGTCAGTCGGGGCTATGCGTCCCTGGATTATCATTTCGCAGATTACCGGCCAAGCCAGCTCGTGAAACTTGACATTCTCGTCAATGGCGAACCGATCGATGCTTTGTCGATCATCACACATCGTGACAGCGCCTATGCGCGCGGCCGTGCGCTCGTCAGCAAGCTCCGGCAGATGATCCATCGGCAGCTTTTTGAAGTTGCTCTCCAGGCATCGATCGGAAGCCGCGTCATCGCTCGTGAAAACGTTAAGCCGCTTCGCAAGAACGTCCTCGCAAAATGCTATGGCGGAGACATCACCCGCAAACGGAAATTGCTCGAGAAGCAGAAAGAAGGAAAGCGACGGATGAAGCGAGTCGGCAAGATCGATATTCCTCAGGAGGCATTTCTTGCCATCCTGAAGGTTGAAGAATAAGATAGGAACAAATCTCAGCCAAAAAAAAGGAGGATCAGATGGACAGGAGTAAACGGGCATGGTGCCAGGAACGGGGTGAAATCAAGTGGGGTTCAATAATCTTGCTGTTGATCATCCTCGGAGGACTCTACCTGGCCTACAAACTAGTGCCGATCAAAATGGCCTATTACAAGTTCGAAGATACGATGCAAGAACAGGCCAAGTTTGCGAGTGGACGTCATGTCGATCCAGATGGCATGAGAGGCACGCTCATGAAAAATGCCAAGGAGCTGGAGATACCGATCAGAGAAGAGGATATCGTGATCAACTGGACGACCAATCACATCACTGTGACGGCGACCTGGACGGTCGATGTCGATCTTCTCGGGTACATCAAGCACTGGCAGATGATTGCGAAAGCCGATAGCCCTCTATTTGACTAGAGCCTGAAATCTCCTCATCGGGCCTAAATGAGGCTTTGAAGCCTCATTTTTCGTGAGTACGGAAGATCGTGATAGATCCGATGAGCGGTGAGGCCTAATGGACGGCCCCCGGTGTCTGAAACGGTTCAGGAGAAGGGGGGATCGGACCAAAAGTGGTTTCGTATTTCGTGATATTGTCCTGAAGTGCAGCGAGCAGCCGCTTGGCGTGAGATGGGCTGAGGATAACGCGCGCTTCGAGAATGCCGACCTGCGGGCGCGGCGACACATAAATAAAATCGATAGTGAAGTCTTCTGGTGAGTGGACGATGTGGGCCAGGTTCACATAGCGGCCTTTGATCGTCTCCTCATCCACTTTGATTTCAACGGGACCATATTTGGGATCTTCTTTTTCGGACTTCATGAACATTCCTCCTCGTGATGATCTTCCTAGTATAGTAGGAAATGACGGCGAACGCGTGCAAAAACATCGAGCTTCTCACGCCAGCCTCGCTCGATCTCCCTGATGGGGATTTCATTTTCGATCATACGCCGGAGAGATGAGCTTCCGAGCAGGATATCGATCGGGAGCTTAATGGTTTCGTATTCGTACGGAGGCGGCCGCCAGGCAAATTTCTTTTTATGAATCGCACGGCAGCCCTGGAGGATTGCAATGGCCGTCAGATAGGGTTTGAAACGCAGGCGGTCGACAACGTGCATTTGAAACCCATGGCAGACTTCGCCGCTGTATGTATTGAACGTCGGTTTGAAACGCGTCTCGCGGAAGACCAGTCCGGGTAAGCGGCAGCCACGAAGAAATTGCGCGACCCGCGCGGAATCGAGCCAGGGAGCGCCAAAGAGTTCAAATGGCCTTGTTGTCCCACGGCCTTCGGAAAGATTCGTTCCCTCCAAGAGACACATCCCCGGATAGACGGTGGCAGTGTCGAGCGTCGGCATATTGGGCGACGGCATGACCCATGGCAGGTTAGTTTCATCGTACCAGTTGTCTCTTTTCCAACCGGTCATTGGTATGACAGTAAGTTTCCCCCGAAGGGAAAGCTGGTCCTTGAACATCAGAGCAATCTCGCCGACCGTCATTCCATGCCGAGCTGGAAGCGGATGGATTCCGACATAGGAGAGGTGTGTTGGTTCGATGAGGTTCCCCTCCATTACTTTCCCACCGATAGGATTTGGCCTATCGAGAACAATGAACTCAACATTGGCCTCACCGCACGCGCGAAAACAATAGAGCATGGTGCTGATATACGTGTAATAGCGGCTGCCGACATCCTGCAGATCAAAGAGGAAGAAATCTAGCCCGGCGAGCATCTCAGGCGTGGGCCGTAATTGGTTGCCATAGAGGCTGTAGACTGGGAGCCTTCGCAAGCGTTCGGATCCCACAGGGCGGAGGGCTTGTTCCGTTCCAGAGAGGCCGTGTTCTGGCGCGAAGACGGCGCGGAGATGACAGCCGCGCGCAGTCACTACATCGATTGTATGCTGCAATTCCCGGCTCACACTTGCCTGGTGAGCGAGGAGGCCAAATCGTGCGCCACGGTATTTTCGAGCGTCATAGCGGCTGAAACGGTCAAGGCCTGTGAGAACAGTAGCTTTCATAAAGTGCGTGCTCCATGCGGCAGTTTGTCAGAATCAGAAAAAACCCCGGCGCCATCGAGAGATGCTTTGAGCGCAGCCGTTTCAGGCTGGCTGATTCGAGCGAGAACATGTCCTTTTGCCCGCGGAATGAACTTGAGATAATCAGTCTTCCCACGGATTCGGGCTTGAGAGGCAAAAGTGCCGATCGCTTTTATGCTGCGCTGGACGGCGACGAAATCGAACTGTTTGTCAAAATCATAGGCGCTCGCCCACAAATGCCGAGTGGATTCGTAAAAGGCGCGTTTGCAGGACGAGACAAGATTGGAATCAAGCAGAACATAGCTGTCACAGAGGAGCGAGACCAGGTCATACAATGGATGCCCCCAGCGAGCGTCCTGCAGATCGACGAGGCTGATATCACCGCCATTCACCATGATGTTGCGACTGTGATAGTCGCGGTGGCAATAGACTAGTGGCTCGAAGCTGATGGCATCGAGAAGGCGGTTGAAATCCCTTCGGATAGCGACAAGAGCTTCTTCTTCCAATCGCAGGAACCCCGACAGATAATGAGTTGCGAAGAAATCCAATTCCCACAAGAGTCGATCGCGGCCGAGGATCGGTGGTTCGTATGGCCCTGCGGTTGTTTGGATAATCCGCCGGTATCCGCCGGCGCCCACCTGGAGCCTGTTGATCAGCGTCGTCGCCTGATGATAGATGGCGGGATACTCAGAGGCCTGTGCATCGCAGAGATGCTGGTCGCCGAGATCTTCCATCAGAAGAACACCCAAGGACTCGCATGAACTGATGATGCCGGCAACGGGCAACCCCAAGGATCTGAACAAAAGATGCATATGAATGTGGGAAGCCAGCCGTTCCTTTTCGGCACAGACCAGGAGAACGGATGAATCTGTGCCCCGTGTAATCCGATAGAATGTGTTCGTCGAAGCATCGCCGGCCAGCGGCTCAACAACATAGTCCCCTTCAAGGAGTGCATTCAGCCATGTTGACAATGCGGGTGAAAGCATCACAGAGGGTAGGCTCCATCGGGCAGAAAAACTTGATCGTGATGAACGCCTCCACACAGCTCAACACCCGTTGTCACGATGCACCGTTCAACGATCGCGCCGCCGCAGATCCGGGCGCCGTCCCAGATGATGGAGTCGATCACGGTGGAATCATGAATCGAAGAATGATCTGCGGCCAGGGTTTTTGAAGCCAGGAAAACAGGAGTATTTTTCACATAAGAAGAGGGATCTCCAAAATCAAGCCAGCTCCCGTGAAGCACTTCGCCTCTGATTGCGTGGCCCTTCTTGATAAGCTCAGGATAGATCGTGCGATTGATGTCTGAGAAGCCGCTCGGAAGAAAATTGAAGATGCGGGTGGAGAGAATATGTATGCCCGTGAAATGGTAGGGAGTCGCTTTTGCTGCCGACGCCGGCAGGCTGGGAGAAAGGATGATTCCATCCTTCATATCGACGGCGGAGTAATGCCCTTGGTGAGGGAGAAGGAGCATGGTCGCGAGTGCGCCGGCGCGGCGATGCGATTCAATGGCCTCCTGCAGGTTGAAATCGAAAAGCGAATCCGCGTTGACCATGATGATGGTTTCTTCTCCGGCGAAACATGATGCGGCGTTTGCAAGTCCGCCGGCGGTCCCGAGTATCTCAGGCTCTTCGGAGTATGTCACATTCAGACCGATCTGCTGTCCATCCTGAAGTAGCTTCTTAATCGAATCCGGTTTGTAATGGAGATTGACCACGGCATCTGTGACGTTCTGAGAAGCCAGATGGATCAGCAACCATTCGATGAGAGACTTTGGCCCGACGGGGATGGCCGGCTTGGCGAGCAGGTTCGTGATCGGGCGGAGCCTCGTTCCAAGGCCTGCGGCCAATACCATCGCCTTCATCAGTGGGCGCCCCCCCACGTGATGGAGAATGGATGCCGCATGTTTGAGCGTCGCCTGCTGAATATCTGGAAGAAACCTGTCACGATCACTGTCAGGAGTCCTGCGAACCGCATGCTTTGCGTTTTGCTTTCCGGGATGCATGCATTGAGTGCAGAGTTGCATTGACTGCACCAGACTTCTTTTCGGAACTCGATACTCCAAAGACCATGTCCCCCGAATGATTCTTCAAGAAGAGCTCGATATAGCTTTCACGGATGAAGTCTTTGGGACCAAACCCCAGTCTCCGCGCTTCATGCAGGATTGTCGTCCGATGTCCCTCGATTTCAAGAAAATCGCCGATCGGTGTGTGGTCAAGAGCAGCGACCATGCGGCCCTTGATGTACGTGGCCCTGTATTTTTCATAAGCAAAAGTTGGATGCATTCCTATCCGCTGCAGGATCAAATGGAAAGCTCCGGCATCCGATACCTTTGCTTCGATCTCTTCGCGAGCTTTGACCTGTGGAATATCTTCGCGTGGCCCCTTGTAGGTGAGGATCGATGAGGAGCCATATGTTCTTAGTCGCAAAGCACACCCGCTTTGACGGAGGCGCATGTCGGTTGTGTCATAGAGTTGATTTATTTCCAACGCCCGGCGTTGAAAAAGAATGAATCCGGACCTTTTCAACCGTTGCGTAATATCGTCGACCTTCTTGACGGACACTTTGATCTCGACTTCCCGCAGGGATGAATTCCATGTCCGTCGATGCATGTCTGCTGAAGCCGATCGTTCCTACCCAATGCTCAGTGAGATTGGGCGTAGAAGCAAAAACGTGGAATTCACCGCCGGCTACCGATCGCGTTCGAGGATGAAAATAGGGAGGGTGAGCAACGCTTCCTTGATGTCCGATTCTTTGAAGATCGATAGGTGGCGGCGAGCTCTGTCGCCGAAGTCCCGGGCCAGCTCGAACGTCTGCTCCAATGTTCCGTTCTGCTGGACCATCTCGATGATGAGCTCCCGGCTCACGCTTCTGAAATCCTTCTCCTGGAGAACCTGTTCAATGAGGCGACGATGCTCTCCATTGTGTTTTTGCAAAAGGTAGATCAGGGGGAGTGTCAGCCGGCCTTCTTTCAGGTCATTGACGACGGGCTTGCCGAGGGCTTGAGGCGTGGCCGTGAAATCAAGAATGTCATCGACGAGCTGGAAGGCCATGCCGAGGTCTAAACCGTAATCCCGGAGGCATCTCCGCTCGTCTTCGCTGGCGCCCGAAAGAACGGCGCCGATTTCACAACACGCCGAGAAAAGATAGCCCGTCTTTCGCTGTATGACGTCAAGGTGTTCCTCCTCGGATGTGTCGATTCTTCCGGAATGGGCCAGTTGGATGAGCTCTCCCTCCACCATGTGCAGCGTGGCTCTGGAAATAATATCGAGAATGAGCTGGTTGTTCTGCGCCAGGGCCAGTGAGACCGATTTGATGTAGAGGTAGTCCCCGAGCAACACCGTAATGTCGTTGCCCCACCGCCGGTTGATCGACTGCCGGCCGCGTCGGAGGTCGGCTTCGTCAACGATGTCGTCATGAATGAGTGAGGCCGTATGGATCAGCTCGATGACGGATGCGTAAGTAATGGCCAAAGGCCCGGAATCGCCGAGGAGCTTGGTTGCGAGGAGCAGCAATGCGGGTCTGATCCGTTTGCCGCCGCTATTGATGACGTAATGGCTGGCGTCCCGGAGGCACTCGATTCGAGAATCGAGTTGCTTTTGAAATTCGTTCTCGACCTCGCAGAGTTCCGGCTGGATGCGTGCGTAAATGTCCGATAGAGTGATGGTTGTCGGCATTCGTCACCGATAGTTGGTAAATTGCATGTTGATGCCCAGGTCCGTTTCTCGAAGCATCTTGATCACCGTCTGAAGCGAATCCTTGTCACGGCTGCTGATGCGCACCTGATCGCCCTGGATGGATGCTTGGACCTTCAGCTTGGAATTCTTCACGAGCTTGATGATCTCCTTGCCCTTTTCCTGTGGGATTCCTTGCTGCAAGCTGCCAACCTGTTTCACGGTTCCTTGCAAGGCCTCCAGGACCTTGCCGTACGTCAGCCCCTTGAGCGGGACATGCCGCTTCACGAGTTTCTGCTCCAGGATTTCCTTCAAGCTTTTCAGCTTGTATTCATCATCCGCCGTTAAGTCGAGTTCGCCTTCGACCAGCGTCACATGGCACTTGCTGCCTTTCAAATCAAATCTGGTCTGTACTTCCTTCATGGTCTGTTGCACTGCGTTCGTGACTTCCTGGAGGTCGATCTTGGACACGATATCGAATGAATATTCAGCTGCCATGAACTTTCTCCCAAAAGAATCCCAATTTTATCATCGCCCTCTCATCAATACAAACCGCCCGGCGAGAAAGGTGAATATGCATGAATTGCTCCGTTCGAGTGAAACGCCAAAGTAGCAACACTGGTCGTCGCCATCCCCCGGTCTCCACCCGGCATTGGTGTATCTTTATCAACATACTGGTTCATGCCTCCAGACTCGTGTATACTGCCTGCAACAGGCTGCGCGACATGGATACCAAGCAATTCAGATCTGCCGTCGATGAACTCCTCGGCGTCATCGGACGAATCGTCAATCTGAAAGCATTTCCATTCCTTCCCGTTATTTATTCGTCTCTCTTTTACTTTATTGAAAGGGGCGCTGGATATCGAAAAGCCGTTATGGCCCTGCCAGCTGGTCCCCGTTCACGCCGTGTCACCAATAAGCCTGATAAATTTGTGAAGGAATTCCTGGCGTGTCATGCGCCCTTTGCATTGGTAGAACGCGATCCTCAATATCAGCGCAGGGCCTTTGAACGGCTCTATCCCGCCGTCGGCCTCCGCGATCCATTCCTGCTGACGCTTTTCCGCGAGGAGCTCGATTCGGGAGAGATGCAATCCATTGTCGAGAGCTTTGACGCAAAAGTCACTGCCGCCCTGGCCGAAATACCTTCACCGCAGAGCAAACCTGATTTCTGGAAGGCTCTCGATTCTTTTGTTGCGACAACTGCCGGCCTTGCCACCAGCCTTGCTCGCGAGCGGGAAGTGCAGGACCTCATTCTGGAACGTGTCAAGAAATTTCTCGGTGTCAAGACGAAGAAATGATCATGCGTCGATGTATTGTCATTGCGGCCCTGATGGCAGCGACCGCATTCTGCGCGACACATCGACTGGAGCGAGCGAAAACGCACTATCTCGCCGGCGTCGACCTGGCGGGAAGGATGGATCGAGTTGGAGCGGCTGCGGAGTTTGGCGCGGCCCGATCAGAAGCCGCGAAGATAACCGGTCCGGATCGTGCCGGAGCTCAAGCATGGCTCGTGAAGGCACAAGCCGAGGTGGAACTCGGCTCTTTCGAAGAAGCGCGAAAAAGTTTTGTGGCGGCTCGCGCCGCCGGCGCGGAATTTAAGGACGGCTGGGAACGAGTTGCTCTGCTGCTCGGCTTGGCCTCTGTGTATAGGGAAATGGATCTTGCGCCCGAAGCGGCGTCGTTCTGTGAAAGCGCCATGAAGGAGGCCAAAAAGCTCGACCCCGCGCTCTTTGAAACCGCCTGTGCCAGGTGGGTTGATCTGACGCTCGGATTGAGCGTCGGGTCGCTCGATCAGAAATCACGAGCCAGAATTCTCGACGGATTGGAGAATAAAGTGCGCTCATTGGCCGATGACAGTCCGACGTCGGGTACGCTCCACTACCTCCTCTCCCAGATCGAAATGCATAAGGAGCAATACGAAGAAGGATGGAAACAGGCGGTTCTCGCGCGCGAACTGGGTCTTCCCAACGATGAACTCCTTCGAGACAATGATGCATCTCTGATCTTCTGCTATCGCCGGTTGATCGAGAACGGTCGTCAGGAATTTGAAGCTCGGCAGTCGGCATGGACGAAACGCTGGAGTTGGTCCGATCCGACTCGTCCTGCCTGGATGGAAAAGTGAAACATGACAGCGCCATGGCCATCCGCAATCCAGCTCTCCGTCCTCATCCTGAAAGCTGATGACTCATATCCAGGAGTTTCATGATGGACAAAACGACATGCAATGATCGGGCAGTGACCCTGGTGTTGACGACCGTGGGGACAACAGAAGACGCGGCAAGCATTGCGGCGATACTCGTCCAGGAAAAAATTGTGGCCTGTTGCCAGGCGATGCCCGTGAGATCGACATATCGATGGAAAGAGAACCTTTGCCAGGAAGCCGAAGTCCTGCTCTTTGCAAAGACAGCGGCTCCAGAGAAAACGGTGGCCCGCATCAAGGAAATACATCCATATGAGTTGCCGGAAATCATCGTACTGCCAGTAGTCGCCGGCTATGAGCCCTATCTCCAGTGGGTACGCGAGGCCACAGCATTGTAAGTTGCCTGTGACCGGCACGCAGGGTCGAGAGACGGCTCTTTTTCTCACCAAGCCGCGTGAGACTTTCTTAATTCACATCATCACAGTCCGGTTTTATCGGAACGACAGGATGGGATAGCGTCGTCATGATGTGATCCATGATCAGCACTGCTCGTGCCTTCATGAAAGGAGCTCGTCTTCCAAGGATTTCTTCCCGTGTCTGAAAAAAAATAAAAAAAATATTTTCCTCCTTCTCCAACGATCCGAATCATTAACCAACATGTTCCTGCCGATCGTGCATGATCGCATGAATCATTCAATTGTTCGGTTGTATGCGAAGTCTAATTGAATACGTATGCTAATGCCGTAGAACCTTGGAAAACGCTCGAAATTAGCAAAAATCGGCCAAAAACCAGTCCCACTAGATATTGCGTCGTGAGAGTTCGATTGAACTAAATCTGGTGCTTTTCCATGTGAAAATGCACTTTTTCTGTTGACAAAGCAGAGTGACGTCCCTATATTTCGAGATGACATACTGGATGTAAGTCCTGTAAGGAAGGAGAACGCCGAGACAACGTATGCGAGTTGGATTCACCTACAACATGAAAAGGGATACCTCTCCAGAAGGAGATGAGCATCCTCCAAGTACGGTCGGCAGCGACGTATATGCCGAGTGGGACGAGCCGGAGACCATTGAGGCTGTACGGGCTGCCCTCGCAAAAAAGCACATCGTCATCCCCATCGAAGCCGACGAACACGCCTTCGACAAACTTCAATCCACACGACCCGAGATCGTTTTCAACATCGCCGAAGGGGCCTACGGCGTAAGCCGTGAAGCGCAGATCCCCGCGATTCTGGAACTGCTCCGCATTCCCTATACGGGGTCGGATCCGCTGACGCTCGGGATTTGTCTGGACAAGGGGCGGGCCAAGGAAGTGTTGGCCTTCAACGGGGTGCCGACACCGGGATTTAAAGTTCTGAGTTACGTCAATGGAAACGCCAACGGCCTTCGCTACCCCATGATTGTCAAGCCCCTCTTCGAAGGTTCTTCAAAGGGGATCTACAATGATTCAGTCGTGAGGTGTACGAAGGAGTTAAAGAGCAAGGTGCAGTGGGTGCTCGACACCTATGGCCAGCCGGCTCTTGTGGAGCGCTTCCTTGAGGGACGCGAGTTCACAGTCGCCCTGATTGGGAACGGCGATCGTATTCAGGTTCTCCCGATTGTCGAAATCAAGTTTGATGCCCTTCCAGAGGGGGCGTCTCCGATCTATTCCTTTGAAGCCAAATGGATATGGGATCGCGAAGACAACCCCCTCAATATTTTCCAGTGTCCCGCCGATGTTGACGACACAAACCGCGCCAAGATTGAAGCGATTTGTGTAAAAGCCTATCGAGTCCTTCGCTGCCGCGACTGGTGCCGTATCGATGTGCGCCTAGATGGACAGGGTAATCCCTATATCATCGAGTTGAATCCGTTGCCCGGGATTTTGCCACGGCCCGAGTGCAACTCCTGCTTTCCGAAGGCGGCACGAGCAGCTGGAATGGACTATGACACGCTGATGAACACAGTTCTGGAGGTTGCATGCGAGCGTTACGGTATCGGCCTCTAAAGGCCCCCAACTGCGCCATTGTCGCGAACAAGATCCGCACGGATCTGATGCGGGGAGAGGATCGTGAGTTACTCTCGGAGATCGCCGTCCGTGACGAGGTGACGGCAATCGAGGCCTCTTTGATCGAATTGGGCTATACGCCCATGATCATCGAGGTGTGGGGCGACCTGGAGGATTTGCTGGCGCAGCTCAGCCGCCGCAAACTCTCATTTGTGTTCAATCTCTGCGAATCTCTCCAGGGCGACAGCACTCTTGAGATGTGCCTCCCAGCCGCCCTCGAAGTCATCCGAATCCCCTACACGGGATCGGGTCCCCTGACTCTCGGAATGGCCCTTTATAAATGGCGCGCCCGGGAAGTCCTGCATTATTATCGAGTCCCTTATCCGCGGTTCGCTTTGCTGTCTGATGTTCCCAAGGAAAAGCCGCGCAGTGTCCCCTTCCCGATGATTGTAAAACCGAGTCGCGAAGATGGGAGCCTTGGAATTACGAAGGACTCGGTGGTGCGGGATCTCTCGCAGCTCAGAGAGCGAGTGGATCATGTCACTCGGACGTATTTTCAGCCGGCGCTCGTCGAGGAGTATATCGAGGGGCGTGAGTTCAACGTGGCATTAATTGGTGAGGTTGATCCCGAGGTCCTGCCGATTTCAGAAATTGATTTCAGCGGGCTCGATCCGCAGCTTCCCCCCATCGTCTCATATGAAGCCAAGTGGAGCGTCAACAGCCCTTACTATCTCGGCACGATTCCACGCTGCCCAGCGGAGTTGGATGAGGATGTGGCGGAGCGCATTCGGAAGGTGGCTGTGACCGCCTATCGGGCACTCGGAGTTCGTGACTATGGACGTGTCGATCTCAGACTCGCCACAGACGGCACTCCCTATGTACTCGAAGTCAATCCGAATCCTGATCTCTCGCCCAAAGCGGGTGTCTGCCGATCGGCCATGGCTGCCGGCATCACGTATAGTCAACTGATCGGACGGATCGCATCCTTCGCGCTCGCACGGACGAGCAGCTATGAGTATCAGGAAGTT
The DNA here is from genome assembly GCA_903916735.1 of uncultured Acidobacteriota bacterium. GTDB lineage: Bacteria > Acidobacteriota > CAIWXX01 > CAIWXX01 > CAIWXX01 > CAIWXX01. The sequence goes on from CAIWXX010000080.1 coordinate 20,699, forward strand.
TCGGCAGTCGGATCGGAGTAGCATCGAGGGGATTATCCGCGCGACCGGCTTCTTTGCCGAGATGGAGATCGCCGTCGCGCTGGAGCTTCTCGATCTGGCCATCCAGAAGCCGGATCAAACCGATTATGAAATCTATGTGTCGGAGAACGTTGAGGGCCTGGTTGGATATATCTGTTACGGACCGACACCATGCACGCAGGGGACATATGATCTCTATTGGATCGCGGTTTCACCGGCGGCTCAAGGCAAGGGCGTTGGCGCTCAGCTGGTGGACTTCATGGAAGTGAACCTGAGCGCGTGCCAGGCACGCAAAGTTGTGATTGAAACGTCATCGCAGCCCTTATACGATGGAACGTGCGCGTTCTATGTGAAACGAGGCTATCATGAAGCGGCCCGGCTGAAGGAATTTTACAGGCCGGGGGATGACAAAGTCATCTTCATGAAAGATCTTTAATGGCTGACGGCATTCAGGTGTGGGGTGATGTCGCCGACTGTCTGACTATTCGGTTTCTTCGTCTGAGGTATCCTGGATAACGGCAGGTATCTTGTGTTCCTCTTCGTTGCAGAACCGATTTGGTTCTGTTCCTCGGATGAAAGTTTCGACAATCGTGTCGCGGCAGCCGGGAGAAGCGAGGAATCCAGTGAGCCGGTCGACGCGGACTGTGACAACACCGGGTGGAACCGGAAAATTTTCCACGGGTTTGCTTTTCAGGACCTGCCCGAAGAAATCGATCCAGATTGGGAGAGCGGCGTGCGCGCCAACTTCGCCGTGGCCCAGGGTCTTCTTGGTATCGAAGCCGACCCAAACGCCGGCCACGAGTGATGGCGTGAAGCCGATGAACCAAGCATCCGAGTAGTCATCGGTGGTGCCGGTCTTGCCGCCGAGCGGCCGTTTGAGGACGCGCGCGGCTGTGGCTGTCCCGCGATCGATAACCCCCCGCATCACGTTCAGTGTAACGTAAGCCGTATCGGCCGAGACAACTTCGTGAGCATCCAGCTGACTTTCGTAGAGAATCGATCCCTGGCGATCTTTGATGGACCGAATGAATTTGGGCGTGACGCGGACTCCCTGGTTGGGAAAAGCCGAGAACGCCGACGCCATTTCCATGAGCGTCACTTCGGATGTGCCAAGTGCCAGGGAAAGATATGGATGGAGCGGGGTCGTGATACCAAAGCGGCGTGCATAGTCCACAGCTTTTTCGACGCTAATCCTTTCAAGCAGCCGGGCCGTCGGTATGTTCCGGCTTTGCTCCAGCGCTCGGCGCAATGTGACGAGTCCCTTATATTTTCCATCATAGTTATGCGGCGTCCATGGCGTGCCGGTCCATTTGTCGAAGAAAGTGACAGGCTCGTCGAGGAGTAGGTTGGTGGGCGGGATGCCGTTGTCAAATGCCGCGCAGTAGATAAACGGCTTGAAGGCGGATCCAACCTGTCGCATTGCCTGAGTCGCGAGGTCGAACTTGCTGACGTTGTAATCGTATCCGCCGACCAGAGCCTTGACTTCCCCGGTCGCCGGCTCGATGGCGATGAATGCCCCTTCCACAAGCGGGACCTGTTCGAGAGTCAACGTGCAGGTGAGGGTTTTCTCTTCGCGGCTTGTGACGAGGAAAGGAGCGATGTCGCCCACTTTGAGAACCAGTCGGAGGCTGCTTCGCCAGGTCCAGCGGATGCCATTGAGATCGATCGTGCCTGTATAGCTGCCGATCCGGATATGCGCCAACTTATCGGAAACATCGAGAACAAGACCGCGGCGAATATCTCCGATATCGAACGGCTGATCCCAGTCAGCATCATGATAATTATCGAGCTCGATGCCTTGCTTCACCACATTCTCGGTGCTTTTCCTAAGCCCCTGACGCTTGTCGAGGTCGCGGAGCCCCTTCCGGAGAGCTTTCACAGCGGCCACCTGCATGTCCATGTCCAGAGTCGACTGCACGATCAGGCCTTCGTGATAGAGCCTCTGCGTTCCGAATTTTTCTTCGAGGAATTTCCGGATCTCTTCACTGAAATAGGGGCAGAGTGAATCTTCCAGCTGTAAGCGCGCCAGCGCGATCGGCTCGCACTGATCCTTCTTGTATTCCTGGGCGGTGATATACCCCTCTTCTCTCATCCTCCAAAGAACGTGGTTTCGGCGTTCGAGTGCCCGTTTGGGGTTGGAGAGCGGCGAGAAGTTGGTGGGTGACGCAGCAATACCCGTGATCATTGCCGCTTCGGGAACAGTGAGTTCGTTTGTATGCTTCCCGAAATAAAACTCAGCAGCGGCTTCAACTCCGTAAACACCATGGCCGAGATAAATCTGATTGCAGTAGAGCGTCAGGATTTGTTCTTTCGTATAATTTTTTTCGATCTGGAGAGCCAGCATCCCTTCTTCGATCTTGCGCCGATATGTCTGCTGCGGTGTCAAAAAGAGCATTTTGGCGAGTTGCTGCGTGATCGTCGATGCTCCTTCGACGACATGCCCGGCCCGTATATTTTTAATGAAGGCTCGAGTAATCCCGATCGGATCCACACCCCAGTGCGTGAAGAAGCGTGGGTCTTCGGTTGCGAGGAGAGCGTTCATAAGCGTTTTGGAAATATTATCGTACCGAATGAGGATTCGGCGCTCCAGAGCGAATTGGCCGATGACGGAACCATCATCAGCGAGAATTTCCGTGATGAGCGATGGGTGATAGTCCTCGATCGCCTGTACGCGCGGCAGCCCGCTTTGATAGGCAAGAAAAAACCCGGCTAGAGATCCGACCGAAACCATGGCCGCGAAGGCCAGGATAATCAGGGCATATTTAAAGAAGCGCTTACCTGGAAGCCACTTCCGCGCATCTATTTTCGCCACGCGGATCCGAAGCATCGCGGGAATACTAACAGCACCGAGCCGTGGTGTAAAGAGGCGGCTTTCATGGCCGATTCCGCCTGATATTGATCCTCGTCGATGAAGGCGATCTGCGTTGTGCCCGCCAAGTCGAGGAGCTGTTGGCAGAGCTTCACTCGCGACATGCGATCCTTAGTGTCTGATCGGTGAAATTTGTGCACAAAATGGCAAGACCTGTGACAGGGCATAATCGTGAATTCTTCTCGGGAAGCCACGAAGAAAGGAATGCAGGAATGGCCTATAAACCCACCGCCGGTCGACATAAAAATCCGTTCTTGCTTTCATTTCTTCCTGCATTCCTGAGAGGTTCAGGAGCATTGGTTGTCGAAGACGGCTTGTTTGGTTGCGGCTATGCCGCGTTAGGGAGACCGATGACGCACGGAGGATAGTTGCACAATAAGGCGTGCACCCAATGGCCTCCCCATCCACCGCGTAAAGCATCTCAGTCATATTCGGTGATAGTGAAATGACGCGTCTGGCTGGAGCAGCAAGGCGCACTGGATGCCCCGTCTGATCCGAAAGCACGATTTAGTCGGCTTGAGATGCCGCTGGAAGACATGCAATGAAAACCATGCCAAAAGTCGCCGTTCCAACCAAGGTGCTGTTTATCAACATAATGAAAAAGCCCAACCCTTCTGGGGGCTGGGCCTTCTTTCCCCTCCATCGAGAAGGCGATCTGCTGAAACGCCAAGCATCCAATACCTGATGCGGCGCCCTTCATCTTGTGCGCCCCCGCTTTGCAGCGCAATCGCAATCAACTCGGGCAATATCGGATTTGGCTTTTTCGATCTGAACTGTCATATCGGAAAGGAACGTCGCGATGAGTTCCCGAGTAAAGTCATTGTCTCAAACCGTTCGCTGTAAGAATCCTTTCTTGTCGAATATGACCGCTTCCGGTGCGAGCGACGCATGGCCTGTATATGATGATGATGGCTTGTGAGAATCCACTGGAAGTGAAACATCCGATGCGTTGGCATGGCTCGGCGACGCCGAGGACGATTTCTTAGGCAGCCAGCGATACAGGATTGAGATGAGATCTTCCGGCTGGACGGGCTTGGCGAGGCAATCATTCATGCCTGCTTCGATGCAGAGCTCCCGATCCCCCTTCAAAATATGCGCCGTTATGGTGATGATAGGCCCCGTGTTGTTGTGACTGCCGGCGTCCCCTGCATGAATGGATCGCGTGGCCTCGACCCCATCCATTCCGGCATCAGGCAATCCAATCAGCACAGGATCGTAGGGGAGTCGCTTCAACGAGGCAATGACCTGCTTCCCATTGAGGACGGCGTCTGTGCGGAAGCCGAATTTCTCGATCAGCTTCATGGCGACCAGCAGATTCTTGGCGTTATCCTCGGCCAGAAGGATGCGATGACAGTGTCTATGCGATTCAGCAATCGTGTGACGGGTGACAAGCTGGGGCGCCGCTGTCTTTGACGAAGTCGCGTCCTCTCCCATCATCATGGCAAGACAATCGTAATAATGGGATTGGCGCAGGGGTTTCGTGAGATACCCGAAAAAGCCTATTTGTTCCAGCCTCGAAGCCTCACCGTGCCTCTCAAGGGTTGTCATCATGACGAGCTTCGTTTCGCGGATTTCGGGTGTTTCTTGGAGTATTTTTTCGAGCTCTGCGCCGTCCTGCCGTGGCATATGCATGTCGATGATAGCCACACGAAATGAATCTCCCTCACGAGCGGCGTTCAAAAGCAGAGCATAGGCTGTTTCGCCGTCCGGCGCTTCGGTGTAGCGGCATCCCCATGATCTCAGCAAAGTCGTGACCAGGAGACGGTTCGGTTCGTGGTCGTCGACCACGAGGATCCTGTTTCCATCGATGCTGTTGAGGGGGTGGAACAGAGGCATGTCAGCGCCGGATTGCTTTTAGAACACAGCGGTAAACCAGAATGTCGACCCTTTGCCTTCCTCACTCTCCACTCAGATTTCCCCGCCCATCATCTCGCAGAGTTGCTTGGAGATGACCACCCCCAATCCCGTGCCGCCGTACTTGCGGGTAGTGGAACTGTCCACCTGTGTAAACGGCGAGAAGAGAATAGGGATTCTATCTTTTGGGATACCGATGGAGGTCGTATTGATGTTGCTTGAAAAAAGACTCGGGAAGAAACATTGATTCGCCTTGGATGAAGACGCCCCGCCGTCCGCTGTATTTCTGAGCGAATGTTACAGCGTGGCGGCTTTTGCCGCTGCGCCCGCCTCCGGTTATCATCGTGATCATTATTTTTCATCTGATATATTACCTCACCTCGCTCATTGAGTTGGTGAAATCCTTTTGATGGAGTAGCCGTGGATGGCGGGATTCCCGATATCGAGACAGATGGAGAGGCGATGCTGAAAGACGATCTCTTCAATTATCTCAAATGGATATCCCAGTGTCTCGATGCAGAGGGTCTCAGGATTGATGCCCGACTCGATGATCGTATTGATTGATTGCTCCGATGCCTGTGTCCATCGTTCGACCCTCTCCGCCGGGCCGGCCCCGACCTTTCCGCTCCGTGTTCAAGTGGAGAACGTAAGCGAAGGGGTGGATGGCTGCCGTGATATGAATGACCTGCACACATTTTTCGATCGACCGGCCGCGTATTGGCTCATCCCTGTCCCCTAAATCAATATCCAGCGGCAGGTGGACTGTGTAGGAGAGATTGTGCTGCCGCTTCAATTCAATAAGTTGATTGATGACCCCTTCATCCGGCAGGTTGGAAATTTCATCGGATTCAAAAAGAACAACTCGATATCATCGATGAGAGGACCCGGGAACCGAACGTTGGGGATAATATCGGCTGGGATGATGTAAGATGTCGTCCCCAGTCGGAAAGGAAATCGGCTCTTTAAGGTAACCTGTGTCACAGCAGCTTGAGACATGTTCCTTTTTCCTAGGGTGTAACAACAAAATGGCCACCGGCAAAGGAAATATTTGAAACCACCGACGAAAACGGATAGACGCAGATCTGAGATGGCGGAGCTGTGTTCATCGGCGGTTCCATTCCGTGAGCCCGCATGTCTTCATGCGATTCGGGTCTCCACTACGACAACAGAAGTGATTCAGTAACATCAAAGTGATGGCTCTGTGGATGAAGGGGCATGTGAGCAGTTACAAAATGTCTTTGAAAACGGGGTCAGAGCGCTGAGGGCGACACTTCAGAAGTGCTCCCCCCAAGAAGCTATTTCTTATCAACTCAAAGGGAGGGTTGTCATGAAAAGCACAAGCGGCGAAAGGATTTCCGAGTCTCTGAAGATTCTTGAGGAGGCGGCGAAGCTGAAGAAGGGTGAGTTGAAGAGCGTCCTTTCCGACAAGTACACGAATTTGAGAAGCGTTATCGTGGAGGCCGAGAGCAGTGTCAGGAAATCGCTGTCCCACGCCAAGAATCATTCGGTTGACGCCGTCACTCAAGCCAAGGACGCAAGCGTCGAGAAGGTTTGCAAAATCGCAGATGATGTGGACAAGAACGTGCATCTCAATCCGTGGCCTTGCATCGCGGGCACGGCGGTCGTCTGTTTGTTGCTCGGTCACATTCTTGGCCGGAATCGCAAGTAGCTTCGTCACACGACCTCTCATGGGGTCATCATCCCATTGCGCCATGACTATTTCCTCGCTTATTATCATTTCATGAAGAACAACCCGACCGGAACAAACGGTGCGCTCCTTTGGAGGGCATCTGTCGATGCCGTCAAGGGCGTTCATTCGAATCTCGTTATCAAATTAAGGAGGAATGAGATGAGAAAGATCACACTGGTGAGTGCGATGTTGATATCGGCATTCCTGCTGCTGGGCATCACAACAGCTCAGGCAGGCGTGTCGATTAGTATTGGCACAAATGACTTCTACCTCTCAGTAGGGGATTATGACTACCTCCCCTATGCCTATAACGCGAATACCGCATACGCCCAGCCCAGAATCAACTTCCATGACATGATGAGCCAGTATGGCACCTGGCAGAATTCTGAATACTTCGGACCAGTTTGGAAGCCATATGCATCTCGTGACTGGCGGCCTTATACGTACGGGCACTGGGTGTATACTCAGTATGGCCCGACGTGGGAAGGTTACGAACCCTGGGCATGGGCGGGCTATCACTATGGTGACTGGATCTTTGATAGAAACTATGGTTGGGTCTGGATCCCCGGTTATAATTGGCATCCAGGTCATGTGACGTGGGCACGCAGCTATGACTCGATTGGATGGATGCCGGCTCCTCCTGAAGGGTATGATTATAGCCGAGGTTATTTGAGTCATGTGGGTCCAAACAATCAATTCACATACAACGACGACGATTTCGACAATGATTTTGGTGCCAATAATTTCACTTATGGTGGACCGTACTATAATTCCAGTTACCGGGATATGTACTACAATCCATCTTACAACTTTATCAATTTTAATTTGTGGATCTTTATTGACAACACACATTTTGGAGATGATGACTATGCCAACATTGCCTTCGGCCCTGAATATACCCGGCATGTCTTTGACCGGAAACTGGTGAAAATTACAAACCGCCAGATGGACCGAAATGTTATGGAGAGGCTCGTTGGTCAAAGAATCCAGGAAATGCCTGTTGATGTCAGGGAGATGCGGACAGACAAACAGTCGATCAAGGTGGTTGTGCCGAGAGGCAACGAGGCCATCGATAGAATTCGTAGAAACAGCGGAGAAGTCGTCAGAACAGTCATTGCCCCGGGATTTGCAGAAAAGCAAAAATCATTCAGAGGAATCAATTCCAATAATAAAGTTGAGATCAACAGGCTATTCCATCAGGAAAAAGTTGAGCCCAGAGTCCAAACCCTGTCCCCTGAGCAAATCATCAATCAGGGCCGCGAGGCGAGTCAGAACCGCGAACAGGGCAGAATAAAGAGAGAACAGGCCGAAAAAGAAAAGTTGATAAGAATCGAGAAAGAAGGAAAGATCCAGGAGCCCAAGAAAGAACCGGATGGAATTCGTAAGGATCTGAATGACACTCGTCAGGAAAATAGCATTGAACATCAAAAAGGAAATGAAATCGAAAAGCGGGACGAGACTGGGAGACAGAACGAACGCCAAACCCTCATCGCTCCACAAGAAGAGAATACGGAACCCCCAAAAGAAAATGAGACGGTGTCCGGGGCGCCGACTAATGCGAATGATGATTCCAACTTGAAAAATACGAAAAAGGAAACCGATAAAAATTCGCTGCAGAAGTCCAAGGCAAATAGCAAAGACAAGAAAAAGGTCAAGGATAAGGACGAACAGAAGCCCGAACCGCCACCCAAATAAAGAGTTGAATTGTCGTTGTCCGGTGAATGCGCATGATCGAGAGATGTGAGATCGTCCTTCACCGGACATTGGCATCAGATTAATCTTTTTCTCATCTGAGCTGGTAATCTTTCTTAGGAAGCGGATGGCAGGCCCGTTGCACCACTCGCCCCACGCCTCAAGCATTATTGAGACGGGGAAAATTCTCCGGAGAGCGCAAATGGTCATTCTCATGTTCGTTTTGCGGCATGTGGATGTGACAAGCATGCCCTCGTTGCTGTCGATCTAAAGACGAAAGGTATCTAATATGAACTTCACACTACCAGGGCTCATACTTTTCTTGGTTATCGCCGGAATATGCGGCGCCATTGGCAGAGCTATTGCGGGAGGGACTCACGGCGGGTGCCTGGTCTCCATCGCCCTTGGCTTTATCGGGGCTCTCCTTGGGCCGTGGCTTGCGCACCAGTTCAGCCTGCCGGAACCACTCTCTGTCCACATCAGCGGGCATGCCTTCCCGGTCTTATGGTCGATCATTGGTGCCACTCTCTTTGTCGCGATCGTGCATCTGATTTCTCGGCGAAATTGAATTGGCATCGATGACGACCTTCCTGAGGCGGAGAGCATCATGCCGATTTCAAAGGGGGTACCGGATGTGCAGAATCGGGGATGGAAGTTAAAATGCAGCGAATGAAGCAATTCTCAAAGGATTTCCTGGTATTGACAGGCTATCTTATTTTCTCGTGTGCGGCGGTTGCCGCTCCGCCGAAGGCTCCTCGTTTGCAGAATGTTAAAACCTGGGCCTTTGCCATCGGCGATGGGATGCTGAACGGTGACGTCGCCAAGCGATTTCAAGGATACGACCTCGTCATCGTCGACGGTGAAAATGTTCAGACCGCTCAGGTCGCCGCACTTCATCAAAACGGCGCCTTGGTGTTGTCCTATCTCTCTGTCGGGACGATCGAGCAATGGCGCTGGTGGTACAAAGACGTCAAGCGATACCGGCTTGATTATTGGGGTGACTGGGGTGAGTGGTATGCCGATACGTCCAAGGCCGGATATCGCAATACCATCGCGATGAAAGTTGCGCCGTGGCTGCTCAAGAAGGGTGTCGACGGACTTTTCCTCGACAATACTGATATGACTCAAGACCATCCGAAACAAAAGTCCGGGATGGCTATGCTCGTGAAGCTCCTCTCCAGCCTGGTCCGGGCGCAGAAAAGGCTTTTATTCACTCAGAACGGCGAAGACGTGATCGGCACAACTCAGAAATACTACGATGGTTGGAATCGGGAAGATGTGACGTGGACGTATAATTTTGATACGCGACAATATGAAAAACAACCTCCTCAAGAGATCAATGAAGCTTTGGATGCACTCCGCAAAATCCGCGATGCCGGCTTGCTAGTGACCGCCACCGATTATGTTAATGCAGATAACATTTCCGCTGAGAGCCTTTGCATTCAGAATGCCTGTTCCGCCGGCGCGCTTCCGTTTATCAGCAATCTCGAACTGACTCGCCTTCCTGCCTCACCAATTGTGTGTGACGAGTGAAGCGCCGGGTAAAGGCGGGAATTACGGCTCTTCAGAGAGAGAAGGACTTGCTGACAACGGTTGAATCGTTGAATGGCAAATCCTTCGGCATCAGGTCATCTGGTCGTGGCAAGGAGGAACGGCCGGGTATCACCGGCAATCCCAGAGTCACATCATCTACTTGCAATTTCAGTGGCACGGTTGGGCCTGAGTGCAGCGCGAATTCAATGCCCTCTGCCGATGGAGCCCAATATTCGAGAAGTATTGATTTTGGAGAATGGCCATTCGACGAGTCCAGATTGCTCTGCAGCTGTCTGTCATTGAGCGAAATCATCCTGACGCCGGTGTTTTGAGAGACACGGAGCCGGAGGAAGCTTGTGCCAGGAGAACCAGTCAGGCGCAGCTTGAGCCGGCGTTCGCCGTTTTGGATCAGATCGCTGACGATCTCGATTATTGGTTGACCGCAAACAACGAAAGGAGCCGCTGTCTGTCGTCTGAATCCAAAGACATTGCGGACGCCACTTCCTTTGGAGGCATCAGGAGGGATAAAGGTCGATGTCCAAGGATCGGGTGCGACATCATAACTAGCCCAAACAGCCTTGCCGGTATCTGAATTTTGAACATAACAAACGCTATCAGGCCGCGGATGCTGTGCATCAAAATGGGATGTCAGGCTTCCAGCGATGATAAATCCGATGCTGCTTATGGCAGCCAGGACTGCCGGAAGCCATTCGCTCGATCTCATAATCATATCGAACATTGGAATGAGCAGCCCGATGGTCAGCACCGTCATGACTATTATTGGAGCTGAGGCGCTCAGTGATAGGGCTATGTACACGAGATTTATGGTTGGAGCCATGAGAAGGATGATCGGGAGTGAACACACTATGAGCAACAGGCTGAGTCTAAATGAGAAGCGTTCTTCATTGCTTCCAAGGAAAATGAGTAAGGCCAGTCCAGCAAGGCCGAATAGAAGCGGCCAGAAAAAGAGATAGCTGGCACCGGGCACATACACGCCGCTCAGGACTGAAAGGATCATCCACCAGATGAGGCCACCTGCTGCCCAGCTGTGAAGCCTTGCTCTTCGACGGATCCAGACAAAGATGGCAGCGGTTATCGCGATTGTCAACGCGATGAACCCCATCCTGTAGAAGCAACTGTTATATGTGTCCTGTCTCAAGACGGCATGGTAGCCATTGGGGTTTGACGTCAAACCCCACCAGATGACCCTGACGAGGCCGGCTGCGTAGATGATGCTTGAGGGGATCGCTGCGGATCCCCACAGGATGCCGCCAAGAGTCATTGTTTTTTGCCGAACCCCGAGAAAAAGGATCGCCCCAAAGGCCACGAGAATAATGGCAAGAAGTGGAAAGATCAATCCTTGAGAATAATGTATGAATAATGGGCCGATATTGAAGTAAACCGAATCGAGTCCAGGTCGGACCTGGCTATCGATGTTTCCGAAATGGCGGGCGAGAGAGAGCGCATAAGAACCATGATGCTGGAGGCTTCGCTGGTCGATCGTGAGGGGATTATCAATGCGGTTGTGATACGCAGGGTGGCCGTCGATATATGCGAAATTCAGCCCTGCCATTCCGCCCTTTTTGAACACGGTCATGTCGCTGCCGTTAAGCATGCGCTTGTAGACTTCAAAGGCGAGTGATGTCGCGAACGGAAAGGGCGTACTTTTGGCGAATTCGCGGATGAGCCCGCCATTGTGATCGCTGGTTTCATACAGAATCGAAGGGCCGCAATTCCCGCGTGCCTCAAAATTAACAGTGATCCCGATTTCCTTGGCCCAACGATGCCGGGCCACGAATGCCTCAGCGCCGATCAAGCCGACTTCTTCGCCGTCAGTGAAAAGAAGAATGAGGTCATTTTTCACCGGTGGCCCGGCTTTTATCGCACGAAGAGCTTCAAGCAATGCAGCGACGCCGGACCCATCATCACTCGCGCCAGGGCCGGCGGGCACCGAGTCGTAGTGAGTCGACAGCATGATGGCTTTTGTATTGCCAGTCCCCGGTATCTTTGCGATGATATTTCGAACAGTTCCGGCAGTGATCCAATTCTCTTCCAGCAGAAGTCCCGTCTCCGTTTGCACTTCCGGATTCACACCCATCGCGGAAAGCTCTTTGGTAATGTATGCGCGCACATCTTCATGAGCCTGTGAGCCTATCGGATGTGGCGCACGAGCAATGATCCGAATATGGCGCATGGCGCGCTCAGCCGAAAACTCCGTAAGAGGTGCGTTCTCGGGAAGAACCCTCGGCGGGCCTTGATAATATATCGAAAGCGTCATCATCCCAACCAGGTACAGGATGATGACGAAGCCGGCTATGCGGTTCCATAGCCCATGAGGCAGATTCGTTCTGACTGAGATCATGCTCTCCTGCCCCCGTCGTCGATCGACGATGTGTCAAACAGTGAATGCTATTTCACATTCGATGCCTGAAACATTTTCAATTGTGACGAGAGCGACAAGCGACCTAGTTAATGGAAGGCAACTCAGATCCCCTCAACGACTATTATCATGCTATCGGATATGTGGCTTGATAGCTGGGATTATGGCGCGCACTCATCTGCCGGAAGGCCCATAGCGGAATGACCACAGGCGGGAGGCACCCCTGTTGGGGCGCCTCAGCCCCCGAAATCGTAGGCGATTAGAATCTGAATCGAAAATTTCCGCGGAAATCCGGGGATCCTAATTGGATCCGCCGCCGTCCTGGCTCTGTTCAGCCTTTTCCAATTCGTTCTCGATGCCAAGGCGATTGCACGCACCGTCGTAGATTTGGCGAGCGGCTTTCTTGGCATTCTGGAGCTCAGCCAGCTTCTCTTTAACCCTCTGGAGTTCTTCTTCGATCTGGGTGTCGGTGTCGCTGATCTCCTTTCGGGTCCATTCCATGGTCTTCTGATAAAAGGTTTGTTGGTCTTTTGAGAGCGCCATCAGTTCACATTCCTTCCTTAGTGTTGATTCTTATTGCTTAAATGGGATGTCGACGGGCACCCAAACTTTTACCCGCTTTCCGCTCTTCATGGCCGGCTGATAGGTCCATCGGGTAACGGCTTTCTTGGCGGCTTCGTTGAGCACGGCCAGACTTCCGGAATCCCCCGAGAGAACCTTAATATCGATAACACTGCCGGTCTCGGAGATCAGTATGCTGAGCTTTACGGTTGCTTGAATATTTGCCCGACGTGCGATCTCAGGATAAACAGGAAGATTGCGGTTAGCAGGAACCGGCCGAGAATCCACCTGGGAGATCTGAACGAGATCTCCCTCTTTCACCTGAGCTTGCTGCTGTTGAAGCTTCGTGGCTTCTTCCTCTTTTCGGAGTCTCTCGGCTTCCGCCGCGGCGGCTGCAGCCTTCGCTTCATCTTCAGCCATTTTCTTATTTTCTTCTTCAATTCGCTGCTTTTCCAACTCGGCTTGCTTACCGGCTTCAGCGGCTGCCTTGGCTTCGGAGTCCTTGCGCTGCTGCTCGGCGAGAAGCGCCTTCTGTCTATCTTCTTCCAGTTTCTTGAGGTGTTCCTCTTCGGCTTTCTTCTTAGCAGCGAGTTCTTCTGGTGTTGGAGTTGCAACGGTTGTTGTTGGTAGAGTTGGCTGAGGTGTGGTTATTGGCGGTGTCGTCACTGGTGGCGGAGTCGGCGTGGTGTTTGTGACTGGTGGCGGCGTTTGAGTCGGAGCTACTGTTCTGCCTTTGAAATAGTATATCCCCGCGATAGCAATCACAATGATCGCGATAATAGCTCCAATAATTCCTATCCGGCGATTTTTGACCTGCTTATACCCTGTATTTACAGCCGGATCCATCACCGACTTGAAAGCCAATTCCGGTTCGCGTGGTTTGCTGACCTTGGGTTCCTTCGTCGGCCCCGTTGGAGCTTGCGTGACAGCCTTTTCTGCGGCAGCGATTACCTTGGGGGGTGGAACTTTTATTTCAGGCTTTTCAGGCGGCTTTTCTACACGAACCGCAGGTTCTGCGGGCTTTTGGATGATGGTGGATTTACGAGGAGGCTCGAGGAGTATCCCCCGGGCTTTCATGTCGGCAGAATAGAGCCTGAACATGAATTCCGAGAGGGTTGTTGTTGATGGGCGCAGGTGAACGGTCTCGATGTAGTTTTCCAGCGTTTTCTGCATCTCGCTGGCGCTTGAGAATCGTTCATCCGCTTTCGGCTTAAGAGCCCGCAGGATCACTTCTTCAAACGGCTTGGGGAAATCGGCCTTAACCGATGATGGTGGGATCACTTTGCCGTTCCGAACAGCTTCGAGTGTTGACATCTCACTGTCGCCCAGGAAGAGCTTGCGTCCGGTCGTGACTTCAAAGAGGACGGACCCCAGTGAGAACTGGTCGCTCCTTTGATCGATGCTCTTCCCCCAGGCCTGTTCGGGGGACATGTAGAGGATTTTACCCTTTAGGGCGCCATGGGTTGTGTGATGTACCTTGGATGCCGCTTTGGCAACGCCGAAGTCGACGAGTTTCACATCCCCTTCATAGGAAATCAGAATGTTTTGGGGACTGACATCGCGATGGACGATGTTGAGCGGCTTCTGGTTGTAATCAAGTTTGCGGTGCGCATATTCAAGCGCTTCGCAGACCTTGATGCCGATAAAGGCGGCGAGATCATAAGGCATTGTCTGATCGCGCCGTTCGAGATCTTTGATGATGGCCCGTAGATCCTTCCCCTGGACAAATTCCATTGCAATGAAGAAGGAGTCTTCGATGCGACCGAGATCATAGATATGGACGATGTTCGGGTGGTTGAGCTGTGCAGCGACCTTAGCCTCGTCGATGAACATTGTCACGAATTCTTCATTATCGGAGAGATGCGGCAAAATTTGTTTGATGGCCAGTATTTTTTCAAACCCCTCGGGGCCGCTTCGCTTCGCCTTAAAGAGCTCCGCCATTCCACCGGTTGCGATTTTTTCCAGCAGAACATAATCCCCAAACTTCACATGCGCGCCGATGAGTTTTTCTTCGCGCCGAGGGACTTCAGGAGGCTTTGCCTCCGGGCGTGGGGCTTCAACCTTCATCTCAACCCTTGGCGGCTCGATCTTCGGTTCGGGTCGAGGCGTTTCGATTTGGGGCTCGACTTTCAGAGCCTGGGCCTTTTGAGGTTCAGGTTCAATTGTAACCCGGGGCTTCTTAACCGGTTCGGGTTGAGGTGGAGCAACGTCAACTATTAGAGAATGCGGCGTGATGACTTCGACTTGCGGTGGTGGTGGAGCATCGGGCTCGGGCTGCTTGATCGGAGGCGGCTCTTTGGCAACCGCAGGAGGCGGTGTTGGCGGCACGACCACTGGAGGTGTCGGTTTCTGGGGCGCATCCACTTTCGGTGCTGATGGTCTAGCAGTGCGCGGGCGCCCGCCGAAATCTAGGCTCAGTCCTGAGAGCGTCTCTTCGAGTTTCCTATCGAAATCAGACTCAGGCTTTTTGGAAACCGGAGGCGGGGGTACAGCCTTCTTAATTGCGTGATTGAGTTTGCTGATTTCTGTTGCGGGATCGAGCTTCGGTATCGCCCTTGTTCGCGGCGGCTCTGCTTCTGGCGGCGTTGGCACCTTGGGGACTGGCTTTGTTTCGACTAGCGGTGGAGGAAGCGGCGGCGGCGGCTCAACTGCCACTATCGGCGCGGGAGGTTCAACCTTGACTTCCTGGGGAGGAGCCATTGGCTCCGCAGGGGCAGCCTTGGGCATTGGAACGCCTTCAACGCTCTCAATCACATCCGCAAATATGTCCTCGGAAGTAACAAATTTATCCGGAGGCTGTTTGGGTTCCGGGTTGGGCGTCGTTTTCTGTTTATCGCGCTGCAGAGATGCCAGTAAATCGGCTCTCTTGATGAAGGGCATTGTCCTATCCTGTTTAAGCTCAGGAAGGATATCTGCCAGGGATTTCTCTTTAATTAGAGAGACAGGCTTTGTAATGACCGGCTTGTCTTTCTTGATGTTGAGGAGCTTGAAAATTGTATCTGTCAGCTCCTCTTCCGCATACGGCTTTTCAAAATAGGCACGCGCACCGCATGAATGAATCGCTTCATTCCGATATTTGCTTCCTTTGTACACTGCCGTCACGATGATGACAGGCATATCCTTGCCTTCGGGGCTCTGTGTAATTTGCCGGCAGACATCAAAGCCGTGGATTTTGGGCAGCATCGGGCTCATCACGACCAGATCCGGACGCTTTTCAAAGAATTTGGAAAGCGCTATCGAGCCGTCTGTTGCCGTGTCAATGGTAAAGCCGAGCCCCTCCAGGTAGCTCTTCATGGAGCTTAACCCTTTGGGCTCGTAATCGACAAGAAGAATTGTTTTGTTCTGCATCATTTCGATGGGGTATTCAATTCCAACGCGTCATTATAGAACGAAAACCCTCAATGTCAATACTATCAGAGGTTGATTCACTTTCAAAATGCCGGTGCAAGAAGCGCCCTAATTTTTAGCTGTTCCATTCCACTTTTTCCTTTGCCTTTCAATCACCAATGCCGTCTTCGCTGCTATCTTGAAGGATCAAAAGACAGATGATTGACAGTACTCATGATGGGCCGTAATATGGGCGAAGGTTGGCAGGATGAGTTTCCGAGAAATAATGCTGAGAATACTCTTCTTTTTTATTGTCTCGATCACGGCCTTCGATCTCTTGGCCGTGGAGACTCATCCACGGCTGCATCTTGATTCACGCCGCATCGCGCAGATTCGCGAGAAAGCTGCTACTCAATCAGATGACTTTTTACGCCTGAAAACCTTCCTCACACACGCCCTGCAAGCATCTCCGGGCACTCTGGCTCATCCTTGCGCTGTGATTCTCTCTGCAGCATCACTGACTCTCGCCACAAATGACACTTCCTACCGAGACGGAGCGCTTCGAATTTATGATTGGGTTCTTCTAAACCAAAGACTCGGAGATGCTTGGCCGGCTGCGAGTACCAATCCTGAAATACCCGCCGGGGATTTCGCTGCGCTATTGGATTACGCCGATGAAGTCTACCGGTTTGCTCTTGCCACTGACTGGCTCTATGCCAGTCTCAGCGATGATCGTCTTTCTCGTGCCCAACAATTCCTGCAGGAGTATTGCAACGCGGCAATGAGTCCCGGTGAATGGACTATCAACTCGGGGTCGCCCTGGTCCGCCGGCGCCATCAAATGGATGGTCGTGCTGAGCGCGGCCGGCTTGTGCTTCGCGCCCGGTCAACCGTGGGATGGCTACGCGGACCAGGCCCACGGAAAGCTCCAGGCCTGGATGGATCAACTCTGCAAGAGATTCGCCGACGGCGGCGGGAGCATTGAAGAGACTGGGACAGGTCATCTGCAGGTCAACGTGAGCAGGATGGTGGATATGCTCTGGACCGCCTCCGGAGTGGACGAATCGAAGAGATGCTCTGAGTATTTTGACGGAAGGTCGAATTATCTCTTGCAGCAAATTCACTACTGGGATGGCGGCCAGGGGCTTTTTCCTGCCAGGGGAGGGGATTTTTTGCAAGAGGCGAAGAATCATGGGTACTCCGGGAATGATGATTTGCTTGAGGAATTGTGGCTGCTACAGAAGTGGGGAAGAAATGCCGACGCAAGCCGTTCGGCATTTGCCATGGATCGCCTGCAGATGAAAGCTGTTGATGGCGCACGCCTTTACGTCGAGTTCTGCTTTCGCGATTCCTCAGTGGCGCCCGCTCCTGAATCAGAAATGCCGCTTTCTCACTACGCCAGCGGCACGGGGGAGATCATAGCCCGTGAATCCTGGTCTTCCGAAGAGGCGCCATCAGCGGCGTTTTTCTGCGGCGGGCACCGGAGCAACCGGATGCATCTCGATCAGAATTCCGTGCAACTCAGCGGTTACGGTGGCGAGCTCTTGATTGATTCGGGCAACTCAGATCATCTCACCGAACCCGGCGTCGATGGCTACAGTGCTCGTACGGTGGCTCACAACACGATTCTCATAGAAGATCCCACAGAGCTCTTTAATAATCTTAAAATTGAAAAGACATATCCTCCGGATGGCGGGCAGCGTGGATTCTCTGGAGGCGATGGCCCGGATCTGCAGTCCATTTCCGCATATCGCGAGAACAAAGATCTCTATGGAACAGGAAAAATCATCCGGTTCGAAGATGCTGATAGCTACGTCTATGCTCTGGGGGATGCCACCAATGCCTATAATAATCCCGAGTTCACATCGCCACCTTCAAACTTACCAAAATGCCTTTTGTACCAGCGCGATTTTCTCTTCCTTCGCCCAGCCACTCGTGAATCGGAAACGTATCTGGTGCTCTTCGACAGAGTCGAAGTGCCGGTTGAGCGACGAGAGGATCTCCGTGTGAAATCTCTGTTTCACTTCCTGCACGAACCTGCTGTCGATGGCACTCCAACTCGACTTGCGGGTCGAGGCTCTTCCGGGATCTGGCGCTATTTGGACGCGGAGTACATGCGGGCAACAGATTCGAATGGACAGGTTTTTCTGCAGAGCCTGCTTCCTGTTTCGTGTCTCATAACGAAAATCGGAGGGCCGAATTTCGAACAATACAGCGGGGACAGGAATTATCCCGCGGACAACATTTTCGGAGGCTGGCGAGTTGAGATTGAATCTCCTCTGCCGTCCTCAAAAACGTATTTTTTGGCAGTTGTCTCTCCCGACGATAAGACGCGGAATCGCGCTGTTGCCGCAGAGGTTCTTCAGACTGAGGGGCGTGATATAACAGGCGCTTTCATCATGAGTCCCCGGATGAGTTGGGTGCTTGTGTTTAACAGGCGCACGGATGGCGCCGCCCCCGAGATGCCCATCCGATACCGCTATGCACCATCCTCGGCTCAACGACATATTATCTGCGGTCTCGTTCCTGGATCGACATACTCGGTTGATGCCATTGATGTGGATTCGACTGAAATCGTCACGATCACGGCCGGCGGTCCTTATGCCGCCAGCCAGGCGGGTGTTCTTGCATTTGGTTTGTCGCGACATACATATGTTACCGATACCACGCCGCCGACCGGCTCTGTGACCGTGAACGGCGGCGGAAGCTACACATCATCACCGGCCGTATTCCTCATGTTGAACGCGCAGGATTCGCAGAGCGGCATGATTCCGGGCGGCGCTTTCTCCATCTCGAATGATTCCAATAATTGGTCCGGCCCTTTTCCCTACACGCAGCTCGCTCGTTGGGCACTCTCCCCGGGAGATGGCGGGAAGGCTCTCTATGTCAAATATCGAGATGCCGCTGGGAATTGGAGCCAGCCCGTCGTCGATACGATCATCCTCACGACCAGCGGCGCGCCGACCGATAAAAGCATCCCGGCTGGGACTCTGAGCCTCAACAACGGCGATGCGGTAACAGAGGATCAAAATGCTTCCCTGCAGATCGGCGGCACCGATAACGACAGCGGGATTGGCCCTGCTTCACTGATGCAATTCAGCAACGATGGTCAGAATTGGACAACTCCAGAGGCCTTCTCCATCAGCAAAGACTGGGAGCTTTCGGACGGTAAGGGAGCCAAGATCGTCTATGCCCGGATCACTGATCAGGCCGGCAATTGGAGTTCAGCCTTTTCCTCGTCGATAACTCTTCAATAAACCCCTCAAGGCCACGTCTGAGGCTGTTTTACGGCGAATTCAAGATGAGCGTTGAGAGGGGCTCCATAAGATAACCAGCAAGCTATCCGGCACCGGAATCAAACAAGCCACTGCCATCAACCGCATTATTATCGGCCCTTTTTATGGAACCGACACGCCGACGGATACGGCATCTCTTGTCGTTGCGACGGCCGACTTCGGTCGGGAGAGGAGCCAGACGCGGCGAGCCCAGGCAGCCGCGTCGTCAAAGAGCGTGTAGACGAACGGCAACACGATGAGCGTCAGCACGGTCGATGCCGTGAGGCCTCCGATGACGGCGCGCGCGAGTGGGTAGTAACTCAACCCAAGCAGCGCGCTCCGTCCCATCGCCAACGGAACAAGCCCCAGAATTGTTGTGGCCGCCGTCATGATAATGGGCCGTAGCCGGTCATCGCCGGCTTGTAAGAGAGCCTGTTCACGCGCCAGACCGGCTTCCCTCAACTGATGGACTCGCTCGACAAGCACAATCCCATTGCGCACGACGACTCCCATCAGTATCAACAACCCAATCTGAGCCATCAGATTGAACGGTGCGCCGGTGAATAACAGAAACCAGAGCACGCCCACCATCGCAAACGGAATCGAGATGATGATTGCCAGCGGGTGGACCAATGATTCAAAAAGCGCTGCCATGACGATATAGACAAGCGCCAACGCCAGCAGGAAATTGACCATCATAGTCTTGTTGTCCTCGTCACCTCTCTGTACCTGCTGGTCGAAGCTCCAGGAGTAGCCCGCTGGATAATTGACCGAGTCCATAACCGTCGTCAGCTCGGTCCTGGCCTTGTTCCATTCCTTTCCCTCATAAACCGCCCGAATTGAGAGAAAGTTTTTGCGATTCTGCCTTTGGATCTGATTTTGTCCTTCAACCGTATCAAAGTCGACGACGGATCTGAGCTGGATCGGTCCTCCAGGTGTGCTGATCTGCAGATTCTTCAAGTCCTCGATATTTTCCCGATCCTCAACCCTGAGTCCCAGTATCATATCGATTTCTTTTTCGGGCGTGACATAACGGCGCAGGCGCTGGCCGCCGAGGCTGAACATCATGATCTGCGCGAGTTCCTGCGGAGTGATGCCTGCCTTGATGGCCTTTTCGCGATTCAGCACCATCTGAACTTCCTTGCGGCCGGCATTTGCGTCGAGCCGCACATCTTCGACACCCTTCACTTTCGCGATGCGTGCTTCAACATCCCGTGCGAGCTTCTTCAGGCTGTCGAGAGCCTCGCCGTAAAGATACATCGAGAAGAATGTCGATCCTCCTCCGGATTGCTGATCATCGTCTTCGAAATAGACCTTGACGCCGCCGAACTTTGGAATATTCTCACGGATGTCCTTGCGAAATGCTTTAGCCTGATCGTCGGAGATATTGTCCTTCACGAAGGTGACGATCGAGAAAGCCTCGCTGTCAGTGAAATAGCTGTACATGGATTCGAAAGGTAGTTCCTTCGTGTTTTTCTTATCAAGAAAATATTCAACCTTGGAAACGATTTTTTCCGCCTCGCTCTTGTATGTAAAATCGGAGAAATCGTAGACCAGACGCTGGCGCTTGTTGTTGGTGCCGGCAAACTGGCCTGTCTGCAGGCCGAGCTTGGTTGGCAAAGCCATGCTCGCGAGCGTCAAGACGGCGATACCGGCAGTCAGCCAGCGATGGTGGAAGGTCCATCGGAGAGCAGCCTGATAATATCGCTTCAATCCCCTGATCCATCGCGCGTCTTCCACTCTATGTTCTTTGAGGAATCGGGACGTGACGAGCGGGATCAGGGTCAGAGAGACGACGAGTGAACACAGAATGGTGATTGTGATCGATATGCCGATTTCAGCCAGGAAGATCGTGAGATTGGTTTTCTTGCCGATGATGAGAGGAAGAAAGACAATGACGGTTGTCAGAGTCGATGCTGTGACGGCGAGTCCCACCGTCTTCGTACCTTTATCGGCGGATTCGATTTTTCCGACCCCTTCCTGCCGGCACTTATAAATAGATTCGAGCACGACGATGGCATCATCGACCAGCATTCCGACGGCCAGCATGAGGCCCATCATGGACATGACATTGAATGTGTAACCGAAGTAGTAGAGGAACGCTGTTCCACATAGAATCGAGATCGGAATGGCGGAACTGACGACCAGCGTCATATCGATTCGCCGCAGGAATACGAAGAGAATCAGGATGGCGAAAAGCCCGCCCCAAAGGCCTCCGCTCGTGATGCCGCTCAACCCATTCTTGATTTCCGCCGCCTGGTCTTCAAAAACAAACAGGTTGACTCCCTTAAGATACGGATCATTCGGAAACACATTTTTGACCAGGTTGGTCACCTGTGTTGCCACGTCGACCGTGTTCGCTGTCGGTTCCTTATAAACCTGAACGGCGATGGCATAGGAATGATTCAGATGGCGCCCGTATTCGATGACAGGTTCCTTATAGGAGACCTCGGCGATATCCTGCAACCTGAGCCCCTGGTTGTTGACCGACATTTCCTTGATCGCCAGAAAGTCGGGAAATGAGCCGAGGGCGCGGACGGTGATGACATTGTCCTGATTGCGTACCTTCCCGATGCTCATGTTGGTGTTGTTCCGCTGGAGGCGATCGACAAGTCCGCCGACGTCGATGTTGTGTTCGCGGAGTTTGTCGAGGATCAGATCGATGTAGACGGCTTTGGCCAGAACCCCATCGAGTTCAACTTTGGCGACGCCGGGAATTCTTTGGATCGGCGCTTTGACATGCTTCTCGAGCAGATCGTAATTGGCGGCCAGATCCACTCCCGGTGCGGAGATGCGTGCTTGTACCACCGGGATATCGCTGGAGCTGAAATTCATAATGCTGATTCGCTCGACATCGGCCGGCAGCTCCTTCCGAGCCAGTTCGACCTTCTGATCCACCTCGGTGCGGACGATAGCCAGCTTCTTTCCCCAATCGAATTCCAGATTGATCTGCGCGCCGTCAGCAGTGGCCGTCGAGTTGATGTTCTTTATTCCGGAGAGTGTTGCGAGACTCTCTTCAATCGGCTTGATGATGTTCTTCTCGATCTGCGACGGGCTCGAATTGGGGTACGGCACGACGATTTGGATCTGAGGGAATTCGACGTTCGGGAAATACGCCAGCTTCATCCGAGTGGCGGCAATCACACCGATCACCATGATGCTCGAAAGGAAGACCAGCGTCGCGATGGGGCGGTGGATGGCGATTTTAGAAAGATTCATAAGGACGCCTCCTGTGCCCTGATCACAGGATTCGCCTTCTCCAGCTCTGTCTGAACTTCCACAGCCGGCACGGGCGCATCACGCTCGGTGAGACTATACAGAATCGGGATAATGATCATCGTCAAGATGGTTGAGACCGTGAGACCGCCGATGACGGTGATGGCCAAGGGAGCGCGTATCTCGGAGCCTTCGCCGGTGCTGAAAGCCATTGGAAGCAGCCCGAGCAGCGTTGTCGCTGTCGTCATCAGGATCGGGCGGATCCTGACCTTAGCGGCTTCGATCATAGCGTCCACCATTGATAGTCCATGCTTCCGACCCGTGTTGATATAGTCCACGAGGATAATGCCATTTTTGACGACGATCCCCGCCAGTATGATGAAGCCCATGAACACAATGACGCTGATATCAACACGAGTCACCCAGAGAATCCAAGCGACACCGATGATCGAGAGCGGCACTGTGAACATAAGGATGAATGGCTGTTTGAGCGATTCAAATTGGGCGGCCATGACGAAGTAGATGAGGAATATGGAAAGAGCGGCGACGAGGTAAAGCGAGTGGAAGGATCTCTGCAGTTCCTCGTTCTGACCCCCCAGCAGGGCGGTCACCTTCGGCGGCAGATCAGTGGTCTTAATAACCGAATTGATGGCGGCGCTGATCTTGCCCAGACTGGCGCCGCTCAGGTTGGCCGAAATCACGATGGCACGCTTTTGGTTAATGCGCCGGATCTCGGTCGGCCCCCGCCCGATTTCGACCGTCGAGACAGCGCTCAATGACACCGGTACGTTGTTGATGCGAGCGATGGTCATGTTCTGCAAGTCTTCGATCGAGCTGCGAAAGGAGGCGGCGTCCCAGACACGGATGTCGATTTGATCATCGCCCTCGCGGAAAGTGCTCGCCACCGCCCCCTTAACCTTGTTCTTAAGAGTGTTCGCGACGTCTTCCAAATTCAGGTTGTATCGTGACAGCTGATTGCGATTGAACACCACGTGTGCTTCGGGTGATCCTTCTTCCCAGCTTGATTTCAGATCCGTTAGCCCTGGAATCGCTTTTAGCTTATTCTCCATCATACGAGCGGCATCGCTTGTCGTAATCAGCTCGTCCCCGTACACTTCCACCTCGATCGGTGTCCGAAAACTGAAAAGGCTTGGGCGTTGCAGTTTGTACTGCAAATCGGGATACCGATCGAGAATGCCGCGGATATCATTCGCCGCCTTATTTTCCACGACCTTGATATTTTTGGCTGTTTTGATCTTGACGTTGATGACCGCCGAGTTCTCATAGGATTCCGCCGACGTCCAACTGACGTTGGCATTCCGCCCTACCAGGATCATGCAGGTTTCCACTTCAGGGATCGCGCGCAGTTTCTGCTCAACGCTTTTCAGAGTGTCTTCGGTCCGGCTGAGCGGTGTTCCCTCAGGAAGACTGATCTGGAAACTAAATTCTCCCTGGCTGATCGGAGGGATCAGCTCGACTCCGAGCGAGCCCAGGAGCGCTACGGAGAGCACAACCAGCAGCAGCCCTGTTCCCAGCACCGCAAACCGGTGTCGCAACGCAGCTTTAAGTATTCCTGGATATTGCCGATAGAAAAAATTCAGCCCTGCATCAATCGATTTGACGAAGGGCGATATCATTTTGCTGAAGACTCCTCCCGCAAAATCGGTCGCCCTTCTGATAATCCGCATGAGAAAGACCGGCCCGGTCTGGAAAACACTCTTGCTCACGCGGTTGCGGTAGTCGTGCGAATCGACCTCTTGCTGGTTGATACCGCGCGAGAACAACATCGGGATGAGGGCAAACGCGGAAATCATGGAGACGAGCAGCGAAACGGTGACGGTTACTGCGAGATCCTTGAACAGCTGGCCTCCGATGCCTTCTATGAATGAAATCGGCAGAAAAACGACTACGGTGGTTAATGTGCTGGCCGTGACGGCAAGGCCCACTTCCTTTGTGCCTTCGTAGGCGGCAATCGCCAACAGTTTTCCCATCTTGTAATGTCGGACGATGGATTCCAGCACGACAATCGCGTCGTCCACAAGCATGCCGACACCAAGAGCGAGGCCGCCGAGCGACATGATGTTCAGCTTGATCCCGAGCTGGTACATGACGAAGAAAGTGGCGATGATTGAAAGCGGGATGGAAAATCCGATAATGATCGTCGAACGGAATTCCTTGAGGAAAAAGAAAAGAATGAAGACCGCGATAAATCCGCCGATGATGGCATTGCTGCGGACCTCGCCGATTGCCTGTTCGATGAACTTCGATTGGTCGAAGAGCACGTCCATCTTCATCTTATTCTGTGAGGACTCCGCGCTCTTCTCAATAGTTTTCAACCGTGCTTTGGCTGCGTCGGCCACCTGAACGGTGTTGGCATCGCCTTCTTTGAAAATCGCCAGTTCGACCCCTTCCTGCCCGTTGATCCTTGTGATGACCTCGCGATCCTTCGTCCCACGCTCGATCCGAGCCACATCCTTGATGAGAATCCGTCGCCCACCATCCTCTTTCACGATGAGATTATTCAATTCGCCGACGGTCTGGAATTCGTTGAGTGTCCGGACGAGGTACCTGGCTTCATTCTCATACAGGCTGCCGCCGGCGATGTTGATGTTGTTGCGGGCAAGAGTGCTTGTGAGATCATCAACGGTCAAGCCCAACTGAGAGATTTTGGTTTCATCGAGCTGGACATGGATCTCTTCTTCGAGACCTCCGTTGATCTTCACGGCTGCGATGCCGTCGAGCGATTCCAGGTCCTTCTTGACCGTTTTGTCGGCGAATATCCTCAGCCCAACCAGATTTGAACTGCCGCTCAGGATGACGCGCAGAATAGGGTCGTTGGAAGGATCGAAGCGGAGAACATTGGGCTTTTCAGCATCTCGAGGAAGCTGGACAAGGTCGACCTTTTCCCTGACATCCAGAGAGGCGAAGTCCATGTTGGTGCCCCAGCCGAACTCCATCGTGACTTCAGAAACGCCGGCGCGCGAGCGGCTCGTAATCCGCTGCACCCCGGAAACGACGGCCACAGCCTCCTCGACCGGCTTCGTCACCAGGTTTTCAACCTCGTTGGGTGCCGCCTGCGAATATTTCGTCTCGACCGTCAAAGTCGGATAGGAAATGTCAGGCAGCAGATTGACCTGCAAGCGCCCGAAGGCAACCAGCCCGAACATCAGAACCGCAACCGTGATCATCCCGACGGTGATCGGCCGCCGGATGGAGATTTCGGCGATTTTCATGACGGCTCCTTAGCGGGTTGCAACCGTTTCCGTTTTGCTGCCGTCGCGCAATGAACCCTGCCCTGCGATGACTACTACATCGCCTGTGTTCACGCCGGAAAGGACTTCAGCATGCTGATCGTCGACGAAGCCGACATGTACCGTCTTCCGGGCGGCGATGCCCTTGTTGATCAAGAAGACATACTGCTCACCCGCCTCCTCCAGAATAGCTTTCTTGGGGACGAGGAGCGAATTGTCATGCTGTTTGGTGACGAGCTTCACATCGACAAATGACCCCGGGCGGATCTGGTCAGGTGCTTGTGCAATTTCCACGGTCACTTTGACCGTACCGGTCTTGGGGTCGACGGCCGGATTAATCTGCTGGATTGCGCCTTGGAATACGACATCTTTCTGAGAATTTAATGATAGCTCAACCGCCTGGTCGATTTTCAATTCGAAGACTTCCTTCTCGGGCAAATAGATCTTGGCCCGCAGGGGGGTGCGATCGACGAGAGTGAAAAGATTCTGAGACGGATTGATATTCTGCCCCTTCTCGATGAATCGTTCCGTGATCGTCCCTGAGAAAGGCGCTCGAATAGTGCAATGATCGACTTCAACCTGCGCCTCTTTAAGTCCGGCTTGCGCCGTGTCCATCTGGTATTTAGTCGCATCGAGATCGGCGCCAGTGATGAGGCTCTCGTCGTAGGACCGCTGTTTACGATCCATTTCGATCTTCGCATTCCTCACATTGATCTCGGCCTTCTGCAGAGCAGCCTGCTTGTCCGAGTTGCGGAGCTTGGCCAGGATCTGCCCTTCCTTGACCGCAGTGCCTTCATCCACAAGGAGATCTTCCACGATGCCCTGTGCTTCGGCCATCATCGTCACCTGTCGATGTGCTTCGAGGCTGGCGGTTGTAACGATGGAACTGCTGATAATGCCCCGCTCGGCGCCCACAACCTCGACCGGCAGCTTTCTTTCCTCTTGAGCTGGAGTCTTCGCCGAGCCGGTGTTGGCAGATAGTGATGCGGCCATGGATGCCCTGAGTGCCATGAGGACACCCACTCCAACCAGAACTACAACCACTATGATGACCATGATGGGATGTTTCTTGACCATTTGGAAAACCTCCTGAAATATCGCCATTTTCACTGTCCGTTCAATTACCTATACGGCTACCGGGTTTTTTTTGTTCACTCGGAAGTCGAGATGCCGGATTTCGTGACAGGATCGCGATGAGGGAATGTAAATGAAACAGGCTGCACCTTTGGACAACTTGAGCCCATTTTATCTTCTATTCCGAAGAGCGCCCTACGTGTTATCCCCTATATCCGCCTGCATAATAAATAACTTAGCCTTTGGATTTGGGGTATGTCTCGAAAAGGCTCCAAAATGGCGTGCGTCACAAAACAATGCACCTGCAGCACGCCGGTCTTCATCTTTGATCAATTTGTCACTGTAATATGCGAGATTCAGTGGTTGCTTTGGCAGGCTGGGAATTGTGCATGTCGATTGTGATTGGTCTTCCATTTGTCGCCCGATGATTTTACACAAATACTACGATGCTCCAATTTACTATAATATGGGATTGCTTGCATGGAAGTTGCTCTGTTGATAGGAAGCGTTTGAGATGATTGAAACAGCTTCCGGAGTGTGCCTGACTGGATGGAGGTCGGAATCTAATGAATCGCCGGTTGTATTTCGCCATAGGTGGCGGGGTCGTGCTGCTGGGCGTGATTGTGTTGTTTCTCGTGGCCAAGCGGCCGCACGCCATCATTCTGACGGGAATCGTCACAACGGATGATGTTATCGTGAGCTCGCAGGTGCAGGGGCAGATTGCGCAGCTTCTGGTCAAGGAAGGAGATACCGTGACAGCCGGGAGACTCATGGCGGTCATCGAGCCGGGGGAGCTGCAGGCGGATCAGTCATATTATGGCCACTTGGAGCAAGGGAGCGGTGCCCAGGTGAAGCAGGCCGAGTCGGAGTTGAAGTACCAGGTTTTGCAGACTCGCGATCAGATTCATCAGGCCGAAGCCGGACTGTCCTCTGCCGAGGCTCAACAGGTCGAAGCAGCCGCTGATCTTGAGCATGCGCGCCTCGAGTACGAACGCACTAAAAAACTGGCAGCCGAACAGATCTCATCAACAGGCGATCTGGATCAAGCTCGGACCAGCTATGAATCGCTTCGGGCTCACGAGGAATCGACCCGGAAGCAGGTCGATGCGCAGCGCGCAGCGCTTGCACTTGCTCAGTCCACGGCTGAACAGGTGGCGGTGAAGCAGAGCCAGTTGGTGGCCGGCCGCCAACAGCTCGCCGCCGCCGCCGCTCAAAAACAGCGCGCCGATGTCCGCTTCGAATATACGGAGATTCGCGCACCTCTTCCGGCATACGTGGCGACTCTCGCTGCACGCCAGGGCGAAATCGTCAGCCCCGGGCAGGCGATTGTGTCACTCATCAACCCCGACGACCTGTGGGTCCGTGCTGATGTCGAAGAAACCTATATCGATCAGATCCGCATCGGAGATCGGATGAAGATCCGCCTGCCGTCCGGCGCGGAACGGACAGGGGTCATCTTTTATCGAGCCGTTGATGCCGGATTTGCAACTCAGCGCGATGTCAGCCGCACGAAGCGGGACATCAAGACATTCGAGATCAGATTGCGCGTTGATAATGCCGATCGCAGGCTCTGGCCCGGCCTCACCGCTTACGTCATGCTGCCGATCGAAACGCCGCACTAGGCGCCCTTCGACACAGGCCGAGGATGGTCATGGACAATCGGAATAAAGGCGCCGCCATTGAAGTGGATAATATCAGAAAATGCTTCAATGGATTCTGTGCCGTGGACGGTTTAAGCTTCAGCGTCGAACATGGCGAGGTCTTCGGGCTGCTTGGCCCCAACGGCGCCGGTAAATCGACTCTCATCCGAATGCTGACAACCCTGATCCCACCGACCTCGGGGGCCGCGCGTGTGAACGGCTTTGATGTTGCGCGCTCGCCAAACGATGTGCGGAAGTGCATCGGCGTTATTCCTCAGGCGATGACATCAGATCTGGAACTGACCGCCGAAGAGAACATGCTGATTTTCGCGAAGTTGTATGGTGTGCCCCGCGAGCGGAGGCGGCCTGCCATCGAGTCGTTGCTCGGCGCCGTCGATCTCCTGCAATGGGCCGACAAGCCCGTCAAGAATTTTTCCGGCGGAATGCGGCGGCGGTTGGAAGTGGCACGAGGTCTTGTGCATGAGCCGCAGATTTTTTTCCTCGACGAACCGACGACGGGCCTGGATCCGGCATCGCGCGTCGGCGTCTGGGAGATGCTCATGAAGCTGAAAAAGCAGCGCGATCTGACGATCCTTCTGACGACTCACTATATGGATGAAGCAGACAAGCTCTGTGACCGGATCGCCATTGTCGATCACGGTAAGCTCGTAGCGCTCGATTCGCCTCTGAAGCTCAAAGCCTCCATTCCCGGCAACAACATTCTGGAGGTCAGCTTTTCGGAAGTTCCTGATGGCTGGATCGATAAGTTGCGGGGGCTGCCCGGTGTCCAAAGCGTCAAATCGGATGAGCATGTGTTTCGGATCAACACCGACAACGGGCCGCAGACGACGGTTGCAGTGATGGAGGTTGCTCGTGAGCATCGGCTTGAAGTGACATCGCTTTCGGTTCAGAGCACGACACTCGACAACGTGTTCATGTTCTACACCGGACACCAGCTGCGCGATGCGCTTCAAGAGGCTCCTTCCATGGATTCGCGTTTCATGTATGAGAGGCGGTGAGGAGGACAACGCGTGCATCGGATATTGGCGATTATCGATCGGGACCTTCGCAAGTTCATGCGCAGCCCGACACTCATGTTTGCTTCCATGCTCTTCCCGCTCGTGCAACTCGTTGTGCTCGGATATGCCTTCGGCGGCAAGATCAGGGAGCTCAAGGTCGGGATCGTGGATCAGGATCGAGGCATGCCGACGGTGAAGCTGCGGGAGATGTTCGAGGCGGTCGGGGCGAACGCGCGAACATTCGAGACATCCGACTATACAGATCTGCAGCAGGCCATGGCTGATCTTCGAAACGGGCGAATCAGCGCCGTGCTTAATATCCCGCCGAATTTTTCGCGGCAGGCGCTTGCGAAAGCCGTTCCCGAGATTGCGCTCATCGAGGATAACACGGATAATTTCGCCGCCGGGGCTCTGCAAGGGATCTTTGCCGATCTGATAGCGACCTACAACGCCAGGGGCAGCGTGCCTCGATTATCCCCCACTGTCACTGTGTCCGTCGTTGAAGTGTATCCGTATGTCCCTTACATTCAATACCTGCTTCCGGGGACGATCGTCCTCGCGATTTTCATCTCGGCCATGATCGGTGGTGGAATTATCTTTATCGATGACAAAGCTCGCGGGCTGCATGAAGGCTATCTCGTGACGCCCATCACCAAGTTGGAATTGATTCTCGGCTTCACATTGTCCGGTGCCGCAAAAGCCTTCATGTCCGGCCTCGTCTTAACCACGATGGGCTCGATCATTGCCGGGATTGCGCATCCCCTCGAACCAATTCGCCTTCTGAAGCTGCTTCTCGTGATTGTCACCACGGCCCTGGCCCTCATCAGCATGATGTTCATGCTGATGGTCCGAGTCAGCGATCCGCTCGTTCCTCGCGCCATCTTCGGCGTCCTGAACACTCTGCTCTTCTTCCCGAGCGGCGCGGTTTATCCAATTAACGGCTTCCCGCTATGGATGAAGGTGATCTCGACCATTGATCCGTTTACTTATGCCGTACACGCCTTCAAATCACTGTTGCTTAAAAATACCCCACTCATGGCAATCTCAGGCGATCTGCTCTATTTGAGTATCTTCACCACCATCATGATTTTCCTGGCGACGAAATTGTTCCGCCGGACTTTGTAACATGTCTTCCAAATGAAGAGAATGATGTTTCCGCGATTGTTTGAAGACAGACGAAGGAGAATTCATGCTTAAGCGATTCGTCACGCGTTCGACATTGTGGCTGTTTGTCGGGCTTCTCTGTGCGATTGACGTCCGGATTGCATCACAGGATCAGAAGCCATCGGAAGGCTTCACCGAAGAGCGCGTGCTCGCGGCCATGCATACCATCTCCAGCCACACGCTCGACGATTATGTCAAAGAGCTCGCGTCGGAAAAATATCGAGGCCGGCTGACCGGCACGCCGGAATACAACGCGTCTGCGCAATGGGTTGCGGATCTCCTGGCGAGCTGGAAAATGAAGCCGATGGGGGACAACGGCGCTTACTTTCAAAAATTCCCGAACCCGTACACGCTTGTTAAACCGGGTGATCAACTAGTATTAAACGTCCCCATCGGCAAAGACGGCATGATCAAGAAGAGATACCTTTTCCAGGAGGATTATTTTCCTGGAAGTACTTCGGATAGCGGCACTGTGACGGCTGATGTCGTCTACGCCGGATACGGCATCACCGCGCCGGAACTAGGATATGACGATTATGATGGTGTTGATGTTAAGGGCAAGATCGTCATGGTGGAACCCGAATCGCCGGTGGGTCCTGATCATCCCGATCCCACTGTTTTTCAAAAATGGCGGCCATATTCGTTTCATGATTACAAAATGAAGAATGCCAAAGAACATGGTGCCGCTGGAATGATCTACGATTACCACATCGCCAATCCGAATTCAGTTTTCATCAAAGACTTTATCGTCACCTATATCGGTGAAAGTGTCGCCGAGGATGTCTTTGCGGGCACTGGAAAAAAACATGACAATGTGGTGAAGACCATCAAGACATCGCTCAAACCGTGCTCCTTCGCTCTCGGCAAGTCCATGACTCTCACATGCGTCACTGAGTATCATCCCGAGGGCATCGGCATGAACGTCATCAGCATGCTGGAAGGATCCGACCCGACGCTTAATAATGAATACATCATCATCACGAGCCACCTCGATCACCTCGGCATGAACCCCGAAATGATGCCGGGCGCCAATGACAATGCATCCGCCGTGGCGGTATCGCTTGGAGTCGCACAGGCTCTATTTGAGCTTGACATGCCGCTCAAGCGATCTGTGGTGTTCATCATGTTCGGCGCTGAAGAACAGGGCGTCAAAGGGTCGGAATTCTATGTCGCGCATCCTGTCGTACCGAACGATCATGTGACGGGCGTGTTTAATATGGATGGCGTCGGCCGTGGCGATCACATATATGCCGGTGGAGCAAAAAATTTCCCGCAGTTATGGGAGATTATTTCGCGCAACAATGGAAAGTACATCCACCGGCAGATAGAAGCGGGTTTTACAGCCAACCTCGCTCGTCCTCGGCAAGATGCGGCCCATTTTATGTGGGCCGGCATTCCGACACTGTCCTTTAACGCCTCCGGCGGGAAGGAATTGCCCTACCAGACGTATCATACGACGAAGGATAGCATTGACATCATCACACCTGAAATTATGGAGGATCTGGCTCAACTGCTGTTCCTATCGGTCATCGACATGGGCCGGGATCAAAAAATATCCGATCCTTCTCACTGAAGATTGCGCCGCGGGCGATCGATGAACGGAGCCGTGGAAGTCCGTGAACTGGGAGCAGGCGACTGGTGACCTGCCCGCCTCGCCGCTTCATTCCACTCGATGTTTTCCAGAAGCAGGGACGACCAGCAGCGGCACGCCGATTCGATGCCGCAGCTTTTCCACCGTCGTTCCGTAGACCAAAT
The DNA here is from genome assembly GCA_903916735.1 of uncultured Acidobacteriota bacterium. GTDB lineage: Bacteria > Acidobacteriota > CAIWXX01 > CAIWXX01 > CAIWXX01 > CAIWXX01. Next base: position 53,016 of record CAIWXX010000080.1, read on the forward strand.
CGTTAATCCCTTTGTGGCCGTGACTGCCGGCGATGATGATGTCGGGCTTGTGTTGGTGGATGAGCGCGGCGAGTTGTTCAGGGGGTTCTCCGAAGCCCAAATCATAAAATGCGTCGACACCGAGTTCGCCGAGTTCAGCCGTATACAATTCAAGTCTTTGCTGGTCGGATCGCGCTTCGCTATCCTGCATCTCGCTCCCCATCAATCGCGCGCCGCCGGATTCAACCACATGCAGCAGCACGACCACAGATCCACGGCCGGCAGCACGCGCCAGCGTTACGGCATGGGAGAGAACGGCCGTGTCGGCGGAAGAAAAATCGATTGCTGCGCCGATGCGTTTCGGCGGCGGCGGCGGTTCCACGGGCGGCATGGAGCTTGGTCCGTGTACGCCTGCAAGCGCCGGCGTCGGATCGCCTCGCCATCGTTGAATTGCAGGAAGGATTGTGACATACGCGAGCAATCCGACCAGAGCGAGGCTAGCCGGAATAACGATGATGCCGAGAATCCAACCGTATCCACTGGCGCTCCTGAGCCATGAGAAAATCTCGTCGAAGGCGAGCCTCATGTTCAATGCGACGATGACGCCTGCCACAAGCCATGCGATCATTTGCAGAGCCGGCTTGACTCGATACTGGCCCATCCATCGGCGATCTGAGACAAGATGGATCAAAGGGATGACGGCGAAGGAAAGCTGCAGCGATAACACAACCTGAGAGATCAGGAGTAGCATGCCCGTTGCACTTTCTCCGAAAAAGATGATGGTGGCGAGGGCTGGGATGATGGCCACGCCGCGTGTGAGCAGGCGGCGAACAGCAGGCGTCAACCTCAGGTTGACGAATCCCTCCATAACAATCTGCCCTGCCAGTGTTCCAGTGATTGTACTGGATTGACCGGATGCGAGGAGGGCGATGGCGAACGCAACGGGCGCAATCCATGCGCCGAGTATCGGTTCCAGCAGGTGATGTGCACCCAGGATATCCACGATGTTCTGGTGCCCGGTTTTATGAAACGTCGCTGCCGCCAGAACCAGGAGCGCCGCGTTGATGAAGAAGGCGACATTCAGTGCGAAAACCGAGTCGATGATGTTGAAGCGGACGCCGCTGCGAATCCCGGCCGGAGTGTGCCGGATGCGGCGCGACTGAACGAGCGATGAGTGCAGGTAGAGATTATGCGGCATGACGGTGGCGCCGATGATACCGATTGCGAGAAAGAGCGATCGATCACCTGGTAACGATGGGAGGAAGCCGACGGCGATGGCCCCCCACGCCGGCTTTGAGAGGAAGACTTCGATGGCCAGGCACGCGCCGATCGTCGTGATGAGCGCCACAATGAAGGCCTCCATCATGCGCACCCCGCGGCGCTGCAGATAGAGTAGGATGAATGTATCAAGCACCGTGAGCAAGACCCCGACAAGAAGCGGCAGATGGAAGAGCAGCTGAAGGCCGATTGCAGAACCGAGCACCTCGGCGAGATCGCATGCCACGATTGCAATTTCGGTCAGAATCCAAAGAGCCCATGAAACGCGACGACTGAACATGGCGCGACAGGCTTGAGCCAGGTCCATTCCTGTAACAATCCCCAATCGCGCCGATAAGACTTGCAGAAGAATCGCCATCAGGTTGGACATGAAGAGGACCCAGACCAGAGAGTAGCCCAGGGCCGATCCGGCGGCGATGTCGGTTGCCCAGTTGCCTGGATCCATGTAGCCGACGCTGACCAGGTAGGCAGGTCCCATGAATGCAAACAGGCGCCGCCAGAAAGCCGGTTGCAAGGGAACGTTCACTGATTCCCGGACCTCGCCCAAAGATCTGGCCCGCTCTGAACCTCTATCCTCTGCCTGCGCCATCAATGTTAAGCATGGCCTGAGTTTTCATCACTGTCAAGAATGCTATCGCATTTCGATTGGGCAAAACCCCCTCCTCAACTTATGAGGAGGCTGATTCTGCTCGATTCTCTGAAACCTGCATGGCGCAAAATCATAATGGTAGCGCAGACAGTATCAGTTTGACTCGTTCACGAATATGCCTCTACCTGCGTCGATGATGCAGCTGCTTGCGGGGATCTATGCTCCACGACGAGGGAATTTCCAGGGCTTGACGAATGTCCTGCGAACGGTTTTACTTAATATTGTGCGATCATCCGACACAGCAATCTGATAAGAATATGCGATATTCAGAGTCAAGGTATCAATTGAGCTGTTGCCCGAAGCCGGCAAGCCTTTTAATCTATCAAAGACAATTTCAGGCACCATTCATCCAATGAATCTCGTGAAATTCGCCCTTCTTGCTGCCGTTCTCTGTTGCCTGCTGGGCGCCGGCTTCTTCTGGGCGTTAAAAAAGCCTCCTCTTTACCACACACTCGGCTTCGGCCGTGGCGCTGATTCGGTGACTCTGGACCCGGCACTCATCTCCGATGGCGAGTCCGCTTCCGTTGGCGTTCAGCTCTTTGAAGGCCTGTTACGTTTCTCTGATGACTATTCTCGCCTCGACCCCTGCCTCGCAACTTCCTGGGAAGGGTCTGCTGACGGCAAGGAGTGGATCTTTCACTTGAGGAGAGGGGTCCGGTTCCACGATGGAAATCCTTTCACCGCCGAAGCGGTTGAGTTCAGCCTGCGGAGGAAATTCGACAGGCGATTCTCCTATTACAGGAAGGAATTTCTCGATGTCGATCAATCTCTCCTGTCGATCAAAGGCCTGGAGGCGGTTGATCCTTTCACAATTCACATCACTCTGAACACGCCATTCGCCCCCTTTCTGGCGGCCATTGCGAATTATGCTGATATTGTCAGCCCGGAGGCTGTTCGGCGATGGGGGACTGATTTCGAAAAGCATCCGGTGGGTACCGGACCCTTCTCTTTTGTTGAATGGATACCTGAAGATCGCATCATTCTTCGTCGCAATGATGATTATTGGGGAGAAAGAGCACGGCTCGATAGGATCGTTGTCCGATCGATCCCCGATAATAATGAGCGCCTTCTGGCGCTCAAGACCGGCGCCATCCAGGTCATGGATGGAATCAGCCCTGATGATTTTGAAGAAATCCTCAACAGGCAGGATTTGCATCTGCAGGCAACCCCGGGGTTGAACATCGGCTTTCTCGCAATGAATCTCAACAAAAAACCTTTCAATCTCATCAAAGTACGGTTGGCTGTCAATTATGCAATCAACAAACAGAACCTGGTCAAGATCGCCTACCGAGGATTTGCAATTCCTGCCAGAAATCCAATCCCTCCCACCATGTGGGGATTCAATGATGCGATCGCCGATTATGAATACGATCCGGCGCAGGCCCGGCGCTTGCTCAAGGAAGCCGGCTATAAGAATGGATTCGAAACCACGCTCTGGACAATGCCCATTCCCCGGCCGTACATGTCGGAGCCGCGGAAGATCGCTGAAGCCATCAAAGCAAATCTGAACGCGGTCGGAATCAAGACGACCATTTATTCCTGTGATTGGGAAAACTACCTGGCTCGAACAGCAAACGGTGAGCACGACATGGCGCTTCTGGGGTATACTGCCGATTCGCCGGATCCCGACGATCTCCTTTCAACAAACTTCAGTTCAGAATACGCCGTCACTCCGAATGCGGGGAATATCGCCTTTTTCAAGAATGCGGACGTGGATGACTTACTCATGAGAGCCCGGCAGGAGGTCGGTCTGCCTCGGCGTATCGAGCTGTATAAGAGAGTTCTTGCTCTTATTCACGAACAGGCGCCTTGGGTGCCTCTGGCTCATGCCCAGACTGTTATGGCATATCGGAGCGAGGTGCATGACATTCTTCACACTGATGTGTTCTGGTTTAACAAGGCCTGGAGAGAATGAGATGGCCGGCCGGAAGCAAAGCAAACCCATCATGAGCCTCAGGAGGCAGTCGATCTGGGGCCGACTCACACTGATCTTTATCGGCATCACAATTCTTCCGATGGCGATCACTACGTATACAGGGATGCAGATGAATGCCAGTCGTGCGGAGCGGGCCCTGCAAGAGAGCAATATCCGGGCGCTCAACGATGTCCGACGATTGCTTATGGAGTACAAGCAACGCGCCGGCAGCCTTGCCGGCTTCATTGCCAAGAGCGGCGAAATTGAAGAACTTCCTGATGCCGACCGGATTGAAACTGTCCTTGAAACGACTCGGGATTTTTCGTTCATGGCCATCGTCGAAGTCTTCGATGGAGAACGAAGGCTTCTGGCCCGTACCTCGTCCGCCAATCGAGGAATCTGGGCCTTTTTCACCCGCGCCAATGACCCCATCATCACGAGCGCATATCAGCTGGAATCACAATCGGACTTCTTCAAGTTGCCCGTTGGCCTCGCTATCAAGGCGACAGCCCCCATGATTCACAAGGGCACTCTGACCGCCACCGGCGTTGTCGTCGTGACATTTCCTCTGAATGCCGTCATGGCTCAGGCGCTGAAGGACCAGGTGAAAACCGATGTCACCATTCAGTGGGATGTTCGTGGCGATATTGTCAGCACTCTGCAAAACAGCGAGGGATTTGAATTAAAGGAAATTTTGAAGTCAGGCATCATCCGGTTCCAGGATGTCAGGGAAACACCCATTTGCTTGAATGAACAGATCGGCTCCGACCGATATGCCACGGCGTATACGCGACTGCAGAATAATCAAGGCGTGACGGTGGGGCTGATTTCGGTGGCGACCGGCCAATCATCCATTGAAGAAACACGGCGTAATGCCTATAAGGTCATTTTCGTCAGCTCGATACTGGCGCTTCTCATTGCTGTCGGACTCGGAATGATGACGGCCACCTACTTCACTCAACCGATCTATAAAATGCTTGGAGTCATTCGACGCATCTCTGAAGGCCAGCTTGATCAACGTGTGCAGGTCGACCAGAAGGATGAGATCGGCGAACTTGCAGATGCCTTTAACGATATGACCGCGAAGCTCCAATCAGAACACGCTTCGCTCCAGGATGCGGAATCCAAGTATCGCACCATTTTTGAAAGTGCTGTGGAAGGGATCTTTCAAACGACCCTCGACGGCCGTTTTCTGAATGCCAATGATTCCATGGCGCGGCTACTGGGGTATGCTTCGGCGAGCGAGCTGATGGCATCGGTTTCCGACATCAGCAAGCAATGCTATGTCGACCCACAGGCGCGCGATGGTTTTCTGCGCTCTCTCCGTGAGACCGGCTCGGTCAAGGGGATGGAGTCTTGTATGCTTCGCAGAGGCGGCAGCACAATCTGGATTTCAGAATACGTCCGTGCTGTCTATGGCCCGAACGGCGAAATGATTTGCCTTGAAGGATCGGCCGTGGATATCACCGAGCGAAAGGAGAGGGAGCAAGCGGAAAGAGCGCGCCATGCCGCTGAAGTTGCAAGCCAGGCCGAACGCGAATTCCTGGCTAGCATGTCCCACGAAATTCGCACACCAATGAACGGAATTATCGGAATGTCGGAACTGCTGCTGGACACCGACCTGACTCAGCAGCAATGCGATTATGTGAAGACGATCAACAATTCGGCCGAGACCCTTCTCACTATTCTCAACGATGTTCTCGATTTTTCAAAAATTGAAGCCGGCAGACTTGAACTCGAGGCTATTCCTTTCGATGTGCAGGCAGTTGTGGAAGAGGTTGGACAATTGTTGGCTCTGCGTGCCGAAGAGAAGGGAATTGACCTCCTCGTGCGATACCCCATCGACGTTCCGTCGCTCGTCGTCGGCGACCCGAACAGAATCCGTCAGGTGCTGACCAACTTGGCGGCCAATGCGATCAAATTTACGAATAAGGGCCATGTTCTGATCGATGTGAGCTGTGTTGGCCGGCATGGGGAGTCCGCGATGATTGAATTCAAGGTCGAGGACACGGGAATCGGCATCCCGATCGACATGCAGAAGAGGCTTTTTCAGAAATTCGTCCAAGCGGAAGCATCGACAACCAGGAAGTTCGGCGGGACCGGCCTCGGCCTCGCCATCAGCAAACAGCTGGTCGATATGATGGGCGGGTCGATTGATATGACGAGTGCCGAGGGCCATGGGTCCACTTTCCGCTTTCAGCTCACACTGCAGTTGCAAGCGAGCACTCACGCCGTTCGATCGATTCCTGATCTGGCCGGAATACGAACACTGATAGTCGACGATAATGGGACGAATCGGAAGATCCTTTCGGAATATCTCGATCGTTGGGGAATGCCATGGTGTGAAGCAGGTTCTGCTTCGGATGCCCTTCATACGATGCAGGCGGCGCGCGATGCTGGACGCCTTTTTCAGATCGTTCTTCTGGATTTCCTCATTCCCGACATGGATGGCATTCGGCTGGCACACGCCATCAAGGAAGATTCATCGCTCGAGCACCCGCCCGTGATTCTTCTGACATCTGTTCGGCTGCGCCGGTGCGATGATGCTTGCCGGCTGGAGGAGGCTGGATGTACGGCGTGCCTGACGAAACCTGTGAGGCCATGGGAGCTTCGTCAAGCACTTATCAAAGCTTGCTCTCGGAAGGAAGACTTTTTGGAGGCCCGGATGCCGGGGCTTCATACGACTTTTTCAGAATCTTTTCCATCGATAAAAATTCATGTCCTCCTGGCTGAAGACAATCCGGTCAATCAAAAGGTGGCATATGCTATCCTTGAAAAGTTCGGTTGCACTGTGGATGTGGCTGCGGATGGGAAAGAGACTGTCGAACGGGCCATGCGCGTGCCGTATGACATTGTTTTCATGGACGGATCAATGCCCGTCATGGACGGCTTTGAAGCGGCTCGATCCATCCGCCAACAGGAAGCAGCGATCGGAAGAGGGCGGCACATTCCGATCGTGGCCATGACAGCCGCGGCGATGCAGGGCGATCGGGAAAAATGTCTCGCTGCAGGAATGGATGACTACATTGCCAAGCCAATCCGGCTGGCAGATGTCCACAACATTCTGATGAAGTATTTCGGCCAAAAAGCATCGACGAAATCCCCATCAACCGATTCCAATGACACTTCAATGGCAACCCCGAAGAATCCTGCCACCGCCTCCGTTCTCAATAGAAACTATATCGCGGAATTGATTGTGAACAACCTCGATATTGTTCAGGAGATGATCCGGACCTTTTTGCAGGATCTTCCGAAAAATATCGCACAGCTCAGGGACGTCGTCGATGGCGGTGACCTGGAAACGATCATCAAGCGCGCCCACTCGATGAAAGGATCTGTTTCGCAAATGGGGGGCGAGCGTCTGGCAGCGGTTTTTCTTCGCATCGAATGCCTGGCCAAGGAAGCCCGGTTGGAGGATTGCCGCCGGGAAATGGTGGCTGTCGATTCGGAATATCAGGCCCTGTATCGAGAAATGTCTGAAACAGATTGGGTGGCACTCGCACAGGAGAATCCGAAGGATTGATGAGAGTCGGCCGGGATTTGAGAGCAGAGGCATAATCCGGCCTTGCCCGCCGGCACCGCCGCCAAGGAGGACAATGGAGATGGAGAATGCAGGCCATGCATTTGTCACTCGGATATCGCAATTCATCACATGGATTTGTCGTCGTTCACCTTGCCATATGTCTCTTCAAATGGCTTTGAGTATAATGATAAGCCGATCTGAAAATTTCCGACTTCTAAGTTCCAGTCTATGAGGAGTGAAAATGGATCGCAAGGATTTCCTGAAAACAGTGGGACAAGTGGGAATTATTTCCGGAGCCGTTGCGGCGCTCGGAGGTCAGTGCACATGTTTTGCGGCGGCCACCGAGGCGCCGGCGACAAAGAGCACACCATGTGAAGAAAAACAAGAATGGATCGAAGGATGGACAAAGCGGTTCTTTGACAACCTCGATTCGGAGCTGGACCAGACGACCCGGATAAAATTGTTGGTGGCCAATGGACGTGCCTGCTACCGTCATTCGCGCGAAGGCCGAACCGCCACTCCCATCTCCATCAACAAGCTCGTCGACAAGCTGCAAAAATACGAGGGCAAGGAGAATGTGCGGCTTGAGGACAATATTGTCTATTTCAATTACCAAACGCCGGACGGCAAATGCCTCTGTCCGCTGGTCGAAGCCGGCCCAAAGGAACTTTCTCACACATACTGCAATTGCTCCGTTGGATATGTCACTGAGATGTTCTCGCAAGCGATCGGGAAACCCGTCGCAGTGGAGCTTCTGGAATCTCTCAGGCGCGGCGGAACCGGCTGCAAATTCAAGGTTACTCCCGCCTGATGACCTCAGTGTTTGCTAATTTGCACCAGTTGGAATCGCCGGGACATCGCTGCAGAGAAACCTCTCTCCTCAGGGCGACCCCGCAAAGAGCATCGATAGAACAATAAGCTTTTTCAAAGACTCCACCTCGAACCGGCTGTCTCGACGCCACGACGCACAATTTCTTTGAGATGGTGCTGTGCTCGCGCTATACTCGCCTTGAGAAAGGAATTTTTGAGGAGAAACAGAATGATCATGAGAGCACGATACGTATCGGCCGCGGCGATAGTGACAAGTATTTTCATGACGACCTTTGCTTGGGCCCAGTTGAACTTCGGGGATGCCGACATTCGCGAGTTATCTCAGTATAAGCTGACATCAGAACGCGTCAGTACGCTTACGTCCGCTCTGAAGGCTCTCAACAAACTGGCCCAATCCAATCCTGCCGCCATTAGAAATGTTGTGGCGAAGGAGGGATCGACGATTTCCGATTCGGTGAAGCTCATCGAAGCCGATACGGCCGTGTCCACGGCGATTAAAAGCGCTGCCATTACAGCCCACGACTATGTCCTCAGCAGCATCGCGCTGGCACAAGCCTATAATGCAGCGGAATTGAAGAAAATGGGCGCATCCTATTCGGGCCAATTGCAGGTCCCTGATGAAAATGTGGCGTTCGTTGAATCACACCCGGTTGCGATCGAAGCGGTGATGTCGGAGATTGAAAAGTTCGCTCAGGTGGCTGACAGCTCAAGCAATTGAAGTCGCCGACTGAGAGATGTCTCATGGATCCGGATCTCATCTACCTGGGGGTATCCCAAGAGCTCATTGATTATCGCTCTCGCGGATATCGAACACTGGTGTGATTGATTTTCTGGAGGGCCGGGCTCATCCGATCGTACAATCATGTTAGAATTGCGATATGGAAGATTTTAAACCAAAGACCGCTTTCGAGATCGCGATGGAACGTCTGCAAAAAAGGGATGTCGAGGAAGGTGTCAAGGAGCGCCCGCTCACGGACGCGCAGCGGGCGGCGATTGCTGAAATACGAAGCTTCTACAAGGCGAAGCTGGCCGAACGCGATGTGCTGTATCAGTCGGAAATGAAAAGGATCCCTGACCCCGAGGTGCGCCTGAAACTGGAAGATGACTATCGCCATGACCGTGAACGGTTCGAGAACGAATGCGAAGCGAAAGTCGAACGCGCTCGCACTGAGCAGGATTCTCACCACGATTGAAGTCGCTGTCTCTGATCCAGCGACCCTCCAGAATCATCACGGCGCATCAGGACCACAATCCAGTAGTAGGGGAGAGCGGTTTGGTTTGTGCTGCGCCGGCAATCTGTCTTCAATCCGGCGAGGAGGGGCTTCCCTACCCGGGGCAGATCACCCTCTGCCTGCGTGCCCCTGTGCGATTCATTGGAAACGCCTTCATCGGCGATGGGCAGCGTGAGAGATGGTGATAAGCGGTATGCCGGCCGAGAGATTTCCACAACCATGCCGGATCTTGGAACGCTCTACGGGAATGGGGTTATGCTATCGCCGCCTGCTTATCGAGTCGCTCCTCGATCACTTGCCACCTCAACATGTCTTTCACCACCATCGCGATGCGGTGAATGCCTTCGGTGATGCGATCCGCTGGCATATAAGAAAAATTGAGCCGCAGCGTGTTTTCGTGATCTCCATTCGGGAAAAAGGCGCCACCCGGCACAAAAGCGACATCCAATTCAAGACAGCGTCTCAGAACGACGCGGGCATTCAGTCGTTCAGGCAGCTCAACCCATAAAAAAAGCCCGCCATTCGGCTGCGAAAAACGAACGCTTTCGGGCATTTCATTTTCCAGCGCTCTGACCATTGCATCCCGACGGTCGCGATAAACTTCCGTGATTCGACGAATATTTTCTTCAAGGTCATGCACTGCCATGAACCTCTCGACTTGCATCTGATTCAAAGTGCTGGTGTGCAAGTCCGCGCCCTGCTTGAGGATGACGAATTTCTCATAGAGCGGCGGCTCAGCGACGACCCACGCAATTCTCAACCCGGGACAAAAGATCTTTGAAAAGGTGCCGAGCGATATGACCCATCCACCTTCATCGAAGGATTTAAGCGCCGGTAGAGTCTCTCCTTCAAACCGGAGCTCTCCATATGGGTTATCTTCAATCAGGGGGATCCCGCGGCGGTTGACAATCTCCATGAAGCGGCGCCGTCGATTCAGCGACCAGGTCCTTCCGGAAGGGTTCTGGAAATTCGGGATGACATAAATGAATTTAACCTTGTCGCATCGACTCAGGCACTCCTCCAAGGCTTCAATGTTCATGCCATCATCGTCTGTCGGCACTTCGACCCAACGCGGCTTGAAGACGTTCCATGCAGAGATGGCGCCGACATAGGTCGGACTTTCGCAGATGATTGTGTCGCCTTCGTCGAGGAAGAGCTTTCCGGTCAGATCGAGTCCCTGCTGAGAGCCCGTCGTGATGAGAACATCATTGGCGGAAATTTGCGTGCCCCACTTGGCATTCATGCGGGCGGCAATTTTTTCGCGGAGAGGCGGATGTCCTTCGGTTGTGGAATATTGCAGTGCGCGAGACCCTTCTTCTTCAAGAATATGCTGCGTGATTGCGCCGAGTTCGGCTGTCGGAAATAACTCGGGCGCCGGAAGGCCGCCGGCGAACGAGATCACGTCCGGCCTCTGTGTCACTTTCAGCATTTCCCGAATTTCGGATGCCTTCACTGTTTTCATTCTGTTGGCGAGATGGATGCTCATCTTTTGTTCTCCCTCGCGCTCTGGAAGACGACCGACCATCTCTGGCGCATGCTTTTAATCAAACAATCGGCGGCGTGCCGACGCCGGTTCGGTCTCTGTTCCGAGGTTCGGTCTCGGCCGCTCGCAGAGCCCGTGAGAGGCGGCGGACCCCTTCCCGGATCTGTTCCGGCGTGGCCATTGTGAAATTGAGTCTTAAATAGTTTTCTCCGACATCACCGGCAAAACAGGGAGCGCCCGGAAGAAATGAAACCCGTTCGATCGCCGCCTGTTCCATCAA
>CAIWXX010000081.1 GCA_903916735.1 uncultured Acidobacteriota bacterium
AGTAACTCGTTTCTCGATCGGCATTATCGGGTAAGTGATGACCGGATTCCAGATAATAAAATGCCGGGGAACGAATCCCCGGCATTCCTTGTCAACGCGCTTCGCCGATGATCTTATTGGCCGGTGAACGCCTTGATGCAAACACTTGCTTTCGCAGCAATGTCCACCATATCGTACCATTTTGTGCCATCTAGACTTATGAAAGTTTCGCCTTTTTTTGCATTGACTTTGCTCCATATGCCTGCCCAATTATCTTCGACCGGAATCGGGTACCCATACTTCGGAGTTGTGTATTTAATAACAACCGAGAATTTTTTTCCGGGCGTGATGTTGGCAATGGACGGCAATTTGATTGTGTGATATCCGGCTGTTGATATCGTTCCGCTGGCTTGTGCAATAAGACTGCCTGTTCTTGGATTGGTAGTCGATGAGACGTTGTTGTAAAGGTAGATTTGGTAGGCAGTCTTAGGCACTGCAGCATAAGTCGATATCGCTTTGATCGGTTTCGTTGTTGAAATGGCTTTGAAAATGCTGGCACCCCATGCTGTGTATACCTTGCCGCCTTCAGCTCCGAAACTGTCAGTATCACCCAGCGGGTCGTATTGATAAAACCCACTGTAATTAGTTGTTGGTGATGGTGTCACGAAAACGGAACCAACTGATAGGTTGAAATCATAGTAGGACATATAAAAGTAGCCGTTGTCACCGGAGCCGGTGCCCCAGCTGTTTTTAATAAGAAAGGCACCATTACCATTCGGAGTTTTCGAAAACTTGCTTTTGCTGAAATTGTCGTCCCATCCGACGCACGTGACGGCATGCCCTGCGTTCGATACTTTGGATGGGGAGTAATATGTGCTTCGGTCGGCATTCCAACATGACGAGTCCACCTGAAAGCTCACATAAACGCCACCATAGGTCATAACGGCTTGCTTTATCGTTGAATTGTCCGTCTTGCTTTTCCTATCCGGAAGCCAAATGACATCCTGGATGTGTTTCTGAACAGAGCCGGCTCCATCGAATTCGGTGTAATATGGATATGGGTAATCCGACTCATTGTATGGGCCACTCCACCGGGCCAGGTAGGCGGTGGATTCAATAGAATTGCCGCCGTCGCAGATTCCCCAATCCCATCCGGCATTTTTAATCAGATGATATTCGGAAAAGTCCCGTTCTTCTCCGGGCATCATATTGGATTCCATAGAACCGAATGTGGCAAAGGCCCAGCAGGAACCGCAGCCGCCCTGATCCTTGACATCTGTGAGCTTACCGTGCGTGCGCAAATCATAGGACGACGGCACAGCTTTATGCCCGTCGAAAATCCGCATTCCTCTCATGTAAGAAAAATCGATGCTTGGGGGTATTGATCCAAGCCCGTGCCCATCGGGCGTCATAAACTGGACTTTCCCCTCTTTCAGGGCTTGCTGATACTTGATGAATTCCGGATTTGGCGGTGCTGATGAGAATTGATTTTTCTGTGCCGCAAAGCCGAGAATCGGCGAAAAAGTAATTATGCCGATCACGAGAACGGAAAGAAACAACCACACCTTCCTTGACATAGCTCCCCCTTTTTTTTAGTGAAGGTATCGTGCCGAAACCATCGTATGGATTCGAGAAGCCCTTACTCCACGCCCTTTCGGGCTCCCTTTCGCTGCCGGAGAATAATACAACCTCTTTTTCCTTGATTGCCGGTCCATCCTAAAATATGCAAACTCCAATATTGGAATGCTATCATTCGCAGGAGGAAGAATTCAACCCTGAATTATTAAGCAGCTCATTTTCAACAATAGAGCCGGCGAACAGGATGTCGCTTTTCCGGAGCTTGTGGATGGAGTAAGCTGGTAGCAGTTCTGAATTTTCAAGGACACCAAAATGCAAGCAAAAGGCCACTCGTTTGTCGCCCTCTCTTTCATCTCAACATTCTGCATTTTTCACTCGGTCGTTGGGGCTGGAGGCACCGAGGCCGTTGCGCCGCCGATGACCGAGCTTGATCGGACTTCGTTCGAAGCTCAGGGCACTCATGATGCCATCCTGACCGTCCATCGATATGGCCGGTATTCACTCGCCACCAAAAGCGGCCAGGGGACATCGCTGCAAATCTACGACCGGATGATGGGCCCCGGCGAGATCAGCGGCGCGCCGGGAAACAAAGATGGGCGGATCGATACTTATTTCGATGAGGGCAACTACCGCATTGAGTTGCGTTCACATAAAAAAGGACAGGGCGAGGTTGCACTCTCGGTCCATTCCTTCAAGGAGCTCAACCAGCCGCAAGCGCCGGTGCTCATCGAAAACAAGCTGGAACAGGGATTGCTGGATGATTATCAGCAGATCTCTTACTGGATTGAGATCAAGGAGCGCCGGTTTGTCTACATTGAAGCAGAGGGGCGTAACCTGAGCGATCTCCGCCTCTGGCAGGATGGGTCCTGGATGCTGGATGCCGTGCCGACCGTTCAAGCCAGAGAGAGCGCTGTGGGCCACCCTCAGACTGATTGCCTGCTCGTTGCCGATCTCACTCCCGGCTACTATCTTCTGACAGCATATGGCGGCCGGCCGAATGCCTGGGCCAAGGAAACCGATGAACATCCATTCCATCTGAGACTCGGGATTCCGGAGCTTGGTTCCGTTTCACGGCTGCAGCTCAGCCTCTCTCCTTTTGGCATGGACCGCTTCCTCGTTCCTCAGGAAGCGAATTTTTTCCTTTTACAGCTGGCGAAGAAAAAGGATTTTCGTCTCGATATTCAATACTTCAATCCGGGCGATGTCCCTGGACGAGCCCAGGCCGGCGCCGTCATCAATAAGAAATCCCAGGACCCTGAATGCGCAATCGAGACTCATAGCCCCAATCCCTACAGCCTCGTCACTGTTTCCGGAGCACCCGGAGAAGCATACATCCTGCAAGTATTTCGAAAAGACTATGAGAGAACTTTTCGAAAAACCGGAGACTATTGGATTTCGACGATTCAATCCGGTTACATGGATGACGATATCGATGCATCAGGTATTCTCGTGTCTTCCGAAAACACGGGATCACATGTCGAACCGCTCACAGCCGATGTTGTCCATTTGAGCGCCAACAAAGGATGGGCGCGACGTTTCAATCTCCTCGGCGTGGAGACGCTTTTTTTCTTTGTCGATGAGGCCGGTGAATATGAAATCAAGTCGACAGGAACAACTGCTCTCTACCGATTCGAACCCTTCATGATCAATGTGCCGCAAGAATACCGGACCCCCGAATCCCAACCAAGTGGAGGAGTCTTCGATTTGGATCGTGGATATTGGGTGCTCACGATCTCGCCCGAGAACAAGGGGATTCTCGCTGTGGTCGTTCAGAAGCGCGGCGGACTCATCAAGACGCTTCTCGACAAGCTCATGTCCACGGATCTGCCTCCTCCTGAGCCCGTCAAAGGAGCCTGCCAGCTCGGCCGCGTTCATCTCGATGACCGCTTCTCATACACTCTCTACACGAATACTCAGGGCGGCAGCCAAGGGCTTATTCTGCGGCCTTACCCGCTGAAGTTGGAAGATCCATTGCCCCTGGTTCTGAAACCTGCCGAAGAGGAAAAGGTGGATTTCATTGCATCGGAGGAAAGCGAGCTCAGTGCGGCCACCATCACGACCGGCATCTCTTTCACATCGACGCTAGACGGGAACCCCTGTGGATCCTCCTGCCTGGTCTCTGCCGGTGAACATTCCATCGTGGTCCGTAATGATTCCCCGCGGACGCAAATTTTTTCACTGAAGATGACTTCAATTCGCATTCTCTCGAACAGCAAACCAGCGTATCTCACAAGCGGCGTCCTCGAGAATTTTCCAAAATTCCCCGTGATGACCGAAAAAACGCCGCTGTTCGGCGACTACGGTTATAACGAAAAGAAGACTTTCTTACTGACCGTTGCTTCCCCGGCTCTTTATCGGATCGAAACCAGTGGATTGCTGAAGACGGCCTGTGTCGTGCGAACGCGCACGAGAACGAAACTGTTCTCGGCTGAAGCCAACGGAGTCGGACGCAATGCGCTCATTCAGCAATTCCTGAAGGATGGTGAATATCAGGTCACGGTTGAACCCCTCGATCGTTCGGCGGGGCATGCCGGCATCCAGTTGATGCGCACCAGTGTCCTGGAAGGCGGCGCTCTCACTCTTGGGAAAGATGCCAAGGAAGATGTGCCGGCGGGCTCGGCCGTTCGCTACTCGTTCCATATTCCTGAGGCGGGTCGCTACAAACTCACGACCTTTGGCATCGATAAGAAATTTCGCTGCCGCATCGAGGATGCCGACGGCTGGCCGTTGAGGGATCCAAGCGGTGATGCCGATCTGACATGGGACTTTCAATCAGGCGATTTTCATTACATGACTCTGCCGCTCGATGTCGACAGCCTGCGCGTGGCACATGTGCAGCTAGTGAAACAGGAGCGGACGGCTGAAGGAAAAGGCCCTCATCAGTTGTTCCTCAATCAGGCACTCGGCAATGTGTGGCGCGAGAGCCCGGATAGAGCGCGCGATCTCTATGACCTGAATATTCCAGCCGATATCGATGCGACTCTGACGCTGGGCAATGATCAGATGCAGGCTTTCATCAAACGGAAAGATGGCACCGGATTCAGCGTCGTTGATACCGCAGCACCGGGCCAGGCATGGTCCGGGGCGCTGGGCGCTGGAGATTATCGGATTGAAGCCGAGTGCAGCCGTCCGAACGATTACCTGTCCTACTCGATCAAGCTCGACTCAAAGCAGCTTGTGGATGGCACTCATAAGCAGATCAGCGTGCCGGGCTCTGTGGATGTGAGAGTTGGGAAAACCGGCATTGTCGAAATGGCTTCAACCGGGCCTCTTGATGTGCGCGCCACTCTCTCATCCGACGCCGGCATCATCGATGCGAATGACGATTCCTTCAATGATTGGAATTTCAGAATCGCCCGAAAGCTGGAAGCGGGATGGTATCATCTGCAAATTGATCCGGTTGGAAAATCCGAAGGCAGGACAACAGTCATGCTGAGCATGCCGGAGGAAGTCGAGAAAGAAGCCGTCACACTGCCGATCGATATGACTTTGGATCTGCAGGGTAAGATCAATGTTTTGCCTGTTGCGGGAAACCCCGGGATCATGTCCATCAAAGCCGGCGGCGGATCCTTTGTCGGTTGTATTCTCGAACGCGTCGACGGCGATGCTCGAAAACTTATCTGGCAGCAAAACGGAAAGACCTGCGAAGTGTCGATACCTTTGGATCAATCCGGCAAGTATCAGCTTCGTCTCTGGTCGGCGGATCATCAGAGTGAAAACGTGAGGTTGCAGGCAAGCAGTGAAAGCCCTGCTGTGCAGCCGGCCGACGATTTTTCCAGGCCGACAATGTTGCGACCTGCTTTGATGAACGGATCCTACTCCACGATTCGTCTCATAAGGAACGCGACAGCCGGGACATTCAAAATTCGGCCGTCAGAAGGCTTCTCATATTCAACAGGCACAGATCAGCCTCTCGTGCCGGCGACTTCGGATCTGGTGGCCCTTCCTTCAGGCCTGATGGCTGTCCGCTGGGAGTGCAAAGGCGCGCAGGAATTACGAGTTCAGGCAAGCCGGTACACGTTACAAAAAGATGAAAGATACGAAACATCTGTTGTTCGCAGCCAACCACAATGGGTCGATGTCATCAATGATGCAAAAGGCTCGACGCTCATTGATGCCCGCGTTGTTCAGGGATTGCCCGCTTGCGCCTTGATATCGGAAAATGAAAATCCATTTCTTTCGAGCTCGTTCGCGAGGATAGGCGATATCTGCATGACTATCGCTCCGCCGGGAGTTGCGCACACGAAAGTTGTTATCTGGAATGCAGATCCGGATGCGCCTGCATCCAGCACTTTCAACGCTGGTGTGCAATGTTTTGCTAAAAGCGCTGAAACCATGCTGCCTTACGGCCGCACAAACGGGAGCGTCGATGCATCGAAAGAAGTGACCTGGACTCTTCCATCGGAACCCAAGCAGATCGACGTGGCTCTCGACCGAGGCATGGTCGCATATGTGTGGGATGGGCTGCAGGTTGTGGATATGGCATTCGCAGGTGAGTCTCCTTATCACCATACATTCATGACCGGCGCGACACACCTCACTTTCCTGGCGCGCGCGCCCGGCCTTTTCGAAATCGATATGCTGAAGAGGGAAGTGCCGGCGCCTCCGCTTCTTCTCGCAGATGAAAGCCTTTATGAACTGACCGAGGCATCTCCCGGCATGATTCTCATGACAATTCCGCGGAAACTATCGCCATCGACGGTGCTGTGGATCGCAGGGGATGGGATCGAATCCTGTGCATGGACCGATGAAATCGGCATTGTTCATGAAGGCAGCCGGCTGGAAGTCGGAGGGCACAGCGGCAAGGTGATTGTGAAACATACCGGCGGCTTTGTGAAAATCTGGACCGGGCTTGGGAGTCGAGAGATGCAGGCGAGGTGGGGAAAGATTGACGAAGGGCCGCTCCGCCAGATCAATCCGCAGTCGGTTGTCCCGCTGGCAGGAAACGTCCAATGGTACGGTGTGATTCTGACATCTCCGTCCGTCATTCACTGTGCGACCAGCCGGCCGGCTGTTGTCGGCATCAGCAGGAAGATCGCCGGCTCGCTGCCGCAGGCTATCGATGCGCACTTTTCGGCGCAGCCTGATGGAGATGCATTTCTCAAGGTCGCCGAAGGCCTGCCTGCAGCTTCGCTCGATTTCTTCCTCGAACCAGGCAACTACATCGTCGGCGTACGCGCACCTAAAGGCGAGACCCTGACAGGAACGGCTGAGTATTCTCACACGCCGGTGATACCGATCTCGAAGTTGTTCGGCCCGGAAACACTCATCAGAGGCGGCGAGTCAATGACCTTCTCTTTCACCCTCGCTCAGCACGGCAACATCGGCATCGGGCTGAAGAGTGAAGGCGAGGCGTTGAGTTGCGAGTTGCTGAGCCGCGATGAAAAAGCGATCGGCAAAGGCATCCAGCAATTCGTGGAACTCGATGCCGGGACGTATCTGATGCGTGTCGCACTGTCCGCCGGCGAGGAGCCACAGAGATTCACACCGGTTGTCGTCGGTATCGAGCCGCCGGGAATGGGGCCGCCCGAGGATTATCTGCACGATTTCCTGCAAAAAATCGATCAGGCTGAGGGAGGTCATTAATATGAAAAAAATTGCTCTCGTCATCCCATTCATCGTGTCCTGCTGTTTGATCGCCTCGGCTGAAACTCCCCAGGCAGGAGGCAAGATCAGGATCGTCCCCGAGAGTTTCGTGCGGGGGTACGACCCAGTCACAATTTTCTTCCCGAATGCGACAGGGCCGGCGGCCGCCGGTCC
This sequence comes from uncultured Acidobacteriota bacterium, assembly GCA_903916735.1. Classification (GTDB taxonomy): domain Bacteria; phylum Acidobacteriota; class CAIWXX01; order CAIWXX01; family CAIWXX01; genus CAIWXX01. Next base: position 7,318 of record CAIWXX010000081.1, read on the forward strand.
CGAGGATCATCCTGAAAAATATCTTCGCAGCGAGCCCGCTCAGCCCGGCGAATTCCGCTGGATCGATGCTCGCACGCTGATCTTCAAGCCGACCATTCCTTGGCCGCCGTTGGAAAGATTCAGGTGGAGTGTCGGCGAGTACCACAAGACACTCACGACGATGATGATCCCGCCGACGACCTTGTCGCCGGCCGACGGCGCAAACGAACTGGATCCTGTGCAAGAGGTCGTTCTGACTTTTCGGGAGCCGGTCACGAAACTCGATTCGATGGTCGGTTTTGAAATCCGGCCGCTCCCGGGTATCGACAAGCGTGGCCCGCGCCGGCTGACGTCGGATGACTTTCTCATTAAACCCCTCGAGCGTGCGTCGGCCAAAGATCCGGTTAGCTATGTCTTCAGATTCAAGAAACCAATCGAAGACGGCGTGAGAGTGTTGATCCATATCAGGCTTTCATTGGACGACTCCTCCGATTCGCTGGCCGAGTACTCCTTCTCGACGAAGCAGCCATTTCGAGTTCTCTCGGCTGGCTGCACCAGCGGTACAACACAAGAGGTACAACGGCCTTGGCAACAGCAGGAGCAGCCGGAAGAATCCACAACCGCCGATGAGGAATCCACAAATGAAGAAGGCAGCGAAGAGACGGAAGGCGAAGTGACGGAGGATGCGCAACAAGAAGAGCCGCAGGCCGAGGAGTCGGCGACGCCATCCTATGAGTCGCAGAATCTGCTTCCCTTGACAATCAGTGGATCAAGATACAGCCGCGAGCAAGCGGTCAACGGCGGGACGGGAACTCCGAAGATTGCCGTTCTCTTTTCATCAGAACCTGAAGCACTCAGCCTTTCGGCCGTCAAATCGCTCATCCGTTTTACGCCGTCGATTCGAGATATGTCGTTCACGCAAGCCGGGCCGTTCCTCTATATCACCGGCAAGGTTGAAAAGGACACTGTCTATGCCGCGACAATTCAGCCATCGCCGATCAAAGATCTCCACGGCCGGGTTCTGAAAATGACCGGCATCTCGGAATTCCACATTTACTTTCCACATCAGGAGCCCTTTCTGCGATGGTCTCAAAGCGCAGGAATTGTCGAACGCTTTGGCCCGCAGATGTTCCCAATGTCGGGGCGAGGTGAATCCAAGGTGGACTTGCGCATCTATCGAGTCGATCCGCTGGATCGGAATTTCTGGCCGTTCCCGGCGAGCCCGGTGAGCGTGAAGGAGTCGGATCGCCCGCCGGGCCCCGGTGAGGAGCCTCCGTCCGCGGACACTCTTCAGAACTATATCGATGCCGATCAACTGGCAGTGCGGCTGAAGCTGCTGGGCTCGCCGCCTGTTTCGAAAATCGTGGCGCTTCCGCTGCGCAAGGAAGGAAGCTCAACCGACTTCGGATTAGCGCTCAAGGAGCACCTCCGGGCCATCGCCGGTCCGGATGCACCGGGCACATACCTTGTCGGTGTCCGCCGCCTCGGAGAAGAATCCGAGCGACAGTATGTTCGCCTTCAAGTGACGGATTTGTGCCTGTCCACGGTGGAAGAAGAGCGCTCAATTGAGTTCCTGGTAACATCGCTGAAAACCGGCAAGCCGATTCCGGGTGCAAAGGTCCTGGTTGAGGGCATCCCTGCGAATCAGGACGGCACGGCCTATGCCGCCATCATTTCAGGAATAACGGATGCACGCGGATTGTTCCGGTGGGAACACCGCGAGAAAGCCGAAGTTGACTTGCGCCGCATCGTCGTTAGAAACGGCGATGACGCGCTCGTCCTTCAACCCAACGATCCACCCTATTCCTTCTCGAACAACCACTGGTATGGCCCAAGCGGCATCTGGCTGAACTGGATCAACAGCGATCCGTATGTCGATCCCGAAGCATCCATGCTGATGTGCCACATCTTGACGGAAAGGCCCGTTTACAGGCCCGAGGAGGAGGTTCACATCAAGGGATACTTGCGGATGCGTGAGAAGGGTCGCCTCAAACTCCCGCCGGCAAGCAACTACGAACTCCTCATCACGGCGCCGGGCGAGGGCGAGAAGGTCTGGAATTTCCCGGTGACACTGACGAGCGAAGGCAGCTTCTATTACAAATTCCAGGACAAGGATCTGCCGACCGGAGAATACACGGCCACGCTACGCGACATCGATTCACAGGTGACATATGGGCATGTGGACTGGAAAATGGAGGCATACAAGATCCCGCGTTTCGAAGTCAATATTCACGGCCCGGATCGAGTTCCGATGGATCGTGAATTCACGATGTCGATGACGGCGGATTATTATGCGGGAGGCCGCGTCGTCGGCCAGCCCGTGCTCTGGCGCGTAACGCAATTTCCATATGCCTACGTTCCTGAAAAGCGTGAAGGTTTCGTTTTCTCTTCCGATGAACGGTTCAGCCGACCGAGCCGGTTCAGTGGAAGCGGAGCTATCGAGAAGAGCGACAAGACGGATGATTCCGGCGCGTCGAAAATTGCAGTTAACCCCGCTCTTGAGATCGATGGAAAGCCGCGACAGTATGTTTTCGAAGTGACGGTGACCGGCGCCGACGAACAGACCGTGTCGGCAACGCGGTCTGTCATCGGACTGCCGTCATTTGTGCTCGGGCTGCAAGTCGACAGGTTCCTCAAGAAGACGACGACAATCACGCCGAAAATCATCGCGATCGATGTGAATAACAAGTTGTTGGCGGGGCAGGATGTCGCGGTGCGGCTGCTGGCGCGTGAATGGCATTCGCATCTGCGAGAGACGGATTTCGCCGAGGGGCAGGCCAAATATGAAACGGATATGGTGGATCGCGAGGTTTTTAAGACAACGATCCAGACGGCTGATCAACCTGTGTCGGTGACACTGCCTGCCGAGAAGGCTGGAATCTACGTTGTCGAACTTTCATCGCGCGATCAACTCGGGCGCCTTCAACTCGTCACAACCGATCTCTATGTCGCCGGGGATGAACCGATTTCGTGGAAAAAGCCGGAAGCAAACGTGTTCGAAACCGTGACGGACAAGACGGAATATGTGCCCGGAGAGACGGCGCAGATACTGCTCAAGAGCCCTTTCCAGCAGGCCGACATTCTGGCCGTGATCGAAGGGCCGGATGGTAATGTCTATCAGGAATTTCCGATTGTCGGAGGAAAAGCGGTTTTTGTTCTGCCGATTAAAAATGAATACAACCCGCAGATTCCGGTTCATTTTTTGCTGATGCGAGGACGCATCGTGGGAGGCGCCGCGACGGCCGGCCCGGTCGATCTCGGCAAGCCGTCAACAGTTGCCGCAACACAGTGGGTGAAGGTGAAGCCGGTCGACAATGTCGTCAATGTTGAGTTGAAGCATCCCGACAAGGCGACACCGGGACAGGAGATCTCGATGCAGATCAAGCTGTCCAGCCCTGATGGGAAGCCGCTTCCAGGCGAAGTGACATTATGGCTCGTCGATCAGGCCGTGCTCTCGCTTGGCAAAGAAAAGCGCCTCGATCCGCTGCCCTCCTTCATCAGCGACGTCAAATCCCATATCGCCATCCGCGACACTCGCAACAAAATCATCGGCGAGCTCGTGACGGTAGAGAACCCTGGAGGCGGCGGGGCCGAAGGCGAAGCGGAATTGCTCGACAAGGTCACCGTGCGCAAGGAGTTCAAAACGGTTCCTTATTACAACCCCCGCATCATGGTCGACAAGACGGGCATGATCGAAGTGAAGATCAAGCTTTCGGATGATCTGACGATTTTCAAGGTGAGGGCGGTTGCGATCAGCGGGCCGGATCGTTTCGGCTCGGCAAAATCGCAAATCGCCGTGCGCTTGCCCGTCATCGTGCAACAGGCGCTGCCGCGCTTTGTGCGGATCGGGGATCGGCTGGTGGCGGGTGGCATCGGCAGGATCGTCGAAGGAGAAGGCGGCCTGGGGAGCTGCCAGGTACAGGTGGATGGCGCGAGCCTCGAAGGGGATAGCAAGCACGCGATCCAGTGGATCAAGGATAAGCCGGAAAAGCTCTTCTTCCCGATGACAGTCGATGTGCCGAAGGTCGATCAGGGGCGTGACGTCAACGAACTGACAGTGAGGTTGGCCGTCATACGGGATTCGGACAAGGCGAGCGACGCATTCGAAGTGAAACTGCCGATTCTGCGCGATCGTGATCCCTTGAGTGTGGAAGTCTTCAAAGAGCTCAACTCCGGGACGCCACTCATGTTTCCATCGATTCAAGAAAAAGTGCGCGAAGGGAGCGCTCGGCAGTCGATCTTGATCACCGATCAGGAAGCGTTACTCAAAATGATCAGCGGCCTCGATTACCTCTATCAGTATAATCATCTGTGCACGGAACAGCGTGTCAGCCAGTCCTTCCCGGCGGTGGCTCTGAAAGGAATTTATGACACATACAAGATCCGCGCGCCAGAGAAGAAGCTGAACGAAGTTCTTGCCTACACGTTCGACTATCTCGGGAAGACACTCAAGCCCAACGGCCTGTATTCCTACTGGCCTGGAGGCGATGGGCGTGTGACATTGACGGCCTATGTGGTCGAGTTCCTGAGTGAAGCCAAGAAGGCCGGTTACCAGTTCCCACCGAAATTGATGGAGAAGCCTGTGGCCGCGCTGAAGGAGGCGTTGAGGTCGGATTATGCGCACTTCATCGATGGAGCGTCGTTCATGGAACGGTGCGAGGCGCTGGCGGCTCTGAGCAACGCCGGCCAGTTCGATGTCTCGTACGGAAGTGAGCTCGGGAAGAAGGCCGGGTTCCTCGATCTTTACAGTGAAGCCAAAGTACTGCAAGCCTGCAATCTGGGGCAAAAATGCTCGAAGGATATTTTCGAAAAACTTCGTAAAGATCTCTGGGACAACACACTCTTTAAATTACGCGATGGGAGCGAAGTCTATGGCGGGCTGCAGTCGCGTATCAAGAGCTGGGGCGGGCAGGCGCTGTCATCCGAAATCAAAACGCAGGCGGCCATGATCCGCGCTCTCTATCCAAAGGATGCGGCGAATCCCAAGTTCCAACTGATGGTGAGCGATCTCATCGAAAGCGGCGAAAAGGACGGGTGGGGCAACACGAACACCAATGCGGCGGCCCTGCTGGCACTTCGCGACATCATTTCAACACCGAGGAAAGACATGCCGGCCGCCGAATTGTCGGTCGACTTCGGCGACAGCAAGAATCCGCTGCACATCGGGGCCGATCAGCCGACGGCTTTTCTGCTAAGCCGAGACGTTCGGCAAGGCAAAGTGAATATGACATCAGGTGGAGGAAAACTCTACGCGCGGATGAATGTCACCTATCTGCCGCAGGCAATGGGCGATCAAGTTGCAGCCAAGAACGAAGGGTTTGTTGTGACGCGCGAGATCATCCGGGTCTCGACCGGCTCCGAGCCCAACACGAAGGAATGGATCGAAAAGCCCGGGACGACGATCACATGCCGGCTCGGCGACATCACCGAAGAACACATCCAGGTCATCAACCCCGACGATCGGAATTATGTCGCGGTCATCGCGCCGTTTGCCGCGGGACTCGAACCGATGAACCCGAACCTCGCAACGTCACCAAAGGAAGCTCAGCCAAGCGGCAGTCTGACGCGCGATCCATCCTACGCAATGTACATCGATGACGAAGTCCGCTTCTATTATGAACAGCTTCCAAAAGGCACATACGATTTCTACTTTAGAATCCGCGCCATGACCGAAGGCTCCTACGTCCACCCGGCCGCTCACGCCGAAATGATGTACCAACCGGCAACGAAGGGAAACTCGGCGGGGGCGAGGGTGGTGATTGAAAAGGGGGAGGAAACAGATAAATAGCAAAGGATGCGAGAGGAGAGAGCGCCTCACTTCTCACATTCCCGATCAGGATGCGCAGACGACCCAATATTTCGGAAGCCATCCAATGCACTTCATAGACAGGGTCACGAGCGTTGTGAGGCGACGTCGCCCAATAATCCCTTCTCATTTGGTGACAACTCGATTATCAAGAACCTTTATAAGGAGGAACCCCGATGCAAGATTTCTTAAAGAAAATCCATTGGCTGGGGCATGATGCCTTCAGAATTGAAGGAGAAACGATCGTCTATATGGATCCCTTTCAGATCAAGGCAGGTCCCATTGCGGACTTGATTTTGATTAGTCATGAGCATTTTGATCATTGCTCTCCGGATGATGTCAAAAAGATTCAACAGAGTAAGACGGTCATTGTCACCGAAAAGGATTCGGCCAAAAAATTGAGTGGGGATGTACGGGTGATCAAACCCGGCGATTCCATCATGATTGATAAGGTTAAGGTCGAGGCGATCCCTTCTTATAATCTAGACAAGCACTTCCATCCCAAGAAGAATGGTTGGCTCGGCTTTATTTTGGAAATGGATGGAGTGCGGCTTTACCATGCCGGCGACACGGATTTTATTCCAGAGATGGAAAATCTGAAAGTGGATATTGCCTTGTTACCGGTTTCAGGAACCTATGTCATGAATTCAGATCAGGCCGTCAAAGCGGCCTTGGCCATCAAGCCCAAAATTGCTATTCCTATGCACTATGGAGCCATTGTCGGCAGCGATCAGGATGCCACTCAATTTAAACAAGCATTGACAGGCAAAGTTGAGGTCGTGATTTTAAATCAGGAATAGGCATTCATCGAAATCACTGCTGCCAGATACTTAAGAAATCCGGCGAACAGATGACTTTCCTTGCCTGGATGGTTGATCCGGCAAGCATATCAAATACCTGTTTGAAACGAACACTCACTTGCTTTTGTTTTGGAAACAAGTTCTTATGGCCCATTGCAGCCGTAAGGAGATTGTGCAGTAAAAAACACGATCAGAATCGTCTTTTTTCTCTGTCTGTGCCCATTCTTTTGCGTCGGACAAGTGTTCAGCCAGGCCTTGCCATCGGCCAAGCCCGAGGAAATCGGAGTTTCCACGGCCAGGCTTGAAGAGCTCAACAAGATGATCCAGGATCACATAAACCGGGGGGAGCTGGCCGGAGTCGTCACGCTGATCGAACCCACAACCTACAGGCAGATTGTAATGAGTGTCCGGGGGCGGAAACCATCCAATCACAAGGGGTAGTGGATACGCCAGCGAACAGGATACCCCAGTTTGAAAATTGGGTGAGTTTGGTGAGATGCCCGCATCGAAGATGTTGATTGGAGCTTAACCGGCTCTAGGATTGGGGCATTGATCCTTAGTATCTGTGTTCATCTGTGGCTCCAATCTTTGGGCCGGCAATTCCTATGCGGCTTTTCTGACGTACGCCCGGAATTCGCTAAAAGCTTGACTTCACATCCATGGCGCCCTATATTCTCAGCATGATTGAAAAATGATGAACACCTTGTGGAATCCGTCATCCACTGATGTTCAAGGAGTGGCCCTTTCTTATGGCCCGAAAAAAAGGCCCTTTTATCTGAAACTCTTCGGTATGATTATCGCCGGCTATTCACGGATTTTCGACGATGGCGGTTTCTTAAAAAACGGCCTGCGCACTGATGGCACAATCCGCAGGCTACTCCTGAACAAGAGTGTCCACATCAATGTTGAATGCTGCAGCGAGTCATACAACCAGGCAATTCTGTTCGATATTGTCACTGGCACCGTCGGCAATCGGATCGGAAATGAGGGTATCCTCCCGTGACACGATTGGATGAAATCCTCTCCCGCATCAACTTCCTCCCAGCCATTCACCCGACTTTCTCCCGGGCTCTGGACCTGCTGGCGTCACCCGACTCCGACGCTCGCGATGTCGTCGGCGTGATCCAGTATGACCCCGCGATCAGCACCAACATCCTCCGCCTTTGCAACTCCCCTCTCTATCCAATTCAGAGACGGATCAGCTCCCTGGAGGAGGCCGTCGTTTATATCGGCTTCACGGAGGTCCGGCGGATGATTTTATTGATAGCGACCGAGAAGATCTTCACGAAGACATACCCCGGATACGAGGAGCTGCGGGGGGAGCTCCTCAATCACTCCGTCGCCTGCGCCGTCATCTCGAAGCGCCTCCTTCCGCTGTCCCCGCCACTGGCGGCCGACCTCTTCACGACGGCCCTGCTCCACGACATCGGGAAGATGATCCTCAGCGATTTCGTTGGGGAGGATTACGAGCGGATTCTGGGACGCGTGAAGGAACTGAAATGTGCGTTCTCTGAAGCCGAACAGGAGATCATCGGAACCACTCATGCGGAGGTCGGCGCGAGAATCCTCCAGAGCTGGAACTTTCCAGAGGAGATGACCGAGGCGGTCCGGAATCACCATAATCCGCAAAAAGTCCCCAACTCCCCGCTCACACACTTCGTCTCCATCGCGAACATCATCGCGATGATGATGGGTTACACCACCGGAATCGATGGTCTATCATACATGGGCTTCCCCGACCTCTACCGCCGGTATTCCATCAAGGAAAAAACCATCGAAAAAATCATGATGACCGCATCCGATGAAATCGCCACCGTCCAGGCGATGTTCTCCTGACGCGGCATCGCCACAATCACACAAGATAGCTTCGACAACCATCGCTCCCGAATCAGTCCCACCCGCCCCGGATGCGAGAATCAGTGTCCTTCACTCTTCGGTGTATCTCAAGGCGGCCGCTGCAATAGCGGACAAGGAAAGGACATGTTCGGCGGCACCGATCTTGACTGCTTCTCCAGGCATCCCCCACACGACACTGCTTTCTTTGTCCTGGGCGATGGTGTGTGCGCCTGCACTCCGCATGGCCAGAAGCCCCTTTGCGCCATCGGCGCCCATGCCCGTAAGAAGAACGCCGACCGCGTTGCCCGCTACGAATTTGGACACCGAATTGAAGAGAACTTCAACGCTGGGCCTCTGGTGGAAGACCGGCGGACCGTCCTTGATCTCTACGAAATATCGCGCTCCACTTCGTTTGACGATCATATGATAATTGCCCGGTGCAATGAGGGCTGTCCCGGATACGACTGAATCGCTCTCGCAGGCTTCGCAGACCTTGATCAGGCAGAGACTATTCAACCTGTCGGCGAAAGCGCGCGTGAACTTTTCGGGCATGTGTTGAACGATAACGATGCCGGGCGCATTGGCGGGCATCTGTCTGAGGACATACTCGATGGCCGTTGTTCCCCCGGTAGAGGCCCCGATGGCGATGATCTTATTGGTCGTTTTCCTGAGGGCGAGGCTCGGAGCGGATTCGGGCTTGTAGGTATTTTTCATTTCGCGGAGCCGCGAGAAGTCAACGAGCGCAGCCGCGCGGATCTGTTCAATGAGAATCGGGATGACATCGCCCACCGTATAGGCGGCCCCGGGTTTGCAGAGGACATCGATAGCGCCTATCGATAAGGCATCCATGGCCATATCCCCGCCTTTGGGGGTCAGAGAACTAAAAACAATCGTCGGGATCGGGTAATGGCGCATCACCTTGCGGAGAAAGGTGAGGCCATCCATGCGGGGCATTTCGATGTCAAGGGTCATGACGTCCGGATCCAGCTGCACGATCTTGTCGCGCGCAACATACGGATCCGGAGCCGTCCCGACAACCGTTATGTCGCCGGCTTTCGAAAGCTCCTGCGTGAGAATCTGACGGACCACAGCCGAGTCATCGACAATCAGGACCTTGATCATGGAGTCATCCCCCGGGCGCCACCCGGGTCATGAAGCTGCAGGCTGATAGCCACCGGCGACTCGTCCGCAACAATCCACAGAGTATCCGGATGGTTGGCCTTCTCTTCCAAGCGAGACATCGCGCATTGTTGAGGAAGTCCCAGATCAAACAGCAGATGTTCGCCATACGCTTCCGTTAAAAAACTGCCGACGATGATATTGAGCAATTCCTTGAGCGCTTCCACTTGCTTGCCGACGGCGGCGGAATCCTCTTCGTCGATTCCGAGCATGTTTGCAGCGGCAATACGCGCGAGCCTCGGTTCAGCCCACAGCGTCAGCGAACCGGAAGGCGTGCCTGAAAATGTCAACGAGACCCCGATAGGGTTCTGAATTTCCGGCGCGATATCGTCTCCTTCATCCGTTCTTTCGGCGAGAATATAGGCCGCGCTCCTCATCGTCTCGACGACAACCCGTTCGATGATTTCTTTCAATTCGTCGTCCATACTACTCCCACGCTCCCAATGTTTTGATAATGGTGTCGCGGATGCTTTCGGGCTTGAAAGGCTTGCGAATATAGCCGGCGATCCCCATGGCTTCGAGCTCTGCAATTCGCCGCTTGCTGCCCTCGGTGGATATGACGACCACAGGTACATCCATCAGCTCCGACTCCTTTTTCATGACCTCAATCAGCTCGATGCCGGACATTTCCGGCATATTGATATCGGTAAAGACGATATCAACCCAGTGGTTGCGCAAAATCTCCAGCGCCTCTTTGCCATGTTGTGCATTGAGGACCGAGTCGATGGGAAGCTTCGTCATGTGAAGGATCCTTTCGAGCACCTCACGGATGATCGACGAATCATCAACTACAAGAATCGTGTATGCCATAAAGCACCTGGTGCCGGTCATAAGTGAAATGTGAAATGTGAAAAGGTTCATTTGGAGAAATCATTGGAACGCTCCTCATGATTTTCCGAGTACGGTTTTCGTTCCGGTTCCCATACGCACATCCATCGGCCGGGTAATATCTCTTCTGCATAGTTGCACCCTTCTGCCGTAAATAAGGCATCATCATCATCATCAAGGATTCCATAAATCGGTCCGTTGTCCATGGCTGGTGAACCAGACTTTGCCGCTTTCTATTTCCAGGACCAAAGTCCGAGGGATTTGGCCCCCGACATCCTCGGCCGAAATCAGGATGCCATTCTTCCAGAAGAGCTTTCGGGCAATCATGATATTTCGATTCCCGATGTCAAAGAGATCCCCGCCTCCGAAGACGCGAGCGCCGCCGGCCATGATGACTCGCATGTTCTCCTTTCGCGCACCCATTTTGTAGGCGCTCACGAAAAGGGAAGGTATGCCGGTATCTCCGAACATAAATGGGTTGGCCGCCGCCTTTTCTTGGTCCAATTTGGATTGAGGGAGCATGTAATGCAGGATCCCGCCAACGTGCGCATGCGGATCATGGATAGCGATCCCGATGCACGAGCCCAAGGCATGCGTGATGATCTGATCTCCAATTACCTGGGATAGCTTCATGTCGGAGACACCCACGATGTGCCTTATGCCCATGGCCTCCCCCCCGGACTGCTCAATCCCTTACTCGTACCCGTTCCCTTTCGTTTTCCCGCTTCCGATATTTGCAGGCAAAGCAGATCAGGTAAGGATTCGGACATGTGAAAGGATATTGATTCTCGGCGCCATCGCATTGACATCATCGCATCGCTCAACCCGCCGGTTTGATATACACGGACGGGTGTACGCACCGGAGAGTGCTGACGAAACCGGTCAGGCTCTCGGAGTGACCGACGAAGAGGTAGCCCCCCGGCTTAAGGAGCCGTATGAATTCATCCAACAGGTTCTTCCGGACAGCGGTGTCAAAATAGATCATCACGTTCCGGCAAAAAATTGCGTCCATCGGTCCACGCATCGGGAAGGGCGTCACCGAAAGGTTCAATCGTCTGAAGACGATCAGTCTCTTGACTATATCCTTAATCCTGAATAAGGCATCCCGCCCTCGTCCCTCCTGCTCGAAATACTTCGCTCGCCAGGCTGCAGGAACATCTTTCACTTTAACCGAAACGTACTCTCCTCTCAGGCATTCCTTCAGTATCCGAGTCGAAATGTCGGTTGCCAGGATCCGCTGATTGATCCTCGCATCACCCATCGCATCCAAAACCGTCATCCCGATCGTATAGGGCTCTTCGCCCGAGGAGCATCCGGCCGACCAAAACCTGAATTGTCGTTGTCCGTCGGAAAGCCACTGGCACACTAACTGCTTGAGCAGCTCGAAATGGTCAGGTTCTCTAAGGAATCGAGTGACATTGGTCGAAATAGCATCAAGCAAGTGGATGATTTCTTCGCCTGTATCGTCTTCGAGGATAACCCTGAGATAGTCACTGGATTCTTCGACTCCGAGCACCCGCATGCGTTTTGCGATTCGGGCGCTCACCAGAGTTACTTTGTTATCGTTGAGGGTAATGCCGCTCTTGTCGTAGATGATCTTTACAAGTTGGTTATAGACGGCTCTATTCATGTGCGTCACACGCGGTCGGGAGTTCCTTCAGAATGATCGCTACTCGAACAATCATATCAAAAATGATCAGAAAGGCTGTTAGATAAGGATAGGGCATTGCCGCAGCTATTGCTCGTTTGGTGAGTGATTTCATGCCTGCATCCGATGGTGTGCCCCCCTGAGGGTCATGTCAGTGCCTTTTCTCCAACCCGCGCATCTTTACTCGCCTGCACATTGCTCATTGGTTCGCGAGCCTTATGATCTCGCCGATATCGAGGATAAGACTCACCGACCCGTCAGTCATGATCGCCCCTCCGGCTATCCCTTGCATGTCTCCGATGCCGTCGCCCAGTTTCTTGATGACGACTTGCTGCTGATCAATGATGTCATCGACCAATAGGCCGACTCGTTTTCCGAGCGCATCTTCGACGATCAGGATGATGCCGTCGGCAACTTGCTGCCGGGCGCTCGTTTGCTCGAAAATTTCGGCGAGCCGGGCCAGCCTCAGAAGATCGCCGCGGACTTCCACCATTTCACCTTTGCCGATAACCGTCAAAATTTGATCTTCGCGGGGTTTTATCGATTCGAGTATCGATAGCGTCGGTACGATGTACCGCTGATTGTCCAGCTTGACGATCATGCCGTTAATGATGGCGAGCGTCAGGGGCAGTCGAATTGTAAAACGGGTCCCCTTTCCGGCCTCAGTGTGAATATCAACCACTCCACGCAATGCCTGGATGTTCTTCCTGACGACATCCATCCCGACACCTCTTCCCGAAATGTCCGTCACTACCTTGGCTGTTGAGAAGCCGGGCATGAAAATAAACTGGCAAATTTCTGAGTCGGCAGGCCGTGCATCGGCTTTGCAGAGACCCTTCTGTATCGCCTTCTGAAGGATTGCCTGCACATCCAATCCCTGGCCGTCATCTTCGATTTCGATGCATACATTTCCGGCCTTGTGATAAGCCCGCAAGGTAATCCGGGACTTGGTGGGTTTTCCTGCAGCCGTTCGATCCTCGGTCGATTCGATTCCATGGTCAAGGGAATTCCGGATCATGTGGATAAGCGGATCGCTGATATTCTCGACGACCGACTTGTCGATTTCGGTGTCTTCACCTTCCATGATGAACTCGACATCCTTTTCCATTTTTTTCGAAAGATCGCGGACGAGCCGTGCCATTTTCTGGAACGTCGGCTTGATGGAGATCATTCGGAGCGACATGGAGAGTTCCTGTATCTGACGCATGACGAGGGCCGCGTGTGCGATTTTCTTTTCAAGGACGTTGTTGCCTGTCTGACGCACGGCTGAATCGGCGTATACCATGGATTGCGCGATGACAGCTTCACCGATGGCATCGATGAGTTGGTCCAGCCGGGTGATGGGAACCTTGATGGTTTCTTCGACTGCTGCCGCCGCGCGACCGGCTATTTGGCTGGCGAGTGCCGCACCCACGTCACGGGCTGGAATTCCTTTCTCTGCGATGAGAATCTCGCCGAGCTTGCGCATATCTCCGGCTTGCTGTTTCCGGAAAGCATCCTCGATTTCGCGAGGTGAGACTGAGCCGTCTTCCGCCAGTATTTCTCCGATCTTCTTTTCCGGAAGCACGGCGTGAACTCGATCCATAGGAGGTTGGATGGGCGGGGGCATGGATAATCGATTGATTGTGGATTGAAAATTTCCAGGGATGAAATATGAAGCTCCGCCAAGCGCTCCTTCGACCGAGTTGATCAACCCTCGCATACAATCCACTGCCTCAAGCAGAAGGTCGATGTGTGCAAAGGAGAGCGTTAATGTTCCTTTGCGTGCCTGATCCATGAGGCTTTCCATGTTGTGCGCCAGAAGTTGGATTTCTTGCATTCCAAGAAAGCTCGATACCCCTTTGATCGTGTGACAGCCTCTGAAGACGCTGTTGAGATGATCGGCGTTTGTCGGTTCTGTTTCAAGGTTCAGAAGCAACGGGTCTATCTTGTCAAGGTGGTCACGAGCTTCAGTAATGAAATCCTTGACAATGGACGGGTCTCCTGTGAACGCCGTACCTCCCAAAACAGGCTCGGATTGGAGTGACTCCTGTCTCATGGTTTCTTCCACCTGAGTTCCGGGCGCTGAAACGGGCTCAGAGCCTTGAGGCGGCTTCTCAGACGGTTTCTTTTTCTCTTCACACAACGACTGGATCAGCAGATTGACTGTAGCATCCTGTAGCCGCAAGACGGTGCCGGTCGCCATCTGGCTGAACCGTTCGGCCAGGAAATCCTTCAACTTCAGGAGTGCATCTGCCGACATGCGGTCGTTTTCGATGCATTCCTCGACCCCATGAATAAGCTTCGAATAGTCGCTCAGGTCCAACACGCCCAGTTCGCCCTTGAGCGTGTGGAGGCGGCGTTTGATTTCAGCCATAGCCTGAGTGGAACCCTTTTCGAACTCGATGCAGCAGACCTCAAAATCCTCGAGAGTTGACTGTTGCTGTGCAGCGAACTTCAGGAGCAGATCATCCGGAGATCGAGCCCGATCGACTGATGAAGGCCGGCCCTCAAGGAGCGATGCCCCTTCCGGTGGATTTGTGTTGTCCCATTCGTCATCCATCGATTCGTCTCTCTTCTGTACCACGCGCGTTTGAGAGAGTCCCTCAATGTACTTGCGCATCTTGTCGACGGCTTCGCCGAGCTTTGAACAACCGCCGCCGAAGTCGGCATCACCTGCAATCATCCGTTCCGCAAGTTTTGCCGTGCGCGATGCAAGTGCGATGAAAGCCGAGGGGAGACCGCCTTCGAGTGAAAGGTCCCTGAGCTTGGCCTGGATCTGCGCAAGGTCGGACAGATCGCTCTTGTCGAGCATCGGAATGCCGGCGGCGATGTCGTTGAGCAATTCTCTGAGATTGAGGGGAGATCTTTTGGTATCGCTTTTTGCTTCCTGCTTCTTCATAGAAGTCAACCCCTTTTTTCCGAGGACATCTCTGGGCTGCAACACGATTGTGAGCTTTCCAGTAACAAGGACGCGGGAGACGAGGTGAGCGATCGATGATCTTTCATAGCCTATTCTAACAATTTGCGGATGGCGAGGAGTAGCTCTTTCGGACTCAGGGGTTTGAGTGCAAGGTGAGTGATGTCATCAGGCTGAAAATCGCTTCCGAGATAGCTGTGGCTGTAACCGCTGAAAAAGATGATCGGAAATCTCGGCCTGACTTTTCGAATGAAGTCGCGTACCGATCGGCCGCCTTTTTTCGGCATGACGATATCGAGGAGCGCCATGTCGAACTTGCTCGGATCCTCACTGAACGCCCGTATGGCCTCTTCGCCATCCGATGCCACAATGACGCGATATCCTGCGTTTTCAAGAAGTTTTACGATCAGGGTGCGAACGGCCTGTTCGTCTTCGGCGAGGAGGATCGTCTCGGATCCGCCATGGACTATGATCGGGATTCCTGCCGTCTCTGCTTCTTTCGGCGGTGTAAGCGCCATCGGGATGTAGATACGAAAAGTTGTCCCCCGCTCAGGATGGCCATCGACGGTAATGAACCCGTCGTGTTGCTTCACGATACCGTAGACTGTTGCAAGGCCAAGGCCTGTCCCTTTGCCAACTCCCTTCGTCGTGAAAAATGGTTCGAAGATGTGCTCCTGCACTTCCGGCGTCATTCCGATTCCGGTATCGGAAACGAACAAAACGACATAATCCCTTTCTCTGGCTTCCGGGTGGAGTTTACAGTATTCCGAATCCAGGCAGGCATGCTCGGTGCCGACCGTCAGCATGCCTCCTTCCGGCATGGCATCCCGGGAGTTCACACACAGGTTGATCAGTATCTGCTCGATTTGCCCCGGATCAGCATATATCGTTTTTAGTCCGTTTCCCGGTACGATTTTAAGCTCGACATGTTCCCCGATTAAAGGGCGCAGCATCTTCATGATGCCTGAAATGAGATCGTTCAGATGAATCAATCGCGGCTGCAGCGTTTCTCGCCGGCTGAAGGCGAGGAGCTGCCGGACGAGCGTCCGGCCGCGTTCAGCAGCCGATAGCACCTCTTTGAGATGCGCGCGCAATTGCTCATTGGATTCGACCTGCAGCAGGGCCAGCTCCCCGTATCCGACGACTGCCTGAAGTATGTTGTTGAAGTCATGTGCCACACCTCCAGCCAGTTGACCGACGGCCTCCATCTTTTGTGCCTGGCGAAGCTGGGTTTCAAGCCTCTCATGCTCTCGTTCCGCCTGCACGGCCTCAATCTCCGAGCTGATCCGTGCCGAAATCACGCTCAATAGCGGCTGAGCGGTTTCCGGCACATACATCCGGCTCCGAGTCAGACAGCCCAATACGCCTAGGATGGATCCATCGGCTGCGCGGAGTGACATGCCCACATAGCCTTGGGCTCCGAGCCCGGCAAGTTCCTTGTCGTTGGGGAAATGCTCTTGAACACCGTCGGGAATGATTGTGTATCCTTCCTGGATGCTTCGTTCAAATGGGGTTTCATGGAGGATATATGTAAAATCGCAGACGATCCTGCCGTCCATGAGAACCGACAGTCCACGAACCATGCTGTTGTCGACGATTTCTCCAATGACAACAATGTCCGCTTTCAGGTATTGAGCCAGGTTGAAGGCGGCTCTGTCGAAACACTCCTGTCCCGTCACACCGACCGTCGCTGATACAATGGCCCGGAAAGCGGCCTCTGCCTTCTTTCGTTCCATCACGTTGTCCCACTCACGAAGGGCACGATCCACGACATGAGGCATCTCGGCGAATGTTTGAGGGGATTTGACGACGTAATCTAGCGCTCCTCTTTTGATCATCTCGACAGCCACGTACTCATTTCCGTGGCTCGTCATGACGACAACGGGGGTCACACCCAACCCGGACTCGATCACATCGAGTCCGCGTCCATCGGGGAGAAGGAAATCGGTGATGATCAGGTCAGGGCGATTCTGTGAAATTCGCTGCCGGGCCTCACTGACCGTCGCCGCTGCGGTGAGTGAGAAACGATCGGTGGAGCCCTCGAATGCGCGACGGATAAGCTCGACATGTCCACTCTCATCTTCCACCAGCAGGATGTTTTTCGGGCTCTCCGCCATGGTCTTCTTTTCCTTCGCTGAACTCATGATCTCCGGCTACAGTGGGTTCCTGTTCCAGCAAAGCCAATAGAAACCGAGATCTCGCATAAGCTTGGTGAACATGCCGAAATCAACGGGTTTAACAATGTAGCTGTTCGCATGGTATTCATAGGCTCGTGCGATGTCTGTTTCCGCTTCAGATGTCGTCAGCACAACGACCGGGATATCACGGAGTTGGGGCTGCGTCTTCACTTCTCGTAGAACGTCGAGTCCATCGATCTTGGGGAGACGCAGATCGAGCAAGATCACGTTGGGCCTTGGAAACTTCTCATGGTCGCCGTATTCTCCTCGTTGGAAGAGATAATCAAGCGCCGCCTCGCCATCCTGAACGACGCGAATGGGATTCGCGACATTGTGATCTCCGAAACTTCGGATCACCAGCTCCGCGTGCGGCTCGTTGTCCTCGACGAGGAGTATCGTCAATGGTTCTCCAATCATGGATATTGACCTCCTTGTTATTTTCCGAGTGATGGTTCGGGCAACGTGAGACAGAACGTGCTCCCATGTCCAACGCCATCAGATTCGACCCAGATACGGCCGCTGTGGACCTCGACGATTCTCTTCGCTCGAGCAAGGCCTATTCCCGTGCCTTCGCTGGTTGGATCAAGTTTGTTGAACAAGCCGAAAACATTTTCGTGAAATCGGGAATCGATGCCGATGCCGTTATCTCGGACGTAGATAACTGTTTTAGTTCCTTCCAGCCGGGAGCCGATTTCGATCCGGGGATTCGGCTGTGCCCCCATGAACTTCGCTGCATTGTCGATGAGATTCTGCATGACATCGAGCAGGCGTTTTCGGTCTCCATAAACCCTGGGAAACTCCGGCTGTACAACAACCTCGACTTTCTTGGCTGCGATCCTCCCGGAAACGAGCTCGATGGCGTCGGCGATGAGCTGGCGGAACGGCACCCAGTTCGGAGTGCCGATGATCCGGCCGATGCGAGAGAGCTCGAGCAGATCGTTCAGGAGTGCCGCCATTTTGTCGGCAGCATCGGAGATCCGAGCCAGGTCGCCGCGGATTCGATCTTCTTTTCCGTCTGCAAGATCCTGTGCCAACATCGACACGAAGCCCTTGATGGTGATGAGCGGACTCTTCAGATCATGGGATGCCGTGTAGGTGAATCGTTCGAGCTCGGCGTTCTTGAATCCCAGATCCTTGATGAGGTTCTCCCTTTCCGCTTCGGCCTGTTTCCGGTCAGTGATGTCGAAGATGAGTCCGTCGATGTAAAGGGCATTGCCGTTTTCATCATAGATCGGTACACCTTGCTCAAGGACGAAGATGTCTCCTTTTGTCTTTGTGTGGAGTCTGTATTCAATGGAAAAGGAACTCCGATTTTTGATGGCGCTCCTCACGCCGCCAATGACTCGCCCTCGGTCTTCGTCGTGGATCAGTGGATCGATGGAACAGACATCCCCGGCATGGAGATCCGCTGCCTGGTATCCGCTGATGCCGAGAAGCGCGTCATTGAAGAATTCCATACGGTTCTTTTCCTGGATGTGGACTCGGTAGACGATTCCTGGAAGGTTTCCAACCAGTACCCGGTAGCGGCTTTGACTCTCTCGCAGCTCTTCCTCGACTCGGTTTCGTTCCGCGATCTCTCTTTCCAAATCGATGCTCAATTGTCGATAGTACTCTCCCGTCTGTTTCTTCCAGACATATCCGATGCTCGTGCCGGCAGCTAATATCATGGCGATCACGGCGAGAGTGATCGTGAGAGCCGCTTCTCGGATCGGCTCGTGGATCTCGCTTTCGTCCACCTTGCACACGAGAAACCATGGAGTATCGCGGACGCCCACGAGTGCAGCCTCAACCCGGATTCCACGGTAGTCGGTTCCGTTTGTCAATCCCGTATTTCCGCGAATCGCCTTTGCCGCGGGGAGATCGGAGGAACTGAGAGGAAATCTTAATTTGAGCGCCGTTTTTTTTCTGTGCCTCAATTCATTGAGATAGAGGACATCATCTCCTTCACGCCGAACGAGGAGGGTCTCAGCCGTCGGGCTGTTTGTCGGCCACGATTCGATCAAAGGGAAGAGAAATTTGTAGGGGTTGATGCTCAGTACCAATACTCCCGATGCCGTCGCTGGAGATGTTCCTGCGGAACGCAAGGGAATAAAATAGTCGATGCGCGCTTGCCCAATGCTCTGGTCGAAATAGAGATCGGACCATGTGATAGTGGTTCCTTGAATGGCTTTGGCGGCCATTTCTTCCGCCTTCCCATGGGTCCCAAGATTGGCCGGACCCGTTCTCAGCCGTACCGCAAGGACCCTGTCGAGAAGCAGCAGGCCCCAGCAGTCTTCTGAAAGCTCCTGGAGAGACCTCATGCAGGAAACCTCTTCCTGAGGGGGCCTTTTCGCTGAATTCTCGAGCCAGTCCAGGAGTCGAGCTGTGCATGCGCTCGATCGGATCAGTTCGGCGCCCTCTCTGCGATCGCGTATCCACCGGCTGATCTCATCGGACTTGAGTGCCCCGATCGCCAGCAGATCCTTCTGTTTTTCCCTGAGGCTCTCATCTCGTTGAGTGCGATAATACAGATAGCCGGCGCCGCCGATTCCACAGTACAGTGTGATGAGGATCAAGAGGAGATTGATGGGAAGCGGTCGTGCTTTCATGAATCAAGAATCTCCCGGACAGCCTGAGAGAGACCTGACGGGGTGAATGGTTTCTCAAGAAAGGCGAGTCCGGTTTCGAAAATACCCTGATGCGGAATGGCGTCGTCTGTGTAACCCGATATGAAAAGCACTTTCGTTTGCGGGTGCAGATTCCGGATTTTTTCGGCCACCTCCCGCCCGCCCATCCCCGGCATGATCATATCCGCTATCAGCAGGTGAAGGCGCGGCATGTCCTGCGCTCGCGAAATGGCATCGGGGCCATCACAGGCTTCGCAGACCGTGTAACCGGCCTCTGTGAGCGTCCTGATGACGACCCGCCGGATGAATCCCTCATCCTCCACCACAAGTATGCTCTCACTGCCCCGGGCTTGGATCGTGCGCCGGTCATCGGTGTTTCTCTCCGTGGGATCTTCTCTGACGCTCGGCAGATATATCTTAAAAGTTGTGCCGACGCCGACTTCACTATCAACATATATGTGCCCGCCGCTCTGACGTACAATCCCGTAAACGGTCGATAGCCCGAGACCGGTTCCTTTGCCTTCCTCCTTTGTCGTAAAAAACGGCTCAAAAATATTGGGGAGAACCTCTGAACCGATGCCACACCCCGTATCGCCCACTGACAACATGACGTACTCGCCGGGAGGCGCCTGATGCGTCCGGCTTTTATCCTGAATTTTATCGACGTGCACGGTCTCTGTTTCGATCGACAACGGCCCGCCGTCCGGCATCGCGTCTCTGGCGTTGACCGCCAGGTTCATCAACACCTGCTCCATCTGCGCCTGGTCCGCAATAAAGTGACTCGCATGGGCTCCCAGCCGAGTCACAAGCTGGATGTTCTCCCCAATCATACGGCTGAGCATTTTCACATTATCGGCGACGATGACGTTCAGGTCCAGGAGTTTCGGCTTGTACATCTGCCGGCGGCTGAAGGCGAGGAGTTGACGGGTGAGCGCTGAAGCACACGTTGCAGCTTTCCTGATTTCCTGCGCCATCGAAAGTTGCTCGTCCTGCAACTCGGCTTCGAGTAGTTCCGCGTAACCGAGGACGGCGGTGAGAAGGTTGTTAAAGTCGTGGGCGATGCCGCCGGCAAGGAGCCCAACGGCTTCCATTTTCTGCGCATGGTGATACTGGTCCGCGATGGCCTGCCGTTGAGTGATGTCCTCGGCGATAACCTCGTACCCCTCGAAATGGCCGGCCGAATCTTCCATGGCCTGACCGCTGAGGGAAATCTTCAGGAGATTTCCATTCTTCTGCCGCCATTCAACATGAACATTTTCAAACTTGCCCTGTTCCCGCTCCAGTTTCCGAAATCGATCTCGGTCGGATGTATTGCCATAAAGCATCGCCGGTTCAACCGCGGCCAATTCGTCTTCGGAGTCATAGCCGAGCATGGATGCGAGTGCATGGTTGGCGGCGGATATCCGCCCATCCGGAGTTATGTGGCATATGCCGCATGCGGCATTTTGAGCGATCGAGCGGTACCGCGCCTCTGCCGTACGCCGCTCATCCTCGGCGCTCCGGCGATCCGATGTTTGCATGCCTGCAGCAATCAGCCCTCGAATACCTCCTGAAGGATATCGCAGGAATGATGTCTGCCACTCAACCACGATCTCTCTTCCGTCACCGGCACGGATCGAGCTCAATTCACCGGTCGCCGGCATCAAGTTCAAACTCCCTTTTCCAAAAGCTGCCGCCTTCCCGTTCTTACCGGATTGCTCGCAAAAAATTTCAAGCCACCGCCGTCCTCGCACCTCCTTAAGTTTATGCCCCGTGAGCTCTTCCAAGCGGGAATTGTAACGCACGATGTGCCCCGTTTCATCCAGTTCGATGATGATTCCCGGCATGATCCCGAAAAGGCAATCCACTGTTTCTCGTTGATAAGCCAAGTCGCCCTCAAGCACCTCCCGCCAATCACGTGCCTCATGTTCCCGGATGATTCTTGCAACCGCTTGCATGAGCGCTCGGGAGTTGCCCAGGGGAACAAACTCAACCATTCCCGTGAGAAGAGATTCGATTGATGTGAGATTCGTCTCGCCTCGGTCGATGAAGATAATAGGGGTGTTGGATTGCGTCGCGAGAATCACATCCGCGACGGTGTCAGGCAGCAATTCCCCCTCTCGCAGAATCATAATCAGCAGATCATAGTTCTCACTATCGAGCCTGTTCTTGAGCTCGTCATAACTGATGACCACATCGAATTGACATACGCGCCCTGAGCTGAGAAGTATCGTGTGGATTTCCTCGGATGTCTGATCCATGTCTCCATAAAAAAGTATATTGATTGAGGGCTGGCTAAACTGCACGCCGGGAAATGGAGCCGACTTATGATCGTGCGGTTGAACGTCTCCTGCGTTTTTTGCGGCGGAGTTCCTTTTGGTTTCCATGGTATCCCCACTGAAAATGTAGATCGATGGATCTATATTTACCATCAGGACGAATACATACGCGTGACTCCGTATTCGGCATAGGGTCATTTCCCCTAACCTGACGGAGCCGGAACCTAAAACTGTGGCCACGCCACCCGCGACTCCGGACCTCTCAGGAATGCAGGAACGGATTTATTTTGACCGGCGGTGGTTTCATACGCCATTCCTGCATTCCATTTTCCTGGCTTCCTGAGAGGAATTCACGATTATGCCCTGTCACCTGAGCACCGTAGCGACGCAGGCGACGAAGCAGATGCGCCATTCTCGCGGGATCTGAGCGGAGTATGGTCCCTTGACCGTCTATTTCCGCCCCCCTATACTCTAGGAATGCATTCTGTTGTCGAGGCATTGTGTGCGGAGGCTGGGACGATCCAAGGGCAGCGATTTTGTAGAGTGGAAGCAGGGATTTTCAATATACATAGGTGTCATCGCTATTCTCCGATGCGCAACCGGCACTTGAAGGCACAGTTTGGAGGAAGATCATGGAAAAAACCGTTTTCGTCGTGGATGATGAGCAGGCCGTTCGGAAGGTGCTGACAAAGGCATTTGAAAGGGCCGGCTACAGTGTGGAAAATGCAGAGGACGCCGAGACAGCTCTGGCTATGCTTGAGAGCAAGACGTACCATGTTTTCTTTATTGATATGAAGCTTCCTGGAATGGACGGCATGGAACTGGCTCACCACATTCGCGAGAAGAACCCTTTCGTGTGTCTCTTTGCGATGACGGGCTATTCGGCGCTGTTTGAGCTGGCGACATGCCGGGAGGCCGGATTCGATGACTATTTCACGAAGCCGCTGGATATTCCAGGCGTTATTAAGGCAACAGGCGAGGCTTTCAACAAAGTCGCTCGCTGGCTCAAACTATAACCACAGTGTCATTCAATTTATGCGGCTGAGTGCTCTCCGCGAGAGCGGTAACATGATGCAGTATCGATGTCGAGCTTCATGACCATCACAGTCGCCCTTGCCGAAGACCACGCAATTGTCAGGCACGGAATTCGCGTCCTCCTGGAAGCGCAGCCGGACATTCACGTGGTTGGCGAGGCGAGCAATGGAGTAGAGCTGCATGAACTTGTCGCCCAACTCAAACCACAGATCGCCATCGTGGACATCTCAATGCCCGGAATGAACGGCCTTGATGCCATTCCGATCTTGAGGCGGGAGACACCCGAGACACAAATCATCATTCTCTCGATGCATTCCGACGAATCCTACGTCCATCAGGCTCTCGTGCGCGGAGCCATGGGATATGTTCTCAAGGGAGCGGGGTTTTCATCCCTCATAGAGGCTATCCGGAGTGTCGTCGCCGGCGACCGCTACTTGTGCCCCCCTCTCACTGAAACCATCATCAACGACTATCTGCAGAAGTCACAGCCGGCGCCTGTCAACTCGGGTGTTCCATTGACTCCTCGCGAACGCGAAGTGTTGAAGTTCGCAGCCGATGGGCTTCTGAACAAGCAGATCGCGGCCCGGCTTTCGATCAGTCCCAGAACAGTGGAAATTCACCGGGCTCGGCTGATGAAAAAACTGCGGCTCGATTCTCAGACGGGGCTCGTGAAGTACGCGATCCGCCAGGGGATCACCAAGTCGGATAAACCCTGACGCAGCATAGCCACAACCAAACAAGCCGGCTTCGACAACCATCGTCCCGAACCTCTCAGGAATGCAGGAACAAATCTTTATGTCGAACAGCGGTGGTTTCATAAACCATTCCTGCATTCCTCCATTCCTGGCTTCCTGAGAGGAATTTGCGATGTTGCCCTGTCACAACTGTTGCCATTTCATCCACAAATTTCGAACACTTAATCATCACTTGACCATGAGATCATCGCCGCCATGTGCCGCGGACTCGCGCGATGTGAGAGGCAGATGAATGACGATGTTTGTTCCGCATCCTGGAGCGGACTTGATGGTCATACGGCCGTTGAGGAGTGAGACCCGATCTTCCATCCCGGAGAGCCCTGATCCATGCATTCTTGAATCCGACGCATCGAATCCGGCTCCATTGTCCTCGATTGAGATAAGAAGTCTCTGCTCTGATGCCGAACAACGGACGGAAGCTTGATCGACACCGGCGTACCTTACGATGTTGGTCAGCGCCTCCTGCACGATTCTGTAGGCGGCCGTCTCGACGTCGGGATCGAACCTTCGGTTCAAGCCGTCATGTTGAAAATCGGCAATCAGATTCATATGGATTTCGCACCTGCGGATCAGCCAGAGAAGCGCCGGGAGCAGTCCAAGATCATCGAGCATGGTCGGCCGCAGGTTCAGGGAGATATCCCTGATGGCGCCGGACATCTCGCGGACAAGCGCCATGGCCCTCTCGATGTGTGGGTTCTCCATGCCTTTCATAGAGAGGGTGCCGGCCTCGATACTGACTTGAAGGGCAGTCAGCGTCTGCCCGATTTCATCATGGAGCTCGCGCGCGAACCGACGCTTTTCTTCTTCTTGCACAGTCATGAGCCGCCTTGACAAAGCGCGATATTTTTCTTCGCTGTGTTGCAATGCGTCGGTTGCTGTTTCGCGTTCATATTCCAATCGCTTGCGCTCAGTGAAATCCGACAACATGCCGCGAGCCTCTATGAATATTCCATTTTTAATAATAGGTTCACTGCTGGTCCTGACCCACTTCGGCTCGTCCGATTTCGAGATAACCCTGAATTCACTTTCTTTGACGACTCCGCTCTTGAGCTCACTGAACCTTCCTGAAATTCGTTCGGCGTCATCGGAGTGGATGAGGGTGATGAAACTTTTTCCAATCAGACTTTCAGGAGAGATGTCGAGAATTTTTTCAATGGCAGGGCTGATATACGTGATGATCCCATCCGCATCGATTGTGAATATGACATCATTAATGGTCTCGACCAGCCCGCGGTATTTGTTCTCGCTCTCCTGGAGGGCTTCCTCCAGCAGCGCATGTGCCGTGATGTCGATGCATGCGCCGGTCATACGAACAACGCGTCCCTGAGCGTCTCTGATGGCCCGCCCGGCATCATGCCACCAGACATAATCCTGCTTCTTCGTTCGGATCCGATAAGCCATTTCGTAGGGTGTGCCCATGTCGATGTTAGTGCTGAACTCATGCAGGACTTTTTGCCTGTCATCGGAGTGGATGCTTGCTTCCCAGGCATCGAACGTCCTCGGGAATTCACCTGAGTTGTAACCGAGCAGAGTATCGACGGTGTCCGTCCATTCCACAATTCCAGAGGAAATGTCCCATTCCCACAAGGTGACCTTTCCTGCAATCAGAGCATCGTTCAGCAATTTTGAAATGTTCGCGATCTGCTCCTGTGAGCGTTTTCTCCGGGTGATGTCCGTGAACATAGCGAAGGATCCTGCGAATTCGTTATGACTGTCCAGGATTTGGGTTGATGAAACAAGCAACCATCGTTCGCTCCCATCCTTGTGCCGTAATTTCCGCTCGTACGGCACACTCGAAAATTTTCCATGGGGGTCCATTCTGGTTAAGAAATCCAATTGCTGGTCCTCAAACATGAAAGCCGTCGCCGGCCGGCCCATAATTTCGGCCACGGTGTAACCCAGCATTTCAGCCATGGTTCTGTTCACGAACGTCGTCCGGCACTGCTGGTCTATCTCCCAAATCCCTTCCGTAGCCGTCTCGACGATGCGTCGGAATCGTTCTTCGCTCGCCCGGAGATCGGCGTTGGCCAGGGCGTAGTGGAACTCCAGGTCCCTCCGCATGAGATGGGCCTCCAGAGCCCCAAAAGAGAGCAGGAGCGCCGACATGCATATGAATATGAGCCAGCCGGTTCGTCTGATGGGGCCTTGGATCTCTTCGAGATCCTGCTTGCAGACCAGAAACCACCCCGTTCCCGGCACGGCACATGAGGCGGCAAGGACCCGGACGCCTCGGTCATCGATGCCGTCGTAAATTCCTTCGTGACTGAGGACTGCCTGCACTTCCACATGCTCTCTCCGGCTCATCGGGATCTGAAAAATGAGCGCTCTTTTCGTGCCGCCCCTTGGATCGTTCAGGAACACGACGCTATCTCCATCGCGCCTGATGAGAAGGCTTTCGACCGTCAGATTGGCTTTGGGCCGGGATAGGACGGGATCATAGAGATTCGGCCCAACATCGACACAGAGCTCAATGACGCCAGCCGGCTTTCCATCATGAACGCGATCCAGTATCGGAACAAATAGATCGATGTGCGGCTGAGCGATCACTAGCCCGGGGACCGCATCCGATATGACGATTTCGCCGGTCTTCAGTGAACGCATGAATTCCGCCGAGAATGTTCGAGCCGGATAAGGCGGCTTCCATGTAGTCAGCTTCAATGAGGGAGATGCATCATAGAGATGGGCCGCCTGGTATCCTTCGTTCCGGCAAAAAGCGATCATCCAAGAATGAATTTCCTCCTCCAGCTCGACCGGACCGGATCGGCGAAGATACTCGATGATCCGCTGCGTTAGGATTGTGTTGGCCCTGATAGAGCCGGCATCTCCTATTTTCTCATTGCGCCAATAGCTGATTTCCTTGGCTGTCAGGCGGGAGATGGCCTGGAGGGATTCCTCCGTGTCACATCGTATCCGATTCCTTTGATTGATATAGTAAGCGTGCCCGATGACTCCGATTGCCGTGCAGAACACAAGAAAAATAATCAACTGTGACCAATGCGCGTAGGGTTTTGGAATTTTGCTTATTTCCATGAGGCCACCTCTCCGGGAAGAGAGCCTGTAATCCTATTCAATCACCTATCGCATGCCGGCCGCAACTGCAGCACTCTCACCCCTATCCGCGAGTAAGCACACACCTATTGCGACAAAATGGCTTCGGAGCCTCTGCGGCACGACCCTCGCGAGGATGCCGAGCCCTCCCCTCCGTATTTCAAGCATTCCGTGGTCGATGGTTTGGGAGGGCGAGGCTCCTGCCGAGCCGTCATGCCGGGTCTATCGAGACTACCTGATAGCTTGCCGCCATTCCTTATCCGCGGATTTCTATATCAAGGTACGGCAAAGTTGATCACCGCATATTATTGGCAAAATACTCCTGACATGAAGCCAAGTAAAACCAATACTTTCACAAGCGACAACTGCTCGAAATCATATCCTTTTTACTTCGCCTTTCAATCACTAACGCCGACTATGCCGCAGCCGTGGATGTAATAGTATGATCCCGAATCTGAGTTCTGAGTCACAATCGAAAATTGAAATTGGAGCCCTGAAAGGGCGTACAGAGGACACCAGGTTCATCCCACGACTCCGCCTTGAATGAAGGATTCACTGCGCTCGCAGACCACGTGGACGTAGACGTGGGCGATCAGCGCATTTCGTCTACGTCTACGCTATATGCTCTGGAGGCTCTGATTATATGTTGGTAAGGATTGCGCGCAAAGTCGCACTCAGAATGACTGGATTCGGCGGTCAGTTTTCCCAATCTTCGCGTCTGATGGAATGAACCTTGAGCACGGCCACATGGCCTGTTTCAGGATCGAATAGAATTTTCCTCCCTTTCGATCCGCCGACATCCTCTGTGGCAATACTAATTCCGCGGCTGGAAAGCACCTTGCGTGCCATGGCGATATTGGCATGTCCTCGTCCATCGTTGGAATCGAGTGCTGCACCGCCAAAAATATGGGCCTCGAAATTTCCTTTCGGGGATTGACCTTTGATCAATAAGATCAGTGTCAGCACGGATACGTTGCCATATCTGCACGTCGCTTGTTTTGGATCGTATGTCGCCGGTTCTGTAAAGTGCGACATCCCTGCCGTGCGGTCGACTCGGTCCCAGATGCATACCACCACACCCCTGCCGACGACTGCCATCAATGGGTGATCATCCTTTACCAGTTTGATTTCGCCCTGGGAAACGACGATGGCATCACACTCGACTCCATTTTTTCTTCTCTCTATAGATGGCATCGCGTCTTCAGATCCCAGCCCGAATGCAGCAGATTCTCCACCCCTATAATTTTCTCGTTCATTTTATCGGCACATGCCTGTGAAACACAAGGGATCACCCTCTCGACTCTCGCGGCAAGGTTGTCACAAACGCGGACATAATCGTAGACGTGGTCATGGTCATGGACGAATCATGCTGAGCTCGTTGACGTTCACGTCTACGTTTACGAACGCACCGCCTTCACCAAGCTTCGGTTTCCCAGTGAATTCTCAAACCCTTCAGATCATGCTGTCGTCGCCGCCTAGAGACCGGGGAGCGGAGGAGCGGAGGTGAGCAGGCCCAATCGCCCCACGCCTGCTCATCAGCTCCTCCGCCGTCTCGATACCCCCGCATGTTTCATGTGCAGTCTCGATGCCCCCGGATTTGGCTGCCCCTTTTATGTTGTCGATCCAGCTATCAAAACTCCTTCAACCCCTCTTCATCCATCGGGATGATGTCATCCGCGTTGATCATCTCAACCTGTTTTCTATCGCCGGCTTTCTTCAACACAGGCTTGGCCAGCATTTTTTTCTGTTTCGGATCAACCTGAGCACCGATGGCGACGCGCTGCTGCTGCTTGTGCTCGGAACCCGGCGCCGCTTGAGGAGGAGCCTGGTGGAGGTGTTGGGGTTGACGGTGGACCACTGCGGCCGCGGCAGGCCTGCTCTGAGCCGCCTGTGTGATCGTGAACTGGGCGATCATGGTCTGCAATTGCTCGGCCATCGAGCTGAGCTCTTCGGCAGCGCTGGCCGATTCCTCGGAGTTGGCCGCATTCTGCTGCGTCACCTTATCGAGTTGCGCTACGGCCACATTGACCTGATCGATCCCTTGTGATTGTTCACCTGATGCCGCGGCAATTTCGGCGATAAGGTCATTCACCTTCTTGACGCTCACGGCGATCATCTCGAACGCCTTTGACACATCAATGGAAATCTTGACCCCGTCGTCGGCGTTCTTGACGGACTCGCTGATCATGTCGGCTGTGTTCTTGGCTGCCTGAGAGCTCCTCTGCGCCAGGTTTCGGACCTCCTCGGCCACCACGGCGAATCCTCTTCCGGCCTCGCCCGCACGGGCCGCCTCGACAGCCGCGTTGAGTGCGAGCAGGTTGGTCTGGATGGCGATCTCGTCGATTGTCTTGACGATCTTGGCCGTCTGGTCGGACGACTCTTTTATCTTGTTGATGGACAGGGACATTTTGTTCATTGCATCAGCCCCTGTCTTTGCGTTGCCGTTCGCCTCTTCGGCCAGGGCCTTGGCTTGAGTGGCATTCCCTGCGTTTTGCTTGGTCACCGATGACATCTCTTCGAGGCTGCTGGAGACCTCCTCGAGCGAGCTCGCCTGTTCGCTGGTCCCTTGGGACAAGGTCTGGCTTCCGGAAGCGAT
Organism: uncultured Acidobacteriota bacterium; assembly: GCA_903916735.1. GTDB lineage: Bacteria > Acidobacteriota > CAIWXX01 > CAIWXX01 > CAIWXX01 > CAIWXX01. Next base: position 36,768 of record CAIWXX010000081.1, read on the forward strand.
CTCCTGGCTGGTCGATGATACCTGTTCAGTAGCCTCTGAAACCTGCATGAGGGCCGTATCCAGGTTGTCGACCGCTGTATTCAGAGCATTCTTGATCTTGGCGAGATCGCCCTTGTAATCGCCCTTCACGCGCGCGGTCATATCGCGCACCGCGACTTTTTCGAGCACCTCGGCTGCCTCGTTGACCGGACCCACGACCGCGTCCAAGGTCATGTTGACACCCTCGACGACCTTGCGGAAATCTCCTTGATGCTTCGTCGCATCTGCACGGGTCGCGAGCCTGCCATCAATGGCCGCCTTCGACAATAAATCGGCATCGTTGACCAGCCCATTCACCGCATCGATGCACTGGTTGAGGTTGTTCTTGATCGAGTTGAAGTCGCCATTGTAACTGTCGGTGATCTTCTTCGGGATGTCGCCCTTGCTGATACGGTCTACAAATTCTGCCGCGACGTTGAGCGGACCGATCACCGCGTCGAGCGTATCGTTGACGCCCTGCACAATTTTGCGGAAGTCGCCCTGGTGTTTGCTTGCATCGGCGCGCGTCGCCAGTTTGCCCTCATTGGCCGCCTTCGCCAATACACCGGCATCACTGCTCAGCCCATTCACCGCATCGATGCACTGGTTGAGGTTGTTCTTGATCTCGTTGAAGTCGCCGTTGTAACTGTCGGTGATCTTCTTCGGGATGTCGCCCTTGCTGATGCGATCTACAAATTCCGCAGCGACGTTGAGCGGACCGATCACCGCGTCAAGGCAGTCATCAACGCCCTGAACGATCTTGCGGAAGTC
>CAIWXX010000082.1 GCA_903916735.1 uncultured Acidobacteriota bacterium
CCCTCACCTTTGATGTAGTCCCCTGAGATGGGCGTACCCGACATCAAGCAAGCAAAGTTCGCTCGCGCGAGTTTAGTGCCGTTCTTAGCCGCCTCCACATTCTTCGGCTTGCCCACCTTCACCTTGAAATGATATCCCCTGGGAGCGCCGGCCTCCGGCCGGCTCCCCATAGACGCATCCAAAATCACCGGCTCGACATATGCCTCCTTGCCCGCCTTGGTGGAAAGCATGAAAGTCGAAGCCAGCGGCACATCCACATTTGCGAAGGCAGGGTTCGGGCTCTTCACCGTACGCGCCCAGAGCCAGGCGATGACAGTGAGCTGCCTGCCGACATAGGGCTTGAGGTCCTTGCGCTCTTTCGCCATCTCCGCCGTGACCTCGATCTTCGGATAAAGGCACCCAATGCGCTTCTCAGCCTCATCCCGCATCCACTTCCCATAATAACGAACATCCTCAGCCAGCCCCTGCGCCCCCTGCCAAATGCCTGGGACCGCCGCCGTCCCGGCGGCTTTTACGGCGGCTTTTACGGCGGCTTGTACGGCGGCTGCACTACTCCAAGGCCACTCCTCTCTGACCGTTGCAAGTCCCGCCTTGACCGGGTTCTCTTCGATATAGTTCACACATACATCGAAGTGATTTTCATCCCGGATGAAGCGGTCGTAGTATTCACGAAACCAGAATTCGCCTTTTCGGCCGAGGAGCTTGTTGGCTTCGTGGGCGGTGAAGGATTTCCATGAATGGATTATTGATGCTAAAGATGCCTTTAAAGATGCCGTTAAAGATGCTGATGCTGGTTGGGAAGCCGCCGGGACGGCGGCGGTCCCAGGTAGGGTTTCTATGAGGACGTGGACGTGGTTCGGCATGATGCACCATGCCAGCAGTCGGTACCGTTCGCCATCGAAATGTTGCAGGGCGCCCTGCACCAGTGCGGCGATGCGGGGGTCCCGCAAGGTGCAATCGCCATGTCCAACGTCTTCGTATTTTGTGATACGTTCGCGCAGTTCCACTTGCCGCGGGTCGGTGGCAGGCAAGCCTTCCACACATTTGAGTTCCGTGCGCCAGGCGGCGACGACGTGATCGGGGACGGCGTCGTGGAGACGGAAGGTGATGGACTGGATCATGCCGGGCTGGTCGAAGTGAGGGATGTAGCCTCGTGTTCGCCAGGATGAAGAAGCCGGCGAGACGCCGGCGCTCCCAGGTGTGGTGCTCCCAGGAATAGAGCCAAAAAGGGTTCTTCTGTGATCGGGGTTCATGGGGGGTTGGCCGGCGAACTTTGGCGGAATCTCAATCATCGCCTTGTTGATGAGCACTGCAACCGGATTCAGGTCGCTCGCATAGGCTTCGAGCCCCAGCCGTTGCGCCTCCAGAGGCAGCGATCCACCGCCGGCAAAGGGATCATGGAAGGCAGGGAGCTTGTGCCGATCGAACAACTCCTTCGCGCGTGGGTGGCCGGCGTTCTCGGCGCAAGTGTAGCGCCAGCTCTGCCAGATCTCATCCCGGGCTTGCTGCAGTACCTTTTCGTTTGTCGTGTTCTCCCATAGCACAAGGTCCTCGATGATCCTGAACAGCCGCTGCCGTTCCTTCTCCTGCGCCTTCTCGGTCTTGAAGATGTCAGGATGCCCTGACGGGTCATCAACCATCTGTGCAAAAATCACCGCACGCGCCGCCGCCAGCGGCCGCCTCGCCCACCACAAATGTAATGTGCTCGGGTGCCCGTGCCGGATCGACTTCTCCCGCGCACTGGCCTCGTTGATTGCTTGTAGCGGGAGGGCAACTTCAATGAGCTTCTTTTTCGTGGTCATGATGCTTCTTTCTTGGTTAGTGCGTAAAACTCATATGAAGTGATGCGTCCACGGCAATTGTCGCACGAGCGGTGCGACTTTCTTGTCGCCTCGGTATGCGTCGCAGAACAGCCGCATTCGAAAGAGATTCGCTCACTCAACCACTCTCGCACAGGGTGAATCGTATTTGTCATGCCGGTTCCTCCGCTCGCAGGATCAGCTCAGTGAAGTCGTAGTTCACACTTGTTACTCCGAAGTCCGGTTCACGTTGGAAAGGCTTACGGACGTACATAACCCGGTGAGCGTCGTCTTGGTGAAACTCGACTATGGCAAGGATAAAGTCCTCCGGCTTATTGAGTGAATAGAGGATCTCGTTTTTTGTAACCGTGATTGTTTTAGCGTCTACAACACGGCCTTTCACTTCAATGAACCGCAGTTTACCAGTACCATGGATTCGGCTCTCGATGTCGTAGCCGAGTTTTTCGAACTCACGATCGGTCGGCTCAAATCCGAGGCCGCGCTCGATCTCCATGACGATAGCACGAGCCAACGCAGCGCTAGCCTGAGTATCAGCCGGTGTTGTCGGTGTCGCCATCGGCTGCCCCGCCATAGCCGCGAGCAGACTCATAGGCACCACCAAAAGACCTCCAAGTACTACGGGAGGAAGCGGTGAAATCTGGGCTTCGAGCTTTAGATCTTCCAGCCGTTTCTGCAGCCGTCCTTGAAGATTGTTGGCACGTTTGCGCGCCTCGCCCGAGTTGAGCTTGGCGCCAATCTTCCCGGCCTGTTCCTGGAGCTTGAGTTGCTCAGCGCGGTAATCCCAATATGTGATTTCCTTCGTGAGGCGATCCTTCACAGCCGCCTCAGTCTTGGCAATAAGTGAAAGTTTGGCACTCCGAACTTCCGCTAAGTGCTCCGGTACGACGTGCGCGACCGCGTACCCCTGTGCCTGCTGCTCCAACCCGCGGGTGATCCACGCACATTCAGGCCGGTCTAGAATTGCATCCACCCCTGGTTCGCCCTTCCGCAGAGGTCTGTAGTCGAGATAGGGCGCGTAGTGAACATGGCGCGTGGCGCCGTCCGAGTCTAATTCCACGTAGAGCATGCGTTTGGAGACGATCCGGCGGTCGCCGCTGCGGGTGAGGCTCGCGTCCTGAATCGCATGTTCAAGGTAGAAAAGCATGCGCGGTTGAGTGCCGGGATCGCGTTCGTCCACCAGCACGGTGCCGCGTTTCAGGAGATCACGGTGGCGTTCAAGGGTGAGGTCGATGACCGAGTCGAGCAATGGATGACCCGGGCAGACAAAAGCAGCTAACGGTTCACCCTGCGGTGCCACCAGCGACTTTTCAAAAGCGATGCGTTCGTAGCGTGGCAGCACCGGTTCGCCGATACCGATCAAGCGATCACGGTGGTGCACGGGAGCGGGGACGTGTGTCACCTCATATCGGCGAGGCTCGCGCTGCTTGGATGAACCGCCCAGGCGTTGAAAGGCTTCAAGAAAGAATGACTCGATGTAGTGCGGCTGCAGGCGGCGGGCTTCGGCGCGCTCCATGTCCTCGCGGATTCGCTGGACGCTGCTGGCGTCCATGGCATCGTGGACAAGCACCCGTTCTTCAAGCAGGTCCTGCAAGTGGTCGCGGTCGAGCGCATTTTCGAGCACGGTCGTGAGGCGGGCGCGCACCTCGGGCTGATCGCCATAGCGAATGGCCTGGATCAGCAGATCGCGCAACGGTTTCCCCTCGAACTGGAGCTTGCCGAGTACATCGAACACCTGGCCACCGAGGGCTTGACGGGCCTGTTCGAGCTTTTCGAGAAGTCTGCGATAGACATCGCCTTCGCGGGTCTCCTCGGCTACCAGGTTCCACAGATGGCATACCTCGGTTTGGCCGATACGGTGGATTCGGCCGAAACGCTGCTCGATGCGGTTGGGATTCCATGGGAGATCGTAGTTCACCATCAGATGCGCCCGCTGGAGGTTGATGCCTTCACCTGCGGCGTCGGTGGCCAGGAGCACCTGCACTACGGGGTCGTGCTTGAATGACTCCTGCGCCTTCATACGCTCTTCGCGGCCCATGCCGCCGTGGATGATAACAACGGCTTCCTTGCGGCCAAGTAGTGTAGTGATGCGGTTCTCGAGATAGCTCAGCGTATCGCGGTGCTCGGTGAAGATGACGAGCTTCTGATGCGGCGAGGGCGTGGGCCGCGGAATCAGGCCGGCGCCATATGGGGCGACCGGTTCGGCCACGCGATTGGCGATGGCGGCGGGGGTAAAGATTTCGTCGAGTACGCTTGCCAGCTCACGCCATTTGGAATCTGTGCCGCTGCGACGGACGCCGAGAGCAAGCGACTCCAGACCTTTCAGGGTCTCAATCTCAGCCTTCAACTCGGCAATAGAGCGTGCGGCGGTTGCCTGATCGAGGATCTCTTCTTCGGCTGTTTCGACTTCATTGTCTGGTGCGTCTTCGAGATCTTCGACATCCTCGGCATCCAAAACCAGGACGGGCGCAGCTTGGCCACCGCGCTGCAGCACTTCGAGCTCGCGCAATCGGCTCTCCAGCCGCTCACGTCGGCGACGCAATGACTGATAAATCGCTTCGGGTGAGGATGCGAGGCGCCGTTGCAGGATTGTCAGGGCAAACCCGACCGTGCCGGCTCGCTTATCGTTCTCGAGCGCTTCGGCGCGGTTGAATTCCTCGCGCACGTAATTAGTGACTGCCTTGTAGAGAAAGGCTTCCGCATCCGAGAGCTTGTAGGGTACGGTGTAGGCGATCCGCTCGGGGAATAGCGGCCTGCCGTCGAACTTGAGAAGGCCCTCTTTTACCATGCGGCGCATCAAGTCCGAAACATCGGTCACATGAACTCCGTCACGGAACCGTCCCTCGAAGCGGTCGCCATCGAGCAGTGCCATGAAAAGCTGGAAATCCTCTTCCTTGCCGTTGTGCGGTGTCGCTGTCATCAGGAGGAAGTGCCGTGTAAGGGTCGAGAGAAGTTGGCCGAGCCGATATCGTTTGGTGTACTTGGTCTCGCCGCCGAATACTGAGGCCGACATCTTATGGGCTTCGTCGCAAACCACGAGATCCCAGCGGCAGTCGGGTGCTCGAAGCTTCTGCTGTACGTCTTCGTTGCGCGAGAGCTTGTCGAGACGGGCGATGACAAGGTTCTTTTCAAGGAACCAGTTGCCAGTGTGCGCGGCCTCGAGCTTGTCGTTGGTCAAGATATCGAATGGCAGATGGAATCGGCGGTAGAGCTCGTCCTGCCATTGCTCGGCGAGGCTGCCCGGGCAGACGACGAGGCAGCGTTGCAGGTCGCCGCGTGCGATCATCTCCTTCATGAGAAGCCCTGCCATGATCGTCTTGCCCGCGCCCGGGTCGTCGGCGAGAAGGAAGCGAAGTGGCTGGCGGGGCAACATGGTTTCGTATACTGCAGTGATCTGGTGCGGCAGCGGGTCGACGATTGAAGTGTGCACGGCAAGCACCGGGTCGAACAGGTGCGCGAGGCGAATGCGTTGCGCCTCGGAGACAAGGCGGAAGAGTGCGCCGTCGCCGTCAAAGCTCCACGGCCGGCCTTGCTCAGCCAGCTCAAGGCGCATTTCATCGTGGCGATACAACAATTCGTTCGCGACCTTGCCGGCAGGCGTTTTGTAGGTGAGCTCCAGTGCTTCGGATCCAAACCATTGCACACCAACAACGGTGACCAGGCAGTCCGGGAGAATGCCACGCACAGATGCCTTGGGTTGTAGATCTTCGAGTTTGATCATTGTCAATTGGTCATCTCCACAGTCTCTGGAATCCGGCGGGGCCATTGGCGACATAGATTGTTGCGTTCCGGATATTACGGTGTCCGAGGTAGTCTCGGATGAGGAAGGCATCTGCACCTTGATCGGCCAACGCGAACCCGCAGGCGTGACGCAGCATGTGTGGATGCACTTCAATGGGAAGATGCGCCCGACGACCATACTCGCGGATCAGGTGGCCGACCGTGCGACGGCTAATAGCTTTTTTCCGAATCGCTCAAGAACAAGTGAGGATCACCTGATAAGGGCCCCGTGTCAGCCATCGTCTGAGCGCGTGAACCTCATCCGGCTGCAAAGGGTGAGTGGTGCTGAGACCGTTCTTCAGGTGGTGAACGGGGAGCTGCCGGGCCTCTAAATCGACCTGAGCGAGTTTCAGCCCGCATGCTTCGGAGACTCGCGGGCCGTGCCGGCACATGAGCAGTATCAGAGCGCGATCTCGATGCCCATGACGATCAATCTTTGCGGCTTCAAGAAGCCTCTGGATCTCCAGATGGTTCAAGTGTTTCCGATCGAGTGTTTCCATTTCCGCTCCTCACTGAAATGGGCAATCTCGCTTCTGCAGGTGCGGAGTATTTTCAATCAGTTTGGGTACGATTGTCAACGAAGATTGCCCGGTATGGTTGATTTGGGACATACCAGGCATCCCAATGTCCGTTTGTGCCATTGCAGTTTCCAGAGATGGGCGGAAGCTTTGATCCATAGTGATTGCACTCCTCACCCACTGCGACCTGGCTCACAATAAATCCGGAGCCAGAGCCTCGGCCGGTTCTTGGTGGATCTGCACACTCCACGATTGTAAGGCCTCCTCCGCGAGCCTCCACTCCGCTCCGAGACTGCGTCGGCGGCATCGCCCTCTGTGACAATGCGTGCTGATGTCCGTCGGGTCCTGATCGCATCATTCGTCTCCTCGCCATCTACACTAAACTCGGCAAGGGGGCTGTCTCAAGCACATTGTCACAGAGGGTTACTCTCTGGTGCTCCTTCGCTCAATCACCTCCGTTATTACATGCCGAAATAGTACTGCAGAGAGAAGCCGTACGCTCTGACATCTGCCGTTGAACTCGCGCGGTTCATATAAATTTCCAGGAAGTAATAGTAGGAAGCAAAGTCCCACGCCGTGGTGACATTCAAATATTTCTCCTGAACTCCAGTGCCTGAGAATCTGTTGCTGTCGAAGCTGACAATATTGGTCATGGCCCCGGTAGCCCGTGAGACCCTCTTCAAGTTGACTTTCAACTGTGAACCCGTCCCTGTAGCATCGGGATCCTTGTAGGTGACGTACAGGCGGTCCCAGCCCGGGTTTCCACCGCCGTCCGAAGGATTCGTGACGCCGCATCTCAGATAGATACCTCCTGTCACACCCGTCGCATGCGATACATATCCGAGAATAGAGGCAGCAAATCTGTGGACATCCGTGTCATCGACGGCGCAGCCAACAGCTTCCTGTTGCCACAGGCTCTGCGCTTGAGTCAGTGGCGCAAGACACAGAGTCAATACTACGCTCAATAGAATCCTTAGGCCTGTCCTGTGGTTCATTCAAATTCTCCTTTTTCATACGTTTCTGAAATTGCCAATCGATACTCCAAACACCGCCCGCAGGTATATGTTTTTGAGTTCTCCCTGTGTCTCCTCCTTTCCTCCAGCTTCACGCCGGTTAACAATGATGTGATTTTTCGGAACTTTGTGTCGTTTCCTTTTTTCCTTCAGGAGCGTGTAAAGACAAGACCGATCTGTTGGTGAAAGACACTCTCTTCCCCTTATAAGCGCGGGAAATAAACGTCATAGACGCTTTCATGGGGATCCCACCACGTCGGTCGAGAGTAGAACCATTTCTGAGTATCGCCCCAACCCCAATTGCCCAAATATCCGCAGACATCGGATCCGCTTCGATCAATGTAATGCACAGCCTCAATGCAAATGTAATGGTTCAAATTGATATACATGATCACCGGCCTGTCATTCTTGATTTCGTCTCTGATCGCTCTCCATTTGGCACGTTCTTCTCCTCTCCATCGGACGCAACTCGCACTGTCGTACCCTTGATCCTTTGCATACTGGATTCCATCGGGCATATTGCCGGGCAAAGTGGCACCCCATTTGTCATCCCCCGATCCCCCCCAGAATGTATCCATGATTTCAGCGAGATCCCACATGACGGAACAGATGGTGCCGATGTTGGAGTCGCTAGCATTAGTACGCGTTCTCAAATCCAGTCCGCCGAACAGTGCGGTCTTGCCCTTGAATTGTCTCCAGTAGGCGTACACCATGGCCCAAGCTGTGCTTCCGCATCCGACAGGATAGTCATCCCGATTATGGGGCTGAGTCCATGATGGAAGATGCCAATTCCAGCCCGTATCGCCCCAGGGTCCGTAGTTGCTGTCGGTTGTTGTATTCCGGTTATAGTCATACCACCAGCTGCCATCCGTCGGCCGGTAAACGGCGATATCATCACGACGCCCATCTGCATCAAAATCTCCACATATCGGCAAGTCCCCGTTCTCAGCCCAGTAAGCAACGGTGGCATCTGTTGTTGCATTGTGCGAATAGTCATAGAACCAGCGTCGCTCATTTGAGCGAAAAACACCGACATCGTCGCAGTAGCCATCACTATTAAAGTCCCCGGCGACGGGAATATCATTCGTGACGCCCCATGGACCTCGTGCAGCGTCGGTGGCCGTCCCGTCATGGTTATAATTGTAGTACCACATTTTTGTCGATGGCCGGTACACGGCTATGTCATCTGTGAATCCGTCACGGTCAAAATCTCCAGCCAGAGGAAGATCCGTTGTGGCACCCCAATTTGCCAATGTACTGTCAGTGTCGCCGTCATGGTCCATGTCGAAATACCATGTTCGGACCGAGGGGCGGTAAAGGGCCACATCATCCTCGTATCCATCACTGTCAAAATCGCCCGCGACCGGAATGTCTTCAATAGCTCCCCAGTTATTCCTCGTCTCGTCCGTCCTCCCATCACGGTCATTGTCAAACCACCAATCCCGATCGCAGTGGTTGTAAATACCCACATCATCTCTTCGGCCGTCACGATCAAAATCCCCGGCGACCGGAAGACCGCCATCAATTCGAAAGATATACTTAAGGAAATATCTCGTATTGGTGTCACCGGATAGAGGTTGGATTACCTTCTTACCAGATATTTCTCCGGAAGCATCGGCCGTCGGAGCCGAATTTTCCTTCTGGCGGATGTAGTACTCATCGACAGATTCCTTCAGGTAGAAAGGGACACAATGCTTCTGCCTGGCGGCATTCCGGTAGGACCAATCAAATTCTTCGACAACTTTCCGCAACTCCCCGGATCCTGATCCGTCAAGCACTCTGACATGGGGGGATTCATCAAACCCCAGCGTCGCGACAATCCTATAACCATTGCCCGACTTTCTGCATGCCGCGCTCCTGAACCAGTCATATCGTAAGATTTTGAGATCGTTGTGCCGCGTCTGTTTGGCATACATTTCGGTCAATGTCAGGCCTCGTGCCGTCAACTCCGGCACCTCAGTATCGGAATTATTCACATTAACGAGAATATAGCCCGCATCCTTCAGGTCCGTCTTGACCTTGACTTCATAGTAGGAAACTTCGTCGATCCCTGGCATATAAACCGGGTAAGCTGCTACCGGGCGCGAATCAGCCGTCCAGCCTGATTTCCCCTCCCGGGTAAAATCGTCCAGCACTGCCTGCGCGATGGAGATCGCGTGATCCCGCACGTTTGCCGGACTCGCATTGCAGGGGTTGCCCGATAATGTCAGAACGGAAAGCAGCAGTGGGATTCCAATTTGCGATACTCTCATGGCCTTCATTTATTTTTCTCCTTTAAGCCAATGGACCTTTCTCTTCGACTGATACGAACGTGCATGATTCATTCCTTCACCCTTATCTTCGCCGCGAATCGATTTTGCCGTTGATTCTCTGTATCGTAAGCCTAACGGAGTTCGATGAATCCTTCGAATGGCCCGAATTGAATGACATGCAAATCAACTCCTTTCACCACTATTCTCGTTCGCGAGGTTTCTAAAATCCTGAGCATTAAGCCAAGATCAACCGGAATCTTCATTAGGAAATCCTCAGATTAATCCTCAGATTTCTTTAGGGCTTTATTTATCTGTGAGTTGTGTTGGAAATGGATCATTCGCTGTTAATGAAAGGGAGTGACCTAACCCGGCGGAGCCAGAACCAAAGACGGTGGCCGCACCACAGAGCGACTCCAGACCTCTCAGGGAGCTAGGAAGGGAGGGATGCAGGAACGGATTGTTATTTATGTCGGGGCGGATTAGAAGCTATAGGCCTCTGAGCCGGCGCCATCGTCACAATCCGGTTCCGGGGAAATGACCGGCGGCGGGCGATCCAGTCCACATAGTCAAGAGTTCTGGAGTCGGGTTCAAACAGAGCTCCGATATCTCGGTCAGGCTGTGTGCCCTTCGCATAATATTTCAGTGGGGGGGTCCATCATCGAGAACAAGACGGCCGGAAGCGGACGGCGCGCGGACGGTGTACATGCCGATCTGTACGATCTCCTTCAAATCGTCCATATTTAATTTTACTTGCAAAATCGGCGCATTATTGCCGACTCTCATATGGCCTTTGGCGTGTCTTCAGTTGCAGGGTCGATTCATTCTTCAGCAGTATCGAGTCCCGATCGCGACTCGACAAGATTCATCTGCTTGAGTATTCTGCGGATCGTCATATGAGTCCCAATGATGCCATCAATCCAACGCACTTCGCTTCGCATGTATTATCCCGGCGGCGAATTTGCATCGTCACAGGATGCTTGTCCTTCTTGCTGAGCGTTTTTATCTGGATCCGTTGTTGGCCTCTGCCTGAACATTTCCTCGATCCGGAACCCCATCGTTCTCTGCTTCTCACCGACCGACATGGCATCCCCCTTTACGAGTCTCTCTCTGAGAAGGAAACTCGCAGCCGGTGGCTGCCGGCCAATGCGTTGCCTGAGAATCTGGTTCAAGCCACATTGGCCGCGGAAGATCGCCGATTTTTCCATCATGTCGGCATCGACCCGCCGGCTCTTGCTCGAGCGGCCTGGATTAACCTGCGGTCGCTGCGAATCGTCGAAGGCGGTTCAACGATCACGCAACAGGTCGTCAAACATCTGATGTCGCGGAGCCATACGATCGGCGGAAAGCTCAAGGAAATGCTCTATGCCCTCCGTTTGGAACATCGACTTTCAAAGAAAGAAATCCTGGCTCTCTACCTCAACCTCGCCCCCTACGGTAACCAGTACGCAGGCGCTCAAGCAGCCTCTCTCGGCTATTTCGGTTGCCCGACATCGCATCTGACTCCCGCTCAATCATCGCTTCTTGCAGCTTTGCCTCAGCGTCCATCGGCTCTCGATCCCTATACGCACCTTCAAAGCGCACTCCGTCGTCAGCGTTGGGTCCTGAATCGGATGAAGGACCTGGATATGATAAACGAAGTCGCCTATGAAAGAGCCTGTTTCGAGCGGCTGTCAATCAAGGATCCTCGGCACACATTCGAAGCCCCGCATTTTGTTGAACACGTGCTGGCCACGTTGCCCTTAAAGATGGCGCAGGAAGTCCGAACGACACTCGACCTTGATCTCCAGCGTGATGTGCAGGGGATTCTCAACTCTCACCGACGATTCCTTCTCTCGAAAGATATCCACAACATGGCAGTGATCGTTCTTGAAAATGATACGGGAGACATATTGGCCTGGGAAGGTTCAGGCGATTACTTCGATTCAGAACATGGAGGCACAATCGACGGTGTGACAACGCCACGGCAGCCAGGCTCAGCGCTGAAGCCCTTCACATATGCACTTGCTTTCGAACATGGCATGACACCAGCCACGGTCTTGCCCGACATTCCCAGTCATTTTCCGACAGCCGAAGAAGGCGTACTCTACAGCCCGAGGAATTATGATGGCGTTTATCGAGGCCCGATGCGCGCTCGAAAAGCGCTTGCGGGCTCCGAAAATGTTCCTGCTGTGTGGACGCTTTCCAAGGTCGGAGTTCCGCACCTTCTTGATTTCCTGCGTCGCATCGGGTTCACCACATTCGATCGAACAGCCGACTACTATGGCTTCGGACTGACTCTTGGAGATGCCGAAGTCCGGCTGGATGAAATGGTTGCCGCCTATGCATGCATGGCAAGAGGCGGGCTCGCCAAGAAGCCTCGCCTTATCATGGATTCCGACGCGGACTCCGGACGACGCCTGTTTTCCGAACGGGCTGCTTTTTGGATCACCGACATCCTGTCCGACGTTGAGGCACGCGCTTATGCATTCGGGAGAGGCGGCTCATTGGAATTCCCATTCCAGGTGGCGGCAAAAACCGGCACATCCCAGGGCTACACCGACAACTGGACGATCGGCTATACCAAAGACATCACCGTCGGTGTCTGGGTCGGCAATTTCGACAGGACTCCATTGCGATCCTCATCCGGTGTCACCGGCGCGGGTCCTATTTTTCATGATGTGCTCGTGTGCGCACAGAAGCGGGTCACCGGCCGACTCCCGACTGAACTCGACCCATCCATCGTTTCTGTTCCGGAGGAGCTGAGGCGGATATCCATATGTGCGCTTTCTGGAATGAAAGCCGGGACGGCCTGCCCCTCTGTCGTGGAAGAGTGGTTGGAATCCGATCAATTGCCGCCCATCTGTTCGTGGCACACACAGACCGATGCACAGACGATGACGGTGTGGCCGCCTGAATACCAGAACTGGGCGAAAGGGCACGGACTCAGCACCGCTCAGTTTCGATCGACCACGCTCCGGCAACCCGGAAAGCAGAAGCCGGCGATCATCATCGAGAATCCGCCTGACGGGACAACCTACTTAATCGATCCGACCCTCAGAATGGAATACCAGTCACTCGAACTCCAAGCAATTTGTGGTGATATGCAAAGCAACATCATTTGGAAAATAGATGGTGAAGTCATCGGATCGAGTTCCGCCGACAGGCCTCTCTTCTGGCCACTTCGCCGAGGCAAGCATATTCTTGAAGCCATCGATACGCTCAAGCAACGATCCTCCGTCACTTTTCTTGTAAAATAGCCCCCAAGGAGACACATGAAGCACTTCATTATCGAGATCACATTCACGGTTCCTTTTGAACGCATGAGTGAAACAGTCCCAGAACACCGGCGCTTCTTGCAGACCGGCTACGATCGCGGCTGGCTGCTCTGCTCGGGGCCGCAATCTCCGAAAGTGGGCGGTATGATCGTCGCCCGGGCGCCATCGCAGAATGAAATCCAAAGCTTCTTCAAAGACGATCCTTATCAACAAAAGGGCCTCGCCACATATCGCTTCATCGAATTCGAGCCCGTCCTGCGACAAGGGATTCTGGAAGAGTGGATCGTAAAGGACTGAAGCCACCCCTCGATCCGCGACGAAAGAAAAACTTACATCAAAAAGCTTCCGGATATTTTTACTTTTTATTCCGTATCGTCTGCGCATTATTGCCCTCTTTGGCTCAGCCCTAAGGCTTGTCAACCTTCCTCTCAAACACGAACCGGAATTGTGGTAGATTAATGAGCGGAGGTTTCACGTGAAGAAGCTTGCGATCATGTTGAGTCTCGGTTGGGCCGCGGCCGTGATGCTGCACGCCGCTGATCAGACTGCCAAGCCGGCATTTGCCATCTACTTCAACAGCGAAGTGCGCGGCGCCGTCGATCCGTGTGGTTGAAAGGTCAGGCCACTGGGAGGTCTTCCCAGGAGAGCAACATTCTTTAAAAAGGCGGCTGCAACAATACCGGCAGCCATCAAGGTCGACATCGGGCGGCTGCTGAGTTCAGCCGGCCCCGCCAATGAGGCGCAGACGCGTTTCGTCGTCGACGCCATGGGAAAACTCGGCTATAACCTCGCCAACGCCTGCTTTGGGGATATCGCCGAGGATCCCGCATTCTTCATGCAACTTCGGGAAAAAGCGCAATTCCCATTTATTTCTACAAATGTAGTAAAATCGACAACCTCGGAACCTTACTTCGCACCCTATCGAATCATCAACATCGGCGGGCCCTGGCGAATCGCGTTTCTCGGCGTGAGCGCCCCACAAACCAAACCCATCACGCTTCCTGATGGGACGACTCTTGTCGCCGCCGATGTCATCCAATCCGTTGGGAAATATGTCAAACTGTTACGCTCACAGGTGCATCTCATCATAGTCCTGGCTCATATCCCATTTGATCAGGCGAGCGCTCTGGCGAAAGCATATGATGATATTGACATGATTCTCGGCGGGGACGGCACCCTCGTTCACTTTGAACCTCAATTCGTCAATAACGCTTACATCATGTACGGCGGGCAGGAAGGCAAGTATGTCGGAGTGATGGAAGCCTTTCCCAGCGGGAATGTTCTGGACAAGCTCGGTTGCAGGATCGTCGCACTCGACACAGCCTTCGCGGATGACCCGGAAATGGCCGAGTCGCTGAATAATTACCGCACCGAGGCGCAGAAGAAATTCGGGAAAAAAGTCTTACAGTTTGAAGTCGGCGATGAATCTTCTGCGGCGCCGGTTCCTGATTCACCGCAATCTCAGAAAAAGTGAGAGCTCTTCTCGATATTCTCCTGAACGCCGGCCGGGGGATGGTTGACGAAACGGGCTTTCATCTGGCTCTCATTCGCGGCGCCTGGCGCCGTACCGTCGGCGAAACTATCGATTCGAAGACAAAAATCACGAGCTGGTCGGGGAGAACATTGCAGGTCGTCTGTGCCGACCGGACCTGGCAAAAACAGCTTGACTTGTTGCGCCCAGAAATTCTCAGAAAACTCGATTGCCTCGGGCGGCAGGCTCCACTCGATATCCGCTTCACCGTCGAAAACGATCCGCCGCGCCCGAAGAGAATTCGAGGCGGACGGCCGAAGAATATCAGTCAGAGTCGGAAAGCTCAGACCAGTGTGGTAAAGAAGAGTACGGTGTCTGCATCAAGGAAAAAGCGGGTAAAGTAAAAATTTCAGTTTCACAGCGAGTGGTCCCATTGTGACCATGGGATCTGCCGAGGAGCCAAAGAGCGGGGTTGCCACTCGCGCGAGGGCAACCCCGGTTTTAATTACATTATTTCGCGACGAGGAGTGATGCGAGAGCGTCGGCGTGAATCGTTCCAACACCGGTGCAAAGATCGTAGCCTGGTGTGGCTTTGTACTTGACGTTGTTACCGACCTTGATGTCATGATAGGCGGATGCCGCGGATGTGCTGAAGATACTGTAAAGCGCAGGATTGACGAATCCCAGATACGACTTGCCGGCTGCCTTCCGCTGCTCGTTGATCCCTGCGAAAAAGCTGGCAATGGCTGGACTGCTGGCTGAGGTTCCTCCGAAGAAATAGGCGCTGCCTCCAAAAACGACATAATAGCCGGTCTTGGGATCAGCATCGAGAGAAACGTCGGGCACACAACGGTTGTTGCTACCTGGCACGCCCAAACCGGTCTGCCAGCTTGGCTTTGTGAAGATCGTGGACAATCCGCCACCCGTGCTGGACCCGCTTGGCCTGAAGCCATTTTTGGTTTTCCAAACGGTTTCATTTTTCCACACCGGATTGCCGCCGCTCAATTGAGTGAATAACGCTGTGCCGCCGACTGCCGTCACATACGGTGATGAAGCGGGCCATGATGGTTGAGGAGTCTTATCGCCCCATGGAGCTCCGCCTTGCGATCCATCATCACCCGAGGAAGCACAAACGGTCAACCCCATAGCCGCTGCATTCTGGAATACCGCCTTTTCGGCATTGCTGATCGAATTGATCAGTTCGCCGATTCCAAAGCTGAGTGATGCCACTTTCGGACCTGTTGGTGTTTTTCCATCCACTACAAATTTTTGTCCGGCTTTCAAGGTGCTATTAGGATAGGCATCCTTGGCGATGTAACATGTGACTCTTGGTCCGGTCGACCGAGGCGCCTTGTCGACAGGCATGCCCTGAGATGCGAGCGCCGTCGAGACGGCAGTGAACGAGGATGAATACTGCGTATCCAACGCCAACTCCGCATCTTCGCCACTTTCGCTGAACGCCGGCGGGCTGGCACCGACGCCGATAACTTTCACATTGTTGATGCTTTGCGCAATCCCCCATGTCGCCCAAAAATTCTGGAGATCCGTTTTGTTGATATTGGAATGCCACAGGATGACCGCGACATGCTGCCCGGTCCCATCGTTGACACCCGCATGAACTGTCAATTGATAGATGCTTTGAAATTCAGGTGGACCGTAGGGAGGTTTCCCGTTGGATGCAGTCTGGAAAGTGCGCTTGTTCACCTTCTCCCCTCGAATCGAGTTGGTGTGATAGCGATACATCGTATCGAGCCCGATAATGCCGTCGACCGCATCCGCGAGAGCGGCAGGAATAGAGGGCGTTTCCGCGGCGGCGTAGGCTTCACGCCCTTCGAATCGATAGCGATTCATGGTAACCCCGAATGCATTCTCGACGGCGCGGGCACTTGCCCGAGCGCCAACCGTCAAGCGATTTTCCCAGGCATCAGTAATCGTGAACCCGTTGTGCCGGAGAAATTCCAGCACACGTGCATAATCACCGGCTCGCGGCGAATATCGATCCACAAACTGTTCCATCGTCAGGTACCGGTGATAGACCGGCGATGCCGGATCCTGCACATCCACCAGGAACTGTTCGAGATCCGCCTGATTGTGCACTTTGAGAGATATCGTGATATCCATCGGTGTTTCGCCGGCGAGCTGACCAAGATACTCCGCTCTTTCGACAGCTGTGATTCTGCTTCCTGGAAGCATCCCCTTCGCATTCGTCTTCATGACTCGGAAGGACATGGCTGTGGATAAAAGAACCCCGAGTGCCATGGCAACCAATAATTTTCTGCGCTGCATGAGTTTCCTCTCTTTCAAATCAGACTCATTTTTGTTCATCGTTTTCCTTGTGCGCCTCACAATATATCCAATTATACTTCAGCCGAAAGACAATAGCCGGAGCCCATTGGAGTCTCCATACGAAAAGCTGTGACGGAGTCACCATCAAAACGGCTGCAATGAGTGCAAAGAAAATGCACGCTGGAATGAAAAGTGAGCGGGAACATCCGCCGGCATTTATGATATGCTGGCGCGTTGGCAGGAGGATGGATTCATGGCCGTTACTGAGGATAAAAATCAAGCACGATCCAAGGCTGTAGAGCTCGCTGTCGGGCAGATCGAAAAAGCATTCGGCAAAGGTTCTATAATGCGCCTCGGGCAGCGCGATGCGCTCGTCCAGGTGCCAGTCATTCCAACCGGATCGGTATCGATCGATTCTGCGCTTGGCATCGGCGGCTTCCCGCGCGGCCGCGTTGTTGAGGTGTACGGCCCGGAAGCCTCCGGCAAGACGACACTCGCTCTGCATGTCGTTGCCGAGGCACAGGCCAAAGGGGGAATGGCTGCGTTCATCGACGCTGAACATGCCCTCGATCCGCGTTACGCACACAATCTGGGCGTCGATGTCGATAATCTCCTGCTCTCCCAACCGGACTCGGGTGAACAGGCTCTCGAGATCTGTGAAATCCTCATTCGTAGCAATGCTATTGACATCTGCGTCATTGACTCGGTTGCAGCTCTCGTCCCCAGAGCCGAACTTGAAGGCGAAATGGGCGATCAGCAAATGGGACTGCAGGCACGGCTGATGAGCCAAGCTCTGCGAAAACTGACTGCGATCGTAAGCCGTAGCCATACCTGTCTGGTTTTCATCAACCAGATCCGCGAAAAAATCGGAGTCTTTTTTGGTAACCCGGAAACGACCACGGGCGGGCGCGCACTGAAATTTTATTCATCACTTCGAGTGGAGGTCCGGCGAGGCCAATCGATCAAGGATGGCGACAAGATCATCGGGGCCGAAACCAAGGTCAAGATCGTGAAGAACAAGCTGGCGCCGCCGTTCCGCGATGCCATCGTCGAGATCTATTACGGCGAAGGCATTTCGAAGGAGCTTGATCTTGTCGATGTCGGCGTCGAGCATAAGATCGTCGAAAAAAGCGGTGCCTGGTATTCACTTGATGGCGAACGCCTCGGCCAGGGTCGGGAATCCGTGAGGAAGTTCTTGCGCGAGAACCATGACATTCGGGGAAAACTCGAAACCCGTGTCCGAACGGCACTTGGGTTTATCCCGCCTCTGCCACCGGTGGCGCCGCAGGCTGACGGCAAACCGGCTGCTGACGGCAAACCGGCTGCTGACAGCAAACTTGCTGCTGAGGGCAAACCGTCAAAGGAACACACTCCCGCAAAATCGTAGCCACGGATTCTCCTCCGCGATTCCCATTCTGGAGAGGCGATGAATCCGAGACGATTTTAATTTCCTGATGTCGGCGTCGGGGTTGCCGGCGTTGCCCAAATCGGCAGTGTCACGTGGATTGTCGTTCCTTGCCCCTCGGCGCTTTCCACCGCCACCTCACCGCCATGCACTTCCACGAGCTTCTTCACGATAGCCATCCCAAGGCCGATCCCGCGCCTCTTTCCGTATGTGACGAAGGGTTCGAAGACCGTCTTCCGGATCGGTTCAGGCATGCCGCAACCGGTATCGGTAAAAGACACATGCATGCGGCGCTCTTCTTCGTGGACTGTAACGCTGAACATCCCGCCATTCGGCATTGCCTCGCGCGCATTGTTGGCAATGTTGAAGATAACACGAGAAAATTTATCGCGGTCCAGCATCACGGCACCGTCAAAGTGGAAATCCTTGATGACTTGAATTCCGCTTCGCGCCATGCTTTCTTCAAGCGACTCCAATGCCTCATCCAGCACATCCCGGATGTTGCATTTATTTGTATTGAGTCGCTCTTCGCCTGAGGCATAAGCAAGAATCTCCCCGGTCATGCCGACGAGCCTGTCGATTTCCCTGAGAATTCGTGCCGACCAGCTACGAATCTGATCGTCATTCGTGCTCATGCTGATCATCTCGGCCCAGCCGCTCACCGACGCGATCGGATTCTTGAGATCGTGAATGATGCTGCTGGCCATCCGCCCGATCGCGCTCAGTTTTTCGCTTCGCTTGCTCTCTTCGATCAATTGCATATTTTCGATGGCCATTGCCGCCTGGTTGGCGAAAGCTTCAAGGAGATTGATGTCCTCATGTTGAAACCGGGAAAAGCGGCTGCCCAGATAGATGACGCCGATAACCTGCTGTTCGCGGTTCTTCAAAGGGACGCAAAGAATGGCTTTCAAATTCAGTCCAACGACACTCCGCTGGTCTCTGAACCTTTCGTCTTCAAAGGCATTCTCAGTGATAACGGCCTTGCCGGTGCGGCTGACCTCCCGTGCGATGCTCATCGAAAAGGCGGCTTCCTGGACATCCCGCCGTTCCATGCCTCGAGCAATGCGGATGTCGAGCTCTCCCGAGGCGTTTCGAAGCATGAGGAAGCCATTCTCCGCATGGAGCACGCCGATCGCCAGATCGATGACTTTTTCAAAAAGAAGCCCGGTTTCGTGAACCTCATTCAGAGTGCCGGCGACTTCATAAAGAGTTGTCAGCCGTCGGTGTTCTCGATCCAGCAATTCGGCGCTGTCCAAGGCTCGCCGCAACCCTGTTTCGATTTCCGCAAGCCCCAGGACTTCGCCGGCTTTCTTCTTTGACCTGCCGACGCCGCTCTGCAAAGCTCTAACATTTTCAATCAGCGACGTTACAGATGTGCTGATGTTGCTGGAAGTTGCATTTTTGCCGGAACTGTCGATGTAATGATAAATGACCTGTCCGAAACGAATCTCGTCGCCCATATTCAAAGTAGTTTCGACAATCCGCCGTCCATTGACGAATGTGCCCAGCCGGCTATTGAGATCTTTTAAAAACGCGTTCTCACCCTCGAACTGAATTTGGGCGTGAATGCGCGAAATCGAACCATGCCGTAGGATAATCGTATTCTGATCGCTGCGGCCTATCGATATGACTTCTCCTTTGAGTGGGATATCGTTTCCGCCGGCGTCTCTCAGGTAAGGCATATTAGTCGTCCCTTAATAATACCATCTTGGCATGGCGCAGAAAAACGAGGTGGAGAAAAGGAGCAATGGATATTCTCCCTCCGGCAGCCATCACTGTAACTTGATCGCATTCCGGCTTGTCTCCAAGCTCATCCTCCAGTAGCATATCAATCGACAATTTGGAGGAACGTGGCCCACTCATGAAAATGACCGTTATCATCCCGACATACAACGAGGGCGAAAACCTCCGCTTGCTGACGGAATCGATCCTACAACTCGGGCTTGATTTTCGCATTCTGATCGTCGATGACAATTCCCCCGATGGAACGGGTCGGATCGCCGACGACATGGCCGCGGCAATCCCCGCTATCGGCGTGTTGCATCGGCCCGGCCGCGAGGGCTACGGACGCGCTCTGACGGCAGGATTCCGACATGTACTGGCACACGAGCCCGAGGTCGAGGCGCTACTCAGCATGGACGCTGACTTCTCTCACCAACCCCGTTACCTTCCGGTTTTTGCACAGGCACTCATCGACCATGACGTTGTGATCGGGTCGCGATATGTCCGCGGCGGGGGGGTTGCAAACTGGGGCCTTCATCGCCGACTTCTCAGCCGGGGCGGCAACCTGTACACGCGATGCATCACCGGGCTCGCCATCAGAGACTGCACATCGGGATTTGCAGCATATCGCAGGCGAGTACTCGAATCTCTCAAATTTGAAGACCTGGGAGCCCAAGGTTACTCATTCCTCATCGAGCTCAAATTCCTGATTGCCCAGAGCGGGGCGTCGGTTAAGGAGATTCCGATCACCTTTATCGAGAGGCAACGAGGCACATCAAAGATGCATCTCGGAATCGCAGCTGAAGCTCTGCTCCTGGCCTGGAAGTTGAGGGCCAAACGTCGCTAAACGGTCGGCATTTTTTTCGCGGGACCGATCACACCCCAGCAGTGGTAGTCAGCCTACTTGTGTCCGGGCATACAGGTGAATTGTCCTTTGGAAATATAAATGTCAAATTGAAAAGACCGAACATCGTATTCTCCGAGGCTGGCGGGCATATCAGGCAGTCCAAAACGACCGTTGCTATATGCCGAATAAGACCAATCCAGGTAGGATCCGGTAAATGCTCCATTTTCATTGTAGTGAAAGTCAAAACTCCACTGGTCCCTCGTTGGACAATTCCTGATGTAGAACGGCGTGAAATAAGGCTGATTGAGCACCGCGTCCACAGTACCATTTCCGAATGGAGGGTATGACTCATCAATCACATATTCTTCGATTGCGGTTGACATATTGCGGAGGTCCGACATAGTTCTCTTCTGTTTGCCTCGGTGGATCGCCGAGATGAGCCCAGGTATTGAGAGCCCGGCAATGATACCAATAAGCGCAATCGTGATGAGGAGCTCGACAAGAGAAAACCCCGCTGACTTTCGACGCAAACAGAAAAACGCGCTGAAATTCATAATGATAGTCACCGCAAAACTGGTGCCATATTAATATATTCTTAACAATCAGTAATTTATAGTGAATATGTGGCCACCAGGAGCAAAAAAATGTCGATGTGTGACAAAATTTTGGCACAATAAAGGCGGGGAGCATTCGCGATTATGCCCTATCACAGGTCTTGCCATTTTGTACACAGATTTCACCGATTAGGCACTAAAGTTCTTCCTCTCGTGTGATCCGCTGTAAGTGTGGTTCATGAGTGACTTTGGTGTAGGGAGGAACCGAGCTTGTAAGCCACACATTCCCACCTATGACTGAACCACGCCCGATGACCGTATTGCCGCCCAGGATCGTTGCCCCAGAATAAATGATGACATCATCTTCAATGGTCGGGTGCCTTTTATTCCCTCGTATGATTTCACCCTCCTTACTTTTCGGAAAACTCAGAGCCCCCAAAGTCACGCCTTGATAAATCTTGACCCGATTGCCGATATCGGTCGTCTCTCCAATAACAATCCCCGTGCCATGATCCATGAAGAATGACTCACCGATTCGAGCCCCTGGGTGAATATCAACACCGGTCCTGCTGTGAGCGAACTCGGTCATGATGCGCGGCAGGAGAGGCACGCCGAGTTCCTGAAGGCTGTGAGCAATGCGGTAAATGGTGATCGCCCTGAACCCTGGATAGCTGAAGATGACTTCGTCAAAGCCCGTCGCCGCCGGATCCCCATCATAAGCGGCACGCACATCCATCGCAAGAACGCGGCGGATTTCAGGAAGGCTTCTCAGAAGCTCCACCACAGCATCCTCGGCGAACGGCCGGCATTCCGACTCCGGCATCCGGCAATTACGACGGCATCGGTGCATAATGGCCAGATAGACCTGATCGGTGAGATCTTCGGCCAGTGTGTCCATGACAGATCCGACGTGAAACTGGATGTTCCCCGCGCTCAGATCTTGGAAACCGAAATATCCAGGATAGAGAATCTCCAGGATGCGCTCCAGGATGGATATGACCATTTCGCGTGATGGTAGCGGGGATCCGCCGATATTTTCCTGGTTTACATCGAAACGCCCGTATGTGGCAACCAGGTCGCCGACAAATGCCGAAAGTTGCCCCTTGATCAGATCCTTCCCCATATCTCTATCTCCTCTGTCTCTCTTCTCTCATTCACTGAGCGATTATAGCAGAGGATAGAAAGTGCCGCCGCGTAACGGAGGAGGGCGCCGAAATCCGCGGATAAGGAATGGCGGCAAGCCATCAGATAATCTCGATAGACCCGGCATGACGGCTCGGCAGGAGCCTCGCCCTCCCAAACCATCGATCAGGGTAATGCTTGATATGCAGAGGAGATGGCTCGGCATCCTCGTGAGGGCCATGCCCGCAGAGGCTTCGAAGCCATTTTGTCGCAACAGGCGTGTGCTTACTCGTGGATAGGTGGGGCTGATAGCGCCTTGACTTCCTAGGCAGCGGATGGTAGAAATACACCGCCCTGAGCGGGGTCGTAGTTCAGCTGGTTAGAACGCCGGCCTGTCACGCCGGAGGTCGCGAGTTCGAGTCTCGTCGGCCCCGCCATTCATTTATTGATGCTGAAAGCATCGAGTGATCTCGCTTCGCGCTGCATCTCTCTTTCTTCCGGCTGATCACTTCGGCCAGAGCCATTCACTTCCCAGGTCGCTCTTTACGAACTGGTTTCCTTTTCTAAGGTCATTTGCCTGGATGGTTCTGGAGCAGGGCTTTGAGGAAGACTTTTATAATTGAAAACCAACAGATCATCCTGCACGTCAATCGTGACTGTTCCGCCGCCTTCGAGCCGGCCGAAAAGGATCTCCTCAGTGAGCGGATTCCGAACGTCGGTCTGGATGAGTCGAGCGAGTGGCCTGGCTCCATAAATTGGATCGTAACCCTTCTTCGCCAGCCAAGCTCGTGCATCGGGCTGCAGGGTGATGGCCACATGCCGTTCAGCGAGCTGCGCTTCCACCTGGAAGACAAATTTTTCGACGATCATTTCCATGACGTTCGGCGTGAGGGGAGCGAAGTGGACGATGACATCCAGGCGGTTGCGGAATTCCGGGCTGAATGTCTTCTCGATGGCGTTCCGTGACCGCGCCTGAGCTTCCCCTTTTTTATTTTCCGTAAACCCGATTGATCCCTCACTCATCTCCCGCGAACCCGCATTCGAAGTCATGATGAGGACGACATGGCGAAAATCCGCCTTCCGGCCGTTGTTATCCGTCAACGTGGCGTGATCCATGACCTGAAGCAGGATGTTGAACAGATCAGGATGCGCCTTTTCGATTTCATCCAGCAGGACGACGCTATAGGGATGAGTGCGAACAGCATCAACCAGCAGCCCGCCCTGTTCGAATCCAACATAGCCGGGAGGAGCTCCGATGAGACGGGCCACAGAGTGTTTTTCCATGTATTCGCTCATGTCGTAGCGAAGGAATTCATTGCCTAGATGAAGAGCCAGCTGCTTGGCGAGCTCCGTTTTGCCGACTCCCGTGGGTCCGGCGAACAGAAAGCATCCAACGGGACGATCGGGCTGGCCGAGTCCCGCGCGCGACCTCTTAATGGCCGTGGCGACGGCCGCCACGGCTTCGCTCTGTCCGAAGACGACGCGCTGGAGCGATTCTTCAATCGTCTTCAGCCGTTTCTTCTCGGATGCCGTTGCCTGTTGCTCGGGAATGCCTGCCATGCGCGCCACGATTCGTTCTATCTCGGCAACACCGACGATCTTGGGAGTATCGAATGGAGTCTGCAGCTTCAACATCGCGCCCGCTTCATCGAGAACATCGATGGCGCTATCGGGGAGGCGCTGACCACGAAGATGTCGCGCCGCAAGCTTTGGCGCCGCATCCAGCGCTCCCTCCGTATAGGTCAGATGGTGATGTTCTTCGTATCGGGGTTTCAGCCCGTGCAGGATGCGAATGGTTTCATCAATGCTTGGCTCTTCGATCGGGATTTTTCTGAATCGTCGAGCCAGGGCGTGATCCTTTTCAATTTGCTTGAACTCTTCGAAGGTCGTGGACCCGACGACGCGCATGCTTCCATCGGTGAGCACCGGCTTGATCAGATTCGCAAGATCCAGTGTGCCGCCGCTGGCGGCACCCGTCCCGATGAGCGTATGGATTTCATCGATGAAAAGGATCGGCATCGTTCGCTTTTTCAAAGCCGCAACAACATTTTTAAAACGCTCTTCAAAATCGCCGCGATAACGGGTCCCGGCCAGGAGCGATCCGGTGTCCAGAGCGAAGATTTCGGCGCCCTTGAGTGATGGCGGTATGTCGTCATCCAGCAGTCGGCGGGCGAGGCCTTCGGCAAGGGCCGTCTTGCCGACTCCCGTTTCACCGACGAAAACCGGATTGTTCTTGCGGCGGCGACAAAGGACTTCGATGGTCCGCTGCAGCTCCGTCGTTCGGCCAATCAACGGATCCAGCTTGCCCGCCCGGGCCAACTCAGTCAGGTTCAGCGTAAAGGCGGCGAGGATGTCGCGTACGGGAGCAGGCGATGATTCATCGCCCTGTGGGTCCTTTGATGGCGATAACGGCTGTTCGGCGAAAGGGACTTTTGAAATTCCATGCGATATATATCGCAGCACATCCAGGCGTGTGACGCCCTGAGATGCGAGGAGATAGGCTGCGTGGGAACGGGGCCGTTCGAGCACGGATGCGAGCACATCTCCGGCATCGGCTTCTTTCCGGCCTGAACTCTGGACATGGAGAACAGCCGTTCGGAGCACGGTTCGGAAAGCAATCGTCTGATCCGGTTCACGAACAGCGCCGGGCGGAAGATGCTCCAGCGTTTCTTCGAAAAACGCTTCGAGATCCTTTTTTAAGGCCGCCACATCGGCACCGCACGCGGTGAGAATTTTGTCCCCGTCCAGATCGTGTAGGAGAGCGTAGAGAAGATGTTCGAGCGTCAGGTAAATATGGCGTCGCGTAATGGCTTGGCGCCGAGCGTCGTTCAGAACAATTTCAAGCGCAGGGCTAAACATGTCCTTCTCCACGCGATACACATGCTGACGTGCACCGTCCATAGTGATGGTAGCACGAGAGAGCGATGAAAAGCGATCTGCCCAGATGAAATACGGGAGGGCGAGTCCCATGGCCGGCCGTGAAGCCATTTCGAGGACGCCGTGCGAGGACGCTCGCTTTCCCAGCACCCGACCGATGGTGTGATGATGAACACACGACGATCCGCTATGCCTCCTCGATGCTGGCTCGCAGCGGAAACCCCTCTTCAGCCGCGCGTTCATGGACCCGGGCCACTTTTGTCTCGGCAACTTCATAAGGATATGCGCCACAGACGCCATGCCCCTCCAGATGCACATGCATCATGATTCGATATGCCTCAGCCGGGGATTTTTGAAAAATGGATTCCAGGATTTGAACAACAAATTCCATGGTCGTGTAATCGTCATTATGCAGTATGACGCGAAAAAGATCCGGCTTTTTAACTTCAGGAGCGGTCTTCTGGAGGATCTCCCCCTCAGTCCCGCGCTTCTCAGTCGGCATCGCTGTGACGTGAGCCCCGCGCGGCACAGCCACGCGGGGTCTCAGTTGTTGGCAGGTTATGTTTCCGAAGAAACGCGGGTCCCGTCAGAAGAAGCCGCCGTCGAAGTTTCCTTCGATACAGAGCTCTTCTCGACGGTTGTCTGTGGTGAGCTTTTTGCGCCGGAGCCATTGTTGTCTCCTTTGCGCCCATAATCTGTGATATACCACCCGGTACCCTTGAAGTGGATCGCAGAGGACGAAATCAATTTCTCCACTCTGCCTCCACAGGTCGGGCAGATTTTTAACGGGGCATCAGAAAATTTCTGGATGACCTCGGTTTTTCCATCGCAATTCAGGCAACTGTACTCATAAAGGGGCACTGAAAACCATCACCTCCCTCTCACCTTACAATTTCAATGGTAGCTCTTACGAGCGGTGCTGTCAAGGCAGCCGCCTTCATGCCCAATGCTTTCTATTAAAAATCAATAAGATGAAACGCAACTAGAATAGGCTGGGGCTAACCAACATGAGCTATTAAGCACTCATTTCTCATATCATTTACAAAATAAGAGTAAATTTCATAGTATATGTATAATTTGAGGCAATTTTTGAACGCCATTGGGAATTTTAGGAAAAGCGCCCTTCTCACTCTCATGTTCGGATTCCTCTTCAGCGCACGCAGTGCGTCGCCAGCCGTCCATGAGGGGGATTTAATATTCCAAACTTCGCTTTCTACCCAGAGCATAGAAATTCAGCGCGCTACCGGTTCTCTCTACAGTCATATGGGAATCATCTTCTTTGATAATGGCAAGCCATTCGTCTTCGAAGCGAAACTACTGGGTCGTCCTGCAGAGAGAGCGATGCGCGATAGACGGGTGCTTCCACTTCGATTCGCCACAGAACGTGGTTCACACACTTCTTCTCTTTAATATGGTATCATTTTTCGGTATAGCGACATCAGAGGGGGTGTTCATGGGCAAGAAACTGTCTCAAGTTCTCGAAGAATCCGGAATTCCTTTGAATTTTCAAGCCGGCGGCACAGCATCCGGCGAGGTGGCGAATCGGGAGATCACACGCGAGCCGGGTGAGCGAGCCAAGAAACTGAGGGATCTCTATTTCCAGACGCTTTCATCCGCCACTAATGAATTCCCATATTGGTATACACGCAAATACCGGGAGCTCGACAACGAAGTCCCGGTCGTCCGCCGTGCATTAGCTTTGAAGACGGCATTTTCCCACCTCACTCCGGTCATCTATCCGGGAGAGTTGCTTGTGATGGGCAAGGCATCCTACTACCGCGGGTCGTTCCCGATGCCCTGGCTCTCTGAGGGCTATTACATGGCGCGGGAAGATGAGTTATATCAAGCCGCACTCGCTCGCGGCAGCGCCAGCGCCGATGAAGTTTCAAAGTTCGGTGCCGGCGGCGGAAACGTGACTCGGGATTTCGGGAAGGTCATATCCATCGCCGGAAAATTCGGGATGCGGCGCGAAGAAGTCCCCGCCATGCTCAAAGTGGCGAGAGAATGGGTGAATAAATCTGTCGACGACCTCGGGCACAAATACGAGCAAATGGTTCCCGGCTACGATATCAAAGAAGCCATCATGCGGTCCGTGGTCTGCATGTTCGACTCGGGCTACACGCTGCCGCAGGGGCGTGAAGTCATCAACTACTACTATCCGCTCCAGTACGGCTTCGACGGGCTGATGGCGATTGCACGGGAGAAAAAGGCCGATGTCGCCGGAAAACCCGGCGGCGACGGCATGACCGGCATGAACCGCCTTTATAACTACGAAGCCGTTATCCACGTGCTCGAAGGAATCCAGGCATGGATCCTTAATTATGCAAAGGAAGCACGACGGCTCGAATCCATCGAAGAGAACCCGCAACAGAAGCGGGAATATGGAGAAATCGTCGAGTGCCTCGACTGGATCGCGCACCATCAGCCTCGGACATTCCGCGAGGCACTGCAGCTGAGCTGGATCATTCACATCGCCGTGCTCAATGAGGATGCCATTTCCGGCTTGTCCCCGGGTCGCCTGGGCCAGGTGCTCTCTCCGTGGTTCGAACAAGACATCGAATCCGGTGGAATCACCGAGCGCGAAGTCATCGAGCTACTCGAATGCATGCGAGTCAAATTCACATGCATCGATTGTTTCGCGTCAATGGGTGTCGTTGGAGGCGTCCTCTCGGGCAATACCTTCAACAACCTGAGCATCGGCGGGCTCACGCCGGACGGCAAACCCGCGTGCAACAGGCTCGAGACGCTCATCCTCGAAGCATCTATTTCCTGCATGACCACGCAGCCCACACTGACCGTGCTCTATGACGACAAGCTGCCCGAGGATTTTCTCCTCAAAGCAATCGAATGCGTCAAGACGGGCACCGGCTACCCTGCATTCGTCAATAACCGGGTGGCGGTAGAATTCCTCATGAATCACTATCGACCCGAAGGAATGACGCTCGATGAAGCCCGGTCCTTCGCCATCGGCGGTTGCCTTGAAACATCGCCCTGTTCCTGGATGCCGCTCACGTTGAACGGCAAGAAAAGCATGATTCCCGGCGGATCGGGTCAGCCGACCAGCGTC
This sequence comes from uncultured Acidobacteriota bacterium, assembly GCA_903916735.1. Taxonomy (GTDB): domain Bacteria; phylum Acidobacteriota; class CAIWXX01; order CAIWXX01; family CAIWXX01; genus CAIWXX01. The sequence goes on from CAIWXX010000082.1 coordinate 27,986, forward strand.
GGCGTTCATTTTATCTCGCTGCCCAAAATCCTCGAGCTGACGCTCTTTGACGGGATGGATCACCGGACCGGGATCCGGGTATTCCCTGCGCATGAAAAAAAACTCGATACTTTCGAAGAGCTTTTCAATCAGGTCAAAGCCTATTTCGCGAAATCAGTGGAAGTCCTGTCACTCACCAATAACATTCAGCACGATATCTGGCGGAAGAACAACATGGCTGTTTTCAATTCCGTTCTGAAACCTGATTGCCTGGAGAAGGGCCACCTCATCAACGAGCTGGGATATCGTTATAACGCGACTCACAACGTTGAAATCTGCGCAGCAATCAACCTTGTCAACAGTCTGGCCGCGCTGAAGAAGATCGTCTACGAGGACAAAATCCATTCTCTCGATGAGATGCGTGAAGCGATCAGGGCCAATTTTGGATTCAAAAACGCGTCCGAAGTGGGATCTTTCTCGCTCGCCGATCAGGAAAAGCACGACAAAGATGACCGGTTCGATCGGATTCATCATCTCTGCCTGACGGCCCCTAAATATGGCAATGATGACCCTTATGTCGATTCCATCCTCAGGGAATGGGAAAACTGGTTCTGTACGATGTGCTACGACTTCGAATCCCTGAATGCAAGGAAATACTATTCCTGCCAGATATCCGTTTCGACGCATGCACCTATGGGCGCCGCCACGTTGGCTTCGCCTGATGGAAGACTCAGCGGGACGACATTCGCCGATGGATCCATGTCGGCGTATCCCGGCACCGACCGCAAAGGCCCTTACGCTCTCTTCACATCGGCCACATGCTGGGACCATTCCAAATCTCAGAATTCTCAAATGAATTTCAAAGTCCATCCGACGGCCGTGCGCGGAGTCGCGGGATCGCGGAAGCTCCTGGAGTTAACGCGAGCGTATCTGCGGAATGGTGGATTTCACATTCAGTATAATGTAGTGGACTCACGTGTGCTCAAGGACGCTCAAGCGCGTCCTGATCAGTACCGCGACCTGCTCGTGCGGGTGGCGGGGTTCACTCAGTATTGGGTCGAAATCGGGAAACCCATACAAGACGAAGTTATCGCCCGGACTGAATACGAGAGGGTTTGATGGTAAGCGAGACACTGACCCATATGGATTGCCGGAATTATGCCCCCGTAGATGCCGCTAAAGGCATCTGTCACAGGACCAAACAATTGGTCGTGGCCGATGATCATCGATGCGATGCTTTCACTAAACTCCCCAAGTGCAAGCACTGCGAGCATTATCTGGCCGGCAAAGAGCTCTATACCGGCATCTGCCGCGCCGTCAAAGACACCCCGATGACATACCCTGACCTCGCAGCCGTCACCTGTGACTGGTTCCAGTGGAATGACAGGAAGCCCCAAAAATAACAGCCATGACACCGAGCCGATGGGCGTCATTTTCGATATCCAGGGGTACTCTGTTCATGATGGCCCCGGTTGCCGGACCGTGGTGTTTCTCAGCGGCTGTCCTCTGAGGTGCCTCTGGTGCGCCAATCCCGAAGGACTTGCACTGAACCCCAAGCTGCTGTTTTTGCAAACCCAATGCCGGCACGATTGCCGTCGCTGTGCGGATGCATGCCATCATAATGCCGTCGCATTCACCCGGGAAGGGCATCCGCAGTTTGATCGTTCCCGTTGTGATCGGTGTGCAGCATTCGAGTGTGTCGCAGCATGCTTCAATGGCGCTCTGAGGATTGCCGGAAAGACGATCCTGCTTCCGGATCTTATGAAGATCCTCAATCGGGATAGGAACTTCTGGGGTGAGAAGGGTGGGGTGACATTTGGAGGCGGCGAGCCGTTATTTCAGAAGGATTTCGTTCTTGCGGCATTGAAACAATGCCGGGACGCGTATATTCACACAGCCCTCGAAACGTCGGCCCATGTTGAAGGCGGGGTTTTCCAAGAAGCTCTCCGCTGGACTGATTGGCTGTTCATTGATCTCAAGCAGATGGATGAGGAGGCTCATCGGAGAGCAACCGGGATCGGAAATGTACTCATCCTCAGGAATCTCGCATCGATTGCCTCTTTGGGCTGGCCGGGGCGAGCCATCGTCCGTATTCCAATTGTTCCCGAGTTTAATGACAGCTCTGAGAACATTAGAAAATCGGCGGAGTTTCTCCACTCCGTGGGTTTGCATGAGGTCCAGCTCCTCCCCTTTCACCGGCTCGGGAGTTCAAAATACCGCCAGCTGGGAATGGCATTTGATCTCGATGAGTTGAAGCCGCCATCTGATGAATCGATGAGAGTCATTGCAGAGATCTTCATCTCTAAAGGCTTTTCCTGCTACATCGATCACGAAGCGCCGTTCTGAGGACAGATCACTCATAGGTTGTGGAATTCGATGATGGTATTGCGGTGTGAGTCATGACGACGGCCAGGATGGAGCTCCGGGGTCTGTTGATCACCGAAAAGGAGAAAGGCTGTTTCAGGGCTTGAACAGTTTCGATGGCATCGTGACATCGAAAGGTTCGCCCGATGTCGAGGATTATCCATGCGAGCCGGATACATTATCTTGACAGTGCCGATTGGTCGGCACTAAGATGACAATCTTGCATCGGGGACGATCAACAGTCCCTCGAAAACACACGATTAAATTTCTCACCTTAACGGATGGGGAAATGGCAACGAATGAACTTGCCTGCTCATTCTCCAGAGAATCTAGCCCGCGGACTTTCTCAAAATGAAAAAAACAATACATCTATTTTTTCAGGAGGTGAAGCTGTGAAGAAACACACACGGCTGTCTTTGCCTATGTGTTTCGCTATCGCGATCGTCATAATCCTTGGCTGCATCCGCGTTTCCGCTCAATCGATTCAGTACGGGAAATTGACCGGATCGATCACGGCGGAGACCGGTGAAGCACTCCCGGGTGTATCGGTTGAGATCAGCAGCCCTGCCCTTGTCAGCGGGACACGATCGACGACCACCACGATTACGGGTTCCTATGTTTTTCTCAATTTGCCGGTCGGCGTGTACAAAATCACGGCGACGCTGGAGGGATTCAAGACGGCCATTCATGAGGGTATCGTCATTGACGCCGGCTCTGCGGCGACGATCGATATTCCGATGGCAGTGGGGGGAATCAATGAAAGCATCACCGTGACGGCGACGGGTCCGGTCATCGACACCCGGAACTCGACGGTCGAAACGAGACTCGACAAGGAGCTCATCGAGAAACTGCCGACGAGCCGTGATGCTTTCTATGATCTGGCACTGACGGCTCCCGGCATGTTCGATGCGGGCAAGGATGCCAGCTGGCTGCCCAGTCCGACTGCCTATGGCAGCGGGACCAATGAAAACGCCTTTCTGGTCAACGGCGTCAATACGACGAACCCGCGAGGTGGATCCTTCGGATCCCTGGTCAACGTCAACTACAACGCCATCGAAGAAGTCAGGATTGTCTCGCTGGGCGCAAAAGCCGAATACGGCAGTTCAACCGGCGTGGCGGTCGACGTCATCACGAAATCAGGAAGCAATGAGCTCGGCGGCAACGTGAGCGTTTTCTCCCAGCTCGGCACCCCCTCCGACAATATGCCCGATCCAAGCAATTTCGATGATAGAGGCTGGTTGGTGCTCGATCCCACCACCCATCTCGTGAGCAAAACACATAAGGACGAGGAATTCAACGCAACCCTGGGCGGCCCGATCGTCAAGAATAAAGCCTGGTTTTATGGTGGGTTCGATTATGTTCGCGAAGATCTGAAGAAGCCTCTATGGCCTGTTATTCTGAGCAGCAAGGGCCGCTATGCCGACATCAAGGTCACGACAGAGCCTTTGAAAAACAACCGTGCCTGGATGGCTTATCACTTCGAGCGAGGCACGGATTCCGGGGACACGTGGGGCGATAATGTACCGTGGGATTCCGAGCTTCAATTCGGCGATGCCAAAACCAACCATACAATTTCATCCGAGTGGCAGTGGTTCCCGAGCTCGACAAATCTTCTTACATTCAAGTACCTCGGCTTCTGGACCGACTGGAATCCCAACCCACCCGAAAACGCGCCGCAAAATCCCGGCTACATCAACTGGTGGAAATGGCAGGCGTTCGGCGTCAATGGGCATTTCCCGTTTATAGAAGGCCGCAATGCGAACCGCCAGACGATCCAGGCCGATTTTTCGAAGTATATCGAAGATTTCCTGGGCGAACAGGATATCAAGTTCGGAGTTCAATATACGAAAGGCCACGATAATGAGCTTAACGGCTATTTCGTTGGATACGGAAATTTCGCCTATCCTCTCCGATGGAATCAGGACATCAATTATTGTGTACAGAACTATGGCGACACCGGCATGCTGTGGTATGTCAACCAGACATTCCTCCCTCCCACGTTGACAGCCACTCAGTTCAAGCAGGGTGGGTTCTTTTTCGATGACCAGTGGACCCCCATGAAGCGCTTGACCGTCAACGTGGGGCTCCGCTTCGACAACATGTCGAACAAGTACGGCATCGGGAAAGTCTATGACAATCCAACATCGCCGAACGATGTTCCCGACAATCTTCGAGTGGTCCGCGATCGAAAGGGCACGGACAATGTTTTTGATTTCAACAATTGGTCTCCGCGAATCGGAGCGACCTACACGATCACCGAGGATGGAAAGACGGTTGTTCGAGGCAACTTCGGTCGATACTATTCGCCTGTCGGCACGGAGAACCTGCGACGAGTCGGGCCGGATATGCCGCTGCTCCGGACTCACGAACTTTACATGAACATCCCATGGGATCTTGTCGATCTCAATCACAACGGCTATATCGATCCTGAAGAAGTCACCGCCGCGGCACGGCTGTTGAAGGGCAGGACTCCCTACGCTGATAAATGGACCGAGTCCGATCCGTCGTGGCTATGTAAGGTGGCTCCGGGCACAAAGAATCAGTTCTCCGATCAATTGACCTGCAACTTCGAACGGGAGATCATGCGGGATCTCTCTTTCTCCGCCACATTCATGCATAAGCGCACAGGAAACATCCTCATGAACTGGCCGATCAACCGTGCAACCGGGAAGCCGTACGAATACGAACGGAAACACTGGACGACGCCATATGGCAGAGAGGTTGATCTCTACAGCATTGTCTGGAAGGACTACAATGGCGACGGTGTCGTTGATTTGAATGACGTCGAGTGGATCAACCTGAATACCGATTACGTTGTCCAGAACCTGCCGAAAGGGTTTGAGGGAATCGACTCAGACCGAACCTTCAACGGCCTGCAGTTTGTGTTGAACAAGCACTATGCCGATCGCTGGCAGATGCTTTTCTCGTTCCTCTATTCCGATTCCAATGGGCCGGCAAACCGCACCAACTATCAGGATTGGAACATCGAAGGGCCGGAGATCATGGACGCCGCTTTCGTCAGCAGCCCCAATCAGCTCCTTAATAATACGGGCCCTTTGCCGTTCACGTCCAAATACGAGGTCAAGCTTTCCGGGACGTATCAAATCCCCAAGACCGGGATCGATGTGGGAGCACGCTTTAGATACAACTCGGGGCGCGCCTACTGGTTCCTCGCCGAATATCCTCGCATTACGCCCGACACGCAACCAGTAAACGGCGTCATCGATACCGGTAATTTGATCGTCGGCATCGACCCAAACAAACCTCTGCGCCTGCCTCCGGAGAAGATCCTTGATCTCAGATTGGAACGTACAATCGACATGGGGAAATACAATAACCTCACCGTGAGTTTTGATGTCTTCAACATTTTCAACTCCAATACCGTCGTGAACGCCGACTATCAATATGACCCGGGCAAGGTGACCGCTGTCGTTGCTCCTCCACGCAAATTCAAACTCGGTGTTTCCTATACATTCTAGAATCAAGGGGAGCGAACATCAGATGCGGGAAGGCCGGTCAACGACCTTCCTGCTTTTTCAAATGGCCCTGGGGTATCGATCGGTTTCAGGGATTTCATCGCCCCCTTTTATCGGACGAAGATGACTGAGAGGCATCGCCGGTCATGGCCGCTCTCGGCTCTCCGCCAACGCCGTTTTCCTTCAATGAGATTCCCGCTGGACATATGAGGTTCGCTCGGTGATGCGTATCAGAATTCTCTCTTGTAGAATGCACGCATGACCAAGATGAAATTTGTCCGGCGGGGTTTGCTTGGGTTCGCCGGCATCGCCGCATGCGCCGGCGCCGCGTTTCTGATATATCGGCATAGACTCTTGCCCGATCGCTCAATGACCGAGTCATTGAAGGAACTCGCACTCTCTCAGCCAAACGTTGTCATCATCACCATGGACACGACGCGTTCCGATCATCTGTCCTGCTACGGATCCGTGGAAAGTGAAACTCCAAATCTGGATGCGATTGCCCGACAGGGCATCCTTTTCCGCCAGTGCATCACAGCAGCCCCATTGACGCTGCCCTCCCACTGCTCAATCATGACGGGTCTCTATCCCACTTATCATGGCGTCAGAGTCAACGGCAACACGGCGCTCTCTTCGGTGAGCACGACGATGGCCGAGGTCTTCGCCAAGAGTGGCTATCATTGTGGAGCGTTCATCGGGGCCTTTGTCCTCGACGGGCGCTGGGGCCTGAATCAAGGATTCCACAACTACGATGACCAGTTCGATTTAAAAAAATATAAAAAACTGGACCTCGGCCTCGTCCAAAGGCCCGGAAATCAGGTCATGGACGCGGCATTGAAGTGGCTCGACGGAGTGGCTGAAAAGCCGTTTTTCGCATGGATTCATCTCTATGATCCTCATACGCCCTATGAGCCGCCCGAACCCTATCTATCGCGATACGCATATCGAGGCATCAGAGGGCTCTACGATGGCGAAATCGGGTTTATGGACGAACAGATCGGCCGTTGCATGGAATGGCTTCGCCAGAAGGGACTCGACAGCAAGACCATCGTGGCGCTCGTGGGAGATCATGGGGAAGGATTGGGCGAGCACGGAGAATTGACTCATGGATATTATATTTACGATGACGTCGTTCACGTGCCTTTTTTGATGTCGACTCCTTTCAAATCGCTACAGGGAGTCGATGTCTCCACTCAAGTGAGAACCATCGATATCTTTCCGACCTTGTGCGAAGCGGCAGGCATTCCCGTGCCGAAGGAAGTGCAGGGGAAATCGCTCTGGCCTGTTGTCGCTCAAGGTGGGAAAGGCGATGATCTCCCCGCCTACAGCGAATCGCTCACACCCAGTCTGCAATATGGTTGGAGTCCCCTGTTCAGCCTGCGCAGTGCCGGATACCAATACATCGATGCGCCGCGCGCCGAGCTGTATGATCTGAAAAATGATCCCGGAGAACAGATCAATCTGAACGCGACATCTCCTCTTTCAGCTCAGAAAATGGAAAAAGCGCTGCATGAGATCATCGCAACATCCAGTACTGGTGCACCTGTGCCCGTGGCCGCCGATCTGGATAAAGAAACAATCGAACGGCTGGCAAGCCTTGGATATGTGGGCGCGCCGCTGCCTCAACCATCTCCATCAAATTCCGGCAAAGGCTTGATTGATCCCAAGGATATGTTCGATGTTTATGATTCCATTCAAAAAGCCGGAGAGCTGAACAATAGCGAGCAATATGTTCAGGCGGCCGGTATTCTGGAGTCCGTCATCAAGATTGATCCGGAAAACCCACAAGCCCGACTGCAGCTCGCAGCCGCCTATGTTGAATTGAACCGCCCGGCTGAGGCCCAGGAGCATCTTGATCATATTCTTAAACGTGATCCCAACAACATCCATGCCCTGATCTGCCTCGCCAACATTCTTCAAAAGCAAGGCCGGCCGGACGACGTGATCGGTCTCTGCGAGAAAGCCATACAGGTCGATCAACGGAACACACAGGCATACTCGCTGATCGGCGAATCCTATATGGATGAGAATAAGTTCGATCAAGCCCTGCCCTCTCTTGAAAAGGCCCTCGCCATTCAACCGAAACTCACTCAGAATCGCCTCAACCTCGCGGCCTGTCTCATCGGGTTGAAACAGTACAGCCGTGCTGAAAGCATGCTCGATGAACTGATCAAAGAATCCCCAAAATTCCCTCTGGCTCACTTTCATCTGGGGCTACTGTTCGAAGAACAAGGGGAGATGCAAAAAGCCAGTCAGGCATATCAGGACGAGATCACCCTCTATGGCAACAGTTATCGAGCGCGTTTCAATCTCGGGCGACTTCTCCTCAGTCAGGGAAACCTGCAAGGTTATCTTGATCAGATGAAGGAAGTCGTTCGCATCGCTCCACAGAATCCCCTTGGGCGCCTCTTTCTGGCTCGAGGTCTTCTGCGCAAGGGGATCGATAACGACGACGTGCTGGATATGGTTCGACAAGGACTATCTTTTGCGCGGACAACCGAACAGAAAGCCCTTGGCTATTTCCTTCTGGCCGATCTTTATAACCGCCGGAACCAGCCACAGATAGCGCGTGAAGCCTTAGAAAAAGCGGATGCTTTCAAATCACAGTTAACTGGGAGAACTCAATGAAGACAACCCTTTGTTTCATACGGCCATTTCCGGCCCTCTCTGTATTGCTCCTCTTCTCTTTATTGCTTCACGCACAATACCGAGAATATGTCATCACAGGCAAGATCCTGAATAAGGATGGGAATGCTCTGCCCGGCGTTGAGATCCAACTTCGGGATAAGGAAACGGCCCGCAGCTTTTCCATGAAGACCGACGACAAAGGTGACTTTAAGCTCGCCGGATTGCCGCATGGAATCTATGAAGCCTCCATCACCAAACAGGGCTATCAAAGCAGGACAGAGGAGTGGAACTTTGCGGCACCGCAGGAACGAATGCAAAAATCCGAAATCCCACCCATCCGCCTGTTGACTCGGGACCAAGTCGAGCAAATTGAAACCTCTCAGGAGCTCAGAACAGAGTTCACGGAGGCGAAGGAAAAAATTCAAAAACAGGATTTTGACGGAGCTTTAATCATCCTGAAAAAGATGCTCGACAAAGACCCCAAAGATCCGAATGCGCTTTATCTCAGCGGCATTTGCGATTTCGAAAGAGAGAAGTATCCCGAGGCGATCGAGCTTTTCAATCGGGTTTGCGCCATCAATCCGAAATTTGCCGGCGCTTATATCCACCTGGGTCTCTGTCACCAAAAGCTCAAGGACCAGGGCAACGCCATTCTCAATTATCAAAAATCATTGGATCTCGATCCAAACAATCTTGTCAGTGTCGCCAACCTCGGATTCATATATTACGAACAGGGCAAAGTCGCCGAGGCGATTCCTTTGCTGGAACTGGCGTTGAAGCAGAAACCAGACGATGAAGAAATACTGGAAACGACCGGGCTTTGCTATGTCAACCAGGGCAATTTTCCAAAAGCACTCGACGATCTTGAAAAGGCGAAAAGCCTGACAAAAAATCCCGATAAGATCCAGACACTCGATACGCTGATTGAATCGCTGAAAGCCCAGGCGAAATGAACGACAACCGAAGAAATTGCTTGCTTAGTATCTGATCGGTGAAATTTGTGCACAAAATGGCAAAAGCTGTGATCAGGCAGAATCGTGAATTCCTGAGAGGTTCGGATGCAATGGTTGTCGAAGCCATCTTGTTTGGTTGCGGCTATGCCGCGCAAGGAATCGATCAAATCCCGCGGCCTTCCGTCAGGCTGCGCCTTCTCATGGGGGGATTACAAATGACCATATCGCGCACCGTCATCCTGTTCGTCATCGCTGCTTCTCTGGCAATTCCGATCTGTACATGGGGATCCAATCCGGTCTCTCTTGAGTCGCACACAATTGTCTTGAAGGACGGTTGGCGTCTCCAATCTTCGGCGGTCTGTGCAGCGGAAGGCGAAACCATCTCGATGGCGGGATTCGGCTGCAAGGGATGGCTTCCTACGGATGTTCCATCAACTGTCCTCGCCGCTCTTGTGAAAAACGGCCTTTATAAAGATCCCTATTTCGGCAAGAATATGGAAGGCATATCGAGCGAACCTTTCCAAAAATCCTGGTGGTATCGTCGGGAATTCGATGTTCAAAATTTTCAACAGTCGACGCGCGCTCGTCTGATTTTTGAAGGGATCAACTATCGAGCCGACATTTTTCTGAATGGCGAAAGAATCGGGTCGGCAGACCGGATCTTCGGGGCTTTCTTGATCTTCAACTTCGATGTGACGCGGATCATCAAAGCGAAAAGGAACATTCTCGCGGTTGAAGTGCTCCCGCCCCAGCCGGGGGATTTCACCATAGGGTTCGTAGATTGGAATCCGACGCCGCCAGATCGGAACATGGGGCTGTTCCGTGAAGTGAAACTGCGCCTGTCAGGGCCCGTCTCGATAGACAACGTCTTCGTTCAATCGAAACTGACTCTGCCGTCCTTGAAGGAAGCCTCTCTCACGATCACTGCAGATCTTATCAACCAGGGTGAGTCGGCGGTTTCGGGAACGGTCGAGGGCACGATCGGATCAATCAAGTTCGCACAGCCATACTCACTCGATCCCCGCGAAACCAAAGAGATTCATCTCACATCCGACCAGATCCCGGAGTTGTCGATTAAAAATCCTCGCCTCTGGTGGCCGAACAACCTCGGGAACCCGGATCTGTACACTCTCAGCATTGCAGCTCGTGCCGGAAAATTACTCTCAGATCATGAGAGTGTGACCTTCGGCATTCGCGACGTGAAAGATTACATCAACGAGCAAGGGTACCGAGGCTATCAGATCAATGGCAGGAAGGTATTGATCCGCGGCGGTGGATGGGTCGATGATCTCATGCTCAAAGAAAATGAAAAGAATCTTGAGGCTCAATTTATATACGTGCGTCACATGAATCTGAATACGGTACGGCTGGAGGGCATCTGGGGAAGCAGCCAGAAATTGTATGATCTCGCCGACCGCTACGGAATACTGCTGATGGTCGGCTGGAGTTGCCAGTGGGAATGGAAGGACTATCTCGGCAAAGACGTGGATGATGACTACGGCGGCGTCAGATCGCCCGAGGACATCGAACTTGTCACACATTACTTTCGCAATCAGGTTACCTGGCTGCGCAATCATCCGAGTATTTTCGTCTGGGTGCTTGGCAGCGATCTCCTGCCCAGGCCTGAGCTTGAGAAAAAGTATCTCGCCGACCTCGCCCGGATCGATCCCACAAGGCCGACACTCTCCTCCTGCAAGGATCATGAAAGCGCCGTCACCGGCCGCACAGCCGTCAAGATGAACGGCCCCTACGATTATGTGACACCGAACTACTGGTATCTGGATACTGAGAACGGCGGCGCTTTCGGCTTTAATACTGAAACGGGGCCCGGGCCGCAGCCACCGCCGATCGACAGCATGAAACGAATGTTGCCACCCGATCACCTCTGGCCGATCGACAACTTCTGGAACTATCACTGCGGACGAAACGAGTTCAACACACTCGACATCTACAAGAAAGCCTTCGACGCTCGTTATGGCGAGGGACACGACCTGAGCGACTTCACGCGCCGAACTCAGGCCGCCAGCTACGAGGCACTCAGGGCCATGTTCGAGGCTTTTGGAGCACGGAAGCCCGTGACGACCGGCGTCATCCAATGGATGCTGAATGCCGCATGGCCCAAGCTTTACTGGCAATGCTATGACTACTATCTCATGCCGGGAGGCGCTTATTTTGCGACGCGCAAAGGATGTCAGCCGATCACTTTGGTTTACGACTATGGCGATCATTCCATTGTCGCCGTCAATGATACATATCAGCCGCTCAAGGATTTTAAGGCCGACATACAGATATTTTCACTAGACTCCCACCAGCTTTTTCTACAATCAATCCCCGTTCAGCTCGGTGAATATGAATCCAAACAAATCCTGAAAATTCCTCCCTTGAAGGATCTCTCACCCGTATATTTTGTAGACCTGAAAATGAAAGATGCCGCCGGGAAAATCGTTGCGGACAACTTTTACTGGCTGTCGACGAAAGAGGATGTGTTGGATGAAGAGCACACTGACTGGTTCTACACTCCCAACAAATCCTATGCCGATTTGACGTCATTGCAGAATTTGAAAGAAGCAATGCTGAAAGTGGAACACCATGTTTTATCAACCGGGAAAGAAGAAAAAATCAATATCGTGTTGAAGAATTCAAGCCCGCACATCGCCTTCTTCGTCGAACTAAAAATTGTTGGCAGCCAGACTGGTGAACCGATTCTCCCGATCCTCTGGAGTGATAATGACGTCTCGATTCTTCCCGGTGAGACCAGGACCATCTCGGCCACCGTCACAAAGGATCATCTCCGCGGCCAAAAGCCGGTTCTGCATTACTCCGGCTGGAATGTGACTGGCAAATGAACTTTCGGAACCCCAAGGAACGCGCGTTTTGCTTTGGTCGTATCGCTCTTGAATTTCGATAAATTAAAGGAGGCGATTCTCCATGGAAAAAAACTCCCCGCAAAGAAACTATGCAGCCGTGATCCTGGTCTTTCTGATTTTCTGGGTCATCTCCTTGTTGACCAACATTCTGGGGGCGCTCAACCCTGATATCATTCAAAGCTTCCATCTCAGCCTGGCGATGGTGGCCTTTCTTCCGTTTTCGTTCTTCATCGCATATGGCGTCATGTCGATCCCTGCCGGGATCATGTTGGAGAAACTGAGTGAGAAACCCGTGCTCGTCGCCTCTTTCTTCCTCGCCTTTCTCGCGTCGCTTCTGTTTGCTCTACTTCCGAAATTTTCCGTCGCGCTTCCTTCGCTGTTTCTCATCGGCATCGGAATGGCGATGTTACAGGTCGCCATCAATCCGCTATTGAGGGCATCCGGCGGAGAAGAGCATTTCGCCTTCTTCTCAGTCTTTGCTCAACTCATCTTCGGCTCAGCCTCCTGGATCAGCCCTCATATCTATTCGTACCTCGTACTCAACTTGAAGGATTATGCAGGAGGCGGCAATGCGCTTATCTCCATGCTCGCCCAAGTCGTCCCTCCACACTTGCCCTGGATCTCGCTCTATTGGGTCTTTGCCGCCGTCTCACTCGCCATGGTCATCGTCATTATTCTCTATCGATTGCCGAAAGTGGAATTGAAAGAGGATGAAAAAGCCGGCGCCTATGAAGCCTATGCACAGCTCTTCAGGAGCAAGACCGTCATTCTCTTTTTCATCGGCATCTTTGCCTACGTCGGCACCGAACAGGGTGTCGCCAACTGGATATCCAAATTCCTCCAGACATACCATGGCCTCAGACCCGAAATCGAAGGGGCGAATGCCGTCGCCGGTTTCTGGGGGTTGATGACGATTGGTTGCGCTATCGGCCTGATCCTACTCAAGTTGATGGATTGTCGATGGGTTCTGGTTGGCGCCGCGATTTGTGCCATGATCACACTCACGCTGGCTCTCTTTGGTCCCGTCGGAGTTTCCAAAGTCGCCTTTCCATGGATCGGCTTTTTCGCTTCCGTGATGTGGTCGATCATCTTCTCGCTGGCGCTGAACTCGGTCGATAAACACCACGGTTCTTTCTCCGGGATCCTCTGCACCGGGATCATAGGGGGAGCCATTGTCCCATTAATAGTCGGTTGGATCGGCGATCATCTCGGCCTTCGTTTTGGATTGCTCTTCATCTACATCACGTTGGGGTACATTCTGAGCATCGGCTTCTGGGCACGGCCTCTTATCAAAAACGCCACTGTTTGGGGAAACAATCAATGAAACAATCTGCCATTGTCGGCATTGACCTCGGCGGAACCAACATTCGATCTGGAAAGGTCCGGAACGATACGATTGTGAAAAGCTATTCTTCGGGAATCTCATCTCAGGAAAGCGAAGAAGTTGTTGTGAAGGAGGTCATCAGCGCCATCGATAAGGTTTTCGACGCGGAGATCGCAGGAATCGGTATTGGAGTTCCGAGCCTCGTCGATGTTGAAAAGGGAATTGTTTATGCTGTTCAGAACATACCATCATGGAAAGAGGTCCCCCTGAAGGAGATCCTGGAGGCGCATTTCAAGGTTCCTGTCTATGTGAATAACGACGCCAACTGTTTTGCTCTGGGTGAATGCCACTTCGGCAAAGGACGCGATTTCCATCACATCATCGGCATCACTCTGGGAACAGGCCTCGGCGCCGGTATCATCATTGATCGCCGCTTATATAGCGGCGCCAACTGCGGTGCCGGCGAGATCGGAACCATCCCTTATAAAGAGCAGACAGTGGAATATTACTGTAGCGGACAGTTCTTTTCGCGAAACTACGGAGTCAGCGGGAGAGTCCTTTACGAGAGGGCGCAAAAAGGCGACTCTAACGCGTTGCACGCCTTTCGGGAATTTGGCAACGAAATGAGCCATGCCCTCATGACCGCTCTCTATGCATTCGACCCCGAGATCGTTATCTTTGGCGGGTCGGTGAGCCAGGCGTTCCCTTTCTTTGAAAAGGCGATGCGAGAAAACCTTGTTTCATTTGCCTATCAACATGCTTTGGAGCGACTGGTGATTGACAGGTCCGAACGGCCGGATATCGCACTTCTCGGAGGCGCCGCCCTTTATCTGGATTCGCTCGCAAAGGCGTAAGGAGAAAGCCCCCTATGATGAGACATATTAAGATTCTCAATATCAGGATTTGCATCATAGTGCTTCTCGCCATAACAGCCTGCGCATGCGCAACCAAAGGGCATGAACCTCGCCCGCTCTCGGAGATTGGAAAAGAGCTGCGAGCGGGCCTTCGAGCATCCCCCTATGGACCCCGCACTCCTTTTCCCGAGCCCTCCTATTGGAGAAAGTCCGGTGAATCCATGGCATCGCGTTTCCGAAATTCTGTGCCGGCGGTAATTTGGATTGTGAGCACGATGGAAGCAACCGATGAGAATGTTCACTCGGATACCTTCGCATCCCGAACGAAACTTAACATGCCGCCTTCAGGTACAGCGTATGAAAACATCATATTCAACAAGGCCGACAAGAACGAGGAATACATCGATCTTTTCGACCGCGCCGGATTTCGGGTTTGGCTTCAAGTGGAGCCTGCTCAAGCCGATGTTGTCACACTCATCGACCTGGTCATGAAACGGTATTCATCACATCCCAGTGTCATCGGCTTTGGAATTGATGTTGAATGGTACAAATGGAGCAAAGATGTGAATCCGGAAGGCGCCGGCGTCAGCGATGCTGAAGCTCGGCTGTGGAGCGAACGCGTGCGAAGTTACAATCCATACTACAGGCTGTTTCTGAAGCACTGGCTCGTTTCCAAGATGCCACCGACGTATCGCGAAGGCATCGTCTTCCTCGATGACAGCCAGGAATTTAGAACACTCGATGAGATGGTGGCCGAGTTTCAGCTCTGGGGGAAGGCATTCGCGCCGTCTCCTGTGGGGTTCCAGTTCGGGTATCCCGCGGATCGAGCATGGTGGCAGAAGCTGAAGAACCCACCTCGGGACATCGGAAAATCAATTCTGGAAAAAATTTCCAATACATCAGACCTCTACTGGGTCGACTTCTCACTGAAGCAGATTTGGCCTTATTGAGAAATATCTTAGGCGAGCGGCACCGAAAACTTCGCGATCCGTTGAAAGGCGCCTCTTTCAAATCACTTCATCTTCTTCAATTCCTCGATTTTGCGCTGTATATCAGGCTGATCGTTCTTTAATTGAATCGATGCTTCGAACGCAGACAGGGCCTGCTTCGGATCGCCAACGGCGAGTGAGATATCCCCAATCCTATTCAGAAGGTCCGGATCGCCAGGTTTGAGTCGATTGGCGTCCATCAACTCCTTGAGTGCTTCTTGATTTCTTCCGAGTCCACTCAGGGATTCGCCTTTGATACGATGATAGCTGGAAACTGCATTTTCAGCCCCGCCGAGCCTTTCCGCCTCTTGTAAGGCGACAGCATATTTTTTCAGATGAAGCTCATTTTCCAAAAAAGCCTCAACCCCGGCCAGATACTCGGGATTGGCCCGGATGCCTTGTTCAAAATAGGACTCGGCATCTGCGAATTTCTCCAGCCCGGCATATTGACTCCCCACAGTACAATAAAAAGGACCCACGCCTTGAATCCGGGAATACATTTCCGTTGGACGCGATAGCTGGAGCATCGGAGCCACATTGAAGAGAATGCGTTTGACATCACGTGGCTTGGCGGGCTGATCAAAGAGGCTCACGGTCAACTCATACTCGCCGCTCGACGGAAAAACCTCGGGACAATCATAAAAGCTATTGACATCAGCGAGAGCGGGAAAGTCCTTAAGCTCAATGCGCCCATCCTTAGTGTAAGGATGTTTTTCATCAACCGCTTTGATAGACCATTCTATCCATGCTGTTTCCTGAAAGCGCGGATTGAGCTCGTGAGCACTCAACCAGATAATCGGTCGATCTTCACGTGAAAAGACCAGATCAGCATCGACCAACAGACGGGTTGACTCAGCTGAATAGGCCGTGAATGAGGCGCGATCCTGGTTTTCTTTCCGATAGCCCAGCACCGGAGTCCCTAGATACGGGCCGGCTCCGGACTCCGGGATTTGCAGAACCTCATTAAAAAAAGTGAATTCCCGGCCCACCTCGTTCTGCACAAAAACCATCAGCTCGCATGCGCCCGGTGCGACGGGGAAGAAGTCTTCAATCGCCACTCCCCCTGCCTTCAGCACATCGAGATCCTTTTTCTCCAGATAGCAATCAAAATTTTTGGAATACTGATGGATGAATCGGCCATCGCGTTTGAGGCTGACGGAAAATTTGAAGTTGAAAAAATACCTATCTTTTTCTCGATTATAATCAACAGAAATTTTCCTGGGCTTGATTGTAAAATGAACAAAATTCAAATTGACTCGGCTATCCCTGACTATTGAAACCAGGTGCGTATTCTCTATATACCTGGTCAGCAATTCCGATTGAACAAACCCCTTATACTTGAGGAAATTCGTCGCATAGCTGAGATTCACCTTCTTCGTCGGGCATTTATATATGTTCGCCATGATGATGCTATTGAGAGGCGAAGGGACATGGCCACCGGCAACCTGGGAGGGTACCATCGAGATGGAGGGGCCGGCGAGAGTCGGCGCGGCCTCCTTCACTTTCTGGTACAACCTCTGATAATTTGAAACGCCGATCTCTTCGCCATTCACAAGCAGCGCCGCGGGCCCGTCAGCGACCGGATCATACAATTTCCACTCGCCTGTGCCATACGGCTTATAGAAAGTAATGTTGAAATAGTTCGGCAGCCCGGCAGCCTGATCTCCATAGTAATACCAGACCTGCGCCGGATAGAGCTCGAGAGATGAATTGAAATCCTCAGTGCTGTTGGGTTCGCCCAGGATCATGTAGATCCTGCCCATATCAGTCATCCAACCCGGCTTGGGTGTCCCGCGTGAAAAATACTGACTGACGTGTAAGAACCGACGTTCCATTTCAATCTTATATTCATTGTCATCGGTACCAGGAGTCGCGTCTCTTTGTTGCCAGAACAGCCTGATAAAGGCTTCGCGATCCGAGCCACTCCTCAATTGAAGGAAAACCCGCAGCTCTTCTTTTGTGATGATGTACGCGACCTCCGTGAGCCATTGTTGGTATTTTTCTTCAAGTCGTTTGTAGCTATCATCATGCAAGAAATCAGAAATGGCGCCTGTGTTTTTCGAATTCTCAGACGCAGTGGAAATACCGGAGACAAGTCCAATCAGGATAAAGAGAAACCCCATAAGAAGTCTTTTCATCAAGCAATCGTAACGCAGGTCGATGTTTGATTCAAGAAAGCTCGCTGCGCATTCGAGCCCGATAGCAGCGGCTCCAGGTGAGCATCGTACCGTCTTTCATAATGACACGATAATCACCATGGAACCAGGGCTGGAATTCGGCGACAGCCTCAAGCCGGACAATTTCGGATCGATTGATGCGACGGAATTTCTCAGGATTGAGCCGCTCTTCAATGGCGTTGAGTGTTCCTCGCCTGAGATACACCCCATTACTTGTACGAAAAAGGAGATAGTTCCCTTCGGAGAGGATTCGATGGACGGTGTCGAGCGACAGTAGAATGCGCCGTTCACGGCCCCGTTCCACCAGCAGTTGACGGAGGTAACGCGGAGCCGGGCTCAACGCTCCCATGAGCCGATCGATTCTTTGTGCAAAATCGTGAGGGGCAAAGTGAACGAGCTGCCGGCGGACGCGTTCGAGCACCGTTCGAAAGCGGCTGGGTGAAAAGGGCTTGAGCAGATAGTCAAGAGCGTTCACGTCGAAGGCCCTCACAGCATGCTCATCATAGGCTGTAATAAAAACAACCAGCGGCATGCGGTCGACACCGACAGAGTCGATGACTCCGAAGCCATCGAGGCACGGCATTTGAATATCGAGGAAAACCAGATCAGGAGAGACACGATGGATGAGGTTCACCGCTTCCACCCCATTGGCTGCCTCTCCAACAACCTCAATATCCGATTCCTTCGCCAGCAGATAACGGACCCTTCGCCGCGCCGAAGCTTCATCATCAGCGATCAGTGCGTGAATCATGAATTCGACAACCCCGCTGCTTTATAGGGCCATCTGGCCCTGACGAGGAATCCGCCGTCGAGATCGGTTCTCGCTTCAAGGGAAGACTCATTTTCATGGAGCAGCTTCAGAGGTTCAGCCGTCGCGGACATTCCAACTTCTTGTTTCTCAATATCCTGGCCGATCGACGTGCCGGGCCCATCATCTTTGATCTCCAGAACAAGATGATCATCAACCTTGCGGGCATGAATATCAATCCCCCCTTTCCCGATGCGGCGGACGTTGCCATGCCGAATGGCATTTTCGACGAGAGACTGCAGGAAAAGAGAAGGCACCAGAGCCTCCTGAGCCTCAACACGCATCGTGATGTGCAACCCCTCACCGAATCGAGCTCGCATGAGGGCCAGATATCTTTCCAAAAGATCGGGCTCGACGCAGAGGTGTACTTCGTCGGTTTGCGCTGTGCGGTGAGAGGCTCGCAAGAGCTCCGAGAGCTGATCGAGCATCTCATCCGCTGCGGCCGGATCACGGTACATTGTCGATAAGATGGTATTCAAAGCGTTGAAGAGAAAATGTGGTTGCAGCCGCAGGCGTAAATTGCGAAGTTGAGCTTGAGCGAGATCGCGTTCAACTTAGTCATCCCATCCGATTCCACTACTCAAATTTAATGGCTTCGTTCAGCCCGCGCAAATCCCGGATGAAAGAAATCCTATTTTTCAACGTTCATCGCCACAGGAAATTTCACCTCATACCGCCCGCCGCTCAGAAGAAATCCCTTCGCCACGACATCATCCCCTGAGAAAACCTCCCAACTCGGAAGCCCTCGTTGATACTGCTTCGTCATCCGATAGAGCTCGATCGCACTGTTGGAAAGGAACAAGTAGAGCGTCCGCTTGGGATTGTACGGGTTGGGGATCACAAGAATCAAACCATCTTCCTGCCGAGCATACGTCTTGTCTTTCCAACGGAACATGTTTTTTGAAATCTCAACCGGCAGCCGCTTTTCGGCCATGAGCTTCCGGATCACTTCATTATCAGCCAGTCCACCGAGGACAAAAAGATCTTTTCCCGCAAGTTCCTCCTCCGTGACTTCACAATCCTTCCGCACCGGCGTCAAATACTCCGAGAAGGCATCACCCAGAGTTGTGCTCCAGTTCTGCGCCAGAGTTCGGCCCGCTTCGATCTGACGGACAGTACCGTAGATGATGAGAGAATTATTGAAGTCATCGGCAAAATTAGCCAGTGTGTAATAATTCGCGGCCGGCGCCGGGAAATCGGCGACCGGATTGAAAACCAGCTTCACCGGCGCATCCGGCACATGGATGATCACCTTTTCCGTGGCTGAGGTGATTTCCACCTTTCGATAACAGACCGACTTCGCGGTCTCAATCTGAACGCAGAAAACCAGGTGGTATGGCAGGCCATGTTGGCGGGCAGCAAGTGTTACGGCAAAGTCTTTCCCTGTTTTCGATTGAGTCGCCGTGAATTCCACATCGGGTAAACCAGTTCGCTCCAGCCACTGCATGATGAAGGACCGAAGATCCAGTGTGGAGATCTCGTTGGCCATCCGGATGAAATTCTCAGTGGTCATCGATTGCCCCGCGTACCGGCTGTGCACAGCATCCATGATTTTGCCAAAAGTGGAATTGCCGAGGAGGAGACGGAGCTGGTGGAGTAAAATCGTCCCTTTGATTCGCGGGAGCAAGTACTGACCATACCGGTCATACACCTTCTTTGCAGCGAGGGGAGCTGTATCGTCCTCTCGAGATGTCATGTACAGAAAACGGGAATTGAGCTCGGGGAGCTTTTCCATCATGTAGTCGAGTGCCTTTTCCGGTTTATCCGGAAGATCCCGGAGAATCCTCCAGTATGCTGCCGTACCGCTAACAAACCAGCCCTCGGCATCAGAAGCTGGAAAAACCGTGTTCGCCCAAAGCAATGATTTGGGATAGCTGAAGAATTCTTCCACGCCCTTCAGATCGACATTCTTTGCAGGTGCAGTGCCTTTGGTATCAGACTTCTTATCTGCTGCGGAGTTCTGATGAAGCGCTTTCAGTTTCTCTGTGACAAAGATCGGGGAGAAGGTGGTGTAGCCGAGGCTGAGGTGAGGAGTGGCACCGGGCAGATCGGCGATAAAGCGGCCGCCAATCATCTTCTCACGCAAAGTCGTCTTGCCATAGTGCGCCATTACCATGAGTTGTTCGGCCATCTCCGCGGTTTCGACTTTTGCGTCGCATGCATGAGGACGATTCATTGGAGATGTGGCGCACAGATTGATCGCGGCTGTTGAATCGATCTTCCCCTCCCCGTACCGGCGATAGAACTCAACAAACTGGATATCTCTGTTCCAGGGGTTGAAAATGAGATCAAAAGGGGCATTTTCCGGATGTGGGATGAATTCCTTTCGCACCTCGGGATCACGGCAGTTGTTATTGGCCCAGATGTAGTCCTTGAGCCCGCCGGGAGTGTCGGCGGGAATCGTATCCGTTCCGGTTCGCCACACTTTCCATTTTTTTGTCCCGAGCATCAGATCAGCAACCTCGTCCGATTTGGCATCAGCGATGGTCCAGTCATTGGTGTAGAGGCCGTTGTTTTTGTCAGTCAATATTCCGACGACGTCATCGATGCTGGCGGCATATTGGGCCGCCTTTCGAATTCTGTTTGATTGCGGTGTGCCATCAGGATTAAAAGGCGTCTGCGCCGTCGTCGTCTCACCGATGACGATTCCCGCATCATTGACGTAGAAATCGGACCCGGAATGAATTCCCGCTGGGAATGTTTCGTAAAGCAGCCGATGTCCTTTGGTCGGAACCACATCAACGAAAATCTCCCAGTTGACGCCGGTGTAGCCGTTCCACATAAACATCTGGGCAAAGACAAAGCGGCCGTTTGTCGTCGCCGAATGCGTCGCAACGAAAGAAGAGCATTTATTTTTGTCATCGGGGATTGCCATCTCATCGTCGGCCCTGAAGAAATTGCGGCCTGTGAGAGGAGTGGCAGTCACTCCGACTGCCGACGACAATTGTCCAATGTCGATCGCCGAGTTGATGGCCACGATATCGAGTAAATCCAAAGGCCGATCGTTGAACATCGCACCTGCTTTGGCCGCCCCATCGGCGATTCCACGCATCTCTTCCAGATACTCGGCATCAAATTTTCTGAGGAATATCGCATCGGTCATCAAGCGGATGTCGTTCCACCCTTGGTTGGGATCTTTTTCATTCTGGCGAATGGCAAGCTTCTTCATATAACGAACAATCTCACCGGCCACGAGTTCGCCATATTGCCGGCCGCGGGGATAGGGATCTCCTTCGATGTGAACAAAAATCCAGCCATGATCATCATATCGATATCCAGGACCGGACCAGCGCACGGTTTCAAGTGGTATGTATTCCCTGATGTCTTCAACTTCGTCGACACGCAGATCATCAAACCATGCGGTTCCGATACAATTGCCGTTGCGCCCGAGGTGAACGTGCACGCAATCAGCGCTCCGTGTCGCGAAGAAAAGAGCAGAGACATCACGCCAATCACTCGTTCCACCAACGGCCGACGAGGATTCCTCGAAAGGAAAAGAGCTCATGGACAGGCACGCCGGCACCGGCGTGGGATACCGGGCCACCGGATCGGTGATGGCGCCCTGCGTCTTGATCCAGCCGCTCAGGCGATAGAGATGTCCGACCTTGAGCTGCATCGGTTCGGATGAGAGAGTCACTGTGGTCTGGGTGGTATTATGAATGACCAGGCTCGTCTTCCCGCTATGGTTGACATCAGTCGCGACGGCGACCATTCCGCCAGGCAACAGAGCCCCTGACGTCACGGCCCATCCTGTGGGCGTGGCCGCATTATCGAACCACTCAAAGCCCCCATTGGCAGGCCCGGCAGTCGCCGTCGTCGAAACCTCCTTCTCAACGGCCCACAAAGAAATCGCCATAAAAAGTGCAACGATAGGAACCATGAACCATCGAACCTGAGCGGAATTCATAGTCTCTTACTCCGTTTAAATAAATGGTGATTGCGACAGGTGCCAAACATAGCCAATCGAGTGCTCATCTCTTCCGTCAGGAATGAGGAGCGGCAGGATTGCTCGGAAATCCCCAATCGGTCGGATCTTGAGTTTGATGAGTCTGTGGCATCGGGTATTCGAAGAAGGCCTATTCGCGAGAAAGATTGCGTCACTAATTCATGAACCTGCCTCGATGATCAATCCACGCCGATTGACCACGAAGGACCACTTTGGCTTTCTCATTACTGAAATCCCCGGCGGACTCGAAGATGGGCGCAATGACAATATTGCCGGTATGATCGATGTATCCCCATTTACCACCCTGGATGATGTGATGTTCACCCTGGCTCTTCTGACTGCATCCATGACAAAAGGCAGCGAGGCTTTCATGAAATGAAGACGCAAAATCAAACTGCGGCTCAATGACGATTTCGCCCATAATATTGAAGAAGCCGAATTTGCCGTTTAACGTGAATCTCGCGACACCTTCCAGAAAATAATCAGGGCCATTATCGATGACAAATGGCCTGACGATGATGTCGCCTGTCATGTTGATGAAAGCCCAGCCGTCTTGATCGAGCACCGAAGCGATTCCTTCTTTTGAGAATTCGTTCGCAATGATGAAGACGGGCGCGATGATGACTTTGCCGTGTGCATCCTTGTAGCCGTACTTCTCATTCTCCTTAAAGGGTGTCGGTGTATTACCCGCGCGACCGGCTGCCGCAGTAAGAACCATCAGAAGACCCGCCACGAGTATTTTGGCTATTACCTTCGACATGCTGCAACTCTCCTGCATGAATATGTCCGCGATTATATCACTCGATGCAGACTTCCGGAATTACCAACATGCATTCCGGGTGAGGGGACAGTCCGTGTGGCGACGAGCAGATGATCAACGGCTCATGACGTCGACAGGCCTCATGATGACCGGTGAACCTGTGCTTTCGAGCCAGGATGAGCCCTCAATCACCATATCGAACTTGAACAGATATCGGCCTGGATCCAGTTGAACCGGTATATGAAGTTCAATCTGTATGTCACTACTCGGGGGCACATCACGCGGGAGAACCGTCCGGCCGAGATCGTCGCGCAGAAAAGCTCCATCCTCACGCATGACTCGAATTCCGACAGACATAGGCCCGCCGAACGATTCCTGCCGGGACGGCCATGTAATGGCACCTGTGTTGCGAAGGCGAGCCAGACAGGTGATCACATCCCCAGAAATAACCCGGGACGGCGTTTCCGAGAGAATCATTTCTGCGCTCAATGGAACGACCTCCACGGAGTGCTGTGTTGCCTGAGATCCATGGTGCTCAAACCAAGCCAGATTTTCGATGACCATATCATATTTGAGAATGTATCGACCTGGATGGAACATCGCCGGAACCGGCATCTCAAGCAGCACTTCGCCGCCGGGCGGCGTGTCCTGTGGTAGGAAAGTGCGACATAGATCCTCCCGGATCAGCGCGCCCTCTTCCGAATACACCTTGACCCCCGCCATCACATTTCCACCAAACGGACTTTTGCGAGCCAGCCACAGAACATCTCCAACATTTCGCACGGAGATGCGATCCCTGATAAGCCCGCCGGCCGGTGCATATGTGGTCGATTGAAGCACCTTTATATCGGCACGAAGAAGATGACTATAGAGAACCGCTGCCGGCATCGCAGAATCCACCGGCCGGGTCGGCCCCTTTTCGAGAATGAAACAGGAATGCTCGCGAATTGATTCCGAAGCCAAATCCCACATGCGGCGAAGAGCCTCTTCGTCAGCGGGACCAGCGGAATATTCAAACTCATAGCGGAAGGGATGCACCAGAGGGACAACTCGCATCCGATCGAAACCGGCTCGCCTGGCCAGCACGAACAAAAGCGGCAAGGGCGTACTTTTTTCCAGAACGCCTATTTCTTTCATTCTGGCCTGCGTCAGCGGATAACGGGCATGCGCAGAGCCTGGTTCTGAAAACGCTGCACGGCCTCCTTCTTTGAGCACCCGATGGATTTCCTTCAACGCCTCCAGGTAGTTCGGCATATGATGGAGAGCATTCATGCAAAGGACGCCGTCAAATGTGCCGTCAGGGAAAGGGAGTTGAAGTGCGTCGCCGGCCGCAAACTGCGCATTGACAACCCTGTTCAAGCGACGATCCTGGCGCAGCCTTTCCCGCCCGCGTCGCAGCATCTCTAAGGAAAGATCGACTGATACTGTGCGGATTCCAAAACGATTCAATAGTTCTGCAACCCAGCATGGGCCCGCCGCATAATCAAGGATGAGATCGCCGGGTCTACAGGCCATGATCTGGCCCAGCAAAGAGATATTGAAAAGATACCTCCATCCGATATCCCAGTGCCGCCAATGCAACGGAAAATCCATTGTGACATCCGCCGCCAGGTCGTCGCCGCGAACTTCAGCCAGGTGAGAATACGTGACGACCTCGGGAACATCGGCATTCTCCCAACGACGCAGCGCGTCCTCATCCAATTCAAACAGGCGATCCTCTTCGGGGACCCCCGTGAATCCAAAGCCTTTCATGCTTGCTTCCTCCAGTGGAAGACGGCGGCTCAGGCGAATGAGGTGCCATCGAGGAGAATGCGCAACAACCAGTCTCCTCGGCAGTTTCACGAGGATCTCGACGTTCAGAAATCAAACCGTTGTGCTGAAAGCCGAACCCAGAGATTCGATGCACACAGCGCCATCCCTCAAAGACTTTTCATTAATCGAAAGGGATCGTGAATGTGACCGACGAATGATCCTGCGATGGCGGGCCTTTTCATAGGTCCGCCATCGAGGATCAGTTGATGCCTATTGCGGTGTTGTGGTCGCTCTTTCCGTGATGATGCCGACCGTATCGACACCCGCTCCCTTGCACGCATCCATTAGCTTGACGACTTCGCCGTATTTGACCGTGCTATCCGCCTTAACGAAGGCGGTCTTATCGGCTCGAACGTCGAAAATCTCCTTCAAACGCCCGAGAAGCAGTGACCGATCCACCGGCTCCTGGTTGATGAAGATTCCGCCTTCCTTTTTGATGTTAACGACAATGAGGTTGGGAGTCGGCCCAGTGGTGGGTGTGTTTGTTTGTTCCGGGAGCTTAATGTCGATGCCATGCTGAGCCATCGGCGTTATCATCATGAAAATAATCAAGAGCACAAGCAAGATGTCGCAAAGCGGCACAACGTTTGGTTCGGATTTGACGACGCCGCCGCCGCCGCCGACTGACATTCCCATAGGAACTCCTTCTCTAACGCGCCGTTATTGCGGCGCGCCCTCTGTACGCTGTTCGGTGATGACACCGACGTTCTCGACGCCTGCTTCCATTGCGTAATCGAGAACATCGATCACCGTTCCGTAATCCAGCTCCGCATCCGCCTTAAAGTACAGCACCTTGTCCTGCGCGCTTTCGATCGCATCGGCAATCTTGTCCTTGAGCTGAGTGCGATCGGCGATGATTTCGGAATTGAGGTAAACAGTGCCGTCTCTTTTAACGGCCAGCACGACAGGAGGGTTCTCAGGTTGTTCCTTGGTGAAGCCGGCTTCGGGCAGCATCACGTCCACACCCTTTTGAATCATGGGGGTGACGACCATGAAGATGATGAGCAGCACCAGCAGGATGTCACAGAATGGAACCACGTTGGGTTCACTCTTCATCCCTCCGCCACCGCCAATGTCCATACTCATGGATGAAACTCCTTTCTGGTAACCGTGGTTTTGAGAAACCCCTTACGATTCTTAGGCTACTGCCTTCTTCTTGAGAAAGTAGTTGAGGAGTTCCGCCGAGGAGTTGTCCATCTCTGCGCCGAAGATTTCGATCTTATTCGTGTAGTAGTTGTAGAACCATACAGCCGGAACAGCCACAAACAGACCGAATGCCGTCGTAATAAGAGCTTCAGCTATACCGGCCGACACGGCACCGAGTCCGCCCGATCCTGTGAGCGCCATGCCTGTGAAGCAGTTGATGATACCGAATACAGTTCCAAACAATCCGACGAAGGGGGCGGTGGAACCGATGGTAGCGAGCCCGTTCAGGCCTCTCTTAAAATCCTGCACTCCGATAACCGTGGCTCGTTGAAGAGCGCGTTTTGCCGAATCGATCTGCATATCGAAATCGACGGACTGATCGCCTTCCTGAAACTGGAATTCCTGCAAGCCGGCCACCAGCACCTTGGCCAGGTGCGAGTGCTTATTCTTCATCGATGCGTCAATAGCGTCCTTGACGCGGCCATCCTTGAGGCACTTGGCGAGGTAGGGGGCGAGTTGCCGCGATTCCTTGCGTGCCTTGCCGAACGTCATATAACGTTCGATTGCGATTCCGATCGACCAGACCGACATGATGGCCAAAACTATCATGACGCCACGCGCCACCCAGCCCATCTGTTCGAGCATACCCAAAATTGTCATGCCTTCCATGCTTCCTCCTCTGGCAATATCTGACGGGTTTTTTATCTCAGTGTAAAAATAACAGTAACTGTGAAAATGACGGGTTGCGGTTTCCCGTTCAAGTAAACGGGCGTGTACACCCACTGCCGCACAGCTTCGATCGCAGACTGATCGAGCAACGGGATTGATTTCAGCACACGCACATCAATGACGCGGCCGTTGGTATCAGTCGTGGCTTCCAGGATAACAACACCCTGAACGCGCGCGGCTGCGGCAATGGCCGGGTACCGGGGCTCGACCCTCTTGATGAGTTTCGGCGGTTTGATGTCGCCACCGACGCGAATTGGAGGGGCTTCAAGATCCCCACCGACCACTCCTCCGATGACACCTCCAACGACGCCTCCGACAACGCCACCGACGACACCGCCTTCGACGCCACCCTCGACACCACCCTCAATCCCAAGATCGATCGGCTCTTCAGTGATCTCCTTCGGAACTTCCGTCGGCGCCACGAATCGACCGGCATCCGGCGGCGGTGTGTCGATTTTCTTGACCTCCACGATCGGCTTCTTGGCCGCGGCAGGCGCCGGCGGAGGAGGCGGTGGAGGCGGTGGAGGCGGTGGTGCTGTAAGGAACGCGTTGATCGCCGCAATCTGCGGAAGGTTCGTGTTCGACATTAGAGGAACGACGATCAAAAGACCGACGATCACAAAGTGGACGACAAGCGCCGCGGTGAACGTGAATGGTCTTTTGCTCCGATCTCCTTTCCTCTCAGTCGAATCGATCATCGACTCTACAAACATGATCTCTCACCCACCTTTCTTTGCCCATCCATCTCGGTACTGGATAGCCGACCATACTTTAGCATAAATATCCCCCGCCGCGTGCATGCTTTTTTCTCATGGAATCCATGCTGCGCTTGAATCCCGCGATATCTTATTTCCCGGCCTTTCTCTTGGCGATGGCACGAACTTTTCTCAATTCGGCGATCTGTTTCCACCAGAGGAGGATTGGGCAGGACATGTAGATCGTTGAATAGGTCCCGGAGATCACGCCGACGAGCATTGTGAAAGCGAATGGATGGATGACATCTCCGCCAAAGAAAAACAGAGAAAGAACGGTGACAAAAACTGTGCCCGTCGTCAGGATCGTCCGGCTGAGTGTCTGGTTGATCGAGCGATCGCAAATTTCAGCCCAGCCTTCCTTCTTCATCAGCTTCACGTTATCGCGAATTCGATCGAAGATGACGACCGTGTCGTTGACGGAATAGCCAACGATGGTGAGGACCGCCGCCAGCATCGTCAAATCGAAATCATAGTTGAAAAGTGAGATCATGCCGACCACCACGAGAACATCGTGGGTGAGTGTCAGGATTGTGCTGATGCCGTAAACAAGCTCGAACCTGAACCAGATATAGACCAGCATGCCGATGAGAGCCCAGATGGTCGCGAGCACTGCCTTGTGCCTCAACTCGGCTCCAACCTGCGGCCCAACAATTTCCGTGCGGATGACGGACATCGTCCCCAGGAATGCCTTATCCTTCAACCCGCTGTAAACAGCATCCGGGATTCCAGCCACCAATTTCAATTCATCGAAATTATGGAAGAGCCCGCCGAGTGAAGCTTTCTTTTCCAGAACGCTTTTTGCGATTGCGTGAGTCGCCGGCGTTGCCCCACCGGTGGATGAGACCATGGGTTCGATGAAAGTCGTCAGCCGATCGACACCGATGTTGTTAAGGTCGATCTTGCCCTCGGTGATGAGTTTCCGTTCGCCTTCATCCTGAAACCCCTGAACCACTTTTGCCTTGATAACATCCAGCTCTTCGGCAGATTTGCCGGCGTACTGTTCTCGTTCTTTCGTACTCTGCTCGATTCTCAGCAAATACTCGTTCTGACCGCCGAGCTGTTGAATACGGCTTCCGCTAAGGCCGATCTTGTGAAGGCGGCTCCGAAGAGAGCCGATATCCTGTGGAACCGAAAACTTGAATTGAACGACCGTACCGCCCGCGAAATCGACTCCGTAGCTGAGGCCGCCCTTCATGAAGTAGGAAATACCTCCGACGCAGACAACCACTATCGATAGGCAGAGGTTGATCCACCGGAGGCGCATGAAACCAATGTGGGTCTCTTTAAAGAATTCCATATGTCTCAGTCCGCCTTGCTAAATGCTGAGTTTATCAATCTTCGGCTTCGTCCCCATGACCAGGTCGAACATAAGCCGCGAGACGAAGATCGACGTGAACATGCTCGCTGCGAGGCCCAGGATCAGCGTGACCGCATAGCCCTTGACGGCCCCGGAACCGAATTGGAAGAGGAAAGTCGCCGAAATAACGGTTGTCATATGTGTATCAAAGATCGTCCAGAAAGCCTTAGTGAATCCGGCGGCGACGGCCGACCTCACGGTCTTGCCCATGCGCAACTCTTCGCGGATTCTCTCGAAAACAAGAACATTCGCGTCTACCGCCATACCGACACCGAGGATCACACCGGCGATGCCGGGCAGTGTCAGCGTTGCATGGAAGTAAGCCATGCATCCAAGAAGGATGATCGTGTTGAAGAGAAATGCGATCGTCGCATTGATTCCGGCTTTCTTATAATAAACAAGCATGAACCCGATGACTCCGATGAGTGCCACCGAGAATGCTCGAAGCCCCTTCTGAATGGAGTCAAGTCCGAGCGATGGTCCGACTGTCCGCTCCTCCAGGAACCGCAGACTGGCCGGCAGCGAACCGCTCCGCAGAACCAGCGAAAGGTCTTCTGCGGCTTCCGGTGTAAAATTCCCCTCGATGATCCCCGAATCTTCGATACGAGCATTAATTCGCGGGGCCGATTCGACCTGCCCATCCAGTATGATGGCCAACTGCTTTCCAATATTCTCGCCAGTCACCTTCGCGAACTTGGTCGCGCCGTCCGGAGTCAGTGTGAAACTGACAGCCGGAAGATTGTACTGGTCGGAGCTTCGCTTGGCGTTGCGGAGGTCCCTTCCATTAACAGCCGCGACCTTGCGGACCATGTAGTAGGCCGGGCCGCCTTTTTCATCACCTCTGGGCTTGGCTGGAATAACATCCATGCCGTCAGGCACGATACCGCCGGATGATGCAAGGATATCCTCACGGCTGGAACCGGATTTTTCGACAAGCTTCAATTCCAACACAGCCGTGACCCTGATCAAGTCCTTGACGCGCTGCGGATCATCAACACCCGGCAGTTGCACAATGATTGTGCTGGAAAAGCCCTGCCGCTGTACCAGAGGTTCAGCAACGCCGAACTCGTCGACACGGTTGCGAATCGTTTCGATCGCTTGGTTGACGGCTTCTTCGCGAAGTTGCGTCTGCAACTCGGGCTTCATGTCCATTGTGACGGTGCCGGGGTTCGTCAAATACTTCCAGCTCGGGAAGTCGTTCTTAATGATATTGCTGACGAGCATATCATCTTTTGGATCGACGCCGTCGATGATGATCTGTCCGACATCGCCGGCGTGAATGGATTTGACCGTGATGGCTTCTTCTTTGAGCTTGTCGTCGAGCCTGATGGCTTCCTGATCACGGTGGACATTAAGAGCGTCATCGGTCTGTACCTGAATCACAAGATGCATACCGCCCTTGAGATCGAGGCCGAGTTTGATTTTATCTTTCGGCGGCCAGAGGAGCGCCAAGCCTCCGCCGATTATGAATACTGTGAGTACGACTTTCCAAACGAGGTCTCTACGCATGAGTCTCCCCTACGAATCGGACTGCGCTGGTCCGGTGGCCAGTCCGGCGATACCGCTTTTTGCAATGTCGATTTTGACGTTGGAGGCGATCTTGAGCTGTACCACATCATCGGCCATGACGACGATCGTGCCATACATACCGCCCGTCGTGATGACACGGTCACCGGCTTTCAACTGGTTGAGCATCTCCTGAAGTTTCTTCTGCTTCTTCCTCATCGGCGCGATAAGAAGAAAATAGAAGACGACGATGATCAGGAAAAATGGCGCCATGCTGATGAGAAAATTCTGCTGGGGCGCGCCTCCCGCCCCCTGCGCGTGAAATAAAGAGGAAATCATAACGATACCGCCTCCACTTCCAGGCCCGCCAGAAATCTCCGTGCGAACCCTTCGAAATTCGAGAGCGTAATAGATTCTCGTATTTCTGCCATCATGTCAAGATAAAAGTACAGGTTGTGGATGGTATTCAGTGTCGAAGAGCTGATTTCCTGTGACAGAAAGAGATGGCGGAGGTACGATCGTGAAAAATTTCTGCAGGTGTAGCAACGGCAGTCCGGATCAGGAGGCGCCGGGTCGTCGGCATATCGAGCATTCTTGATGCGGACCTTCCCTTTTGTGGTGAAAAGCATGCCATTGCGTGCGTTTCGCGTCGGGAGAACGCAGTCGAAGAGGTCGATCCCGCGACGAACGCCTTCAATAATATCTTCGGGAGTCCCGACACCGAGCAGGTGGCGAGGCAGCGCAGGAGGGTAGAGAGGGGCCAGGGAATCGAGCACTTCCAGTTTGGCATCGCGCGGTTCGCCGACGCTGAGCCCACCGATGGCGAGTGTGTCGAATTTCATGTCGAGGACACGCGTGAGACTCTCGCGCCGGAGGTCGGGATAGATTCCTCCCTGAACAACCCCCGCCAGCGACTGATCCTGGCTGTCGGTCCGATTTCTGAAAGCATCGATGCAGCGCTTTTCCCAGCCGGCGGTGAGATCCACCTGCTTCTCCGTTTCACGCCGCGTCGCCGGATAGGGAGTGCAGTAATCGAGCGAGACGATCAGATCAGCGCCGATTTTCACCTGCATATCGATAACATCTTCAGGCGTGATAAACATCCGCCGGCCGTCCCAGGGCGATGAAAAGGCAATTCCTTTCTCACTGACCTTCGCCAGCTCGCTCATGCTGAAAAGCTGAAAGCCGCCGCTATCGGTGAGCAGCGTCTGATCCCAGCCGATGAATCGATGAAGGCGCCCCTGTCGATCGATGATGTCGACACCCGGCCGCAGCATCAGGTGAAAAGTGTTGCAGAGAATGATCGACGTACCGAGATCCGCAAGCTGGCTGTGGACCAACCCCTTGACCGAACCGGCTGTCGCGCATGGGATAAACGCGGGTGTCTCGACCGTGCCGTGAGGCGTTCGGAGCAACCCTCGCCGCGCGGCGCTTGCGTAATCCCTCGCAACGACATCGAAGATCATAATGCCGGCGATTCTAGAGGAGAAACGAGTGGCGGAACAAGTGTTTCATGAGTCGGCAAGGAAATGCGTTGGTTGTGGCAGAGGAGCCGTACCTCCATTTCGGTCGCCTCATCCGGGTCGACTGTCGGAGATAAGACCAAGGGACTTTAACGCAGAGACACCAAAGATCTGAGGGCGCACGGGGCAATTTTCAGGGCAACGCAAAAGTTCAGCCAGTGCCTCATCAGAAAATTTTGAATGAGTGAAGTCTCAATAATAAGTTAAAAGGGAAACCTCAATTAAAACGCCTCCTGAATTTTTTACTTTTCATTTATGACTTCGCAAAATCGGCGCCGTATTGCCGACTTTGACGTGGCGTTGTCCGTACGCTTGACACTCATCGGCATGCGGCCTATATTCGCCGCATGATCCGCCGTTTCATGATCGAATCGTGGTGTCTCTTTCTGTCGCAATTCCGCTCCGCCAGGCAACGATCGCGAGCGGTGTCAGCGGCGTTGAAACAATCCCTTATGCGCGGCGTTTGACTGCAAAAGGAGCCGAGCCATGGTTCAATACATCATCTGTGAGGGTAGTTTGATCTGCACATTCTCCGGCAAACTTGATACTGCCGGCTGCAGCGAAATCGGGGATGAACTTATCAGGAAAGTCCAGGAAGCCAAGATGCCTGTCGTCTTTGATATGAAGAATGTGGACTATGTCGCGTCGGCTTTCCTGCGGCTGTGCCTTCTGATCGTAAGAGAAGTTGATGTCGACAAGTTCTCGATAATCAAGGTGTCGCCAAACGTGAAAAAAGTTTTCAAGATCGCCGGATTAGACAGACAGATGAGAATCGAGTGATCCGGCCGAGGGGCTTCCCTATTCGAATGCTTTTCATCCCTGTTCAGTAGAATCACAGACGACTCGAATGAGGCCTGGTTCGGTCATCCGGGAAGGAATTCGAACCTGCTATAAGGGAACAGAGAAAGGCGAAAACTGCTCATGAATCAAGCTGCGGAGCGGTATGGACAGGTTGAAATGCCGGCGCGTGGATTCGGGGAACCTTGCCACACTTGATTTTACCGAAAACATTTGCAATACTCCCGCCCATATTTGAGGCTCACACTCAGGGGGAAGGCACCAGAAATGAAATCCGCTCGTATGTTGACATGGAGCCTCTTGCTTGGCTTTGGGTTGCCATATGCGACCACAGGGCTATTCCGGTGGACGCCGGCCGAACAGCCGCTCCATCCAGTGGATCAATATCGGGCTTTTTGAATTAAAGGAGCTAAAAGGAGATGGGAAGCACATTTCATCTGATTTCCCTTGTTATCGGTTTTAGCATATTTGGGCTCTTGTTCGCAGCCTACCTCGCCAGATGGGTGCTGCGCCACTCAACGGGCTCGGAAGCTATGCAGCGGATTTCCAACGCCATCAAGGAAGGCGCCGAAGCATTTCTGAGGCGGCAAAACACGACGATTCTCATCCTGGCTGTTGTTTTCGCGGCTATTTTGTTTATCGGCTATGGATTCATCCGCAGCCATCGGCAATGGGATCCGGTCGGCAGTTCATTGGCACTGGCGTCATGGATTACGTTGTCCTTTGTTTTCGGCGCCGTCTGTTCCGTGTGTGCCGGCTATATCGGAATGTGGATTTCCATTCGCAGCAACATCCGCACCGCACACGCGGCCTTGTCGAGTCTCAATAGTGCCCTGCAGATTGCGCTGCGCGGCGGCGCGGTTTCGGGGTTGCTCGTTGTGGCCATGAGCCTCCTCGGCGTTTCGGGGCTGTATGCGCTTGTGAGCGCCACCGGCGGATGCGAACCAACGAAAATTCCGCTCTTAATCGTCGGATATGGATTCGGTGCATCCTTTGTTGCGCTCTTCGCACAACTCGGCGGCGGTATCTACACGAAGGCCGCTGATGTCGGCGCGGATCTCGTCGGCAAGGTCGAAGCCGGCATCCCCGAAGATGATCCGCGAAATCCAGCCGTCATCGCAGATCTCGTCGGCGACAACGTCGGCGACTGTGCAGGCCGCGGCGCTGATCTCTTCGAATCGACAGCAGCCGAAAACATCGGAGCGATGATTCTCGGGGCATCCCTCGCGGCGGCCGCCGAAAAAGCCGGCATGGGATTTTCAGCCGGTATTGTCGGCGTCATGATGTTCCCGCTCGTCGCACGCGCCTTCGGAATCGTCGCTTCCATCGCCGGCATTATGGCGGTCCGGATGGACAAGGAAGAAAAGATGGATCCGATGGAAGCTCTGAATCGCGGCTACTACATCGCCGTCATCCTGGCCATGGCCGCATTCGGAGCCGCCACCTACTGGCTCCTCAACAGCCCGGCCGCTCCACACGCCTGGCTGCATTTCTTCGCCTGCGGAATCCTGGGTGTTCTCACCTCAGTCGCCTTCGTCTACATCACACAGTACTACACCGAGTATCGCTATCGGCCTGTGCAATCGATTGCCGAAGCATCCAAGACCGGACCAGCCACCAATATCATCGCCGGCATCGGCGTCGGACTCGAATGCACCTGGATGCCGGCACTCGCGATGGGCGTCGCGCTGCTCGGGTCATATTACCTCGGCGCTTCCAGCGGCCTGCCGCATGCGGGACTCTTCGGCACGGCCGTTGCAACGATGGGCATGCTGGCCACGGCTGCGTACATCCTTGCCATGGACACCTTCGGACCAATCACGGATAACGCCGGCGGGATCGTCGAAATGTCACAGCAGCCGGAAGAAATTCGCAAGAAAACGGATCGTCTGGATGCCGTCGGTAATACGACAAAAGCACTCACAAAGGGATACGCCATCGGCTCGGCCGGGCTCGCAGCATTCCTCCTCTTCCAGGCCTATATGGATGAGATTGCGCAGTACGCCGGTCAAGAGATGAAGGCCGTTAATCTTGCCAATCCCGTCGTCTTCGTCGGCGGGCTGCTTGGCGCCATGCTCGTCTTCCTCTTTTCCTCGATGGCCATTCGAGCCGTCGGCCGAGCAGCCCAGGCTATTATCCAAGAAGTCCGGAGACAATTTTCCAAACTGGAACGGATCAACGACATCATCCAATTCCCAGCTGATTTCAAACCCGATTATGGATCCTGCGTCGATATCGTGACGAAATCCGCTCTCCGGATGATGGTTGTGCCGGGACTGCTCGTCATCTTAATGCCCATTTCAGTGGGCCTCCTCTTCAAGGTCTTCATCACTGAAACTGATAAGCTGATCTCCGCCGAAGCCGTGGCTGCACTCCTGATGGTCGGCACCATCTGCGGAATCCTCATGGCCCTGTTCCTCAATAATGGTGGAGGCGCCTGGGACAACGCTAAAAAGTATATCGAATCGGGCGCTCACGGAGGCAAGTACCTGATTGCAGCAGACGGATCAAGAACCAAGAATCCGACGCACAGCGCAGCCGTCGTCGGCGACACAGTCGGCGATCCGTTCAAAGACACTGCCGGCCCGTCACTTCACGTGCTCATCAAGCTGCTCAGCACGATCACGCTCGTTCTGGCGCCGCTTTTCATCTGATCGCAGATTCGAAATAGCACAAGGCAGCAGGTGCTCAGCACTTGCTGCCTTTTTCCATTTCAGAGGTGAAGGACGCCATGACGGTAAGGCTCCGGTCGAGCCGCCCTTTTGAAAGTGCTCAGCCTTGCGTCCTCCGCAAGGCGGCGTCACAGTCGGCAATAATGCGCTGATTTTGCAAAGATAGCCGGGTCGGGATCTTCGCCTCGGTATTTACTTACAGTTTTCCCGGGTAGACTTGCAGCGCTTTTTCCAGGATTGTCACAGCCTGCCGCAGGCGAGGCTCTTCGACGACGTAAGCGATTCTCACTTCCCGCTGCCCCTTGCCGGGCGTCAGGTAGAAGCCATTGGCGGGCGCGAGCATGACCGTGGCTCCTTCATGGTTGAAGTCGGTAAGGAGCCAAGAGCAGAACTTGTCGGCATCTTCCACAGGGAGTTCCGTCAGCATGTAGAATGCGCCTTCAGGTTTGTGGCATTTGACCCCGGGTATTTTCTGAAGTCCATCGGTCAGCGCATCGCGGCGCTTGCGGTATTCGTTGGTGACGCCGGCATAATAGTCCTTGCCCAAATAGAAGAGCGGCACGCAGGCATGCATGTCGAAAGTCCCCGCCGAGAGTCTGGATTGACCGATTCTTAAAAAGGCCTGCTGAAGGCCTTTGTTTTTCGTGACGACACATCCGAGGCGCACGCCGCATGCAGAATAGCGCTTCGAGAGGGAATCGGCGAGAATGATCTGGTCATCCATGCCGGGATAGTTCCAATAGGTCAGCGCCGCGCCTTCATAACAAAATTCCCGATAAACCTCATCGGAAATGATGAAGATCTTCTTCTCGAGTGCAACGCGAGCGATCATGTCGAGTTCGTCTTTGGTAAGGACGGTGCCGGTCGGGTTACTCGGATTGCAGATGATGATGGCTCGTGTGCGAGGCGTGATGGCCGCTCGGATCTCTTCCTCTTTGGGCGGCCTGAAGCCATCGTCGATGGTTGTCGGAAGAACGTCCATATGGACGCCCGCCGTCATGGCGAGTGAATAGTAGTTCGTGTAGAACGGTTCGAAGCACAGCACTCGTTGGCCCGGATTCGCGCAACAGAGTAATGCCATCGTGATGGCCTCGCTGCCGCCGATCGTGCCGGTGATCTCATGAGGCTGCACCGTCAGCCCGACTTGTTGATAGTAGTGGACGAGCCCGTCGATATACGGCTGAATACCCTGAGATGGGCTATAGGCAACCGTGCGTGTCGGAAATTTTGATGCCGCATCGAAAAACTCATGCGGTGTGGGCAGATCAGGCTGCCCGATATTGAGGTTGATGACCGAGACTCCTCGCTCCCTCGCCGCCACAGCCAGTGGATGCAGCTTGCGAATGGGGGAAGCCGGAATTCTGCGCCCGCGTTGCGAAATCTTTAACATGATGACGACATCTCCTCCTTCTGAGGCATACTCAAGAGGTATTCATATCACTGTTTTCCCGATCGCTGTCAAGTTGGTGAGATCACCCTGGGGATAACGTCACAGTCAAGCCGGTGCCTTGTCTGGAAATTTTGAATCGGTGAAGTCCAAATAAAAAGCTAAAAGTAAAAAGGAAAACCTCAATCAAAACGCTCCCAGAAATTCTTGCTTTGCTTCTCTCTTTTTGCTTCACAAAATCAACACAGTTGACCTAAACTCCAGCGGGGTTCACAGACCACTCTCATTGTGGTACCGTTAACCCGTTGCAACCGAGCCTGCAGGCGATGAACGAAGGCCGAGTCTCCCGATGAAGAAACAAGGAGCTGTCATGTTGAAACTGACGCTGAAACACAAGGTGGCCGGCCTCTGCGCTCTGGCCGCACTCCTCCCTTTGATCGTCATCTCGGCACTGACATTTTATAAGCAAACGACTCTGAAAACTGGCGTCATCGAAGACATGCAGGTGTTGACGAAAGGCGAAACCGAAAAAACGGCCAGGATCGTTTATAAACTCTGCGAGATGGCCAACCGGCAAACAGCCGAGCGCCTCGATAAAAAAATGTCCGTCGCCCGGATTCAACTCAGGGCCATCGGAGGCCTCACCCGGTCGGATGAACCCGCCACGTGGAAGGCCATCAATCCATCGACAGGCGAAACAGTGAAGATTGATTTGCGAAAAATGATGGCGGGCGGCACATGGCTGGGAATGAATGAAAGCACCGCTGTCGAATCGCCTGTTATTGATTCGCTGGCCAAAACCCTGGATTGCTCCTGCAGCCTCTTCCAGAGGATGAACCAACGCGGAGATATGCTGGCGATCAGTACAACGGTGAGAACAAAGGACAACCGTCGCGCGATCGGTGTCGCCATCATGGAATCGCCGCAGGCCGGTGAAGTCAATCCCGTATTCGCGGCCGTTCTGAAGGGGGATTCCTATACAGGACGTGCGCTTGTTGCAGGTGAATGGCAGATGGCGGCGTTCGAGCCGATCTGGGATTCGCCATCTAGGAAAGAAGTCATTGGGATGATCGCCATCGGATATCCGATGGAGTCTGTTTATCGGGACACGCGCCAAATTGTGATGTCGATCCCGGTCGGCAAGACCGGTTATGTCGGCATCATCGGCGGGAAGGGCCTCCAACGGGGGCATTACATCATTTCGAAAAACGGAGAGAGAGACGGCGAGTACATTTGGGAAACCCGGGATGCTCAGGGGGAGCCCATCATCCGGCGAATCGTCGAAAAAGCTCAAACGACAAGAAACGGTTCCATCCTCTATGATCGGTATGCATGGATGAACATCGGTGAAACTGTGCCCCGCATGAAAACATCCGCTCTCACGTATTTTGCTGCGTGGGATTGGGTCATCCTCGCCGGCATGTATGAAGATGATTACCACGGTGTCCTCATCAAGGTTGAAAGCGCCGTCTCCAGGTGGCTTCGAATGCTGGCTCTGGCCGGCGCCATCGCGCTCATTGTCGTCGTCGCCGCAGCAACTTTCCTCGCCCGTTCCATCACAGCCCCCGTCGAAAACCTTGTGAACGTGGCACAACTCGTCGCTCAGGGAAATCTTATCGAAGCCCGTGAGAAAATGACGGCGATGGGAAAAAGCGGAAAGTCGCCGGAAGAGCCACCGGGAGGTGCTCCCGACGATCGCGCCGACGAGACAACCCGGCTTTCGGCTGCGATCGAAAAAATGATCAGCGATCTGCGTTCTCTGGTCGGCCTGGTACAGACCTCCTGCGTGTGGCTCGTCTCGAGTGCAACCCAGATGGCCGCAGCATCCCGCGAGCAGGAATCCAACGTCGCAAGTTTCAGTGCGGCAACAACGCAAGCCGCTTCATCGGTGCAGGAGATATCCGCCACTTCGGAAGAGCTCGCCCGCGCCGTTCAGGATGTGAAGGATATCGCAACCGACACGGCCACACTCGCAAATTCCGGACGCAGCGGCCTTGAAGGCATGGAGAACGTCATGAACCAGCTGGCCGATGCGACGATGACGATCTCGTCCAAGCTGGCCGTCATCAGCAAGAAAGCCAACTTGATCAGTTCGGTCGTCACCGCGATCTCAAAGGTTGCAGATCAGACAAATCTCCTCTCTTTGAACGCTTCCATCGAAGCGGAAAAGGCCGGTGAACAGGGGCTGGGGTTTTCCGTTGTCGCTCGCGAAATACGGAGATTGGCCGATCAGACGGCTGCGGCGACACTCGACATCGAGCAAACCGTGACTGAGATGCAAACATCGGTATCAGCCGGGGTTATGGAGATGGATAAGTTCAGCCAAGATGTCCGGCACGGAGTCGTGACCGTCGGAAATATCAGCCGGGATCTGGCGCAGATCATCGAAAAAGTGGAAGATCTCACGCCGCGTTTCGAGATCGTCAACGACGGCATGAAAGCGCAGTCTTTGGGAGCGCATCAAATCAGTGAAGCGATGGTTTTCCTGAGTGAAGGCGCTCGCAAGGAAACCGACTCGCTGAAGCAATTCAACGAAGCCACTCGACAGCTGACAGATGCTGTTCACACGCTGCAGGAGATCGCCGCGCGATTCAAGGTCTGACATCGCATGGATTATGTAGTATCTTGGTCAAGGAGTTGAGCAAATCTGCATTTTTCAATAAGGCACACCATCCAGAGGACCTGCCACTTCTGAAAGGCACGCACTGAATGAGGACGTGGAAACAGAACGCACGATCGATATGAGAGGAGCTCCGAGCCGCCATCAGAGAGTGAATGATCATGCTGTTGCTGCAATTTAGTATCGCGCAGGATCGTTACGCGCTGGAAACTTCGCAGATCATCGAAGTCCTCCCGCTCGTTCACTTCAGGCCATGCCCGGGCGCGCCCGATTACATCGCGGGGCAGTTCAATTATCGCGGCACCGTCATTCCCGCGATCGATCTGTGTCGGCTAATGCACGGCCGGCCATGCGAAGCGAAGATGAGCACCCGCATCATCGTCACATCCTATAGCGATACCGCATCCGGTCAGCACCTGTTGGGACTCGTGGCGGAATCCATGACCGACACAATAGTCGTGGCCGACAAAGACCTGAAGCCATCCGAGCTCGACCTCGATCAATCCCGCTATCTGGGCAAAATCGCCTGCGACAAGCGCGGAATGATTCAATGCATACGGGTGGAATATCTTTTGCCGGCCGACGTGTCGAAACGGCTCTTTTCAGCAGGGAAGGCGGATTGACTGTGCCTCTCTCAGCTTTGATCGAACGACTCTCACGAACCATCGGCCTTGATCCGGAATCCATCGGATCGAATACGATCGCATCGAGTGTCCGGCAAAGAATGAGCAATTGCGATGAGTCAAGCGAGCCCGCTTACACTCAAAGAGTGGAAGAGAATTCCGACGAGTTGCAGGCGCTCATCGAAGCCGTCGTTGTCCCGGAAACCTGGTTCTTCCGCGACGGTGAACCATTCGAGTATCTGGAGAAACACATCGCCGACGAGTGGAAGGAGGACCCGCGAGGCCATCGGCTTCGCATCCTGAGCGTGCCGTGCGCGACCGGCGAAGAGCCTTACTCGATCGCCATGTCGCTACGGAATGCCGGCATGAAATCGAGCGATTATTCCATTGATGCAGTTGACATCAGCCACGGCCTCTTGAGGAAAGCCGAAGCCGCGGTCTTCGGGGCCAACTCCTTCAGAGGCAATGCCCTCGGCTTTCGGGATCGCTACTTCGATGTAACCGAGAATGGGTATCTTCTCCGATCATCCGTTCGATCGGGTGTTCGTTTTCTTCAGGGCAACATCATCAGCGACGATTTCCTTGCGAAAGAACATCCCTATGACATCATTTTCTGCCGCAATCTGCTCATATACTGTCGAGTCGACGCGCGGCAATGCATTATTCGTTCTCTCAGCCGTCTGCTTCGCGAAGGCGGGTTGCTCTTTGTCGGCCACGCCGAGATGATGCCGGCGCTGGCGACGATCTTCACACCGGTCGCCGAGGCCGGAGCATTTGCCTATTGCAAGATTCCACCCCGGAGTTCACCGGCGGTAGCAACGGTATCCTCGCCCCGGCCGGAGCGTCCGAAGTCGGCACCTTCATCTCGCTCACCTTCCAATCGTCAGCCTCATAAAACAGCCGTCACGACTGCCCGAGTTCACATTCCGAAAGCCCCGGCTGAAGATCCTCTCGAACACGCCAACCGCTTGGCCGATGCCGGGAAACTCCAGGAAGCAGCGGCGGCGTGCGAGGGGTTTCTAAAATCAAATAGCCAGGATGTTCGCGCTCATGTCCTTCTGGGTGTTTTGCAGGAAGCCATGAGCCGGAGGCGCCAGGCCGAAGAATCTTTCAACCGCGCACTCTACCTCGATCCCTCGTGCTATGAAGCCATCATGCATCTCTCGCTCTTGAAGGAACGTCGCGGCGACATCAAAGGTGCTGAACTATTGAAGAAACGCGCCGCGCGAATTCATGACAAGCAGAAGGAACCCCGGCAATGAAAGATGCCGCTCGCAGCTGTTGGAACACGATTGGGGTTGCGGGAGACCGTTCGTGCACCGAGCTTCGCACGTATATCCATTGCAACAACTGCCCGGTCTTCTCCGCCGGCGGGAGAGCCCTGCTGGAACGAAATCCAACGGCCGGCCAGATTGATGAGTGGACCGCGAATCTGGCAATGGAAAAGTCCACTGAAAAACGCTCGGAAAAAGCCGCTTATATTTTCCGTGTCGGCACCGAGTGGCTTGGAATACCCGCCGATCTTTTCGTTGAAATCGTCGAAATGCGCCCGATTCGTCGTATTCCCCATCGGCATAATAATGTC
Source organism: uncultured Acidobacteriota bacterium (assembly GCA_903916735.1). Lineage (GTDB taxonomy): Bacteria > Acidobacteriota > CAIWXX01 > CAIWXX01 > CAIWXX01 > CAIWXX01. The sequence goes on from CAIWXX010000082.1 coordinate 69,624, forward strand.
TTGACAGGGGTGATGAGCATCCGGGGCGAGATTCACCTCTGCTTTTCCATGGCTGATCTGCTCGGCATCGATGCCGGCGTTGTACCCGCTGAAAGCAAGGCCGTGCCGCGAGTTTGCGTTGTCAGGAAAAGCAGTTTCGTCTGGGGATTTCCGGTCGCCGAAATGCTGGGGCTGCATCGTTTTTCGGAAAGCGATATCGAACAAGCCCCGATGTCGATTGCCAAGGCAGTGCCGAGGTTCACGAGTGGCGTCCTCACAGCCGGCAACCGAAAGATCGGCTTGCTGGATGATGAGCTTCTTTTCCATGCGCTGGAGAAATACATCGCATGACAAAACAAGGCAGTGGGCAGGACCTCAGCAACTTCTCCATGATGGATCTTTTCCGCACCGAAGCGGAATCGCAGGTGGCGATTCTGAATGACGGCCTGCTGGCTCTCGAACAGGACGCTACGGCGGCCAGCCGCCTGGAAGCTTTGATGAGGGCTGCTCATTCACTGAAGGGCGCGGCTCGTATCGTGGGCATCGATCCACTCGTTCAACTGGCTCATGCAATGGAGGATTGCTTCGTCGCGGCTCAGAAGGGACAGATCACGATCGGGCCCGAGCAAGCCGATGTGTTGCTCGCAGGCGTCGATCTCCTGGCCCGCCTTTCAAAGGAACCGAATCCGGATTCACCCGGGCAGCTTGCGCCATTTCAGCCACAGATCGATGCCGTGCTGGCACGACTGTCTGCTGTCAAGACGGCGAGCCAAATGCCGGCCCCCGTCGTCAGCGCCAATGTGCCGCAGGCGAGGGCCGCGGTTGAACCAGCTGCTGTTGCAGCAGCCACTCCGACGCGTCCCGCGCCTGCCCCCGAGAAGCCTCCCGTGGCTCCTCCACAGCCTCCATCACCGCCTCCTGTCGATGTGGTGGTGGTGGCGGCGGCATCGAAGGCCGCAGATGCAGCAGAGCGAGCCGTGCGAGTGTCAGCAGAAAGCCTCACACGTATGATGGGATTGGCCGGCGAATCGCTCGTGCAATCCCGGCGACTCGATCCGTCCTCCTTACGAATTCGCGCGCTCGTCAACCAGCTCTCAGGACTCTCCCGCACCGTGGATAAGCTTGAAGAGACGCTCGCTGCTCAGAATATCGGCTGGCGCCCTGCCCAGCTTCTGGCCGAGACACGGCAGCAGACCGACGATTGCAACTTGCTGGCGAGAGACTGGCTCGATCGCCTCGATCTCTACGCCCGCCAATTGAGTGATGTCTCCGGCAGGCTCTACAGAGAAGTTGTCGCGAGCCGCATGCGGCCTTTCGGAGATGGAGTCACCGGCTTCCCGCGTTTTGTGCGAGACATGGCACGGCAGATGGGGAAAAAGGTTCGCTTTGAAATTCTCGGCAAGTCCACGAAGGTCGATCGCGATATCCTGGACAAACTCGAAGGCCCGCTCACCCACCTGCTCCGCAATTCACTCGACCACGGGCTGGAAACTCCCGACGCGCGGCAGGCCGCCGGGAAAACCCCCGAAGGCCTGCTCCGACTCGAAGCCTTCCACCATGCCGGCCAGCTGCATATCACGATGACGGACGACGGCTGCGGTATCGACCTCGAAAGAGTGCGCCGCAAGGTCGTCGCCAAAGGCTTGACGACGGAAGAGATCATGCAGGGACTCTCTGAAGCCGAGCTGCTTGATTTCCTTTTCCTCCCGGGGTTTTCCACCGCTGAAATCGTCACGGAGATTTCGGGGCGCGGCGTCGGCCTGGACGCCGTGCGGGACCTTGCCCAGCAGCTCGGCGGATCCATCTCTGTCGAGAATCGTCCCGGCCACGGAGCCAGCTTTCATTTGCGTCTGCCCGTGACCTTGTCGGTGATCCGAGTCCTTCTGATGGATGTGAGCGGCGAACCATTCGCAATCCCCCTCAATCGCATTGACCGGCTACTCCACGTCAGCTCCTCCGACATCCAGACGCTGGAAGGGCGGCGCTATGTCGTATCCGACGGGCGAAACATCGGGCTCGTGAGCGCTCACGAGGTTCTCGGACTCCCCGGATCCGACATCCAAGGCAATGATTGGCCCATCGTGGTCATCGGCGATGTGACTCTCTGCTACGGGCTGGTTGTCGATCGATTCATCGGCCAAAGCGAGCTCGTTGTTCGCCCATTGGATCCACGCCTGGGGAAAGTGCCGGATGTGAGCTCAGCGTCCCTCATGGAAGATGGAACCCCTGTTCTCATTCTGGATGCCGAAGATCTCAAGCGATCAATCGGCCGGCTGCTCTCCGATGGTCAACTGAAGAAAATCCATAAGGCTGATGCAGAAGCCGAACTGGAAGCCAGGAAGCGAGTGCTCGTCGTTGACGATTCGATCACCGTGCGGCAGCTGGAGCGCGCTCTGCTGGCCAATCGTGGGTACGACGTGGAGATTGCCACTGACGGCATGGACGCCTGGAACAGCATCCGTTTGGAAACATATGATCTCATCGTTACCGATGTCGATATGCCGCGAATGAACGGCATCGATTTGGTGCGTCATATCCGGCAGGATGCCAGGGTGGGGGATGTGCCCATCATCATCGTCTCCTACAAAGACCGCCCCGAAGATCGACTCCAGGGCTTGGAAGTCGGAGCGAATACATACTTGACCAAGAGCAGTTTCCATGATGAATCATTCATCAAGGCTGTCATGGATCTGATCGGCGAGCCATGAGAATCGGGATTGTCAACGATCTCATGTTGGCGGTCGAAGCGCTCCGGCGTGTTGTTTGCAGCGTCCCCGGCTACACACTCGCATGGATCGCTCGTGACGGGCAGGAAGCCGTGCAGAAGTGTGCGGCTGACCGGCCGGATATCATTCTCATGGATCTCATCATGCCCGTGATGAACGGGGTCGAAGCAACACGCCACATCATGATCGAATCACCATGCGCCATTTTGATTGTGACGGCGACGGTCCAGGGGAACATATCGCTGGTATTCGAAGCCATGGGTCATGGCGCGCTGGACGTTGTCCGGACGCCGGTACTCGGCCGGGAGGGTATGATCGAAGGAGCCGCAGATCTTCTTGCAAAGATCGAAATCATAGGGAAGCTTACGGGTGCCGTCGGCCTCACAAAATCAAGAAGTGTCTCCGCGGCGGAAGCGCCTCCGGCCTCGCTGGGCGCGATATCGCTCATCGTTATCGGTTCATCCACAGGAGGGCCGGCGGCCTTATCCGCAATCCTGTCGCGATTGCCGGGAGACCTGGACGCAGCGATCGTCATTACGCAGCATGTCGACCAGTACTTCGCCCCTGAATTGGCAACGTGGCTGAATACTCGGACATCCCTTCAGGTGAAAGTCGCCGAAGAAGGAAGCCGGCCGATTCCAGGGACCGTATGCCTGGCGTCGACCAACGATCATCTGATCATGACCCCATCGCGGGCGCTCCGATATTCGCGCGAGCCGCTGGATTGCTACTACCGGCCGTCCGTCGATGTCTTTTTTAAAAGCGTCGCCGAACACTGGCCGGCGGCCGGTACCGCTGTTCTTCTGACGGGGATGGGGAAGGATGGCGGCGAAGGGATGATGGCATTGAAAAAGGCCGGGTGGTACACAATTGCGCAGGATGAAAAAAGCAGCGTTGTTTTCGGTATGCCGAAGGCGGCGATTGAAATGGGTGCCGCCTCGCAGATTGTGCCTCTCACCGAGATCGCCGCTGTTTTGAAGGCCCGGCTGCATATGTATGACACGAGTGAACCAGGCGGAACAGCGTCGTTATGATAACAAGGGCCATGGCCTATCGATTGAAGCCGGCCAGGAAGGGAAATGAGTCATTATGACCGACAACACGGCAGACAGACCAGGTTCAGAATTGACGCGGCACGACATCACGGTTTTCCTCGTTGACGATCAGGCCATGATCGGGGAAGCCGTGCGCCGGATGCTGGCAGCTGATCCGGAGATTCACTTTCATTTTTGCAGTGATCCGACCCAGGCCGTGGCGAAAGCCACCGAGATCCGGCCGACGGTGATCCTGCAGGATCTGGTGATGCCCGAGATCGATGGCCTGACGCTGGTCAAATTTTTTCGCGCCCATCCGGCAACGTGCAATGTGCCGCTCATTGTCCTGTCGACAAAAGAGGAACCGGTTGTGAAAGCGGAAGCCTTCGCACTGGGCGCCAACGACTACCTCGTCAAGCTCCCGGATAAGATCGAACTCATCGCCCGTGTCCGGTATCATTCAAAAGCCTACATCAACCTGCTTGAACGTAATGAAGCCTACGATGCTCTGTTGAAGAGCCAGAAGGCGCTGGCCACCGAGTTGGCCGAGGCCGCAGCATACGTTCGTGCCACGCTGCCGGCTCCACTGACAGGCGATGTTCGAACCGACTGGCGGTTTATTCCATCGACGGCTCTCGGAGGCGACGTCTTCGGCTATCACTGGATGGACGACAACCATCTGGCCGCTTACCTGCTGGATGTCTGCGGCCATGGAGTCGGCGCAGCACTGCTGTCCATCACGGTGCAAAACGTCATCCGCTCCCAATCGCTGCCGAACACGAACTTTTTGATCCCGAGAGATGTCCTCCAGTCGCTCAACGAAACGTTCCCCATGGAACAGCATAACGGCATGTTCTTCACGATCTGGTATGGAGTCTTCGACAAGGCGCGACGTCGCTTGACATACGCCTCAGGCGGGCATCCACCCGCTATCCTGATCATGGGGGACGACCGTGGGACGGCCCAGGTGGTGCAACTCACCTCATCAGGATCGATCATTGGCGGGCTGCCGGGCATGTCATTTGAGGCGCGCGAACATGACGTGGGGAGCCATGCCAGGCTTTATGTGTTCAGCGATGGCGTCTATGAAGTCAACATGCCGGATGAATCGATCTGGACGCTCGATCAATTCATCAAGGTTTTGTCGGCGCCGCCGGAGCCGGGCATGTCGGATCTCGATCGTGTTGTCACCCAGATCAGGAAGTTGAGCGGTTCTGAAACGTTTCAGGACGACTTCTCTTTGCTGGAAATTAATCTCTGACAGGAGGCAGAAGCGCGGTGAATATCAAGCTCACATCAATCCGCAGCAGGATCGCCTTGCGAACGGGGCTGTGTCTCCTGGCGACGATCGGAATCATTGTCGTCTATTCCACCATCACGACACGATCCATGTCGATCGACGCCGCACGGGAAAAGCTCATCAGCCATGCCGGGGAAGAAGGCTACCGGGTTCGGGCGCAGATCGAGGTGGCGCTCGATACGGCACGAACCCTGGCGAATGTCTTAACGTCGATCAAGGCATCCGGTTCTCCGATGAGCCGCGAGCAGGTCAACCAAATGCTCAAAACCGTCCTTGATAAAAATCCGGATTTTCTAGCTGTCTATACAGCTTGGGAACCCGATGCCTTCGACGGGATGGACAACAGATATGTGAATGCCACAGGGCACGACGCCACAGGCCGGTTCATCCCATATTGGAATCACAATGAAGAAGGGCGGCTGTTCATCGAGCCGCTGGTGAGTTATGAGAATGGCGCCAGGGATGCATCGGGAGCGCGCGCAGGCGATTATTATCTTCTCCCTCGAGAAACCAAGCGGGAATGCATTATCGAACCTTACATCTATCCGGTGCAGGGCAAGGACACGCTGATGACGTCGCTGGTTGTTCCAATCGTGGTGAACAATAATTTTTACGGAATTGCGGGTGTCGATTTATCGCTCGAGTTTCTGCAGCGCATGGCTGACCAGAACAAGACCGGCAGACTTTTCATCTTCAGCAACAAGGGGAAGATTGCGGCTGCGACCAATAGTCCCGACCTCATTGGTAAACGGATGGAAGATGCTTTTGCCGCAGAATCAGACGAGAGGATACAGCTGATCAAGGAATCACAAGAGGATGCGAGAATCGGCAAGACGGCAGTGGATGTCCAAGAACCGATCCTGCTCGGACACACGCACACACCGTGGGCGATCATGATTCAGACGCCTGAAGCGCTTGTTCTCGGAACGGCGTCGGTTCTGATGCGCGAGCAGATACTCATCGGGCTGGCCTTTACGATTGCGGCTCTGTGGTGGGTGTGGATCACGGCCAGAGCCATTGTGAAACCCCTCACTGAAGTTGTGCAGGTTGCTCAGCTCGTCGCCACAGGCAACATCGCCGAGGCTCGGCGGATGACGACCGTGATGTCAATCGAGAAGGGTCAGAAGCCCGGGCCACCAGATCAACCCGGCAGTGCAGCGCCAAAGAAGTCTGGATCAAGGCACCCCGACGAGACTGGAATACTCTTCGACTCGATAGTCAAAATGACCGATGGCTTGGCGGGGCTCGTCGGACAGGTTCAGAAATCGAGCGTCCGGCTGGTTTCGACCGTGACGGAAATCTCCGCCACCGCCAGACAACAGGAAACCGCCATGTCCGAATTCGGGACGTCGACGACCGAGGTTGCCGCAGCCGTAAAGGAAATATCGGCCACATCTCACGAGCTCTCACGAACGATGGAAGGCGTCAAGGAAGCATCGGCCAAGACCGAGGCTCTGGCCGATACAGGACGGTCCGGCCTCACCGGCATGGGCGATGTCATGAAACACATGGCCGAAGCGACCGAATCGATTTCATCGAAGCTCGGCATCATCAATGAAAAGGCCGCGAAGATCAACACCGTCGTCACGACGATCACAAAGGTGGCTGACCAGACAAACCTGTTGTCTCTGAATGCAGCTATCGAAGCCGAGAAGGCCGGTGAACATGGACTCGGGTTTGCCGTCGTATCGCGCGAAATCCGGAGGCTGGCCGATCAAACCGCCATCGCGACATTGGACATCACCAAGATGGTTCAGGAGATGCAGGCATCGGTGGCGACCGGCGTCATGGAGATGGACAAGTTTTCAGGCGAAGTCAGAAAGGGTGTCGCATCCGTCGATGAGATCAGCCAGCAGATGAATCAGGTCATCGAACAGATCGAGGAGCTGACGCCTCAGTTTGAATTTGTCAACGAAGGCATGAGGGTCCAATCGAAGGGCGCCGAACAGATCCGTGATGCAATGCTGAACCTGAGCGACAGTGCGAGGAGGATTGCTGAGTCGCTTCGTCAGTTCAACGAAAGCACGATGGAACTGAAAGGAGCGACACAAGAACTACAGACCGAAGTCACACGATTCAGAGTGTGACCGCCGGGCTTTCGCGAAAAAGCAAACGGTACTTGAAGCGGACCAGATGGATTTTTCGCAAATAATATCCTGCTCTCATCCGAATGAAATATGCAAGTCTCAGAGGTGGTTATCAAGGGCAGGATTGGCCGGCGCGCTCTCTTTCCGTAAGGACGCTGGAGTCAGCAGGCGAGGCGTAGGAGGGGGGGGGGCGCAATTTGGGACACCACTCCTGGTTAAATGTTGAAGCGCGGGGATTATCAACTCGGAACCCGGAATTGTTCTTCTCAGAGTTCGACCTGCGTTCCGAGTTCCACGACACGGTTTGGGGGCAGGCCGAAAAAATCGGTAGCCGCGCGGGCGTTGCGCGACAGGAAAACGAAAAGAATCTTGCGCCAGTGCCACATTCTCGACGACCCTCTGGTCAGCAGGTTCTCTCGACCGAGGTAATAACTCGTCTGGTCGAATTCCGCCTTCACACCCATCGATTGGACGGACCGAATGACATCCGGCACATTCGGCGTCTGCATGAAGCCGTAGGAAGCGACAACTTGATGGAAACCGCAGCCCAAGTCCCGTATCTTGATGCGTTCTTTGCGAGGTACGATCGGGACCGCCGATGTCACAATCGAGAGGAGGAGCACATTTTCGTGGAGCATCTTGTTGTGCTTATAATGATGAAGCAGGACCACCGGCACAACGTCGATTGCTGACGACAGAAAGACCCCGGTGCCGGGCACACGAAACGGCTTTTGGGCAGGTAGGCCGGCCATGAAGATATCCAGAGGCAGTGATTCCTGCTGCAACTGGACCGCAAGCTCTCTGCGCCCACGCTTCCACGTCGTCATCACAGCGAAGATGATTGTGCCGACAGCCAGGGGGAACCAGCCGCCGTGCAGGACTTTCATCGAATTAGAGGCGAAATATATGGAATCGATGAGAAGGAAGAACCCAATGACAATCCCGATACGCGTCAATCCCCATTTCCATCGATCGCGAGCAACGGCGGCGAGCAGGACCGATGTCGCGGCCATCGTGCCGATGACCGCAATGCCATAGGCCGCCGCAAGGTTGGATGATTTTTGAAAAGCGAAGACCAGGCCGACACACGCGATCATGAGAATTGTATTGATCTCAGGGATATAGATTTGCCCTTGCGCCTTGCTTGACGTATGGATGATGGTCAGGCGTGGAGAGTACCCGAGCTGGACGGCCTGCTGGGCAAGCGAAAAGGCGCCGGAAATCAGTGCCTGTGACGCGATGATTCCAGCGATCGTCGCCAGAACGACGAGCGGGTAGACGAGAACAGGTGGAGCCAACATAAAAAAAGGGTTTTCATCAGCCACTTCGCCGCGCAGTATGAGCAGTCCGCCCTGCCCGAAGTAGTTTAACAAAAGTCCCGGGAAGACAACCGCATACCAGGCAAACCGGATCGGCCGGCGGCCGAAATGCCCCATGTCGGCATAGAGTGCTTCGGCTCCTGTGATGCAAAGAACAACGGCCCCGAGCACGATGAATCCGCGCATACCATGCTCATGGAAAAATCGGAGAGCCCACATCGGATTGATAGCCTCAAGAATGCGTGGTGCCCGCAAGATCCATGGAAGGCCCATCGCACCGATAGTCACAAACCACACCAGCATAATTGGTCCGAATACGGTCCCGATTCCACCGGTACCATGTTTTTGCAGGAAGAAAAGTGCAATCAGAATGACAGCGGCGATTGGAACGACATACGGAGTGAACATGGGTGTGGCAACTTCCAGACCTTCGATGGCGCTGAGCACCGTGATGGCAGGAGTGATCATCCCGTCAGCCCAGAGCAGCGCCGCTCCGAATAGCCCCAGAAAAATGAGAATCATCCGGCCTTGCTGTAAGCTTTTATCCCGCCCGTTGGGAGGTTTTACGAGTGCCAGCAAAGCCAAAATACCGCCGTCGCCCTGATTGTCGGCGCGCATGACGAACGTCATGTATTTCAGTACGACGACCAGTGACAGCGTCCAGAATATGAGTGAAAGAATGCCCAGGATATTGGGCGCTGTCGGATGAAGCCCGTGGATTGGATTAAAACACTCCCGCACGGCATAGAGGGGCGATGTCCCAATATCGCCATACACGACGCCGAGTGCTCCCAGGGCGAATCGGACGAGATCAGCGCGGTTCGTGATCTGTGGCGAGTGGCAAACGCCTGATGATGCAACTCCCGTGAACATCATCCGCGTGACACGCTTAGCTCGCGATAGACGCAGGAAGGCTTCCTAAGAGAGGTTCTCGTCCATCGAAGAAAAAACGCACAATGAAAAAGGCACAGGAATAGGACTGTAACGCTCACAATAATTCCCGTCCGACGACTCGGGAGGCTTGCGAGGTGGCACACACAATATCGGCATCAAGCTGGGCGGAAGGTGTTGGGATTCTCAGAAATCTGCCTCCATGTCTGTCTTGTCAACTAAAATTCCCAGCCGTGTCAACGGCAATATGCCTTGGCCTGAGAATTGTGTCAAGCCGTGTCTCACACAGGCCTCAAGGGCCAGTTCGTTGCACTGCATGACATCCGGCGCGCAACCAAGAAGGTACGCTCCCAGTAGTACCAACGAGGTTCTGATGACCGAGCGCGGCGCCTACGAGGCTCGGCTCGAAATACAACCATTTTTCGAATAGAATTCTCAAATTAATGAGGAAGGGCTGAATGAATGGTTGATATCGAATTTCACATACCGAATTTTTCTGAACAGGACGCCGTACGGTTAGCAGAGCTGCATTTTGGGCTGAAGGCAAGCGCGCGAGCGCTGCCGAGTGAACGGGATCGGAATTTTCGTCTTACCACCGAAAAGGGGCGGGAATATGTATTGAAGATCGCGCATGCCGGTGAAAAGCATGAGATCCTCGACATGCAGAATCGAACGATGGAGCACCTTGCCGATCGGGCTCCTGAGCTGTCGATCCCCCGCGTCTGCGCATCGACAAGAGGGGAGACGATCGTCGCCGTTGCCGACTCTGAAGGAGTGACGCATCTGATGCGTTTGTTGACCTATATCCCAGGAAAATTGTGGGTGCATGTCACCCCGCACTCTCCGGAATTGCTCCTCAGCCTGGGCCGCACCTTCGGTGTCATCGATCAAGCCCTGCAGGATTTTTCTCACCCTGCATCCACACGTGAACTGAAGTGGGATCTCGCCCGTGCCGGCTGGATCCGTGACTATTTTCAGCACATCAATCAACCGGCTCGCCGCGACATCGTCCACCGTTTCCTGTCTCACTATGAAAGCATCATCCTGCCGCAGTTGTCGAATCTCCGATCGAGCGTCATCTACAACGACGCCAACGATTACAATGTCCTCGTCAGCAACGACTATCCTCGCGCGCAGGAAGTCATCGGCGTCATCGACTTCGGCGACATGGTGCAGACGTACACCGTCTGCGAGCTCGCGATTGCCGCTGCATACGCCATGATGGGTCAGCGTGATCCGATCGCGGCCGCAGCTCATGTTGCGGCAGGATACAATCATAACTTCCGGCTCACCGAATCCGAACTGGAAATCCTCTTCCCATTGATCTGCATGCGGTTGTGCATGACCGTCACAAATGCAGCATACCAACGCGGCGTCGAGCCGGGGAATGAGTATCTCCTCGTCAGCGAACGCTCGGCCTGGGAGGTTCTAGATAGACTCGCTCTCATCGATCCACAATACGCACACTACGCATTCCGGCATGCCTGTGGCCTGCCGGCATGCCCGTCATCGCTCCCTCTCCGGCAATGGCTCACAACGCATACGGATCAGATCGGCAACATCGTGGAACAGGATTTGAGCGCAGCCACGTCTGTCATCTTCGACCTCAGCGTCGGCAGCACAGAAATCGGAAACAACTCCGACTTCAATGATATCGCGGCCTTCACGCGGAATTTATTCAATCGCATGAAGCAAGCCGGCGTTTCGGTCGGAATCGGCCGGTACAACGAAGCGCGAGCGATTTATGGAGGTGAGCAGTTCCAGACCGAGAAAGACAACGGTCCGGTGAGTCGTTCCGTCCATCTCGGGCTCGACATTTTCATGGAGTCCGGCTCGCCCGTCCTGGCGCCGCTGGACGGCACTGTCCACAGCTATCGGAATAATGCCGCCGCTTACGATTATGGCCCAACCATAATCCTTCAACATACTTTTCCAGAGATCGGGAAATCGCCCATATCGTTTTACACGCTGTACGGGCATCTCAGCGCGGATTCTCTCGAAGGCCTGCATGAAGGAATGGCGATCAAGCGAGGTGATCGCATTGGCCGAATCGGCAACCCGCCCGGCAATGGCAACTGGCCGCCCCACGTGCACTTTCAAATCATCTCCGATCTGCTCGGCTTGAAAGACGACTTCCCCGGTGCCGCATTCGCCGTCGAGCGCGATGTGTGGCTCAGCATCTGTCCCGATCCAAATCTCATCGCCCGCATTCCCGAAGAGCGGCTTGCGGTTGGGGTTATGAGCATCGATCGGATACTGGCGGCCCGACGAGAACACATCGGAAGGAATCTTAGCATTTCCTACGAGAAACCCCTCAAGATCGTGCGCGGCTACATGCAATACCTTTACGACGAAGACGGGCGAGCCTATCTCGATGCCGTCAACAACGTGCCGTGCGTCGGGCATTGCCATCCGCACGTTGTCCGAGCGGGTCAGGCTCAGATGGCCCTGCTCAACACGAATTCGCGCTATCTTCACGAAAACCTCGTGCGCTACGCCGAGCGACTCTGTGCCAAGCTCCCCCATCCGCTACGCGTCTGCTTTTTTGTCTGCTCAGGCAGCGAAGCCAACGAACTGGCATTGCGCCTCGCACGCACGCACACCAGGCAGAAAGACACAATCGTGATCGATGTCGCCTATCATGGAAACACCGCAGGACTCATCGAGATCAGCCCCTATAAGCATGCAGGGCCAGGAGGCGTCGGCGTTCCACAGCATGTCCACGTCGTACCGATGCCCGATCCGTATCGAGGTCCTTATAAAGGATCTGATCCTGGAACCGGCGAAAAATATGCACGCCACGTGGGCGGGGCGATCGAGAAAATTCAGAGAAACGGTCGCGCCGTCGGAGCTTTCATCGCCGAATCTATTTTAGGATGCGGTGGCCAGATCGTGCTGCCCGATGGCTATTTGAAGGCCTCCTACCAGCATGTCCGTGAGGCGGGAGGCGTCTGCATCGCCGACGAAGTACAGGTCGGCTTCGGCCGCGTCGGCACGCATTTCTGGGCCTTCGAAACCCAAGGAGTTGTCCCCGACATCGTGACCATGGGGAAGCCGATCGGCAACGGGCACCCTCTGGCGGCTGTGATCACGACCCCGGAAATCGCCGCATCGTTCGACAACGGCATGGAATACTTCAATACATTCGGCGGCAACCCCGTCTCATGTGCCATCGGGATGGCCGTGCTGGATGTCATTGAACGTGAGCATCTGCAGGCTAATGCCCTTGCCGTCGGCAATTATTTGATGTCAGGCTTGAGACGGCTTATGGAGAAGCACCCCATTATCGGGGATGTGCGTGGTCTGGGACTTTTTATTGGCGCTGAGCTCGTACTCAACCGACACACTATGGAGCCTGCCGCAGAACAGGCTTCTTACATCGTCAATCGTTTGAAGGAACATGGTATTCTGATGAGCTTCGAAGGGCCTCATCACAATGTGCTCAAGATCAAGCCACCTCTGGTATTTTCTCGGGCAAACGCCGATTTGCTCTTGAGAATGCTTGATAAGATCCTTCATGAGGATTTCGTCAGGTTGGAGGGATAAGGTGGGTCTGTGTCAGCAAGATGGAATTGATCTCTCGCAAGTACTAAAATGGATCCTCCAGGATGGCATCTCGATCAGAGGGGATGTTTTCTCGGAGCACTTTTCCACGGGAGCGCTGTCGTTGAAATGATCACGAAAATAATCTCGCATTTTTCGAAAAATTTCACTATTTTCCTCGCCATTTGTTTTCCAGCAGTGATATTCCTCTACGGGCAATCTCCTCGTTGTACAGAATCAACGACTCTAACGGTCAATGTGCGCCCTATCGCCAATGCCGGACTGGATCGCTTCGCCATGCGCAACCCCGTAGTCCTTGATGGATCGAGCTCCTATGACCCCGACCATTCCGGTTCACTAACCTATGACTGGCGGCAGTTATCAGGCCCTCTCGTCACAATCTCCAATTCCACGACTTCGCAACCAACCATCAGCGGATTCTCTCAGACGCTGCCGATGACATATCCAGCTGTTGTCATCCAATTACTGGTAGGCGATGGAAAGCTGAAAAGCAAGCCTGACCGGGTTGTGATCACGCTACTTCCGGACAGATCCTACAGCACTCTGGATCTTGAAAATCCGCCGTTCGATCCAAACCGCCCAACCATCGTCTTCTTTGGCGGTGGAGATGGAACCGATGGAGGCATGTCGACGTCAAGCCTTGAAGGTGAATGGGCCCGTCGTGCCAACATCATTAATTTCCCCGAGTACTCGGCGGGTATCGGCTTTTCACCCGGCGAGCCACTCTACCTGAATTGCGCGGAACTGCTCCTTGCCTTCCTCTCCTCCGTGGCGCCCGCCTACGATCAACCGATTCAACTTATCGGCTTCAGCACCGGAGCCCGGCCGGCGACCGCTGTCGGCGATTACATCAATACGTGGGATATTTTCTGCCTTCATGACGCGAGGTACAATACAAACCGCATAACACTTCTGGATGGCTTTCTCCCCGATCTTGAAAACCTTGACAGCTATCAGAGAGATTCCATTATTGATGAACCATGCGAGATCGACAGCTATGGCGTCATCTTCCAGCATTTTTATCCGGGCGCAATCAACGTCTCTTTTCAAAAAGCATTCCATAATACGCCACATATCTGGTTTGCCAATTCGATCAGCCCTTCGGCATGGGCCAATGAGGACATGTTCGCTCATGGGCTCACGGGAGGCGCATACATTTCAGTGGTCGGTCCGGGCAAAAATCTTCGAATGAAAAAAGATGCCTCTCAGTATCATTTCAAATGGGTCGGGACGATGCCCGACACTTTCTCTTACTTTGACAAAGTCGCCGCGCCCGGCCTACTCCCACAGGCCGTGTCTCTGATCGGTCCGCGCAACGGATCGAAAATCAATCCGAAGGGCGCCGTCTTCAGCTGCCGGCCCTGCGAAAATGTCATTGGTTATAGGTTGCTCTTCGGACCCGACCAGGATCACTTAAAAGACGTCGTTTCAGACACCACGAAACCGCCGAAAAAACGTGTCTCGGTCATTCCATACACTCAAACCTATTGGGCAATCGAAGCCCGAGACCGCTTTGGCACTACCATGACATCCGATCCGAGATTGATCTGCGCGAAGTGAGGATGGAATCCGTCTGTGGAATATGAAGGCCGGAAATGCAAAATCGCAAGGCGTGAGGCGAATCGGTATTATTTCAACTTCGCGAGTGCAGCCTCTTCTGGACGGCATCGCTGGTCAGTTCGCGTAAAGCGTCGGCGGCGATCCAGCGTGCGGGGTGAGAATCCATCCGAGCGATTTCGCGCGCGACTTTGATAGCGGCCTTATTGAGGGCTGGATTGCGCTTCCCGATCTGCCGCAAGGCCCAATTGACGGCTTTCTTCACATAGTTTCGCGGGTCAGGCGCCTGGCGCTTGATGAGAGGCAGGAATCGAATAAAGTGTGCATCGTTTGCCTTCTTATCATGAACGCTCAATTGGGCCATCAACACGAATCCTGCTCTCTTCACAAACTCCTCGGCCCTCCCGCTCCATTCAAGCGCTTTTCGCCATGCGAATTCGGTTTTGTCCAGAAGGTTCATGCAGCACTGATCGCAAACATCCCATGAATCGAAATCATGAACCCACCTTTCCATCTGCTGCTCAGTGACTCGCGCCGGGTCGTCGATGAGGGCGGCGAGAATTCTCGCCTCGTGAATTCGCGTGGCCCAGAGATGACGCGCGAGCGAATGGTCTTTGCCGATAGTCCGGGCGAGGGATCGCAGCGCCGGAATTGAAATTCCATACGCACGGGAGGTTTCGATTCCGTAGCGGGCCATTCCCTCGCGTGCTGCCGGGTTCGATAGCTCTTTGAATTGACGGAGTATCTGTTTCAATGTCATGTTAGCCTCACAGATGCTGTTCTCAGAGTTTGGCACAATCAGGTAACAAAGGACAAGAAAAAAAGCGATGGAACTTCCCGATCGTCCGCACGATGCCTCCATCGGCAAACTGAAAATTACCGATGAATTTTGCCTGATGCCGTCATTACTCAGTTAAGCTGGATCCCGAGCAATGCTCCATCCGCTTAGGTTGTCCCCTTTTTCAGGGCTCTTCATCCAGATCCAGCACATTGGGTTCGATCACACGCAGCGCCTTCCAATGGCCTTTCCGGAAACGCCGCATCATGAACAGGCCCAGAAAAATAATATAAGCGCTGGCCGGTGACCAGGCAATATAAACGCCTCCACCCAACTGCACACAGGCAATGTAGACCGGCACCAGCAAGGTGGCCCAGGAGAGGACTGTGCTCAGCGCCAACGGATACATCGTATCGCCCGCGCCGCGAAGTCCCGATGAGAAAATAATATTCATCGTATCGAAAATGGAATAGAGAGCGACGAAGCGGAGGAGCACGATGGCAATGTCCTGAATATGGACAAAGGCTATAGGATCGGCCCCAGCCTCGGGGGAATACCATGTGAGGAAGAGTCGGTCAACAAATGTCTGGATGGTGAAGAATATATAGCCGAGGATGAGCGGATAGGAGATCAGCAGGACTTCGCGGCTTCCGCCGGGACCGGACCATGATGGATTCAGTCGATTCATACCAATCTCTTTGATTCACGACGATTCGCGATTCCAATCATCCAGCAAAAGGCCGGCGTTCCCGCCCTGCTGTGTTGATTTCTTGGCGTCCCCAGGGGGATTCGAACCCCCGTTGCCGCCGTGAAAGGGCGGTGTCCTGGGCCTCTAGACGATGGGGACGCGGTCGGACGGACCGTCGTCTTTGAGCCGTGCTGGGTTCGAACCAGCGACCCCCTGCTTAAAAGGCAGGTGCTCTGCCTACTGAGCTAACGGCCCACTGCGAGCGACATATTGTAGGGATGGAAGGGGCGGGTGTCAATAGAAAATGAATTCGCCTCCTGCGATTCAGACACACCGGGACCTTGCGCCATGCCTGAGCGCATCGAACCGTTGCCGAAGTCAGGAATGGTGAGAAGGCAGAATTTCTGCTTGTGGTAGACGGCGACGACGGGAATGGTTGGGCTCAATCGACCGAGAATCTGCAGGCGGGTTTGGTTCATATGTGGAGCGGATCGTGGAAGCGCTCCAGGCGGAGGCCGTCGTCACGATGATCCAATCTTTGATTTCGCCGTTAGAATCGATTTCGCGGTTGATTGCACCCGAGAACGGAACAGGGCAACTCGTGCTGATTTTCCAGGCAGGAGCCGCGCCAGCCTGCCCGAAGCGTGGTCACGACTGCTTCCCGATCATTCTCGAATGTCACAAGATCCATCACATCCTCTTCTTCTCAGAGCTTCTTCTTCTGGGGGCTGGAGGTGGAACTCGCAGAGCGGCCTCCAAACAGTTAATCGCCTCCAGGATCTGATGATGGAGTTGAACCAGGCTCGCCCGCGTCTCACGAAATCGACGGTACTGTTCCGCAAGTGGCCTCAGACGGTGCTCATCGGATGGGAAGATCGATCGAAGGCGCGTCCGAAGTTGATAAAGAGTCCACTTGATCGGCTCGCGTGGGTGCAAAAGGGTAAGCGCGAGACGCCGATACTCTTCGATAATGGCTCGCAAGAGCTGACGTTGCCGGCTGGCCTGGTGCAGGTACATGATGATGTCTCAGTTCTGTCTATATGCAATAATAAAATATAGCATAAAGAAACTCAAAATGCGTGCCCAAAAATACACTTCCGCGCAAAAAAACGACCGAACGGTCTCCGTACCAACTTCGCCACCGTCGAACACTGCGCAAGCCGTATGTGTGGTAAACCGCTCAGGATGCGCTCAATACATACATCACGCCCCCGTCGGGTGGACCTTCACCGAACTGCCCAGACTAGTCCCTCCCCACTGTCTGAATTGCAGAGTCGTCATCCAGAGCCATCGCAACGCGAAGGCGAAGTATCTCCTGCTCATGCTTCAACACTCATTGAATCAGGAAATTCTTCGGCCGCGAGGTTCGGCCTCAGAATGACAGGAGGCGCTGTCATGAGAACTATTTATCAGACATTATCGAAATAAGATTTTCACTTCCGGCTTTAATACCTTGCCCATGGCATTGCGGGGGAGCGAATCGAGAATGAGCATTCGAGTCGGAACTTTGTATGGCGCAAGATGCCGGCAGGCCCATTCACGAACATCTTTATTCGACAGAGTTTTTCTGACAATGATCGCCGCGCAAAGGCGTTCGCCCCATTCGGGATCTTCTATTCCGACGACAGCGCAGTCCGCAATATCCGGATGCTCGCGAAGCGCCGCTTCTATTTCGAGGGCCGAGACTTTGTAACCGCCGGTTTTAATAATATCGATCGAACGGCGGCCGAGTATGCGATAGGACTCATTTTCGACCATCGCGATATCGCCTGTGCGGAACCACCCATCACGGAAGGCATTCCGTGTCGCCTCGTCATTGTTCCAGTACTCCTGAAAAACCGATGGCCCACGCACTTCGATCTCACCCGGTGATCCTTCTTCGACACATTTTCCATTTTCATCGACAAGTCGCACGTCGACTCCAGGCAGAGGCGTCCCGACGTATCCGGGGCGCCGCTCCCCATGCAGTGGGTTCGAAAGCGCCATCCCAATTTCGGTCATCCCATAGCGTTCAAGGAGCGTGTGGCCCGAGATTGATTTCCATTTTTCGAGAATCGGAACGGGGAGTGCCGCCGATCCGGATACCATCAGTCGCAGCCTGGAACATCCATCAGACAACAAAGCCTGCCGCTCGGGATTCTCCTTCTCCCACGCCGCTATCAATTTTGTATAAATCGTCGGTACCGCCATAAACACCGTCACCTCACCCGAGCTTAAACGTTCCCACACCCGGTCGGCATCGAAGCTCGAATGGATCTCGCACAGAGCCCCAGCCCACATAGCACAGCTCAGCACATTGATGATGCCATGGATGTGATGGAGTGGGAGAACGAGAAGAGTCCGATCATTGGCTGTCCATTCCCAGGCATCGATGAGCGTTTTGATTTGTGCGTGAATGCCGGTATGAGTCGCGACCACACCCTTGGGTCTATTCGTCGTTCCGCTGGTATAGAGAATCATCGCGCGCCGGTGGAAATTGATTTCAGGCAGGCGTCGAATATCACTCGATACGGCCGCCGTCGTATCCACAAGACGCAGGCCTCCAGCGTGAGCTATTCTCGGAATCGCCGGTTCAAACTGCGGATGCACAACGAATGTCGTCGCTTGTGAATTCGACAGGACATATTCAATTTCCGGCGCCGGATGCAACGGCGACACCGGCACGGCGACGCCGCCGGCTCGCCAGATACCCCATTGGATCGCGGCATAGGCAAATCCGGGAGGCACCATGAAGGCAACCCTCGCCTCGCCCAGATCATCAGCCTTCCCTAACAGGCATGATGCCACTCGATGAGATGCATCCAGAAGCTCCTGATATGAATATGTCCCATTCGACTCGGCGATGGCGACACGATCACTCTGCTGGGAGGCTCGCTGAATCAACAGGGGAACTCTCCACGGCGGCGGCGGAGCGAACCAGTTCACAATACGCTTGAACACAGCCGGCTTATCTTTCAATGATGTTCCTATTTAAGCACATTCCATGGGTGAATCGAGAAAAATACTTCGAGAACATCTTGACATCGCAACACCGGACAGACAATATCGCTCTCACTGCTAATATCCGTCGGCAAAAAATGCCTGGCACGATCGATCGGCATTGAGGTCCAAATTGCAAAAATGACCGCCAACTTGCAGGCCCCGGATCGCGTTGTGCTTCATCCCATCAATATTTCCGCCTATTCGCATGGTCGTTGGATCGCACGGAACCTGCCGGATCGGGAACGGCTGCCGACAGGATTCTCGACAGTGATTCCGGCAAATTAATATGTTGAATCAATGCTCTGCCGAGTCACCTAGCACAATGAACATCACCTTCATGTTCGGAGATCAACAGTTGTTGACACGGCCACGCCGAGCGATCCTGATTTCGCGGACGCCCCGCAACCCGGCGCCAGGGACGCCATGGGTGCGCGCCATCGTGGAGGCCGTCCGGCGGAGTGTGGATGCGGGGGAGGTGATTGTCACCGGAATCGGGCGCGATCCATATGAGCTGGCGCTTGTCGAATGCAAGCGCGCTGGTGGAGAGGCAATTATTGTTTTGGAACAAGCGGTTGCCAATGAAGAGCAGTGGAGGCTCCTGAAAGATATCTCTCCTGAACGACGCCTGTTGGTTCATCCTCGGGGACAACCGGGCACGTTTTCGGTGAGTCCAAGCGAGCGCGATCAATGGATTGGAAAAATAGCGGATCGAGCATGGTCCGTTTCAATTCGGCCCAAAGGCAACATGGCGGCTGTCGCTGAATTGCTGAAAGAGAGGGGGTTTCCCATCGATCAGGTGTCGATGGCATCGGCCATCCGGGATTCAGGGAACCCCACCAGCCGGCCTCTCCCAATCTCAACCGCCGTCGCAGAGAATCCGTGGACATTTCTGACGCACTACACACGGGAGCCCGATGGAGCGTGGCCGGACGAATCGCGCCTCCACTATCTCACATGGCTCGCGGCCGCTCCAGTTCACAGCCGGCGTGACGCCTCTGAAGCGCTACGGAAAATGCTCGCGACGCAGTGCATCATCGGCTCTGGCCGCCTCATGCCGGGCCACACGCCGATGGTGAGCTTCACGGCAAAGCCGCCATGGGAGATGGCAGACCTATTTCGCTGGCGAACAGGTCTTCATCGGTGGACATTCCGACCGTATGGCCTGGCCGTTTCGAGAACCGTGCTTGCAGAGATGCGTGCGCGTCCGGTGACTTATCTTGCAGAAAGCGCCATCAGGCAACTTTCCGACTCAGAGCGAGCTTTCACACAAAAACATGAACCCCCCGGCACCGACTGGTCAGCTGAAATGGAATGGCGCCTGCCGGGTGATTTTCGGTTTGATAGTGTCCCACGTGATTGTCTTCGGATACTGGTGCCAAGGAGCAGTGAATCAACCGGTTATCAAGATTTATTTCAAATAACGGCATACACAATTTGTGAATAATGCCTATTATCTCCCTATGATTCTATCGGATTTCCTGAAATGCGGACGATGCATGAACCGAAAAGTTGTTATCATTCTGAGGATATATAAGGTACCCGATGAATCTCATTCTATCCACATATTGCTATATGATGGAGATCGATCACTTTCTCTTGCGACCAGCATGGAGGATCATATGACCGAATCTCATTATCTCATGGAGGACATGTATGGCTACCGACCTTCATCTCATGATCAAGAACCTGCTTTCTTTTTATGATTTTGCCGGACGTGTCATCATCTCGGTTGGTGCGGGCGGCGGGCAGTTCATCGAATACGGTCTTGTCGCAAAAAAGGTGATTGCTATTGATAATGATTCGACTGCTGTTAATAAATTAAGGCAAAGCATCGAGGAAAAAGGACTGACATCCAAATTTGAGCTCATGTGTGGAGATTTCCATGCGACTCAAGCCCGCGGTGATGTTGTCCTTTTCGAATTCAGCCTTCATGAGATGAACGATCCTGCTGCGGCTCTCCAGAGAAGCCGAGCGATGGCGCCCGATACCGTCGTCTTCGACCATTCACCCGGCTCAGAATGGGCCTATTACATTGCGGAGGATGAGAAAGTGAAAAGCTCTTGGAATGCAATCGAATCGTGCGCCATCCGGAAGAGCATTCACTACGATGCAATTCAACGATTCGCCACCTACCAAGAACTATACGACAAAGTGAAACCACAAGGTCAAGCCAGTATCAACCGCATCAAGCGTTTTGAATCAGCGCGCGATATTACGATTCCGATGAAATACGGAATCGCCCTGCTCTAACTCTTTTCCGGTATCTATCGCCGCTTTCCGAACGAGATGATGCGTCGTCTCGTTCCAAACGGTCCTTTATTTTTGAGTTTGAGCGGCAACGATGCTCTTCGCGCACCTGAAGCCGACAGCGATATCAACCCAGCTGGACTTCAAGGCTTCGCGTCCGGCGACGGTTAAACACGATTCTCCCGAATGCCAGCCGCCTCCACGGATAACTCGGAATTTTGCAACCTCTGGTCCCGTCGGATTTTTATAAGGGCTTGTGGTGTAGTAATCCTTTTCGTACCTATCCGAAACCCATTCACGGACATTGCCCGCCATATCGAATAGTCCAAATCCATTAGGTGAGTAGCTCCCAACAGCAACCGTGCCTTTTTCATTTTTGTTGAAATTCGCCATTTTGCTGTCAAGGGTGTCTCCGTTGGGCCATATCTTGCCAATGAGCTTGCCACGTGCGGCGCATTCCCATTCAGCCTCGGTCGGCAATCTCGCACCACGCCATTCGGCATACTCTTTTGCATCTGTCCATGACAGGCCGATAACGGGATGATTGGGGAAATCCATTCCGCTGCGGAGTTCCTTTATCCCCCAGAACTGCGGTTGGGCATGACCAGTGGCCTTCATGAATTCGTCATACTGGGCATTCGTGACTTCTGTTTTGTCGATGTAAAAGGAATCGACATAAACTTTGTGGGCAATATTATCGACATATTTGCTCTCGTTCTTTTCCAGGCCCATCACGAATTCGCCGCCGGGGATCAATACCATTTCAGATTCTTTTGGTTTCGGAACGGCGGTTTCTGGAACCGGCTTTTTTTCTTCCGAATAAGACAGAAATGAAGAGGCAACCACCAAAGCGAGAGGCAATAGCATTTTCATTCGGAACCTCCTGGTGTCGCTTATAGCTTAATCCTGCAATTTTTGAAACACGGATCACAAAAACATCATCCCGCGGCATCAGATGTGTCAATGAGATTTTCATCTTTTCGCGGCAGCAGAGGTGCGAGGGAGCGGAGGGGCAGAGGAGCCTGGAACCGAGCGGCCAATAAAATTCCTTGGGTTCAATCGCGTTCGCGATTGCTCTTAACCAATGGGCGATGTGGATCAATCGCCCGACATAGCGGTTTCCATTTCATCGATTGTTTTCGGGATGGGTTCGCCCAGCATACGGATGCCGTCGTTTGTGACCAGCACGTCATCTTCCACACGGAGACCGCCAATTTGGCGGAAGTGATCCACTTCTTTGTAGTTGATGAATTCGGCATGACGGTTTTCACTCTTCCACTGATCGATGAGCGCCGGTATGAAATAGAGGCCCGGCTCCACGGTCATGACATATCCGGGCTGCAGAGCCTTGGCCATCCGGAGATAGCAGATACCGAATTGCTTGTTGCGCTGCACGGTTTCGTCATAGCCCACATAGGCCTCGCCGATATCCTCCATGTCATGTACATCCAGGCCCATCATGTGGCCAAGCCCACACTGGAAGAAGAGCGCATGTGCACCCGCACGAACGGCTTCGTCGAGATCTCCACGCATGAGTTTCATTTCCTTGAGGCCCTTGGCGAGAGTGAGGCAAGCGAGCAGATGGACATCGAGAAAGCGTTTGCCCGGTTTCATTGCCTGGAGAGCGGCCTCCTGCGCATCGAGGATGATCTGATAGAGCGTCCTCTGCTGAGGTGTGAAAAGCCCCGTGACGGGAAATGTGCGCGTAATATCCGCGGCATAGTGCAGCTTGGATTCCGCGCCGGAATCATTGAGCACCATTCCGCCTTCTTTGAGCAGGTTGCCGTGAAAAGGATTGTGGAGAGTCTCGCCGTGCACCGTCAGGATGACTGGAAAAGCAACATGGACTTCGCGACTCAGCGCGACGCCTTCGATCGCTCCGGCAATGTCCGATTCCTTCAACCCCGGCCGCGTCATTCGCATCGCCGTGAGATGCATCTCGCGGGTGATCTCAAGAGCCTGTTCGATCTGCTCGATCTCCTCAGCCGCTTTCACCGACCGTTGAGCCGCAACCGCTCGAATCAGGTCGACAGATGCATACTGCTTGGCCTTGGCTGCATGGATACCGAGCAGATGCTGAATCTTGATGACGTTCTCGGGCCGGTAAGGCGGCAGGAAATGAACCTGTCGATGATCGGCAAGCGCATCCGCAAGAACAGTTTCCAGATCCGCTGAGGGCCGCACCGAGCCGACACCAACCTCCCGGCAGCGTTCGGCCAGCGGCGTCTGCGGGCCCATCCAAACGATGTCTTCGACGGTGATATCATCACCAAAAACAGTTTCTGTTCCTTTGTCGAAATCGACGATGGCCGCCAGGCCGGCGGAATCCAGGCCCAAATAGTAGAGGAACG
The DNA here is from genome assembly GCA_903916735.1 of uncultured Acidobacteriota bacterium. GTDB lineage: Bacteria > Acidobacteriota > CAIWXX01 > CAIWXX01 > CAIWXX01 > CAIWXX01. Next base: position 93,127 of record CAIWXX010000082.1, read on the forward strand.
TGCTGTCCTGGCGGAAGGGAAAGGTGTTGGCTGAATAGTTCATAGGACTTTCAATATTGCCCAGGAAAAGCGCCACTCCCGATTTGAACTGACTCTTCAACACCGCCCGCCGATCAACATAAACTCTCGTATTCAACATGATGCCTCCTGATCTTCGTAGCTATCTGCTTTTTGGATCTTCCAATTAATTCAGCGAAACTAAAAATCGATCGGCCACTCCGAAATGATTTCCATATTATCACGGCCGCGTTATCAGAGGGCCTGGTGTTCTGTTCGCGCAATAATCTCATCCTGTAATTTTGGGATCAAGTCCACAAAATAATCGCTATAACCGGCGACTCGAACGATGAGATCCCTGTATTTCGCGGGGTGGGCCTGGGCGTCGCGGAGCGTTTCGGCATTGACCACATTAAACTGGATATGATGCCCATCCATCCTGAAATACGACCGGACAAGGTGCGCCAGTTTCCTGAGTCCTTCCGGGCTCGCCAGAAGCTGCGGCATGAATTTCTGATTGAGCAGAGTTCCACCGGTACGCAGATGGTCCATTTTTCCAGCCGATTTAATGACGGCCGTCGGCCCGTTGCGATCAGCGCCCTGCACCGGCGAAATGCCTTCCGACAGCGGTTCACCCGCATGACGGCCGTCGGGTGTGGCGCCTGTCACACGTCCGAAATAGATGTGGACCGTCGTCGGCAGCATGTTGATGTGATAGTGACCCCCAATCGTGTTGGGGCGTCCATCGACGGCGTTGAAGTAGATGTCAAACACATCCTTCATCAGATCATCGGCGTACTCGTCGTCGTTGCCGTATTTTGGGGTCTTGTTGAGGAGAAGCTGGCGTGTCGATTCGTGGCCGCGAAAATCAACGCGGAGCATGTCGAGCAGTTCGGGCATGGATCGGTCACGATGGTCATAAACATGATATTTGATGGATGCGAGCGAATCAGTGATGGTCCCTGTACCGACTCCCTGAATATACGATGAACTGTAGCGCGCGCCGCCATCATGATAATCCTTCCCTCGTTCGACGCAGTCATCGATCAGAAGGGAAAGAAATGGAGCGGGGATATTTTCGGCGAAGAGGCGTTCAATGACATTATTCCCTCGAATCTTGATGTCGACGAAATGTCTCACCTGCCGTTCGAAAGCATTCATCAACTCATCGAAAGACGAGAAGGAAGCCGGATCGCCGGTCGCGAGTCCGATGTGCTTGCCGGTGCGCGGATCGACGCCTTTGTGGAGTGTGAGCTCAAGGATTTTTACCAGATTGAAATAGCCTGTCAGAATATAGCTTTCATGGCCGAAGGCCCCCGTTTCGACACACCCGCTGGCCCCGCCACAGCGCGCATCTTCCAACGACTTGCCTTGCCGGACCAGTTCCTGCACGATCGCATCCGCGTTGAAAACGGATGGCTGGCCGAAACCCGTCTTCACGATTTCGAGCGCACGCAACAGGAAGCTGTCGGGATTTTTCTTGCTGAGCTGAATGTTGGAGCTCGGCTGCAGCAGACGCATCTCTTCGATTACATCCAGGACGAGGAAAGAGACATCGTTGACGGCGTCGGCGCCTTCAGCTGTCAGTCCGCCGCTATTGATATTAGCGAAGTCCGTATACGTGCCGCTCTCTTCGGCCGTGACTCCCACCTTGGGCGGCGCCGGCTGATTGTTGAACTTGATCCAGAAAGCCTGTAGAAGCTCTCGCGCAGACTCTCGCGTCAATGTCTCACCGGCCAGGCCTTGTTTATAGAAAGGATAGAGGTGCTGATCCAGACGCCCGGGGTTGAAGGCATCCCACGGATTGAGCTCGGTGATGACACCGAGGTGTACAAACCAGTAGTACTGCAGCGCCTCCCAGAAATTGCGCGGAGCGTGAGCCGGCACCCATTCACAAATGCCGGCAATCCGTTCGAGCTCCGCCCTCCGTTCCGCGCTCTTTTCGGCGGCCGCCAGCTCATGTGCTTTTTTGGCGTGCCGTTGCGCAAAATTAATCAAGGCATCAGCGGCAATGGACATCGCCTTGAGCTCTTCCTGCTTCGCATGGGCAGTCGGGTCTTTAAAGAAATCCAGGCAATGGAGGCTCGCCTCAATGTCGGCCTTGATATCGAGCATCCCCTTCCGGTAGATCTTGTCGCCGAGAACCGTATGACCGGGCGATCGCTGCTCCATGAACTCCGTGAACACACCGGCGTCGAATGCAGCTTTCCATTCATCCGTCATCTCGTCGAAAATCATGTCGCGGATTGTCTGGCCTTGCCAGTAGGGTATGATTTCGTCACGATAAGTGCGAACCGCCTCTTCGTCGACCTTGTACGAGGTCTTTTCGCGCGAGTCGAGTGTTTCGAGATCGGCGAGTGAATGAGCTGTAATTTCAGGATATGTCGGGGTGGATTTTGGAGCCGGTCCTCTTTCACCGACAATCAATTCGCCGTCAATGATACAGATGGTATTGTTCTCCAGAAGATGCTTGAAGGCCATCGCCCGGCGAACCGGTATCGAAACGCGGCGAGCAGTGTCGCTTTTATAAAAGCTGGTGATGAGTCGCGCTCGTTCAGCCGAGATTCGAGGGACGGCGTCGAGACTCAGTTGTCGAAGTTTCCGGATGCGGTCGTTCATCTCATTCTCCTATGCTGACATCGAAACCACGGCTTTTGAAGATCGTCTTGATTGATTCAATCCGGTCATTGGACAGGGGCTCAGTAGCGCCCATTTCATCTTCACGGCCCAGTTTTCGATACTTGTTGCGTCCACCCAGGTGGTATGGAAGCAGAGCCACAGTCTGAGGCCCTTTGAGCCCCTCAAGAAAGGCGGCAATCTGTTCCTGATCATCATCAGAATCGTTGACACCGGGTATCAGAGGAACGCGGTAATTCACAGGATGCCCTTGGCGCACGAGCTCACGAAGGTTCTTGAGAATGATCTCATTCGAACATTTCGTGAATTCGATGTGCCTTCTTTCATCGATGAGCTTGATATCATAAAGAAAAAGATCGGTCAGCTCGGCAATACGGGCGAGCGTCCCCGGCGACGCAAAGCCCGAAGTGTCAACGGCTGTGTGTATACGCTGCTCCCGGCATCGCACAAGCAACTCCAGCAAAAACTCCGGCTGCATCAAAGGCTCACCGCCGGAAAACGTGGCGCCTCCACCTGATTCATCATAGAAGACTCGATCCTTTAAGATCTCTGCAATAGCATCATCAACCGTGATGACCCGACCTAATCGTTGGATGACTTCCGCCGGACAAGCTGAAGCGCAGGTTCCACATCGAAGGCAAATATCATTCTGAATTCCGACTCCGCCGTTGTTTCTAGCGATCGCAGACCGCGGGCAGGCATCTATGCAAATCCTGCAATCATCAATGCACATATTCGAGCGAACAGCAATCTCCAGAGCCGGCGCCAAGCCTTCGGGATTATGGCACCACTGACATCGCAGCGGACAGCCTTTGAGAAAAACCGATGTCCTGATGCCTGGGCCATCATGAATCGAATAGCGGCGAATATCGAAAATAACTCCACTTCCGGCTACCCGGATCGGCTTATTTTCCGCGTTCGTTGCTTTCACTTTTCCACCCGATGCTGTCAATTCATGCATCTGATATCTGATATATCAGATGTGTAGTGGAAAATCAACATAGGCAGCAGCGCCCGAAATCCGCGGATAAGGAATGGCGGCAAGGCATCCTCGCGAGGGCCGTGCCGCAGAGGCACCGAAGCCATTTTGTCGCAATAGGCGTGTGTGCTTACTCGCGGATAAGGGCAGCATTGCAATCCCAAACTTAGGCAGCAATCAGCTTTGCTGCAGCATTGGCTCCTCTGCCCTTCCGCTCCTCCTCCCCTCTGCGGTTGTGTGAAGAATACTGTGCCGATTGCAATTCAGTTGTCTCGGGATTGAGAGCCACTCTTCTTTCCTTGACACGGATTCCCATCAGCTATACTTTTCTCTTGTGGCTTCAAATGAGGATCCTTGGCGAGTAAGTTCCATCGACGCACGCCCTTCTCACAGAAGGATGAGCTGGACCCTCTTCACGAGGCCACCGAACCACACCGACGGCCTCATTCGGGGTCGCGCAAATCACTCTTCAAAAACGAGCCGATTACCAGATTTAGTCGCGTTGCCATATATGGCCAAAGGAGGTCTTGTGCGCAAGTTCCTATCAGTGTTTGTTGCTCTCTTGCTGATCGCCCCGGCGTTCGCCTTGGCCGATGATGCCGGCCTGACCCGCCTGTTGCGATATCCGACGATCAATAAAGATAAGATTGCCTTCGACTATGCCGGGGACATATGGGTGGTTGACGCGTCAGGCGGGGTTGCGAGGCAGCTCACATCCCATCCAGGGCAGGAGCTTTTTCCGCATTTCTCGCCCGACGGCAAGTCTATAGCCTTTACCGGCGAGTATGGCGGCACAAAGCAGGTTTACGTGATCAGTGTGGATGGCGGCACTCCGCGCCAACTCACCTTCTACAACGACGTGGGCGATATCCCTCCTCGCGGCGGGGTCGACAATCAGGTGATGGGCTGGACACCGGACAGCAAGAAAGTTCTCTTCGCCGCGCATCGCACTCCATGGAATGATCGGATCGGCCGTCCCTATGTTGTGGCGGCTGACGGCGGCACCGAGGAACCGCTGCCGATGCTCGAAGGCTCCGGCTGCAGCTACTCGCCCGACGGCACGCAGCTCGCCTACACTCCGGTCATGCGTGAGTTCCGAACCTGGAAGCGATACAAGGGAGGCAGAGCGCAAGACATCTGGATTTACGATATGCAGAAAAACTCCGCCGATCGCATCACCGACTACGCCGGCACCGATAACCTGCCGGTCTGGTTAGGAGACACGATCTACTTCACATCCGATCGCGGCGCCAATCAGAAGCTGAATTTGTGGGCATACGACACCAAGACGCGACAAACACGGCAAGTGACGAATCACGATCGTTATGATGTCCTCTGGCCAAGCGGCGGACCGGGCGGAGTGGTTTACGAAAACGGCGGCTACATTTATCGCTACGACCCGGCAACTGATAAGAGCGAACGCGTGCCGATCCGCGTTTTTGGGGATTTCCCGCAAACCGTCCCCTATATCAAGAACGTCAAAGAGGACATCCAGAACTTTGACCTCTCGCCGAGCGCCAAGCGCGCGGTGTTTGAAGCACGAGGCGAGATCTTCACGGTACCGGCCAAGGAAGGCGAACCGCGCAATCTGACGCGCACTGATGGGATACGCGAGATCCAGCCCACCTGGTCGCACGACGGCAAATGGATCGCGTACTTGTCGGATCGCACGGGCGAGTACGAGATCTATGTGCGTGAAAGCGACGGCTCGGGCGAGGAGCGGCGAGTCACAACGGACGGCGACATCTGGCGCTTTCAACCGGCCTGGTCCCCCAACTCAAAATACCTTGCATACGGCGATAAGAAGCAGCGCCTGCGATACGTCGATGTCGCGACCGGCAAGACAGTTGACGTTGATCACGGCGTCCTCTCCGATCTCACGAATTACAGATGGTCGCCTGATAGCCGCTTCATTGCATACCCGAAGGAAGCCGCGACTCGCCTCCCGGCGATATGGGTTTACTCGATCGAAGAGGGCAAAACACATCAGCTCACTTCCGGAATGAGCGGCGATTTTGAACCGGTGTTTGATCCGGATGGACGCTACATCTATTTCCTCTCCAACCGTGATTACAACCTGACTTTTAGCGGATACGAGTTCAGCTACATCTACACGCATCCGACGCGCGTCTATGTCGGGCTGCTGGCGAAGGACGGGCCTGCGCTTTTCCTGCCGGAGAGCGATGAAGAGAAGGCGGCAGCAAGCGATATGGCAGCGAAAACACCCGATAAGAAACCAGCCGAAAAGGCGAAAACTGAAAGCGCCAAGGACGAGAAGAAAGAGGAGAAGGCCAAACCGGTCAGCGTGAAGATCGACTATGATGGATTCGAGAGCCGGGTGCGAGCGGTCCCGGGATCATCCGAGGATTATCGAGGGCTCCAGGTCACAGCGAAGGCCGTCTTCTACGTCACCGGCCAGGACGACAAAGTGCAAGTCAAGATGTTCAACCTGGAGGACAAGAAGGAACAGACGGTGCTCGAAGGCGTGGGCACTTATGTGCTGTCGCAGGACGGCAAGAAGATCCTCTACCAGAAGGGCGAGGACTACTCAATCGTCGACGCCGCTCCGAACCAGAAGGCCGGCGATGGACTGCTGGCATTCGACAAAATGCAGATGAGAGTGGACCCCAGGATTGAATGGAAACAGATGTATGTCGACGCCTGGCGCACGCTGCGCGACTGGTACTACGACACAGGTATGAACGGTGTGGACTGGAAAGAAGTGCGCGAGCGCTATGGCGAACTCGTGCCCTCCATCTCCAGTCGTCACGACCTCGACTATATCTTCGGCGAAGTGGCCGGCGAATTGAGCTCGGGCCATGTCTATGTCAATCCGCCGCACTATGGCGCCGTCAAGCGCGTGGAAGGCGGGCTCCTGGGCGCTGATATTCGGCCCGATGCCTCCGGTTACTTCCGCGTCGCCGGGATTTTCCCGGGAGAAAACTGGCAGCGCGATTTTCGTTCGCCGCTCACCGAACCCGGAGTGAAAGTAAAGGAAGGCGACCTGATTCTGGCGGTGGACGGCTCCTCGACAAAGGGGGCCGATAATTTCTATCGCCTGCTGGATGGCAAAGCGGATCAGGTGGTCACGCTGCTCGTGAACTCCAAGCCTGATACCGCGGGCGCGCATGCCGAACGCGTGCGGACAATCAACAAGGAAACCAACCTTCGATATCTCGATTGGGCGCAGGCTGAACGCCGCCGAGTCGATGAGGCATCGGGCGGGCGGATCGGCTACATCCACATGCCGGACACGGCACAGGCGGGCAATCAAGAATTGTTCAAGGGCTTCTACGCGCAGGCCACCAAAGATGCGCTCATCATTGACGACCGCTGGAATGGCGGGGGCTTCATCCCGGACAACATGATCGACCTGCTGCGACGACCGCTGCTCAACTTCTGGGCAACGCGAGGCCTCGAACCGTTTCCAACGCCGGGCTTTGCGAACATCGGCCCCAAGGTGTGCTTGATCAACGGCCAAGCCGGCTCAGGCGGCGATGCCTTCCCTTACTATTTCCGTGAGATGGGGTTGGGAAAATTGATCGGCACGACCACCTGGGGCGGCCTCATCGGCCTCTCGGGCAATCCAGCGCTCCTCGATGGCGGCTCGATTCTGATACCCACCTTCCGTTTCTTCGACACGGAGGGAATGTGGGCCGTTGAGGGCATCGGAGTCAAACCGGACATCGAAGTCATCGACAGCCCGGACCAAATGGCCCAAGGCCACGACCCAAGCCTGGAAAAAGGAATCGAAGTGCTGCTCGATCAGCTGAAGAAGAATCCGCCCAAGAAAGTGGTGGTCCCGAAAGCCCCGGAGGCACCTATCAAGTAGGCGGCAAGAGATAGAGGTCCGAGGAGGCGTTCAACTCACATCATAGAATCAGCGAGAACTGGGTTAGGCGCTGGGGGAATGGTTTTCCTCGGATTCGGGTTGAACTCAGTGAGCGAGGCTTCGTGGTGACCCGCGTGGCGCACATGTTGCGATGAACGCGCACTGTCTCCTCACACATGGCATCCCAATGGACTTGCCGCCCTTGAATTCATCCATGTCTCTCGCATCGCGGGCCGACGACGTTGAAGCCAAGCATTGAGGCGGTCGTGCTTCGCCGTGAGATTTGCCATCACATCGCGCATGGGCGACAAGAAACTTCCGGGTATCGTCGCGGAGGACATTGGCAAATCAAGAGGGTCGGCGTCGCTGTCCATGATCAGGGCCCGTGCAGATTCGGAAGGAAAATCCCCAATTTTCCGTTATTGTTCTGCGCCCACGCTGATCTCGCAAGGGAGATTGCCGGCAGAATCCGGAATAATGTTCGCAACATGAGTCGAACCTATTTTTCGCGGCGTCCAGTCAATCCCGTTAACAGGATGCTTGCCAACCATTACGTCACTCCGGATGCATCACGTGCTGCCGGTTGACGGGCTTTGACGTCGCCGTGCCCGGACCAATCAGAATCCGCTGATAAGTAACAGCTCATCAAGGGATCAGCGGACGGTTTTGGTGACTATGTTGCCTAGAATGAAAGTCCGGCTCTCTGACACGAATCAAGTGCTGCTTGATCTCATCTCCTTTTTCCGACGTTCATGTGGGTATCCTCCTTTGGTTGATGTGTGGTTATTGGCTACGAAACAAAAACGACTCGAATGCAAATAGAGTGGCCCTCAGCCTCTGTGGCTTCTGCCTACCTAGCCTTAAACGTCACCGTGTTGCTTGTCTGTCTGTTGACAAGCACATGGACAGAGTGAGTTTTTCCGCTGCAAGATCAACGTGGCGGCACCTGGCTGAGCGCGGGATTCGATCACCTTGATGGCTTTCATCCGGACGCCCTGCCAGGTGCGCCTTGCCTGTCAGAGGCTCTACGGGATTTCGACGAGTCTCCGGGTGAGTCTACTGCATCGTGGCATACCACCCGGTCACATTCTTCACGGACGTGGCCGCGCTGCCGGAGAAAGCTTCAAACGTGCCGGCCAGCACATATTGGTTAGTTCCATTTGTCTTGAACAAATAGCCTGTGTAGATTTGGTAAGTTGTGGGATCGGTGGCTATGCATTTCCTCATGAACATGATCTTCTGCGATGCGGTATTGTAGAATCCGAAGATGTCATTGCCATAGGCTGTCCCTGTCAGATTGCCTCCTGTGAACGTCGTAATAACCAGGTCCCCTTGGAAGCCATTGCCATTAATCTTCCACGTCCCCTTTGGGATGGGGCCCGCCAAGACGTTGCTGGACAGGATCGCCAGCACAACAAACGAAACCAGAAGTACCCATCTTATTTTCATTTCTTAATCTCCTTGGAAATGGTTGTTCGTAACCAGGTCACTGTGTATCTGATCCTGACGAGTGCTCTTCTTCCTTTCACGACCTCCTCTCAGCGTGATCTTCCGTGAAGTTCGTTCACCACCGATTCCTCAATTCACTTCACCTTGAACGTTAGCGTGTTGCTTGTCTGTCCGTTGACGAGCACACGAACGAAATAGGTCTTCCCGCTTTGGCACTTTTTCGGGATGTTGATGAGGAGCTTGTCCTTTGCCGACGATTTCACCGAGGCCAAGTATATCAGGAAATGGGGCAAGATGCCGGTCGAGAAATAAACCTTGTTCGGCAAGTTGGTCGTTGAAAAGCCGCGACCGCTGATCGTCGCCGGCTTGCCGGGCTTGCCTGTCTTGGACACGACACGCGAGATCCACGCGGCGTATTTTGACAAAGCGACTGAGAAGTCGTAGCCAGCTGTGATGGCCATGAAATCATTGCCGGCGGGGGCCTTGATCTCGCCGTGGAGGTTGGACCCCCAGCCCCAACCATGCTGCCGTCGGATTTCAACGCGAGATTGTGCCACCCATTCGCCGCGATAACAACGTAGTTGTTGCCGGCGGGAACGTTCACCTCGCCCTCGCCGTTCCATCCCCAGCCGACGATGTATCCAGGCAACCCACTGGTCACATTTTGCGAGATCTGCGGTTGGAGGATGTCATTCTCCAAAGACGCAGCCGTCCGACCGTTGGAGCGCACCGGGCTTAACAACAGAACCGCTGCGCACAACACGGTTGCGACGATGATGTCGGTCATCTTCGTAATTGCCATTGCATCACCCCTCTCGGTAACCGCATCTTCATTTGACATTATCGTGACGGATACATCCCTAATCACTACTTACACAAGTCGTGTTAATTCAGGCGGAGTCATCGGCGCCGGCACACAAGCACAAATTGCCGCCCAGGAATCAACAGCCGCTCGCTCATCGACTCGTCAAGACATTGTACAGCAGCGTCTGATCGCCGGCGACGGCGAAGAGGTATAGCTTCCCATTGTAAACCGCGGCAGACACTGCGTACTTGGTCAAGGGTCCGGATAGGTTCTCCAAGGACCAATGTGTGAGCGATGGCTTACGATTGTATGTACAGAAGATGCTGTTGGTGAGTTTGTCCTTCACGAACACGTACTGTACGTTATTGTAGACAGTCGCGGCCGGGCTCACGTCGGTCAGGAGCCACGTGCTAAACAACCACCAGACACCTGCCCAGCCTCCCTCCTTGTAGTAGGTGTAGTAGATTTTGGAGTCACCAACCCCTTTACCAAAGAGCCACATTTGCCCCTGCCAGACACAGCCACCCAAGGCGACGTCGCTGTAACCGGTCGGAAACACAGGGGCGGGTCCAGCTCGGTTGTTGTATGTATCGTCCAGCCAGTAACTAAGTAGATTGTCGGCAAAACCGTGCGTGAAGAGGTACACGGCTGGCCCATCGGCGATTGCGCACATGTGCTTGCTGGGAACATCAATGTCGGAACAATTGCTTTCCGACCAGTACCCATTGTCGTTCGTAAACCTATGGACGTTGCCATAGTAGCCTGTGTCAACGGGAAGAGTATAGACTTCGAGCTTGTTGTTACAGACGGCCCCGCAGAGCTCGACATCGGTGTGGAGGCCATATTCTAGGATACGGAACCCGCTCCATCCCGCGCTCGTGTAAGTATTCATGTAGATGGCATGGTCGTTGATGCCCCTCGCGAAAAGGTACAGCTTCCCCGAGTAGCTGATCGCAAAGGGTCCCGCGTCCGTGGTGCCACCGTTGGGAATCGTATGCCAACCGCTCCACCTTCCTGGTGATGATGCCGTGTCACTCGTTTGGCCAAGTGAGATGCTGGCGATGCCGAGCAACAGCAGGGCTGCACAGACAAGGATGCCCAGGAATTTCGTCCTTCCGCCGTTCATGTTGATATCCTCCTTTGGATGATGTGTGGTTACTGGCAACGATATTCGAGCGACTCTGTCATCATCATAGTATTTCTCATCTTCACCTGCAATTCTCGTAACAAACGCAACTCCTGTCACCACTTACACAAATAGTGTTGATGCCGACGGGAATCCTGAGTCTGACACCGAGAATTGATCGCTGATGCAGACCCGCCGGCGTCGTGTTCACGCGGCGCAGGCCACCAGTACCACGTTGTGCGACAATCAATCGAAGATGGTTTTTGCCTTCTCATCTAATGAGACGCCCAATCAACCTTTTTCTCCGGGCATGCGGAATCACTTGCTGAAGACGCTATACCAGACGCTCTGGTCGCCGGCGATGGCGAAGAGATACAGCTTCCCGTTGTACACAGCAGCAGACAAGGCGTACTTGGTCAACATTCCCGGTACCACGGCACGAGCCCAGAAGTTGACTGACGGATCATGGGATCTCAAACTGTAGATGCGGTTGTTCATCTTCCCTTTCTCGAATATGAAAAGGCTATTTTTGTACACTGCCGTTGCGGCGCTTACGTCGGTCTTGACGCTATTGACGACTGGACCCCAGCTGTTCAGCCAACTCCCATTTCGGTTGAAGCTATAGAAGAGCGCGGAGTTATCACTATTTCTCTTATCAAAAAGCCACAACTGTCCCGCCCAGACACAGCCGTTGACGGCGGTATCGCTCGCGAAATCGCCGGGTACCTGATACCAATTATTATCGTGGCCATACATGTTGTCCCGCCAATAGATTTGTGTATCACAACATCCCTTGAGGAATAGCAAGGCGTCTTGCCCATACATGAGCGCGCACGTTGCGAAATTAGCATATTGGGTGTCCGCGGAAAGTTCTCCAAACGAGCAGCTCCAATGACCATCGATGTAGCAGCCGATATTGAGGCGGTGAGTGACAGAGTTACTGGCATAGAGGTAAAGGTTGTTGCCATATGCGTTTCCGCCGACAGGGAGGGTGGTTGTTATGTCACCGACCACATCGCTGTACCCGCTCCATCCGTATGCATCAAAGGTATTCAGGTAAATACGGCCGTCCACCATTCCCTTGGTGAAGAGCCATAGCTTCCCGGAATAGCAGATCGCGAAGGGCGCCGCATCAGTTTTGCCAACCATGGGGATTTTATGCCAGGTGCTCCACGTTCCTGATGGAAGTGCCCGGGATGCCGCTTGAACGAGTGAGATACCGGCGAGACCAAGCGAAAGCAGGGCCACATAGAGAATCATGCCCAGGGATTTTGTTCTTCGGACGGTCATGTTGATATCCTCCTTTGGAAGATGTGTGGCTATTGGCGGCGATATTCAAGCGACTTTAACGTCACCAAAGTAGCTCTAATCTTCACTTGTAATTCTCGTAACAAATGCAATTCCTGTCACCACTTACACAAGTAGTGTTGATGCAGACGGAAATCACTGGTCTGGTAGCGAGTATTTTTCGCTGAGGCAGGCCTGCCGGCAGCTCGTTCACGCGGCAGGAACGACCGGGGTCACTTCACGATTCTCAAGCGCAGAGCCTTCGAAACAGCCTCCGACTTGGAGTGCACGTGTAGTTTCTCGTAGATGTGCTTGATGTGATAGTTGACGGTATTGAGGGAGACGCCGAGCTCTTCGGCGGCTGTTCTGTAGTTGTGCCCATCTACCAGCATCTTCAGCAATCGCGCCTCGTGCGGTGTCAGCTGATCCTCCATACGGCTCGGCGGAATCCCTTCCTTGAACAGCTTCAGAACTCGCCGTGCCACGCCCGGCGACAGCGGCGCTCCACCGTCCCTCGCCTCTCTGATGTTCTCCAGAAGGCGCGCGGGCGGCGTCCCTTTCAGCAGATACCCGGATGCACCTGCACAAATTGCCGCGAAGATTCTCTCATCATCATCATAGACGGTGAGCATAAGAATCGCCAAGCCGGGATACCGCTCGGTCAAGATCCGGATTCCTTCGATGCCGGACATCCCAGGCAACCCGATGTCGACAAGCGCGACATCGGGGAGGTTCCCTCGCAATCCCTCCAACCCATCTTCCATGCTCCTGTAAGTACCGGCGCATTTGTAGCCGGGAGTGCCGTCGATGAGCATTCGGAGGCCGTCTCGTATTCCCGCCATATCTTCGATGATCGTGACTTTGATCATCCCGTTGTCGCTCTTGCTATCGGTCTGAGGCGTTGCCGACATTTTTTCCAAAACTCCTTGGCATTATACTAAGGCACAGCCACCGGCATGTCACTACTTGTGTAAGTAGTGTCGTGATTAATTGCCTGGAAAAACTACCTGGTCTTGGACCGACGCAATGGTATGCGCACGGTAATGTGCGTTCCTTCTCCCGGCCGCGACGCGAGAGTAAACAATCCGCCGAGCGCCTCGGTACGCGCGCGCATATTCTGCAACCCGTGTCCGGTGCCGGCGGACTGTGGATCGAATCCCCGGCCATTGTCCGTCAAGGCAATGTCCATCCACCGGCCTGCAACTCCCAAGGCGGCATCGACCTGTGTGCATTTCGAGTGGCGTGCGATGTTCGCGATAGCCTCTTTCCATATCAGATAAACCTCACGGCGTAGCAACGGATCGAGACTCAATTCTTCGACGCCCTCCGCGACGTTGAATCTGATGTGAATGTCGCTCGTCGCGAGCGTATCGGAAGCGAGGCGTCGCATTCGGTGGACCAAGTCTTCGACTCGGTCCTCTTTCGGATTGATCGACCAAACGATGTCACTCATGGACTCGACCGTGTCGCGGGAGGTGTTGGCGATACGCGACAGCAACTCTGCGGAAGTCTGATCTCCTTCGCCGGTCCGTCGGCCGACCACTTCGCTCATGATCGCTATCCACGACAGATTCGCTCCAATGTCATCATGAAGGTCGGTCGCGATACGCGTCCTGACCCGTTCGACTTCAACATGCCGCCGCAGGCGCGAGCGGTAGATCGCATAGGCCACTGCGATCAGAGCCGCGCCTTCCAGCATGAGAAACCACCAGCGGCGCCATATCGGGGATAGAATGCGGAAGGAGATGGTGGCCGGCTGGCTGCTGACCGAGCCGTCCTCGGTGATTGCGCGAACCGAGAAGCGATATGTTCCAGAAGAGAGGTTCGTGTAGTTCACGGTGCGCAACGGCGTTTGTGGCCCCCACTCTTCTCCGGCGCCTTCCAGTTTGTATTGGTACCGGGCGACTCTGCCGGAGCCCAAGACAATGCCTAGCGAATCGATCTCCAGTTGGTTCTGATTGGGCTTGAGCACGAGTCCGGAGATCGCGGTCTCGCCGAGCTCGAACAGAGGGTGCGCCACGCCATTGATGCGAAGTCCTGTCACAAACGTGTGTGGGGCTGCGTACGATTGACTTGGCGGAGGGATGAACCGTGCGAGTCCGGTTGCAGTGGCGAACCAGAGCGCCCCCGAGCGATCTCTGCACGCACCGTAGAATGTGCCGCATGGCAGCCCATCGGCACTCGTGTAATGCTCGACGCCGCCGACTTCCGGATCAAGCACGTCTAAGCCGTGACCTGTTCCGAAGTACATCCTCCCATATGCGTCCTCGGTGATGCACCCCACCTCGTCGCTCAAGAGTCCTTCATGCGTCGTGTACCTTTTGATTCGCCCTGGACGGGCCGCTGCTGGGTCTTCGATGAGTCTGACGCCGTCATACCGGGAGGCGATCCAGAGCCGACCGAGATGATCGAGATGAAATGCAATCGTCTCATCGGGTATTCCATCCTTCGCTGAAAGGAGCAAGAACCGGCCGTCCCGATATCGCGCGACACCCCCAGCGTAGAACCCGATCCAGAGGCTCCCAGACCGGTCTTCACAGAATGCCGTAGGGGCTTCATGAGGAATTCCCTCAGAGTAGATGTGGAACCTGCCCGACCTGCGGTCCCATCGGTTCAGACACGATGAGTTGTATCCATACGTGCCGACCCAGATATCTCCTCGGGAGTCCTCGTAAACCTGAATAACGTGATCTTCGGACAGGCCGTCACGTGTCGTGTAGACCGCGAGCGGTGAATGTTCAGCCATGTCGCGCACCGGCATCCGTGCATATCGACAAAGACCCTTCCTTGTCGCGACCCACCACTCACCCATGTGATCTTGCAGGCAAATCCGATCCGTTCCTAAACCCGACCACTCGACACTCTCCAGCAGCCTGGGACGTACGGTCGAGAAACGCTGCCCATCGAACTTTTGGATTACTATCCCATGAATGCCGGACTCGGCGCACAGCTCCCCTGCTCTGTCCTCGAATACCGAATGTATATCTTGCTGCGCGAGTCCATCCTGCTCGTCATATGTCACGAATCCGTGGAGCGGTATCTTCATGGCCCCGCCGGCCTCGGTTCCAATCCAGAGGTCGCCATCCTTGTCTTGGGCCAACGCCATGATTGATTCCTGAATCAGCCCATTTCGTTTCGTGTAGCGGATTATCAGCTCACTCTTTCCCTTGGACTCGAAGATGATCTGTGTGAGACCGCCGACGGCGCCAATCCACATATTTCCTTTCGGCGTCTCGATCAGTGAACTAATATCGCGTCCTTGAATGTCTCGGCCCGCCAAGTACCGGCGTGCCACCAGAATGCCGCCCGGGTGAGGGTATTCCGAGAGCCGGCAGAGCTCATTGTCCTTGCCGACCCATATGCGCCCCTGGCTATCTTCCATCAGGGTGGAGATGTAATCCGAGCTGAGGCTATCCTCCATCGTGAGTTTTTCGACGGTTCCTTCAGAACTGCGACGAAACAGACCGGCTGAGGTGCCAATCCACAAGAATCCTCGCCGATCCAGCAGGAGGGCTCCGACGGAGATCTGACCTGTTGAGGGAGACACAAGCGGCACACTCTGGAACTCCCAGTGGCCGCCTTTGAGATGACCACAATAGAGACCATTTTCAGTCCCGCACCAGAGATCGCTGTTTTCATCTTCGAGAAGGACGTTGAGGTCACGCGAGGCATCGTCGGGACCAGTCCATTCCAATGTGAAGAACTTACTGGGGTCGGTGCGCTTCGACGGATCCGGGACGAATCGGCAGAGACCCCGGCTTGTCGCGACCCATCTGTCTCCGGCTTTGGTGATGAGCACATCCCATACTCTTTTGTCGGGAAGCCCCTGGTCGATGCCGTAGTTCGTGAATTGATAGCCATCGAACCGCGACAGTCCCTGCTCAGTGCAGAACCACACAAAGCCCAGCGGGTCCGGAACGATTTCATAGATCAGGTTCTGGGCCAGGCCGTCGGCCGTAGTGTATGTCCGCATCGACAGCCGCTCCGCCGGACTTTGTGAACAGAGGAAAATGAGCAAAGCGCTGGACAGCAGCCCCGAAGTAAAATGTTTCGCCACCAAAGTACCGTATTAACAACCGATCATGTGATACTGTTTCCGGGTGGAAGATGGGAAATACTACGAGAGTAGTAAATCGCGTCTCGAAAGACGACCGTTAAAAATCATTCTCCGTCTCCAGGGCCGGATGACTGGCCCATCAGGCAATAATCATGGGGCGATGAACGGCAAATCACGTTCGGAATGTAGACCTGAGGTGCGTCGATGTCAAACAGAAGTAAGGTCTGTATTCCTTGACCGGAGCCCTGTCAGCCGGTATCATCACGGCAATGCCTATCGGAGCATAACAAAGGCACGCATTCTTCTGCGACACTGGAGGAGATCGCTGGATGAGAGATCCTGTATGCAGGAAGGCGATCAGGGGCTTCACTATGGCCCTCGCCCTCCTACTCGGCCACCCCTCAGCGCCGGCCCAGTCTGTGCAGTATGGAAAGCTGACTGGAGAGGTGACATTCGAAACCGGTGAGCCGCTCCCGGATGTCAATATTCAAATCGCCAGCGCCGCGTTGATCTCGCGAACACGGTCGACTTCCACAACCTCAAACGGGATGTATGTTTTCATTAATCTGCCGGTAGGAACATACCAATTGACGGCGACGCGAGCTGGGCTGAAGACTGTTATTCGTGAGAACATCATGATCTCTGCCGGGGCCGTCATGTCAGTGGACGTCGGAATGATGCTGGGCGAAGTCGCCGAGAGCGTTATCGTCACCGCGGCGGGCCCGGTCGTGGACAGCGAGACATCGACAGTCAGCACGAAATTCGACGAACCGATGCTCCGGAGGCTGCCCACCAGCCGCGATGCATTCTATGACCTCGCACTCATGGCTCCTGGGACAACCGGTTCCGCCAAAGTCTCCTCGTGGCTGCCGGGGCCATCGGCATACGGCGGAAGCGCCAACGAAGACTCCTTCCTGGTGAACGGCATCAACCTGACTGATCCGCGGGGCGGTGCCTTTGGATCACTCGTCAACGTCAACTATGATTCCGTGCAGGAAGTGCATGTTCTGGCCCTGGGCTCGAAAGCGGAATTCGGCAGCGCCACCGGGTTGACTGTGGACGTCCTGACCAAATCGGGCGGCAACCAATTCAGCGGCAATCTCAGCTATTATGTGCAACCGCTCAAGCCGGCTGATAACGTCCCTGGCGCCGGTGAGAATCTTGGTAGAGACTGGTTATATCTTGAGCCCGGGTCTCGACCGGATGACAGAACCATCAAGGATTCGGAGCTGACGGCAACTCTGGGAGGCCCCATCATCAAGGACAAGGTCTGGTTCTACACAGCCTACGATCACATCAATGAGGATCGCAAGGTTTCGCTCTGGCCTCTGCCTTTGCAGCGAACCAACCGCTATTATGATTTCAAAATCACAGCTCAGCCAACACCGAATGGCCATGCGTGGGTGGCGTGCCACATCGAGAGAAACCGCCTTGAGCATGATACATGGGGGTACGATCTTCCTTGGGATACATCCCTGAATTATGGCGCGACTCAAAACAACAACACGATTTCATCCGAGTGGCAATGGGTGCAGAACGACAGGAATATGGTCTCAGCCAAGTACCTTGGGTACTGGACGGACTCGAACCCCCTGCTTCCAGCGGATGCGCCATCGAATCCCGGATACCTCAACTTTTGGAAGTGGCGGGTTTTTGCTGTGAATGGCCACTTCCCTTATAACCAGGCACGTGATTCCACTCGGCATACGATCCAGGCGGATTTCTCGCACTACGCGGAGAATTTCCTCGGTGAGCAGGACATAAAATTCGGCGTGCAGTATACGGCCGGCCACGGCAACCAGACCGGCGACTATTTCGCAGGGTACGGTAACTTTGCTTATCCTCTCCGGTATAATCAGGACATCAGCTATTGCAAGAATGCATATGGCGACACCGGGATGCAGTGGTATGTGGATCAAAGATATCTGCCGCCATTCAAAACCGTGCGCAGGTATCGCCAGGCAGGGGTGTTTTGCGACGATCAGTGGACTCTCTCAAAGCGCCTGACTCTCAATCTGGGCCTGCGCTACGACAATATGACCTGCGGCTATGGCAAGGGCGAGGTCTACGAAATGCCGGCCAGTCCTCACGATACCCCGGCCTCGCTCAGTGTCATTCGCGATCGTCAAGGGACTGGAAACATATTCGACTTCAACACGCTGTCTCCGCGCCTCGGCGCAACATATTTGCCGACAGATGATAGGAAGACCGCGCTCAGAGCCAACATCGGGCGGTACTACATGCCGATAGGACTCGACAATCTGGGCCATTACGGCCCCGACATGCCATTGATGCGGACTCATCGACTCTACTTCAACGTGCCATGGGAACTGGTCGATACGAATCATAATAACTATGTGGATCCCGACGAAGTCACAGCGGCGGCCAGGTTGCTGAAGGATTTCAAGCCGTATGACGGCACGTGGTTGGACCCGACAGACCTATCATGGCAGTGCAAGGTGGCGGCCGGCACAAAGCCGGAGTTCACGGACCTGATCACATTCAACGTCGAACGGGAGATCATGAAAGACCTCTCACTCTCGGCCACGATCATTCATAAGCGAACCGGTAACACACTGGCCAATTGGCCGATCAACCGGCAGACAGGAAAGCCTTTTGAATATGAGCGCGTCACGTACACGACGAAATATGGACAGACAGTGGACCTCTATAGCATCCTCATGAAGGATTACAACGCCGACGGCCGGGTCGACGATCAGGACGTTAATTGGATCAGAACGAACAGAGACTACGAAGTTCGAAATCTGCCTCAGAATATTGACGGCATCGACCCTGAGCAAACCTACAAAGGGCTGCAATTGGCCGTGAAGAAACGGTACTCTGATCGATGGCAGATGCTATTGTCGTTTCTGTACTCGGCGTCCAACGGCGTCGCCAATCGCAACCGGCACCAGGACTGGTACGTCACCGGGTCGATGGTCATGGATGAGCGATGGATCGAAAGCCCGAATCAACTTATTGACAACATACAAGGGCCGCTGCCGTTCACACCAAAGTACCAGTTCAAGATCAGCGGTTCTTACCAGATCCCGAAGGCCGAGATCGGCGTCGGCTGGCGTTTCAGTTACGACTCGGGACGCCCCGTCTGGTGGTTGGAGGATGTCCCGCCGGTGCTACGATGGCCCGATCCGTCAGGGGTCGTGGTCGATACGGTGCCATGGCTCGTCATCGTTGCCGTTGATCCCAAAAATCCTCGCTATCTACCTGCAACGAAGACACTCGATCTGCATCTGGACCGCATTTTCGATCTCGGCAGGTACAATACTCTCCGCCTGTCGCTGGACTGTTTCAATGCGCTCAATGCCAAGACCATTACCAACGTGGATCCTTATCAGCACCCTGGTCAGGTCACCGGTGTCCTCAACCCATCGCGCCGTCTTCGGGTAGGAATCTC
Organism: uncultured Acidobacteriota bacterium; assembly: GCA_903916735.1. Lineage (GTDB taxonomy): Bacteria > Acidobacteriota > CAIWXX01 > CAIWXX01 > CAIWXX01 > CAIWXX01. The sequence continues at coordinate 112,711 of CAIWXX010000082.1, forward strand.
GTACGAGTTTTAGTCACGCGTTCATCCAACCCTCGATATTGCCGCGCGTTCACTCTCACGGCCTCTCTCGGGAGGCTCAACATCGAAATGCAGGTTCCTGGATTCACCTCAACTCCACTCCCTTGACAGCATCTAACCTTAGATATATTCTAAATGCATGATGAACCAGATTAAGCGGCTTCGAGATCATGGAGTTCTGGTGACGCCGCAACGCATTGCCATCGCAGAATACATACTGAAAACCAAGGCCCATCCGCATGCCGATGCAGTTTGGGTGCATGTACGGCGACGACACCCGACGATCTCACGAGCCACCGTCTACAACACCCTCAATCTTTTCGTCGAAAAGGGGTTGGTCAAGGCTCAACCCATCACCGGAGGCGCTGTCATTTTCGACCCGAATGTCCGGCGGCACCACCACTTCATCGATGAAAAGTCCGGCATCATTTATGATCTCCCCTGGGAGGCGGTGAAGGTGACGGCCGAGCGGGGACTCAGTGGGTTTGAGGTGAGGGAGTACCAGGTCGTGTTGCGAGGGCGAAGGCGTAGGCGTTAAGTGGCGAGTAGAGAAACGCGAGTCACTTTTATTTTGGAATCATATTAGACAATGTCCAATATAAGATAAATTATCGAAAGGAGATCAACCACGAAAGAGAAACAACTGACAACATCCGCCGGTATTCCGGTTGCGGACAACCAGAACGCGCTCACCGCCGGCGCGCGCGGGCCGCTACTCGTACAGGATTGGCAACTTTTCGAGAAACATGCTCACTTCAATCGCGAACGGATTCCGGAACGGGTCGTCCACGCGAAAGGATCTGGCGCTTATGGCGTCTTCACCTGTACGCAGGATATCACCCGCTATACGAAAGCAGCCATCTTCAACATCATCGGGAAAAAGACCGAGTGTTTCCTGCGATTTTCAACGGTTGCCGGCGAACGCGGCGCCGCCGATGCCGAGCGGGATGTCCGAGGGTTCGCCATGAAATTCTATGCCGACGAGGGGAATTGGGATCTGGTCGGCAATAACACCCCCGTGTTCTTCGTACGCGATCCGTACAAGTACGTTGTCGACGTGGGTGATTGAAGGGGCACATTGAGAGGCACATTGATATCCAATGGCATCGAATGCTTCTAGATCCTGGTCTTCTCGACTGATGGAAGAACGCTGAAATTGGATCCTATCAATCCGGCGAAGACCGAGTTGTGAAGGCGGGCGCATGGTACGCAGTGAGCGCCAAATCCGGGGGTTTTCAAATTTGACGATTCAGCCGGGCCAGAACACAATTCGCTCATGTCACACATCGACCCTCTCCTCATCAAATAATCCAAGCAGACGCGGGTCCTAAGCCGGGGCCCGCTGTGCGATCCCGCGGTCAGTCGGCCATTGATTTGGGTTTAAGCAACACAGGCATCAATTCCAACGGCCGGCGCACATTCTATGGCTGGACCCCGGGCTGCCGTTGGCCAAACTCCAGAGAGTGAAATCCGCTATGCGCAAATGGAGTGTCGAATCTTTCCGTTGATTTCGATACAATGGCGAAGAAATCCTGATGCGCACAAACGACGTCCACTCGCCGGACCCGAGTGAAGTCGAAAACGAATGCAGGATCCTCGGCTACTTCATCTCAGCAGTTCCGGCATCCAAATATGATGTCCCGCACTCCAATTGCTCAGCATCCTAAAAAAGTCTCACAAACGAAGCGCGGCGGTGCGAGGATAAGCTGGAGGGGACTCTCATGCCGAACCCAATGGATTCGGAACCGGCGTCAGAAATCATTGGCCCCATCGCCCTGCTATCTCAAGCGATACCGAGGAGCATTGATTTTAAAAAGGTGTGCAACAAATCCAATTTCAATACTATAATTGCCTCACAAGGGATCGAAACCCACTGCCTGGTTGTTTCTAGCATTCGACAATGAGATGAAGGTCATCATATTATTCGTTCGCGATAGGGCGGAGCCATGAGACAGTTCACGGACTCAAGGGAATGCCGACGAAGGGTGTATCATTCGGTCATTATTATAGGAGGCAGCATGAAGAGGTCTTTGATCCTATTTCTTTTCCTCCTCGCCGTGGATATTCCTTGTTACCCACAGTCACGCGAGACCGGCGCGATCCGTGGCAAGGTGGTGGACGAACAGAAGGCGACTCTGCCTGGAGTCAGCGTCACACTGACCAGCCCAAGCCTCATGGGCCCTCGAACCGCCATCACCGATATCTCCGGCGAATTCCGTTTCCCGGCGATTCCACCAGGCGACTACAAGGTGGAAGCCGCACTCTCTGGATTTGGCACTGTCATCCAGGAGAACATCCGCGTATCTACCACCAGCACAATCAGCCTTGACATCACGATGAAGCCCGCCACAATATCAGAGCTGGTCACCGTGGTCGCCGAGGCTCCGACTGTGGACCTGAAGTCGACCGAGACGGCTTCCGTGACGCTTTCCAACGAAATCCTGCGCAACATCCCGAACGCCCAATTTTCCACGGATATCGTCAACCTCGCTCCCGGCGTCAATGATGATGTCGCCTACGGCGCCGGAAACGGACGCGGCGTCGCCTATCAGCTCGACGGTGTCGGCGTGAATGACCCCGATGGCGGAACCGCCTGGGTCTTCGTCGATTACAACATCATCCAGGAAGCCAAGGTCATGGGCATTGGCCTGCCGGCCGAGTACGGGAACTTCACGGGCGTCATTTTCAACATCATCACCAAATCGGGCGGCAACCAGCTATCAGGCCACTTCGAAGCCGACTTCCAGGGTCACCCGGAGCGGGGCACTCTGAAGGGTAGCTTCCCTAGTGGATCTTTCTGGGGCTCCCAGAACAACTCGGCCTATGTCCACGACTGGCCGAACATCACATCCCCCCTCGAAAGCATCTTCGATGCCAACGCTCACCTCGGCGGGCCGATCGTCAAGGACAAGCTCTGGTTCTTCGGCGGAGCACAATGGTATCGTTCCAAGAACTGGGTTACCGGCTTCCCGTATGCTCGGGATTACAAACAGCCCCGATCATTTCTCAAGCTGACTTCCCAGACGTCGCCTCATACGAACATGAGCGGGTCGATCGAGTACGACAACTATAATGGCACCTATCGCGGCGCTGATGCCAGGGTCATGCCGGACGCAACACGCGACCAGATAGATCCTGAGGTCGTCATCAACTACGATATGACTCACATCATCGGCTCCCAGACGCTCATCGATTTCAAGGCCGCCCTGTTCAACGGCTACTACAACCTCGAGCCTCGGACCGGCCGGAACGTCAACTCACACTACTTCAACAACGACAACCCGAACATTCCAGGGGATCAATCAAAGTGGACATACTACAACTGGGGGAGTTACGAAGAACACCCAAGGTCGAGGTTCCAGGCGAACGCCAGCCTGAGCCACTACACCGACAACTTCATCAAGGGGAAGCACGATTTCAAGTTCGGCGTCGAATTCGAGCACTCCAAAGTCCGTAATCTCCTCTCGTACACGGGCGAGAATCACTGGCGATATTACGACCAATGGGGAAATGGCTACAACGGCAACTACAGCGCTTATCAGTATGAGGGCTACAATGCCCGGACGCGGATCACGCGGTTGGAGACCTTTGCCCAAGATTCGTGGGAGGTCAACGATCGCCTCAATGTCAATGTCGGTGTGCGCTTCAGTCAGAATTGGGGAAAGATTGCCGAGCTCTCGGGAAATCAGTACAGCGCATCCCGTGTGGCTCCCCGCGCCGGATTCGCACTCGATATCCTTGGAGACAAGTCGACGGTTCTCAAAGCCCACTATGGCGAGTTCACGGATGGGATGTACTCATCCATTCTGGACAGGCTGAGCCCCACATTCTCAGACGGGATTCTCTGGTATTGGGACCCCGGCAGCGAGTCCTGGTATGAAGGCCACCGCGTGACACACGGGAAGTGGGTCATCGACCCCGGAATCAAGCACCCGTTCATGAGGCAGTTCACGATCGGCGTGGAGAGAGAAATCTTCAAGGACACGTCGTTCTCGGTTACATACATCAACCGTGGGTACCACAACTTCATTGGGCCATATAATGCTCTGGCTACTTATGAGGCGGTTCCATACTATGTCGAGGAACTGGGGAAGTATTACACGCTCTACAACCTCACATCGGGAGATGCAGCTGAGTGGCATATCACAAATCTCGACAAGATCCGGGATCTTTACAAGGGCGTCACAGGCTCGTCCACGAATCCCTACCGAAAATACTGGGGCCTTGAGTTCCTCTTCAACAAACGCTTCTCCGATAAATGGCAGCTGCTCGCCTCATATGTCTACTCCCAGGCGACGGGTACGATCGACAACTCGACATACGAGGATCTTGGCTGGGGACGGGCGACCTATGACCCAAATTTCTGGATTAACGCCAATGGTCACATGACAAGCGATCCCACTCACATGATCAAGCTCCAGGGCACATACGTCCTGCCGCATGGGATTAACCTCAACGCCTATTTCCACGCAATCACAGGGGATGCATGGGCCCAGAGATACAGGACCGGCAGCAAGGATTTCGATCAGGGCCGGATCACATTCAACACAGAGCCGGCGGGATCGCACCACTATCCCATGGCCACGTCGTTGGATCTCAGAGTCGAGAAGACATTCATGTTCGCCTCGAATTACCAGGTGGGACTGATTTTCGACATGTTCAACGTTTTCAACACCGACACGATCACCAGCTGGGGCACTCGGATCGGCTACGACTGGTACAACGACCCGACATACGCGCCATCGACTCAAGGTCATGACTTGTCTGATCTGATTCTTCCACGGCGGACGAGAGTCGGGATCAGATTGACCTTCTAGGAGTGCCGCAAACTCAGGTTGTCATTTCCATCAAAGGGGCAGCGGAAAATGGCTGCCCCTTTTTATGTCCCGCTCACCATTGTTGGACCCTTAGTGTCTAAAACGGCGAAATGTCGACAAGAAACGGCAAGATCTTCGGAACATGCAAGATCCCATCCGAACCTCTTGGGAATGCAGGAAGTAAGGAAACCAGGAACGACCCCGATCATTGCCGGCACACTGCCTTCCGTTCCTGCATTCTTCCATTCCTAGCTTCCTGAGAGGTCTGGAGTCGCTCTGTGGTGCGCCCACCGTCTTTGGTTCTGGCTCCGCGCCAGGGTTAGGCATTCCTGGTGAGGGCCTCTGTTATGGGCTAAAATGGCGCCGTCATGAAAAAGCGCCGATTGGCAATCGCCTTCTTTGCAGTCGCTGCAGTGATTCTTGGCGTCGCTTACAAGCTCTTCTTTCAGGAGCCGGGATTTGCCCAACTCAGAGGTAATCACCAATTCAATCTGATCCTGATCACATTGGACACGACGAGGGCCGACCATCTGGCATGCTATGGATGCACGCACGTCGAAACACCAACAATTGATCGCTTTGCCGAGCATGGGGTCAGGTTCGAGAGATGCTTCGCCCAGACACCTCTCACGCTGCCATCCCACACATCGATCATGACAGGGACGCTGCCTCTCTTTCACGGCGTCCGGGACAACGGCGGGGTTTTCGTTCCCCAGGGACTTGAGACGCTGGCTGAGCTCTTCAAGCACAAGGGATACGAAACCGGCGCATTCGTCGCCGCCTATGTACTCGACTCCAAATGGGGATTGAATCAGGGCTTCGACTATTACTTCGATCGGTTCGATTTGAGCAAGTTCAAGCGAATCTCTCTGGGAACGGTCCAGCGGCCGGCCAACGAAGTCATGGACGAGGCCCTGCCATGGCTTGAGAAACGGAAGGATAAAAATTTCTTTGCCTGGGTTCACCTCTACGACCCGCATTCTCCCTACGAGCCGCCTGCACCGTTCAACAAGCAATATGCAGAGCACCCGTACCTGGGCGAAATCGCATTCGCCGATTCGCAGATTCAACGACTCTGGCGGTTCCTCGAAACCAGCAGCCTCCTCGACAGAACCTTTTTGGTATTCGCCGCGGATCATGGCGAGAGTTTGGGAGAACATAACGAGTCAAGCCACGGATTCTTCATCTATCAGGGCGCGATCCATGTTCCGCTTATTATCGTCACGCCCTTCAAGAGGTTTCAGGGAGTTGTATCGCCCGAGACCGCTAGCCTAGTCGACCTGATGCCCACGATTTGTGAAATGGAGGGAATTCCCATCCCGATTCAGGTTCAGGGAAAGAGCCTGCTCCCGGCGTTCTACAACCATCGTCAAAAAGAAGCGCCGCTCGCTTATTCTGAAACCTACTATCCCCGCTTCCACTATGGGTGGTCGGACCTCAAGAGCATTCAAAACGAAAAGTATAAGTTGATCATATCTCCAGAGCCTGAGCTTTACGACATCGCCGATGATCCCAGTGAAGAGAAAAATCTCGTCTGGTCGCAGCAAGATGTTTACCGGAACATGAATGCTGCGGCCGAAACTCTCATCCGTGAATCCGGCAAGAACGCGTACCAGACGGACGAAACAAAAATAGATGAGGAGACCCGGGAGAAGCTGGCATCGCTCGGTTATGTCGGATCGTTCTCAAACCCCGCGAAGCTCGAGGGCAAGACGCTGGCCAATCCCAAGGAAAAAATCGGCGTCTATAACGAACTTTCTCATGCACGCGAAATGGGGATGAGCGGCAAGCCGGAAGAGGCTATTAAGATCATCAGGGGAATCATCGCCACCGATCCCGACATCACGGACGCCTATTTTTCGATCGGCAATATTTACTTCCAGCAGCAGAGGTACCGGGAGGCTATCGACTATTTCAAACAAGTTCTCGGCCGCAAGCCCGATGACTCCTTCGCCGCCATCAACATCACACTGGCTTATGAGGGAATGAACCAATTCACTGAAGCCGAAGAGTTCGTGCTGAACTATCTCAGCAAAGGCTTCAAGGAGCCTCAGCTCTATTTCATGCTGGGCAATATGAACTTCATCCAGAAGAATTACGACAAGGCGATTTCCTATTTCGAGACCTGCCTTTCGCTCAACGCCGAATCCGCGTCTTCGCACAATATTCTCGGCGCCATCTATTTGGTCAAGGGCGAGTTGCACCGCGCCGAGGAGCATCTGCAAAAAGCCATGCAACTGAATCCGCGCCTAACAAACCTGCATTACAACTGGGCGCAGATGGACGAGAAGGAGGGCATGCTCCAGGAGGCGGAGGCTGAATACATGAAGGAGCTTGAATGCTCTCCCAAGCACTTCAAGGCCATGTATAACTTGTCCCATCTCTACCGGGAGACCAACAATGAAGCAAAGGAATACGAATATCTAAAGCGCTGCCTGGACACGGACCCGGATTTTCCACTGACCTATTTCTATCTGGCGCGAATTTACCTCCGCCGCGGCGAGCGATATCAGGAAGCGGTCGACCTCGTCAAAAAGGGAATCGATCTCAAGCCCGAGAGAAGCGAACTGCCCCTGGCGTATTTTCTCCTCGCCGATCTCTACAACCGTCTGGGAGATCAGGCGATGTCCAGGAAATGCGCACAGAAGGGACAGGAACTGGCAGCATCAGCGGATGGCGACAACCCGCAAAATTGAAGAGGGCTATTCCAGTCCGACGCTCTTTTCCGCCTGTTCCTCGAGCTCCTTGATTGAGCGTTGATCAGGCAGAAGGGCCAACGATTTCCGAAGCAGGGGCAGTGCTTTTTCGGGACGGCTGAGATTCATGTAGCACTCGGCAGCCAAGTTGAGCACGCCGATTTCGGTAGTCTCTAACATGATCTTTTCGAGATACTCTGCCGATGAGGCCCAATCATGAAGACCCGCGAAATCGAGGGCGATGACCTTGGCGGTTTCGCGGTCCGGCTTTAGTTCGTAGAGAGGAACAGCATGGTCAAGGGATTCCCTGTAGCGGTTCAGTCCATAAAGGGTTTTCGCCAACAATAGACGAACAGCCGGGTCGTCCCTCGCCTGCAGCGCCTTGCTCAGTAGATCTCGTGCGCGGCCGTAGTCTCCAGCTGCGAAATACTCGCTTCCTAAGATCATCAGGCTCTCGGAACCCGGGAATGGCTCATGCATCCGGGCGTAAACCCAGGGCACCGTCGGATAAGGTCGCGCGAGTACAGAGAAACTCTCCTTCTCCGAAATTATTTTGTTGCCACCCGGGCCGAGAGCCGAGACGTCGACTCGGTAGTCACCCGGTTTGGCACCGGCCAGGGAGTAAGTCCCTGCCAACGTGAAATTCATCGCACCGGCGGCATTCAAAGAACTGACAGCAGCCAGCGGCAGGGTGGCCACCACCTTTCCAGTGTCGAGAGAGATGATCTCCGCAACGGCAGTGGGGCTTGCAGCCGGCTTCTGGCCAAAGAAGTCCCAAGCCTGAATGAGAACTCCAAGTTTTTCATCGGGCAAGAACTCATTGCGCGCCCCGACGAGGAATTGATATCCGTCGAAAACAAATGGCTTGAGACTCGCCCTCTGTGCCTCCGCCACCGCCTCCTGGCTGTGAAAGATCAGAGGAGCGCTCAGGCGCGCCGTCCCAGCATCCGGCACGACAAGGCGTGTCTCGAAAGAGGAGAAATCCTTGGAGGTTTTATTCTTCAGAAGGAAGAGCGCACGGTGCTCTCCAGGGATCACCGGCAGGATGTCCTGAAAGGCGAATTTCCGGCGTTCATGTTCCTTGTATTGCTCGGGAGTCATCTGAAGCGGGATCTCTTCCGTCCTCTCGAATATCGGGGATCCGTGAACATCCTCCAGTCTCAGAATAAACTCGAAGCTCGCATAGATTTCCGCCCTGTAGGCCCCGAAATTCATCTTCTCCGGCTCGATGGTCCAGTGAATAAAAGGCTGCCCGCTCTCCTTGAACACCTTCACCTGGAAAGCACTTCTGAGATAGTTCGCGATGTATTCTGTTTCGACATAATCCTTATACGAAAGGTAGGAGCGAGCATATCCGCCGGAATATTTTTTCTCCGGCAGTTGTTTGATGGAAGCGATGAGATTGGACGAGGAAAAGCTGCCGAGCCCGCTCTGCTTCTCGCCGGGAATGTAGCTGATCGCGGCAGCTGCGAGCTCTGAGCTCGTGTTCTTGATGATCTGAAGTGCGGCCCCACGCTGGCTTGGACTGAAAGACATGCGGGACGAGACGAGTTTCTCAGGGCCTTCGATGCCCGGATAGTAAAGTTTGTAATCGCCAATGCCTTCCGGCTGGTAGAAAACAAGATAGAAGAAGGCCGGCAGGCCGAACTGTGCAGAGCCTTGGTAGAACCAAAGCTCCATCGGCCAGAGATCGGAATGGGTTGTGAAGAGCCGGCGCTCGCGAGGCGGCCCGAGGAGCAGACAATAAAAACCGCGCTCGGTCCGGCTACCACGCTTGGGCGAATCATAGCCGAATGTTAGGTCCGCGAAACGGACCCTTTCCATATACTCCTTTTCGAACTCATTGAATGATGTGTCGGGCAGCGTGTCGCGAGCTCGCCAGAAGAGGATGATGAATTTTTCCCTCTCGGCTGAAGTTCGGAGCTGGAGGAAAACTTCGCGTTCGGTCTTCGTGATAATCGGGGAGACATCTTCGATCCACATCTCATGTTCGAGGATCAGCTTTTCTTCCGAGAAGAGGATACCGGACACGAACAGCAGGGGCAAAATGAACAACAGTGCGTGAGTCATTATCAGCGACCTGTTTTTATTTTGCCCGTGTCGTGCGCCGGAAACTGCCGACCATATCCAATGCATACCGATCGTCCGGCTCTGGGTCATCCCCTTTGCGAATGCAGGTGAATTCCGTCCATGACAATGGGCACGTTGACGCGTGGCGACAATGTTCTCCTCAATCCCTCGAATCATTGAAAAGACCGCGTCGGAATGACGCACGACACCAGAATACCATAGACGCATCGTGTTTTCCCGGATCACAATCGCGGTGCAGGGGTTCCTTCGTGCCTCCTGCGCTGCGGAACCCCTGGGGTAGCATTGAGCAGCTTGAGCAAAACCCTGATGTTTGATATTTTTGATAGCGCCTTTCTGGATGAGCATACTAGTGGGAAGCAAAATCAGGTACATCGAAGGACACTTATGAGTGAACCAAGCATTCTCAACGTGAAATCGTTAAAAGAACAAGTCTATGAATACCTGCGGCAGCAGATGAGCAGCGGAGATCTCCATCCCGGTTCCGTCATTGATCTGAATGCCACGAGCAAAAAGTTGGGCATCAGCAAGACGCCTCTGCGCGACGCCCTCATCATGCTCGAAAGCGAAGGCTTCGTTGAAATACTCCCCCGACGGGGAGTTTATGTGAAAACGCTATCGCTTCAGGAAATCCGCGAGTTCTATCAGATCATCGGTGCCCTCGAAAGCACAGCCCTGTTGGCGTCCGCAAATCGCCTCGGGTCTTCTGAGCTCACCGCTATGAGGGATCTCAATACCGCCATGAAACGCGCTCTCGACGAGAACGATTTTGACACATACTACGCACGGAACCTTGCATTCCACGATCTCTACATCGGATGTTCCGGAAACACGACCCTGGCCAAAACCGTTCATCTTTTAAAAAAGCGCTTGTATGATTTCCCGCGCCAGGTGGGCTTCGTCAAGGAGTGGGAATATGCGTCGATCGGAGAACACCAACGCATCATCGATCTGCTGGCGGCGGGTGATGTTAAAGGTGCTGCCGGCTATATCCGCGACATCCATTGGTCATTTGAAACCCAGGAAAATTTCATCAATCAATATTATCGGAACATCGAATAACGATTCACGGGAAACCCCATAAGCCTGCGACAAAATTCTCGCATTGAGCGTTCCGGCGTGGGCGTCAGTGTCATCGCGGCTCTCAGTTACAGCCTGGGGTCACAATCGAATTCCAAATTAAGTCCCCGGTTCGGTCAGCAGGATCCCAATACTCACCGGGGAATTCGGGATGCTGCCATTACGCGTAGGGATCGGCGACATCGCGTTGCGCCATCAGGTTCGGCGTGCCGTCTCTCCAGTCACTCCGTCGATGATCAGGGAGCGGGCGCCGAGAGGGGCAACCGGATGATGAATCCGGCGCCCGCATCGGCGGCGTTTTCAGCGCGAATCGAACCGCCATATCCTTCGACAATCGCCCTCACAATGGCCAGGCCCAATCCAGTATGTCCGTCTTTCTCGTGAGAGGAACCTGGGCGATAGGCGAAGAACCTTTCAAAAATACGATTGATGTGCTGCTCCGGGATGCCGGGGCCTTGATCTTTTATCACTACGACGGCGGCGGCGCCGCCTTGACCGGAGAGCGCCACGTGCACGACGCTATTTTCCGGTGGAAAGCCGGCGGCATTTTCCAGGACATTTTCAAAAACCTGCGCCAGGCGCTCGGGAGAGGCATCGACCAACAGGGGTCCGTCGGTCTTTGCCAATTCAATTTGAAGGTTCCGATCCTGCCTCAGTTGAAAACCGGAGACCATCGCTTCAAGCAACTCGTGCAGATCGACCACCCGTCGCTCTTCCTTATCCAGTCGCGCATCGATGTGGGAAACATCGCGTACATCCGCCAGCAGATGCTCCACGCGCGCGGTTTCGCACAGAATAATGTCGATAAACCGACTTCGCTCATCCTGAGTCTCGACCTCACGCAACATTTCAGCCGCGGCGCGCATCCATTTGTTGATCGAGACGCTGAAGGAGCCGCTGAGCTGAAACGGCATCCAGAAGAGGCGCCCCCGAGAGTGCCGCCGCTGCGAGCCTCCCCTGCTGGACCATGGCCCGTTCCTGCTCCACCAGCATCTGTTTCTCATACACATCCAGGCACAACAAACCGGCAACAGGCAGGAAGACCAGAAGGATATTGAACGCCAGCAGACGATATCGAAATCGTCGACAGTTGTCTGAGTATCGATTCTGGACGGCTCACTCGAAATAGCTCCCGAGGAAAAAGTAAAAAGAGGGCCGTCTCGAATGCCGCCATTGTACCGTCGACTCATTCATTTTGATAAAACGATTCAATCTCCACCGTATCGATACCCCAGACCATGCACGGTCTGAATGGCTGAAAATTCCGGATCGATGGAAGCAAACTTCTTTCGCAGCCTTTTGACGTGACTATCGATCGTGCGATCCGAGACGAATGTATCGTCAGGGTAACCGTCCGACATGAGCTGCCCCCTGGTTTTCACGACACCGGGGCGTTGCGCGAGAGCTCGCAGGATCGCAAACTCAGTGACTGTCAGATGAACCGCTTTGTCTTTCCAGTGAGCCGAGTAGCGTTCCAGATCCAGATGCAAATCCCCGAGGCGCAGGATGTTCTCAGGAGAGGGTGCTAGCTGGCGGTGATTGAGGGCGGTCCGGCGGAGAAGCACCCGAATGCGGGCAATCAGCTCCCGCATGGAAAAAGGCTTGCAGAGATAATCATCCGCGCCAAGCTCCAGCCCGAGGACACGATCGAACTCCTCGTCGCGAGACGTTAGAAAAATGATGGGCAGAGTTTCCGAGAGGCCGCGAAGTTTGCGGCAGAGATCGAGGCCGTCCAGTCGGGGAAGGATGATGTCGAGCACGGCGACATCCGGCAGTTGATGCTGGAAAGCCTCCCAGGCGCTCTGGCCGTCAGCGTATGTTTCCACGTCGAATTTCTCGCGGCGAAGTGCGAAACCGACTGTTTCTCTGATGTTCTGTTCGTCGTCAACAACGGTAACCCGGCTTTGAATGATGGCTTGCATTGCCACAAATCTACAACACTCTGTTTTCCGTACACAACTCCTCAATGACCCGCGACGGCCGCATTGCCTCTTTCTTAATGACCCATTTCCTAACTCACCCCGAAATTCGGAAAATTCCCATACGCGATAGATATGTGACTTTTCATATCAAGAATTCATGCTTAGGGCTCGCGAAAGATTAACTTCCGGTTTTCAGAGTGGGGTGATTGTGCAGTTCCAGCTTGAGAGGGCCTGGTCCTTGGTGATGAGTGGAAGTCCCTGCGTAGTGAAGTGCTCCCCCGCAGTTCGGCGATACGCGTGAACTTCCGCATTGGCGATACGGCTCCCTACATCGCCAGCCGCCTTCAAGGCACGGTTACGCTCTATCGGCTGTAGTTATTTTTGCGCGAGCCCTAAGCATCTAATCTGTTTTTACTCGTCATATTAAATTCTTAATCCCGCCTTAAAAGAAAAAATCGTTGACGGCAGCCAAATGTTTGTGCGCCTTTCGAATTATCTCGTTGGAGCCGATTGTGTAACCTGGGTGGTGCCTGAAACACTGCCCACATTAGCTGTAACGGTAATCACAATATCGCTGGTTGTGTTGTTCTTGAGAACCTTCAGACTATTTTTCGCCTGCCCATTGCTATTTGTAATCTGCGGTGACCCGTTAGTAATTGTTCCGTTATCGGCGCTAAACACAACCCCGACTCCAGGAAGCGGCAAGCTCTCTTTGGTATATACAGTGGCGACCAACTGGACTAAATGCGGGCCACTATCAATCGAACCTGGATTGGCAATGACTTGAACTGTTCCAACTGCAGTTATGCCTATTGCAACGGTTATTGATTGTGAGACCGTGTTGCCGGTACGGGCATAAATCTTGGCAGTGCCATCTTGCCCGTTGGCGCGAAATGTGATGCGTGCGAGGCCATCAGTTGTGACTGCCTGGGCGCCTTGATCAAACGCCCCGAGGTCGGTGATGAATGTGACAATCGTACCGTCTGGCATTGGCAGATTGTCCTGTGCCGTTCCAATGGCTGTAATTGTGGATTGACCGTTGACCGCCGAGATTGACGATGGGTTCGCCGAGACTGCCAGTGACGCAACACCTTCGCGATAGTGGCAGTTGTCGTTGCCGCATGCGGTGAGCAATGCCAGCATAAACAAAGCTAAGCTTGTCTTTACATATTTCTTCATGGTTCCTACTCCGGTTCGCTTGAGTTCTCTGGGTCCTGAGAATCGGGACTATAAATTTCGATATCCGCGACCGCTGATGAGTCAACGGCGATCGGCTGGAATTGAGCATTGGTAACCGTCGCCTTCTCGATCTGCACGTTGCAGCTCCCTTCTCCTGTTGCGCTGAATAAAAGCGTCACGAGATTCCCTGATCCGGAAGCCCCCTTGGCCGCGCCGCTTCTTGTGATGCCGATTGTGATCGTGCCGCCCTGCGCATCGATGTGCTTGAAGAAATTGGCTTGCCCTCCGTCCGATCTCATGAATCCGCCCTCCTGCACATTCGCATCGGAAATCGACAATAGATCAGGATCATAGCCGATCACCAGATTCACCGAGCCTACGTTATCGACGCCGGTCAGATTGACAGTCACGGAAAATTCGCTGTCCAATTCGACTTCACTCGATGTCGGATTAATCGACATGGAAGCCGGCCCTTTGGGGGCGTTCTGAGGCTCTTTGGAGGGGGTTTCTTCCCCTTCCGGCGCGGCCTCAGGTGGCTCCTCCTGGCCGGTGCCCGGCATGCCAGGCTCTCTGCCTTCCATCCCTGGAGGCACAGGCCGTTCCATGGGACCTCTCATCTGCGGAAGCGCGCCGAAGGGCGACGGATTTTCCATTGTGCCGACCCAGATGGGAGCCCGGTCTCTATCCGTGATTTCCGGCAGGCGGATGATATGCGGAGTCAGAGACAAGATGATATCCGTTTGTGTTTTTGCCGAGTCCGTGTAGCTAAAGAGCTTTCCGATGATCGGGATGTTCTTGATCCCAGGTAACCCCGACATGTACTTTTTATCTTCTTCGCGCAGCAACCCGCCAAGCAGATTGCTTTCGCCTTCCTTCAACCTCATCGTTGCCGTGACTTGCCGGTTTCCGAATGTGGGAAGACCGCCGAACCCCTTCCCGGAGACCGATGAAATATCCAGCTTCACATCCATCGTGATTTCGTTGTTCCGGTGGACTCGAGGCGTGATATCGATATTGATGCCGATGTTCTCGTACTGAAAGGATGTGATCGGCTGCTGAGCAGCGCCGCCGCCGGCGATTGGAGTGAACGTCGTCACCGGGATGGGCACGCGATCGCCCATCTTCAGCGACATTGGTTTGCCTTCAACACCGCGCAATTTCGGATTGGCGATGATCTTGGAATCCGAATCCGTCAGCAGCATTTTATAAGCGGCTGTCGGAAGAGTGAAGGCGAAGTCGAGAGAGTTTGTTGTGAGGAGATCCCGCGCGGTGAAAACACCGCTCTTGGCATTTCTCGGCGAGAAAGCGCCTGTGATTGATGTCGCCTGGCCGCCCGCATTGGTTCCGAGATCGAGTCCGAATTGACGCACCTTCTGGCGATTCACTTCCACGATTTCCAGTTCCAGCAGCACCTCGGCTTTGCACTTGTCGTTGGCTCGTATGATCTGCTCGGCGATACGGAGCTTCTCAGGCGTATCTTTGATCGTGATCGCGGAGAGAGAAGTGTTGACGGTGACGAGCTGTGCACCGACTGCCTGCTGTAGAATCGTTCTCATTTCGTTCAGATCGGCATTGGAGATATAGAACGTGCGCACCTGCAACTGCTCGATTTGGCGACGCTTCATCTGGTTGTCAGGGGCGATCAAGATTGTGGCCGAATCGACGACCCTGTAAAAACAGTGCGTCGTGAGCATGATCGTCGTCAGAGCCTGTTCGAAACTCACGTTCCCCAAAGTGATGGTGTAATTCTTGTCCTGGACCTGGTCGTCGAAAACGAAGTTAATGTCGGCATATTGGCCCAGGGCGCGAAGGATGTCCTTGAGATTTGCGTTCTTAAAATCAAGCTTGACAGGCTTTTGTGGAAGCTGTCTCAGGAGTGGAGCCGGGATTCCCTCCGGCTCTTCCACAACTGCCTGGGTTTGAGGAGGTGCATTCATGGTCGCATCCGCTTGGGCGATGAGTTGCGCCAGGAAGGCGTTTGACGGTTCATACGTGCGGGCTTTCTGGTATTCGGCCATAGCGCCTTTGTAATCGCTGACACGGGCCAGTTGCTGCCCCTTGGCGATATGGAGGTAAGCCGCTTCGTGGAGGACTTTCATGAGATCCGCGCGCCACAAGGTATTAGAAGGTTCCTCTTTGAGAGCGCGAGTGAAGTCGGCAACGGCCGCATCCCAATCGCGGTCGGCAGCGGCCTCCTGGCCGGACTTGTAGTACTTGGCCCCGACACAACCGCTCAGCAATAACACGAGGGCTATCCCAATGCCGGCGCGTGCCGGCCTGCCGGCTGCTGTTGTTGAAGCGCCCGCGTACGAGGAAGTGACGCCGGTTATCCTGAAGTCTTGCATGTCTGATTCCCTGGAATTGCTCATCTTTGAGTACCTGCTTTATCTATTCGTTCCCGTTCTTCGCCCCCAGAGTTGAATGAGGTGCCCCGTTTGGTCCACATGGCGCCACATCATTTGGGGAGCATGAATGGATAGGACTCGCCGTCCGAATCCTTCAAAACGATCTGTTTCGGATCGATGCTGACAACGGTATAGCCCGCAAGAAGCCGTGCGCCTTCCTTGATGACCTGGCTTTCGTTGTTGATCTTGATAATGGCGATGCGTCGATTATCCCCCGTAAGATAGCCAAGGTATTCGGCTGTTGGTCTCGGCTTAACAGGCACCACCGACTGAGTCGTATCGGTCGGCGCCGGTTTGGGTTTGGGATAAATAAACGGGTTTCGGCGCAGATTCGTTTCTCCGTTGCCATTGCCACTGCCTCCTCCAATCTTGCGTGTTCTCAGGGTTTCTATTTGGAGGCGTGAGATCGAGTTCAACCCAGCCATGGCTGTAGTTTCTTTTCCCGGCTGTGAACGAGGCGCCGCGATTGATGAAACTACGCTCGGCGTTTCCGATCTCTGGGAGAAGTACCAGAGCGCGGCGATGGCGGTGACAGCTAGAGCTCCAAAAAGAAGCAGTTCCCGGCGACCGCCATTCAGATT
Organism: uncultured Acidobacteriota bacterium; assembly: GCA_903916735.1. GTDB lineage: Bacteria > Acidobacteriota > CAIWXX01 > CAIWXX01 > CAIWXX01 > CAIWXX01. Next base: position 129,497 of record CAIWXX010000082.1, read on the forward strand.
GATTTTGAGGAAATCCTTCGACATCTGTTATGAAGCGCGTTGGAGAAGTGTTGAAAGCCGTATGTTGAGAGTGACGTTGTCACCCTCCTGGCCGCCGGCCGAGAGATCAATGCTATCGATCATCAAAAAGACCTGTGCTCCTTCGACTTCCGATAGAAATTGCCGGATCTGTTCGTAGGTTCCCGTCAGTTGAAAGGATAGTCTCATGGTTACCAATTGCTGTTTTTCTTCGCTTTCCATTGAATAGCCGATATTGTTGATTGGAATCCCCGAGTCATCGGCAATCTTTTGCAGCGATTTCCTCACCCGCTCGAATCCTTCCTTTTCACCGGTGACCATCTGGCCGAAGAAATAGGAGACGTCTGAAAGTGTGTTCTGGAGAGTCGCTTTCCTTGATACCAGGTCGTCATATTCCTTTTTCGCGGTGGCAAGCCGTTCAGCTCTTATCCGTTCAATCTCGCCCTGGATTCGCACCTTTCGTGCCTGAGGATGTGTAACAAGTTGCATGAAGATGATATTCCCGACGATGAAAAGAATAGCGATGCCCAGGAGAATTCGGGGGCGGCGATCTGTCATTGCCCGTTCCCTCGGTTCGTCTCCTCGCCGCCGGATTCTTTATCGGCCGGTGGTGGTGGAGGCGGCCCAATAGACGGATTGTAGGAGGCCGTGATTAAATATTCGATGCCGGCATTGCCTTGGGATACGCTTTCGCTGAGGGGATTGACCGATGAAAAGGCCTTCGAGTTCCGCATTCTTCTCATGAAATTGAGTGCCGCATCGAGTGTCCGAGCCCTGAACCGGATACTCAGACTGACATTTCCATGTTCAGTTATTGTCGGGTTGATACTCATCAAGATAACAGCCGGCGGCATGGTCGCTTCCATCCAGTCGAGGAGGCGCACCCAGGAGAGGGATGCACGATCAATCTGCCGGTTGACAAAAGCGACTTGTGACAGCTCCCGACGCTGTTCCAATGCATCAATCTCCGCCCGCAGCACCATTTTCATCTCTTCGCCCTTTTTAATGTCCCATTCCTGCTTGTTGTGGCTGGAGACGATGGAGTGAAGTTTTCGCCATGAGCTTGTCGCGGACCATGTGTTATAAATCGTGAGCCCGAGGGCAAGAGCGGAGCAGAAAATCAGGCCGGCATAGAGAAGATTGCGGTTTTGGAAAGGTTGGGGGGAGAGATTCAGATCGAGTCTCATCGCAGTGCGGCTCCGATCAGAGGCAGCAGGATCTGAGCAGTGATGGGCGATGGGGCTTCGCCTCCGGCTTCGACCAGCTCCGGCAGACCACCCACCAGGATTTTTGAAGGTATTTCTGTGTGCATCCGATCGAGGAGCGCGTCGAGAGCGCCTGTCGTCTCGCGCACAATCACCGTCGTGATCGGGCGGCCATTTGAAATTTTATCTTCATAGTAACGCGCCGTCGCCAACAGATCCTCGATGATGACGCTCAGCCGGCTCTCAACCGGGTCGCCCGTCAGATCCCGTGTCTTTGTCCTGAAAAGCACAACATTGCCTCCACTGATCAATGTCTGCGAAATATAGGAACGGTCATGATTCAGGATCAGCATCGAAGAATCAGGCTGTCGGTCGAGTTCCATCCGATTGATGGCCGCGAGCAGATTGAAGCTGGGTATATCGACGCAGCCCAGTTCATATCCGAGGCCTGAGATCATTTCATAATATTGAGCGAGGATGCCGTTGTGGATGACAACGCTCAGAAGGATCGGCTTGGGGGGTTTACGCAGGATTTGATAGGAGAGAGCCGCTTCGTTGGAAGGGAAGGGCAAAACCTTCTTGAGCTTATGCAGAATTAGATCCCTGACATGTTGCGGCTCACTCGGCAGCGATTCAAAATCGTCGAAAATCGTCACTTTGACGCCGCCTTCAGGGATGAGAAGAGTCAGCGGCCCAGGTTCGATTCCAGCTTTTTTCAATGCACGTTCGCAGATCTGCTTGGCAACATCCTCTTTGGCGATGTTGCGTTGCGAGAAATGCGGCTCGATGACACCGGCTGGGATCTCTTCCATGTGTGCCGATCGGATCACGATTTTATCGTTCTTGGGCTGGATCGATGCCGCGACACACCGATCAGCGCAGATTTCAATGCAATCATGTGGGTAACGCGGATGAAGGAAAAAATCAGAGACGCGCGATGTGAGAGATATCGAGGGAGACGGCATCAGCGTGCTTCTCCTAACGCGGCATAGCCGCAACCAAACAAGATGGCTTCGACAACCATCGCACCCGAACCTCTCAGGAATTTACGATTCTGTCTGATCACAACTTTTGCCATTTTGTGCACAGATTTCACCGATCAGATACTAACGGTAAGCCGTCAGTAACAAGCAGAAAGTGAAATCCCTTTGACCTGTGGATCTGTCGATCGATGTCGCGATTGATCTGTGGGTTTCGCAGAGTCATATTTTCATTCCACAAAGGTCACTTTGTTGATCTCGCGCAATGTCGTCAGGCCATCCAGAACCTTCTGCACCGCTGATTCCCGCAAGAATGTCATTCCTTCTTCCTTGGCGGCCTGCTTGATTTCGGCCATTGATTTGCGGTCGAGGATCATACCACGGATGCGATCGCTGAGAGGCAGGATTTCGCATATGGCCGACCGGCCTTTGAACCCCGTGCCCTGACAGTCGGGGCATCCCCGGGCCTGATAGAAATCATATTCGGCGTATTTCTGAGGATCCATGCCGGATTCAACAAGTAAATCCGCGGCCACTGTCGATCGGGTCTTGCAGAGAGGGCAGAGGAGTCGCACGAGTCGCTGCGCCACAATGCAGATCAGGGCTGAAACAAAATTGTATGGTTCGACTCCCATGTTCAGCAGCCGACCGAGAACGTCGATCACGTTATTTGCGTGAACGGTTGTGAAAACGAGGTGTCCGGTGAGCGCCGATTGCACGGCGATCTGGGCGGTTTCGGGGTCACGGATTTCGCCGACCATGATCTTGTCGGGGTCATGGCGCAGAATCGACCTGAGGCCACGGGCGAAGGTGAGTCCCTTTTTTTCGTTGACAGGCACCTGCGTAATGCCGACGATCTGGTATTCGACAGGGTCTTCGATGGTGATGATTTTGTCTTCAGAGCTTTTGATTTCGGACAGCGCCGCATAGAGCGTTGTCGTCTTGCCGCTGCCGGTTGGGCCTGTCACGAGCACCATTCCATAGGGCTCGGAGATATATTTCCGGAGGCGCTTGAGCTCGGGGCCCGAAAATCCGAGTAGATCCAGGCGCAATTCCGCGAACGCCTCATTGATGGCTTCCTTATCGAGAATACGGATGACGGCATCTTCGCCAAAGACGCTCGGCATGATCGACACGCGGAAGTCGATCGTCTTGCCCTTCATCTTCAGACGGAATCGTCCGTCCTGCGGGATCCGCCGTTCGGCGATGTCCAGTTCGCTCATGACCTTCACGCGTGAAATGATCGCTCCGTGGAATTTTTTGTCGATGGGTTCCATCGCCTGGTAGAGCACGCCATCGATCCGGTACTTCACCATGACTTCGCGATCGCGCGTTTCGATGTGTATATCCGACGCACGCCTCTGCACCGCGGTGAAGATGATCGAATCGACAAGCTTGATCATGGAACTGCCGTCGGTTGTGAGCCGGTCTATTGATATCGATTCTTCACCGTTCTCCTCATCCGGGATTACCTGCAGCTTGAAGCCTTCGGTGGCGTCGTCGAGGACGCGCTGAGAGCTTTCACTCTTCTTCAGCGTCTCCTGGATCGCTGAGCTCGTGCCGACATAAACCTGGATGCTGCCGCCAAGAAGCAGCTCCAATTCATCGATTCGCGGCAGATCCGATGGATCCGCCATCGCAATGTGGACGGTGTTAGCGACCTTCTTCAATGGAATGAAGTTGTACTTATACATCAGTTCCACGGGGATCGTCCGCAGAAGTCTTGGATCGAACGAGACTGAGTTCAGATCGATGAAGGGCAAACGGTGGCGTTCAGCGCAGCGCCGTGTCTCTTCTTCCTCGTGGAGCCGCTCCTGTTCAGGGATCGCCCCGGATTTTTCCATCATTGGGCTGGCCATCTGAGTACCTATCTTTCTCGCAATGGCAAATGCCGGCAACGTTCATGCAAATGTGAACGCGGGCATACCGTGTTGTCAGCTTTCATGTTCACGAGTTTTATTAACGAAGCTGCTCTCATAATCAACCACGCGCTAGTGATAAACCTGGGACATGCTGAAAAGCGGTAAATATATCGACAATAATAAAGTGGCGATGATGACACCCATGACGACAAGGACAATCGGTTCGAGCATTGAGAGCAAAGCCGCCAGGCGTGTCTCAACCTGCTCGTCGTAAAAGGCTGCAAGCTCGGCCAGGAGGCTATCAAGACTTCCGGTTGTTTCGCCTACTTGGATCATCTCTAACGACATCGACGGGAAAATGTTGGTTGACTGGAGGGCTGCCGAGACTGTTTCGCCTTCCCGTACGAGCCGGATACTGTGCAGAATCTCGCGGGACATGTAGGTATTCCCCATGGCGCCAGCTGAGATGTCCATGCTATCGACAACAGGAATTCCACCCGAGATGAGTGTGGAAAATGTCCTGGCATACTGGCTGATGGAGAACTCGTGCCAAATGCGCCCAATAATCGGAATTCTGAATTTCCACCGATCAATAGTCAATCGCCCGGACTCTGATCGCGCCCAGGACCAGACGAGGAAAATGACGATCAACGATATCGCAGCGATGAAAAGTATCTCTTTACGAATGAAGGTTGCGGTCGAGAGAAGGAAAGTGGTAATTGCAGGAAGAGTTGCATCGTTCTCGGCGAATGTCGCGGCGAACTTGGGAATGACGAAAACCGTCATGATGGTTGCGAGCACCATGGAAAGCAGGAAAAGCACAGCTGGATAGATCATGGCGCTCCGGATCTTGCGCCGGGCCGTGAGCATTTGCTGCTGGTATGTCATGAAACGACGGAGGACGGCATCCATGTTGCCGCTGCGCTCGCCGGCGAAAAGCGATGCGGCATAGACAGGCGGGAAAAGCTGCTTCTTTTCCTGGAAGGCTTCTGAGAGCGATCGGCCTGCCTTGATCTTCTCACGGATGTCGTTCAGTGTCTCCTTGAAAAAGTCCTCTTTCATTTTATCGACGATAACATCAAGCGCGCGGAGAACAGGGAGCCCTGATCGAAGAAGGGCTGCAAATTGTTGATTGAAGACGAGAAAACGCTGTTCGTTGAGCCGTCGAGAAAAAAGCGCTCGCGGGCTGAATAGAGCATAAAGCCAGTTTTTCTTAATGGACAGCAGGAAAAGGCCTTTGTTTTCAATATCGTGACGCACCTCTTCCATGCTTTCGGCGACGATTGACCGGGAGATGACCTCACCCTGTTCCGTGCCGATTTTACATGCGTAGAGCGCCATCTTTCACCAATGAATGCGTATCAGTCAGAATTTCCCCATCACATCAATACATTACCGGGAGGAGGTGAGATTTATTCCCAGTAAAATGAAATAGTGTCCTGTGTGATCGAGAAGTGTGCTTGAAATATCCGGCGGCGACACTGGACTCATCCAGCTGATTCGCTGCGATGGCCTGGGAGGAAATTCATGATACGTCTCCGCCACTGAATGCATTCAGAGCATATTTCGGACCGGTTGTTGCATTTTCGCTTTCCGCTCTGCGCCTTTAAGAACCCGACGCGCCAGGATCTCCTTCAGGAAGATCCCCGTAGCGGATTTTTGAACCTGAGCAACACATTCCGGCGAGCCTTCGGCGACGAGGAAGCCTCCTTCATCGCCGCCTTCGGGTCCGAGGTCGATGAGATGATCAGCGCACTTGATGACGTCGAGGTGGTGTTCGATCACAATGACGGTGTTGCCAAGATCGACAAGTCTCTGGAGCAATTCGACTAATTTCCGTACATCGTCGAAATGAAGCCCAGTTGTCGGCTCATCGAGCATATAGAGCGTGCGTCCTGTGTCCTTCCGGCTCAGCTCGCGTGCCAGCTTGATCCGTTGAGCTTCGCCGCCGGAAAGAGTCACGGCGGATTGCCCCATCGTGATATAGCCCAGTCCGACATCCTGAAGCGCGGATAGCTTCAGCCTCAGAGGATGGAGTGATCCGAGGTAGCCGATGGCCTCATCGACCGTCATCTCCAGGTAATCGGCGATGCTCTTGCCGTGAAACCGCACTTCGAGTGTTTCGCGGTTATAGCGTCGCCCGCCGCATGTTTCGCATGTGACGTAGACATCGGGCAGGAAATTCATTTCGATCCTTCGCTGTCCATCACCGCGGCAGGTTTCACATCGGCCGCCTTTCACATTGAAACTGAAACGCCCCGGCGCATACCCGCGAATTTTGGATTCAGGGAGCAGGGAGAAAAAATTCCGAAGGATTCCAAAAAGCCCGGTGTAGGTGGCGGGGTTTGAACGAGGTGTGCGGCCGATCGGCGACTGATCGATCTGGACAACCTTATCGATGTGATGGGCGCCGTCGATTGATCGATGCGCTCCAGGCTCTTCTTTTGAGTGGTAGAGCCGGCGAGCCAGGACCCGGTAGAGAATGTCGTTGATGAGTGTGCTCTTGCCTGAGCCGGACACACCGGTGACGGCCACGAAAAGGCCGAGCGGCACATTGATGGTCAGGTTTTTGAGGTTATGTTCCCTTGCGTCACGAATGATGATGGATTTCCCGTTGCCCTGCCTGCGCGATCGTGGGACGGAAATTTCGCTATCACCACGGAGATAAGCTCCGGTCAGTGAGTCAGGACAGGCCGCGATTTCGGTGGGTGAACCGGCACAGATGAGGCGTCCGCCGTCACGCCCGGCGCGCGGGCCGAGGTCGACGACCCAATCGGCGCTTCGTGTCGTCTCCTCATCATGCTCGACCACGATGATTGTGTTGCCGCGATCGCGGAGCTCCCGAAGGCTCGCGAGCAGCTTCCGGTTATCGCGCTGGTGCAGACCGATGCTGGGCTCGTCGAGAATGTAGAGCACTCCCGTCAGGTGACTCCCGATCTGGCTGGCCAGCCTGATTCGCTGCGATTCTCCGCCGGCCAGGGTTCGTGCGGAACGGTCGAGCGAAAGATAGGAGAGTCCGAGATTCAGAAGAAATCCGATGCGTTCAAGGATTTCGCAAATGAGCCGGTCGCCGATGGCTTTCTGGCGGTCATTGAGATGGAGCGACTGCAGTACAGTTTGCGCCTTTGCAATGGTCATGCTGACAAGTTGGTGAATGGTGGAGCCGCCGATCATCACAGCCAATGACTCGGGCCGTAGCCGTCCACCGTGGCATACGGTACATGGCTTCAGTGAGGCCGACAATTTCTCGTCTTCCTCCGCGAACACATGGTCATGCTCGATTCCGAGCCCATGACAGCGCGGGCATGCGCCGAAGGGGCTGTTGAAGGAAAAATTGCGCGGATGCAATTCGGGGATACTGATCCCACAATTCAGACAGGCCATTTTGATGGAGAAGAGAGTCTCTTCTTTGCCGGCCCGGATGAGGATCTGCCCGCTCGAAAGGCGGGATGCCAGTTCGAGCGCCTCGTCGAGTCGCTGGATGTTTTCTTTACGAACCGCCAGCGAATCGATCAGAATGTCGATATCATGTTTCTGTCGAAGACTGAGCGGGCTTTCGAAGCCGAGATCGATCGTCCGCCCATCGACTCGTGCTCGCATTAATCCCATCCTGGCCCATGCCAAAAATTCCTTCTGGAAGGTTCCTTTCTTCCCGCGAGCGACCGGCGAGAGAACGGTGATGAGTGCCCCATCGGGGAGAGCCAGAATTTTTTCGCGGATTTGCCCGATCGGCTGCGAACGAACTGGCCGGCCGCATTGCGGACAATGTACATCACCGATGCGAGCGTAAAGCAGGCGCAGATAGTCGTAAATCTCGGTGACCGTGCCGACGGTCGAGCGAGGACTGTGGGAGATCGTCTTCTGACTGATGGAAACGGTCGGGAAGAGGCCTTCAATTGAATCGATATCGGGTCGTTCGAGCTGCTCCATGAATTGACGCGCATAGGAGGAGAGGCTTTCGAGATAGCGGCGCTGGCCTTCTGCAAAAATCGTGTCGAAGGCAAGCGACGATTTGCCTGATCCCGAGACACCCGTCATGACGATGAGTTTGTAATGGGGCAGAGTGAGGCTCAGGTTTTTTAAATTGTGTTGCCGTGCCCCCCTGATGACTATTTCTTGCATAGCCGAATCGGACATTATACCGTCGACCACCGGTGGTTGCCAAATAGAACGCCATCAGAGTTGCGATGCGATGATCGACAGTGCGATCCAGAGAGATTGAGATGGGCCGGAAGCTCCGACTCCATCATGTTATCAATGAGCCGGCTGAGCCGAAATCGGACTCGATTCCTCGGGGGAATTGAAAAATCCCCAGTCAGGGCAATTCGAATAGCGAAGCGATTTCGTCCAGCCCTTCGCGTAATGTCTCGCGAGCTTTCGGTGGCGCATCGAGACGATCGAGTTCCGCGGGGTCGATACCGGCGCACCGGGCGCGCCAGATCCGGGCATATGCTAGCAACCCATCCGCGACCCGATCATGCGTGCCTTTGGCATACCCGGTGGTTTCAAGGAGCATAAACGAATCTTCGGGAAGATCTCGAATATGCCACCCGCGCTCCGGCTCCGGCCTTCCCGCGGCATGGGGAAGCGCGCGGATAAGCCGACTGAAGCTCGCTCGGTCTACATCAATGATGCTCAGTGGAACATCGATCGCCGCCGGATGGAAAAGCTCAGCGAGCGCGTGTCGGATCTCTTCGTACGCAGGAGTAATCCGGCGACTCGGCTGGTTCGAGTCGCCTGATCGGCATGTCTCCAACCATCTCTCTTCCATCAGATACCGTTTGTATGCTGTTTCAACCGCTGCAACTGTCCCAGTGCCGGCATGATTTTCCGCCCAAACAAGAGCGATGCGCATCGGCGCAAATGGATGGACATCAGCCCAGATCGGATGGTCGTCCGGCAGCATCAAGAGACTCAGTGGACGACGCTGAAGTGCCTCTTCGTCCAGAAGCGCAAAGGCCCCGTCTGTACGCAATCCAAACGGCGCGATTGCTTCTTCCAGGTTGATGCACTTGGGGAGATCGACCGTGAAGAATCCCGACCGCATTTTCCGGAGATTTTGCTCCAGGCCGAGGCGAATCATCCCCATGACCCTTTCTCGCTCATCTGCCGTCAAAGCGCTGGCCACCTGCTCACGAAACCACCGGATCTCACTCAGCTCCCAGCCCTTCTTCTGGAAGCGGATCGGAAGCTTCCACGCAGAGGTCAGGCTCAATGCGAAGCTCCTGTTGATAAAATCCCGGTGGGCCGGTGGCAGCCCTCCCGCTTGTCCGGCTTCCGGGGTTTTCGCAGAGCGGGCGGACTCGGCTCTGGGTCTTTCCAACTTATTCAGGCCTTTAGGATCGACGATCGATCTGAGAAGGTCGGGGGCGAGGGTTTTCCAGAAATCATTGTCGTTCTTCTGTGGAAGACTCTTGGCTGCTCTTTCCAGAGCCCGCAACCCTTCTGGTCGGAGTCGCCACATTCCCAGGAAAATCGATTGTGTATCATGGTGCAGCAGCCAACCGACCAATCGATCATCCCCCAAAGTCTTCCCCAACCCGAAAGAGGCGGCTATGACTTCCTGGACGTTCTTTCGTGGACCGAGCATCGTCGTCCATGTTCTCGGTGATCCCCACCAGCCGGATTGTATGTCCCAAACGCGCAGTGGGGTCTTGAGCATCTGCGAGTACAGGGACTTGGCGGCATCGCTCTGAAGCCGATCGAAAACGTCGTCCCGTAAATAACTCTGCTCCCGGCTCAGGAGCTCACTCCCGAGAGCGCAGTAGTAAACAATGGCACTGGATGCTTTTGTTCGTGCGACCTCTGATGGGTGAAGATTGAGCTGAGCGCAAAGATCATCAAAGCAACAATAGTTATCCTCATGAAAGGCCCACTTAGCCGTAACAAGGATCTCCTCAAGAGCGTCATGGACTTCGCTGTTGTAGTTCCGAGTCGTATTGACCCGCGCAGGAGGCTCTTTCGGCGGAAGGGCCGCGGGATCTCGCGGGGTTCCAAGGCAGCATTTCTTGTATTTTTTCCCGCTTCCGCAGGGGCACGGATCATTACGGCCGATTTTCCCCATGTCCTTGCATCTCCACTATGTTCAAGACTCCTCGCGGAAGAGCCGGCCTTCGATGATGTGCGTTCCCCTTACTTTGATCACGAATTCATCTATGCTCACCGACTCGCGCACCCAACGATCCATGATACTCCTTGGCACGATCTCACGGAAGGGTCCGGCGCCGAGCCGGCGCGCGAGCGAGTTTCGTTCGGCGGAAACCAGTCGCTCGACGAGTTGCGATGCAATTTCTTCATCTCCGATATCCAACCGGCCCGCGGGCAGGGCATGATTGAGACGAACAAAGAACGGTCCCGCGCGACTCGCTTTATAACCTTTAGCCGTCAGGACCCAGCCCAGCATTTTACCCCAAACCGATCCGAGGAAATGCGCGAGGCGCCAGGAGCCGTCTGTTTGCAGCTCGATGAGCATTTCCTCCGGGCGCATTCCAAGAAAGCCGGCGAAATCAGCGGCGAGCCCGGCCGAGTAGCGTGGGGCTTCGCGAGCGATGAATCGCGCTTCGTCTCTCCCTGCCATACTTCTGACGAAGACCTTGTTTTCCCGGACGTGTGTGATAGCGCGCTTGCGGCCTCCGAGCGAGAGGGACATTTCATCACCGGCGCGAACCCTGGCTTGATCCGTCTTGCCGAAACGCACACGGCCGACGGATTGCCCGGTCATCGCGTCAACCACCTCAGTCTCGCGCACGTCATCGATCATGGAATGGATGCTGCCTCTCTCGAACAGGATCTTCGATTCAACCTCGGCCACGAATCGGTCGCGCGAGACAGCTCGCACGTAGCCGTTTTCGGCCAGGGCATTGAGGATGGCGTGACAGTCGCTCCGGGTCCAAAGACACGCCGCATCATCGGGAAGTCGCTCATGCACGACTCCCGCGGATATCCAGCCACAGGTGCTTTGGAGAATCAGGCTCAGCGCCTGTTGAGCGATGACGGTGGGCCGAAAAGCGATGAAATCATCAAAGAGCCGCCCGGATGCGGCGCACGCCAACAAATGCTCGAATCGATGGCGCTCTATTTCGCCCGCGTATAGCCCAAGCACTCGCGTCACGTCTTCGCGGCGATTGCTCCGACCGACTCGCTGCAAGAGCGATGCGACATCCGGCGGCGGCGACAGCAGCACGACACCGTCGACATCTCCGATGTCGATGCCGAGCTCGAGTGTCATCGTGGCAACGCAGACACCGGTCGGAGCGCCCTTGAACTGCTGCTCTACGCGAAGCCGCTCACCTCGCGCCAGGCTCCCGTGATGCGCGTAGACTCGCGATGAAAGCGCTGAGACGGCGCCGAGAATTGCCGCCAGCGATTCGACTTCGCCGCGCGTATTGGCAAATACCAGCAGCTTTCTGCCCGGCTCTTCGTCGAAAAGGCCCGTGATAACCGCGGCTGCCTGTTCCAGATGCGTCGCGGGAGCGAGACGAGCGTCGATAGCGCGTTGAGCTCCAGTCACGCATGAGGCCTGAATACACAGCGCATCAGATCCCAGGAATTCCCGCATGAGCTTCTCTGGATTCACGACGGTCGCTGTGGCCGCACACCGCTGGGGAGGAATTTTGGCGATGTGATCGATGCGCGAAAGAAGGCAGCGGAGTTGATCGCCGCGCGCAGTGCCTCGAACAAGTTGCACCTCGTCAAGAATAACCGCTATCACTTCTCTCAGCGCCGCTGGACGACGGGCCTCCAACGAGTCGAGCGACTCCGGCGTTGTGATCAGTAGATCAGGCGGAGAGTCATCATCGAATCCGGGCGAATCGCCCGTTTTAATTGCGACGCGCAGCGCCGCCTGAGCGAGAGGATGTTGGAGGCGCTTTTCCAGGTCATTCGCGAGGGCTCGAGTGGGAGTGACAAGAAGAGCACGGAGAGCGGGACCTGTTGAATGAGCGGCGATGCGTGCCGAGAGTATTCGCTCGCCGATGGGAGCGATGAGAGCCTCGGTTTTGCCTGACGCCGTTGGAGCGTTGATCAGGACCGATTTTCCTCGTGCAATCTCCGGAATCGCAAAACGCTGGATGTCCTTCAACCGACCGAATCGCCCAAGCAACGTGTGCCATGTGTGCGGCACAAGACAGCGGATGTCGTCCTCACTGAGTGGGTGGACTGGGCTATTCACCATCATTCAAACGATAGAATCAATCTTTTTTCAAGTGCCGTAGCGGCCTTTTCCAGCTGTCTGAGGCTCGGCCAATGATTCGGGTTCTCCAGGCGAGCCGCGGCAGGCCAGGAGGTATCAAGTGCACGCGCGAGATCGGCAATCGGCCCATCGGCGACAATTCGCCAGATCTTGCAGTTTGTAGGCGCGCCTCCGCCCTTGCAGTAGCAATACTATGTCGAATCATCCTTTATGAGTGCCGTTCGCTATACGAGCTGTGTTTGAAGGTCGCGCACTACGGCGCCCACCTTGGATGGCTGGAAACGAACCACATCCAGGAACTCGACCAGGAACTTCATCGCGTGCCGCGGGTTCGATACATATCCCGCTTGGATGAGCCCTGAGAGGACCTTCCCGAGGGGCTCGACAAGCTTGCCCGGTAGCCGCCACTCGGAATAGGCGCTTGCATAGAAATCGCAAATCCTGGCTGCGAGAGCCATGTAATCGGCGTGCGCCAGAGGCGTCAGAGTCGCCACGCGATCCGATGGAATAGCGCCGCCGAGCGCCGCCAACCCGTCGGGACTCGGCGTCATGGCAAAAACGATGTAGAGGCCAGAGTCGTCGCTGTATCGCCCTGGAAGTCGTTGCTGAATTCCGTATCCACCAATCTCGATGTCCGCAGCATCAAACGGTAGTTCTTCGGCTGCTCCGACGTCGGACCCTCCAATTGCGGCATAGGTCCAGGACTTGAATAGATGATCCGCAAACGCTCGATTGTCACGCGAAAGCAATGAGTAGAATTCGGCTTCGTCGAGTAAAACCACGAGTCCCCGATAGCCGACGGCGCGTGCGAGAGCGGCGATGCCGGATAGGAGATAGCCGTAGATACGCGCCCATGGCCGGAAATCCAATAGGCTGTAGATTTTTGGATGCTTCCCGGCTGCCCGCGCCAGCTGCGTGTCGATGACTTGATTCGATATTGTCGGATGCCCTTCGATCCAGTCCTCCAGAAGATCGAGGCATTCCGATGCATCAGCTTCATGTGCTGCAGACGGCGTCCGGCGCCTTCTTTCGCTATCATCGAGTCCGCGGAGTGATCGAGCGTAGGAGATGGCAGGCGAAAGATATAGGTGATACCCCTTCTGCAACGCCGCTTCGAGATCCGCCAGAGAATTCTTCGGCCCTCCGCTTACGATACCGAAACGCGTCAATGCCTGAGAAGACTTGGCAGCCTTTTCCAGGAGCGGGGAAAGGCCTTCGCCTTCTTCGAAAGGCCGATCCGGATATCGCACGTTGCGCACCAGGGCGCGATACACACGCTTCGGATGGCTGGGCGATGTCTCTTCCTGGTTGAGCATCACAAGGGCTGAGAGATAGCCTTGGGCAAGCGCGCGTTGTTGAAGGAGCTCCAGGAGGTGTGTCTTTCCAACTCCATAGTCACCGATGAACGCCCGCACAGCACCGCCGCCGGTCGCGACCCTATCGAGGTCTCCTGCGACGATTGCGTTTTCCTGATCTCGGCCGACTGTGTACACGCTCAGATCAGCGTCGGGAACAACGCCGAGGCGCATGGCTTCGAGCGTCAAAGCCGCGTGACGGCGTTCGTGACTACCAACAAGCGATTCCAGAGGCTGCTGGGTGTCCGGCATGCCGGTGCCGGCGGAGTGCAGAGGAATCGGAGCAATCGCCGCTGGAGTGGAAGTTGCCGGTTTATCGAATAGAGTCCCTTCTGCCGTCGGCGATGATGAATGCTGCTCTGGGGGCGCGGAAATAACAGGAACAGGCATAATTCGGTCGGATGCCGCGGATGGACTCGGCTGAAGCTCGTTAGCCGGAATTTCAAGAGGCAATGGCTGCGAATCGAAAGAGACGACAGCGACTCGGCCGCCCCTTCGCCAAGACTGAACGATGCCTGCGCCGTGCCGTGGATGAAGCACGCGAATGGATTCTCCCGATTTCATGTCCACTGATCAGAAATCCTTGAACTCACTACTCTCGCCGCCGGGGACCTCCTGCAGAGCTTCATTGCTCGAGACGATGAGATCGGAGGCATCATCGGGCGTGAGCCTGGCTTCGCCGTCGACGAGCTGGCGGTGTAGAAAATCAACCCAGCACTTCACGAAAAGTCGCCGATGATTCACTTCGAAGAAGGCCGCCACAGCTGCGTCCGCCAACAACCTCGCATTGGCATCCTGCAGATCGTGGTTCATTTCCAAACGTCGTGCCTCTTCGAAAACTGCCACCACTTTGGTTCCGATCTGTTGGAGCAAGTCGGCGGGTTCGAGGTCCAGACGTTCGAGATCAATGAGCACCGCTTGTGGACTTCTCACGCTCAAGGTGACCGGGCTCTTGAGGCGCTGGTAGAGAGCCGGGTAATCCGGAACGATATTTCTCATGAATTCGGGCGGCACGGCGTACATGAAGAGAGTATTCGGGAGCTGGTGACGCCCACAGAGATCGATGACTTGCCGGAGGTTGTCGCCGATTGAGTGGCTTCGCTTCGCACTGACTGAGAGATTTCGATCGACCTCGTCGAACAGCAGGGCAGTGCCGGGGAAGCCCAACGCCACCGCCATCTGCGTGAGGCAGCGAAGCATTGTGAAGCCGTTGCTTTTGTCGAGAGCCTCGTAGACGCCTGTATCGCGAAGGTCGCTCGGCGGGATCGGCTCACCGAGAAGCCAGGCTTCCAATCGCTGCTCTGTCTGCCGGTCATCCTTGAGATAAGCTAGCCCGAGGCCGACGACGGCCTGACGGAACGAATGGCTCTCGCACGGAGCCCGGCCGACTGTTCGTGAAAGCCATTGCTCGATCGCCTGATTCGCTTCGCCCTCTTTCTGCGAGGCTGTGGCGCGAGCGAGCGCGTCATCGAGGTGGTTACGAATGAGATCGCCGATTCCGTAGTTTGGGGCTTGCAGCAGCCGAGTCGGCCGCATCCCGATGCGCCGCGCCACTGCCCGATAAACCTTCAGGCTGTCGTCGTAGGGGCACTCGGCCGGCGAAAGCTCCACGACCGCCGTCAAGAATCCATGCTCCCATGCTTTTTCACGGACGCAATAGAGGAAATGCGTTTTGCCGGCGCCGAAGTAGCCTTGAACGAGCTTGAAGCTTGAACCGAAATGGAGCAGGTTTCCGAAGTACTCGTGATCCAGCACATTCAGATAGCTCTCGTTGCCCACGTTGATGCGGCCCACTCCAAACTCCGGCGGCTGGCCGCCTTCGCCAAGCCGCTGCAGAATGTGCTGGGCCAGGACCATGGACTCGGCCTGTCCCGTGCTATTGTTCAATTCCAATTTCTCTGTCTCCTTCGACTCACGTCAGTGATGTGCGACGCCGGTCACTGAAATCCGACGTCTTGCTGCTGTGAGACAAATCGTATAGAAAGGTAGTATT
The DNA here is from genome assembly GCA_903916735.1 of uncultured Acidobacteriota bacterium. GTDB lineage: Bacteria > Acidobacteriota > CAIWXX01 > CAIWXX01 > CAIWXX01 > CAIWXX01. Next base: position 145,101 of record CAIWXX010000082.1, read on the forward strand.
GCCCATCGGTTGGAGATGTTGGGATGAAAATGACATCCTGCTTGTTGCGTGTGCTGCCCCCAGTGGCTGTTCCAAGTTCCACGCGCAAGCCGTCCTTGATCAGCAATCCGTCTCGCTGTAATTTCTGAAGCTGATAGGCCAGCAAATATCGTGGGTAAGCCGGCGCCTTCTCCGGATCGAATTTTCGCCAGTTCCCGATATCGACTTGGAGGAAGGCGAGCGGAGCCAGCATGTCGACAATGTCCACGCGCTCGGAGGATTCGAGTCCCCGCACAAGAAGGACCATGCGGTAGGCTCGAAGCATGGCGTCGAAGAACGCGGGGGAATCGGCGGCGAGATCGCGAATGTGCTTCATTGCCTTTTCTCGCGCATCCAGGATGAGGCGGGCGTCGAGGTCGACTTCATCCACGACCTCACGGGAATACAGGATTCGCGCGCGGCTTGCGGGCATATCCAGCTCGGCCACCATTGGAGAGATGAGAACAGCCAGGGGATGTTCGGTGAGCTGTGTGATTTCTATTCCGGCGCCGAGTCGCATGAGATCGCTCAGGACTTCGGATCGAGCCCGCGTTGTGAGACGATCATGAAGAAGCATCAGACGATTCATGACGGCTGACAGTGCTTCGCTGAAGCCCAGCGCCGCCAGATCGGCGTCGCGCAACGCATCCACGTGCTCGTTAAGCACATCGAGCTTATCGAGGGCGCCTTCGGAAGCGAGAGCATCAAGCGCCTTGGCGGCGCGACTCAGGGGCGCCAGCCGCTTCTTCAGGTCTCTCCGAAGAGTTGAGATGGCCTCTGGGAGATTGAACTCTGCCTCCGTCATCTCCTTCAACCCCCCCCTTGAAATTTAATTGCCAACGGATCGAAAACCCAGCGCGGTCTTGCCGGGATAGAAGAAAAATTAAGACTGCAGATACAAAGCGCCTCGGATGTTGTCAATCAATAACCTCGTACCTCCCGATACGGATTCTTTCAAGAAAGAAGGCGTCGTCCCCATTTTCATGGCCATTCTGCTAATTTTTTCGGAAAGCCTAGATTTTCGTCCGGGTTGGGATAACAGCGTTCTTGGGAATGATCACGATTGATTCCCGGATACAGTAATTTTGTCCATCGGATTCACGGAGCTTGTCGACGTTGGAAATTTCGACGTTATCTCCGATTCGGGCGTTTTTATCGATGATCGCCCCTCGGATACGGCAGTTCTTCCCGATTCCCACATCCGGCGTTTCCCGCCCTCGATTGATGTTGCGGTCCTGAGCGCTCTCGTAATAATCGGCGCCCATCATGAGCGTCTCTTCGATGACAGATCCCTCCCCAATAATGGATCGAAGCCCGATCACGGAATGCCTGATCGTGGACTTGCGGATGAGGCAGCCTTCGGCGAGGAGCGTCTCCTTCAGATGACACTCCAGGAACTTTGAACATGGAAGGAAACGCGGACGGCTATAAATCGGCGCCGTCACTCGATAGAAGCTGAATGGCGGATCGGAAATCGCCAGATCCAGGTTCGCCTTGTAAAATGACTGAATCGTCCCGATATCCTCCCAGTAGTCATTGAAAGGGAAGCCGAAGACCCGATACTTCTTCAGCGCGGCCGGAATGATATCGCCTCCGAAATCGTGTTCGGGGCAATCTGCGAGGATGTCATTGAGAACGTCATGGTTGAAGAAATAGATCCCCATGCTGGCGAGGTAGGTGTTGCCGGAGCCTTCTCCGAAGGCTGGGTGATGGGCTTCGAGCCCAGGCAATTGCTCGGGCTTTGGTTTTTCGTGGAATTCCGTCAAACGAAGGTTGTCATCGGTTTTCAAAATTCCAAAAGATGATGCGCGGCCGGCATCCACGGGCAAAACGGGAATCGTGATGTCCGCCTGCTTTTCCTTATGGAATTTCCCAAGCTCTTCGAAGTCCATTCGATAAAGCTGGTCTCCGCCAAGGATGAGCACATATTCAGGGCGCGCCGACGTGATATGCCGGAGGTTGCGCCTGACGGCATCAGCAGTTCCCTTATACCAATCCGTGCTCTCCGGCGTCTGTTCAGCGGCGAGTATTTCGACAAAGCCTCCCGAAAAGTGATCAAACTTGTAGGTCTGGTTGATGTGCCGGTGGAGAGATGCTGTGTTGAACTGTGTCAGAACAAAAATGCGATTGATGTCCGAGTTCAGGCAGTTGCTGATGGGAATATCGATGAGCCGATACTTGCCACCGATCGGAACCGCCGGTTTGGAACGGTCTTTCGTGAGCGGGTAAAGGCGTGTCCCTTTGCCTCCCCCCAGTATCATAGCCAGGATGTTGTGCATCAAAAACCTGCCTCATTATAACATGATCCATCTACGAAGCCATTAGATTGCCTTCAACAATTTCTTGAAGCATTGTATGCGGTCAATAGCCTATGCCATGAGGGAGAATACCTTGAATATGAGATCCGTCGTTTGCCGGCATTATGTACAACCTCATCCGAATTCCAATCTCTTCTGGTCGGTGATTTCGTTCCTGCTGATTCTCGGTGTGACTCCACTTCTTTCCAAGGGCAACTCCGGCCTTTCGCTGGAGCAACGAGTCACGTGCCGGCGAGCAATTGAACGTGTCTATCATGAGCACCGTCTCTGGCCCGCGGAGAATTCGAGGCCACGGCCGCCTTTCGAAGAAGCGGTTCCAGAATCGGTGATTCGGAAGAAGGTCGAAGAGGACATGCGCTCTGTCGGCTGCGATCGAAGTGATGAGGGATCATCGGATTGACGGGGTTGAACTGCAAGCCGAAATCGATCGAATGGCAAGAGAAACGGCTCAGCCTGAAATCCTCCGCGAACTCTGGCAGGCCCTGGACAACAATCAGTTGCTCGTCGCAGAATGTCTGGCACGACCCCTCCTCGCTCATCGCCTCGCCTTGGAATCCTACCGTCGAAGCGGATGGGAACAGGGATCATATGATGAGAGGTCGATGAACGTGCAAGGCCTCATGGAAAGCGATGTCCCAGCGCTGACGGCCGACTATCATCTTCCGATGATATCGACGAGCGCGGCGCGGTGGTCCGGCCACTTAAGAGAACCTTCATCAGATACACCCCAAGCCAGATTCGGCCATGCTGCGGTCTGGACGGGCAGCGAGATGATTGTGTGGTGTGGTCGTAGCCGCTCGACCTCCGGCACCGACATCACTTTGGGTGACGGCAAGAGATACTATCCTTCAAACAACAAGTGGCTCGGGATGCGTTGATTGCCGGTTCTGATCTCTGAGAGTTAATCGCTACCACTCATACCAAACGCGGTCCAGCGGCATATCCCCGATCCCATAGGGATTCAGATCGAGGCCTCGGACATAGGGCTGAAGCGCGTAAAACTGACAGCCGAAGTCCAAAGGAATGAGCGGAACCTGGTTAAGAATCTCACGTTCGATTTCTCCGCAGAGTTCCTTTTGATGCGATGATCCGGATTCAATGATGGCCATATCAAGCATCCGATCCAGTCGTGGGTCATTGAAAGCGAACATGTTGTTATAGGCATTCGAGTAAAAAAGCGAATGCAGAAAATAGGATGCGTTCGGCACGTCGGCTGCCCATGCAAGCCTGAAGATGGGAAGTTTTCGCTCGGTCAGGGCTTTATTATATTCAGTCCACGGGATGTAGCGCTTTCTTAGCCGCAAGCCGATCTTCGATAAGTCCTCGGCAATGATCGTCTCCGTTCTCGCTCCGATACCATCGTCGGTGGCATAGGATGGAAAATCCATGTCCTGATTCATATGCCCATCCTTGTATCCCGCCTCCATGAGAAGCTTGGCAGCGGCTACGGAGTCATATGCATAAGGACGGCTGCGGCCGGAATAGCCCGGCATACCGAAGGGGACGATTCCGGTCGCCGGAGTATAGGTCAGTGGATCGAGCACGGAGAAGCGGTCGTATTTAATCGAGCATGCGATGGCTTTCCGAACGCGAATATCATTGAACGGCGGCATTTTGACATTGAACCCCAGATAGTGAATCGACAGCTCACTGTGCTTGATGGCCTGAAACCCTCTTTCTTTCACGACCGCTGGATCATCGCCAATGGCCCGGATCATTTGTATTTTATTTTCAAAAAGCAGGCCAAGTTCTTCACGTGGTGAGGCTCCATCCGAAAGCAGAAAATTAATGTCATGTAATTTCGGTTGACCTCGGTAGTAGTTTGGATTTGCCGAGAGGCGGATAACGTATCCGGCTTTCCATTCCACGAAGATGAACGGCCCCGATCCAATTGGATGTCGTGAGAAATCCGGGCCCATCGCCTCTTTGGGAACGACCTTGAAATTCGGCATGGCCAGAATGCTGAGGAACGCCGTGTTGGGAGATCGCAACTGAATCACGAAATGCAACGGGTCGGGAGCTTGAAGGCCACGCACCTGTTTGGATTGGCCGTGAAGGTATTCGGAAATCCCTACAACATCCTTTAGATACTCTGCACCGATGCTCGCTGTTCCGCACTCATTCCCAAAGAGCCGCGTGAAACTGAAGACAAAATCGCCGGCTGTTATCAGCCGGCCATCATGAAAGCGCGCGGATGGCTCTAATTCAAACGTGTAGATACGTCCATCCCGAGAAATCTTCCAGGACCGCGCCAATTCGGGCGTCAGATTCAGATGTGAATCGAGTGCAACCAATCCGTCGAAAATCTGGCAGACGATATTTCCTCCATGCGCATCGTCGACACAGGCAGGATCAAGCGTTGCCGGTTCCTGCCACACGAGAGAGAAATTGCGCGGAAGATTTGCGTGAATGGGCGATGTGTTTTTCTGGTTCCGATGGCGACAAGCGGCGGGCAGCGCGAAAAGCACGCAGAGGACTAATAAAAGAGGATTCACCCAAACGCGATGATTCACAATTCCCCCCCCAAAACTATCCAGCCACCATCCTATCAAAGATGTTGACGGACCGCTATGGTTCGAATCCATTGTCCACCGCGACCTCACAATGAGGCTGGATGCGATTGCGCGTGCTCCGCTCAAAATAGGAATGGCGGAAATGTGGAAAGATTGAATGATGGCCTTTATTGCATACCGGCCGAGTTTTATGTGGGCGATCATGGTAAGAAAGATGAACCGTCGAAATATGAGCCGGGGATTCAAGAAGCAGCATTAGTGAACTCGCGCGCTTAAAGGCAGCGGCCTCCGACAGTCATTCGGATCAGACTGGAGACTGTTGATGGTTGAAAGTTCGCCGCTGTGAATTTCCGCATTTTCGGCCTCCTTGCCGTGCCATGACCGACTAGAATATGATCCGATGGTGAAATGCGTCTGGCTTTCTTTTGCTCTTCTCATCACCCTCTCAGTCTGTTCCTCCGAGAAGGCTATTTTCATGCTGGGGAGCCGGCATTATTACAAACCCGAATTTGAACATTATCTCCGGGAAATGCTCGACCCGTCTGATCCCTACAAAAACGGGAGTGAAGTGTTGAGTCGCATGTTGGACATGTTCATCAACGATAAAATTCTGGAAATTTCCGTGCAGGAAAAGGGCTTGACACTGGCACCGGGAGAACTTGATCAGGTTGAGGCCCGCATCCAATTAGCCGACAAAAGCTCCACACCCAGCGATACCTGGCTCCAGAAACTCAAGATGGATCTTCTGGCCGACAAATTCATTCGGCAGTATCTGGCTGCGGGGATTGGAGTTACCTCCGACGAGATCGCAAGTTATTACCAGTCGCACCAGGATCTCTTTAAAATGCCCGACCGTTTCAAGGCCCATGAAATCGTTCTCTATGACCGCGAAGAAGCAGCGCGCACGCGAAAGCAGCTGCAGGGAAAGAACCTGGATCAGTTTGCGGAAATCGCGCGTCAGGTCAGCAAGAGCGCCAGTGCTGAGCGCGGCGGGGATATGGGGATTCTCCGCAACGGGCAAATTCCCCCTGAAATGGAAACGGCGATTCTTCAGCTTCAGCCAGGCCAGATCAGCCCGGTGGTTCAAACACCCTATGGATTCCATATCTTCATCCTGGAGGCGAAGCTGCCTGCCGAACTGCTCCCACTGGATACCGTGCGCGCAAATATTGAACGCGAAATCCTACAAGGCAAAATCAGGAAGCGAGCGGATGAGTTTCTGCGTGAGAAGCGTCAGACGATGCCTTTGAAAATCATAAAAAGAAACCTTGGGTTTGAGTATGTTGACGAGGAGGTCAAAAGGTGAAGAAGAGTGTGTTTGTGATGGTTATTTTGCTGCCGGTGTTTGCATGGGGCGAGGAAAAAATCGTTGAAGAAATCGTCGCCGTCGTCAATAACCAGGCGATTACGAAAAGTGATTTTCTGGAAACCAAGAATACGATCTATCGCGCTCTCGCCACCCGGTATTCCGGGGAAGAACTGCAGAAGAAATTCGAGGAGGCCCAATCGACACTTCTCGATAATATGATCGAAGACAAGCTGCTCATCCAGGAAGCCAAGCTCAGAAACTTTGACGTTGAAAGTGAAATCGATGCCGGACTCGAACGTGTGAAAAAGGAAAATAATATCAAAACCGACGAAGCGTTGAACCAAGCGCTGGCTACGGAAGGCTTTACGCCGGAGAGTTACCGACTATTTGCACGTGAGAGATTGATCAAGGGGCGACTCATCTCGCAGGAAATCGAAGGCAAGATCGAAATCTCCGAAGATGAAGTTCGGAATTATTATTCAAGCCACCTGCAGGAATTCGAAATCAAGCCGAAAGTACGGCTGTGCGAGATCATTTTCTCGGTCGAGGGTCGCACACCCGAAGAAGCGACCCGCCTGGCAAATGAAACCCTCACACGAGTGACGACGGGAGGTGAGGATTTCGGCACGGTGGCTGGAAGCGTGTCCGATGCTCCGAGCAAGTCGCAGAAAGGCGATTTGGGTTGGATCGAAGAGACAGATCTGGCGGCTGATCTCAAACAGACGATCACTGATTTGCCGGCAGGTGCGGTGGCGCCTGTCATGACAAATGACAAGGGGAGTCGGATCATCAAAGTCGAGGAACGGCAGGCAGCGACGACCGCGAAGTTCGACGATGTCAAAGGGCAGATTGATGAGAAACTGCGAAACGATCAACGGGATAAGGATATCAAGGTTTATATCGACAACCTGAAAAAGGACAGCTACATCTATAAGTCCGGGGAGAGCAAAAAGTAAATCGGCCCGGAATCAGTAGCAACCGGCGCATGCCCGGGCAAATGGTGCGTCCCGGTCATCGAGCCAGAACCTCCTGGATCCCGTCGTGGGAAACCTTGGTGTGAAAATCGACATCCGCTTCAGTATGGCTCGAAGATAGTAGCGCCATATTATGAAATGGAGTGAGCAGGATGCCGCGATTCATAGCGTAGAGATGAAAAAATGCGTCCAGATCGACATCGATGGCTGCTGCGGCTTGTGCGCCGTTTTTTGGCGGCGTGCAGAACCAGTATTCGGCTCGACACCCGAGGCGCTGGACGTTCCAGGGGAGGCCGGCTTCTTTGATGACAGCCGCGACACCCGCGGCCCAGCGTTCGGCCAGAGGCACGGACACTGCGAAATCCTCTTCGCGAAGAGCATTCGCCAGTGTCGCACGCATTGCCGCTACCGCCAATGCATTAGCGGTCAGCGTTCCGCCGATGCCGCTGACGTCGACCCCGTCGCTGAGAAGGAAGGCATTGAGCCGGCCGGCAATTTCTTTTGTCACACCATAGGCTGCGACCGGAATGCCACCGCCGATGGGTTTGCCGATTGTGAGTAAATCGGGTCGAAGCCCCCAAGCCGCTGTCGCGCCCCCGGGACCGGCACTGATTGTGTGTGTTTCATCGATGATGAGGAGCGTGCCGGTACGACGAGTGATTTCTCTGAGAGCCTTGTGGTATCCCGGGTCCGGCAGGACGATGCCGATGTTGGTGAGTGCCGGTTCGGCCAGAACGCAGGCGACATCAAGAGGCTTGAGCGCCGCCTCCAGAGCCGCCACATCGTTGAATTGCACCACTTTTGTAGTGAGAGCGGGATCCACCTGGGGGCCGAGATTAGACGTTCGCGCCACGGTGCGGCCGGATGCATCGACATTGACGAGAGTCTCGTCGACAGTGCCATGGTAGCACCAATCGAAGACCAGCACCTTGGGTCTGCCGGTGAGGTAGCGAGCGATGCGCAGTGCGAAACGATTGGCGTCTGTCGCGGTCATCGCAAGTTGCCAGTAGGGGAGGCGGAAGCGCCGAGTCAGCTCGGCGGCGACCCAGATCGCGTCTTCGGACGGCAGCATGGTTGTGATGACCCGCGCCACTTGCGATGCCACTGCTTCTGCGATCATGGGAAGGGCGTGGCCGGTCATCGCCCCTGTGTCACCCAACGCGAAGTCCACGTATTCGATGCCATCGACGTCGGTGACTCGCGCTCCCCGAGCGCTCGCAGCAAAAACAGGGAATTTGCCTGGCCATCGCGTCATCCAGGCCATCGGCACACCGGCCAGGAGGTGCTCATGCGCATGGCATGCGAGTTTTTTAGACTGAGGGTGTATTGCTGAGAAGCGTTCGCGCTCGGCAGAAAAGCGTCTCCGTAGCAGATGACGGTCGATCAATGACATGCGACTCTCCTTAAAAACAATGGTGCCGTCTTGAAAAGATTACATCCGGCGATGAGAAAATTGAGGGTGAAGAAATAGTGGATGACGGATTTGAGTTCACGAACCACAGCTTATGAATAGAACCGGCAGTTTTCTTTGTCAAGTTTTTGTGTGGATCGATGCTTTGAAGTTGAAGGCGACCCCAGCAAGAAAATAAGAGTATGCAATACCATGCCAAAAGTGACCGTCGCCTGAGGATTGGGACGTGCGTTCTGAAAGAAAGCATGGCGGAGGGAGCAGGATTTGAACCCGCGGTACGACTAGCGTACAGTGGTTTTCAAGACCACCGCCTTAGACCGCTCGGCCATCCCTCCGAGACTTTTTATTATAAAGCAAAAAGCGAAAGTAAGAAGATAAAAACGCGGTCACGGGTTGTGATTCCGTGCTCATGATTTCCGAATCGATGACAACAGCCGGCCGACGAATGATCTGGCGAATTCATAAACCCCCGGGGATTTTGATTCGCGCGGACCCGCGACATTCAAGACCTGGATGCTGTTCCGTTTGATCCATTGCAAGGCGCTCTCGACGCTGACCTTATCTTGATCGATGATGAGAAGTGGCTTTCTGAGCTGCTTGGTAAGCCTTGCGGTTAGGGCTGTTCCGCCATCAATAACGCCTCGATTGATAATGAGCGTGCCATCTGAATCGCGGATATTCATTTCGGTGCGCCGCGCATAATCTGTCGAATCCGCTTCCCGCATCTGATACCGATCTGAGATCGGCCCATCTTCGGAGATGCGGCCTCGCGGGATCCACCCGCCATGTGGAAAGCCGGCATCGATGGCCGCATCCAGTGCGGCCCGATCGACGCCGGTTTGTCCTCCCGAGACGATCTTCTTCAGATCCGTCACCGAGCGAAAAGATGTATTGGCGATGGTTCATTTTCGACAAGATACTCGAACGCTTCGCGGAATTGATCGATACTGACCCCTGCCACGGCTGCGAATTTCGCGAGTGCATGAGGATCATCGAAGTCATCTTTTCGAAGCCGAATCATGTAGCGGCGCGCGATTTTGTAGGCTTCGGAGTTAATGTCGACCATACGGAGCTTTGTTTTCCCTGTGACCGGATCCAGAATCTCTGTGAAGGGGAGCGGCTTGAAGCGTCCATCCTGGATCGTGACCATGACGGCGTTGCCGCCTTCGTCGAGGAATTTGGCAGCGCAGTATCCGAGATCACGTGTGTATTCCATGTCGTAGGGGATGGCATCGGCGCAACGGAGTTCATAGCCGATGTTCTTCGTGACGACTGTTGCTTTGACGTTGTATTTCTTGAGGCCTTCCTGAACACGGATTTTCAGGATTTCACCGAAATTAATCTCGGCGATACGGATATTGTCGTGGGCATCACGTTCGACACCGACCATCTCCTGGAGATCATGAGGTTCCATCCCTTCAACCAGACCTTCGGCGAGCACCGCGACGCCATCCTGCCGGCCGTCGCTCAGGCGCTTGATGATGGCCCCAACGAGTGTGTCGACGATCTTCTTGAAACTCGCCTTGCCGTTGAATTCCTCAGGGATGATCGTCAAAGTGGCGCCGGCGGCTTTGCCGATGCCGAGTGCCAGATGGCCTGCCTTGCGGCCCATCGTGATGACGAAGTACCAGCGTGATGTCGTCTGGGCGTCGACCATGAGGTTGTTCACGATCTGGACGCCGATGTGACGCGCCGTCTGGTAGCCGAATGTGCAAATATCAGCGGGAAGATTAAGGTCGTTGTCGATTGTTTTCGGCACATGTACAACCCGGATCCGGCCCCGGCTGCGCTCTTCAAGCTTGCATGCAGAAAAGGCCGTGTCATCGCCACCGATCGTGATCAGCTTGTCGACGTTCAGGCGCAGAAGGGAGATGACGCAGTTTTCCAGGTGCTGTTCATCCTTCGTCGGGTTGGCGCGGCTGATTCCAATGTAGGAGCCGCCACGGAAATGGATACGGCTGACGGCTTCGATCGTGAGAGGAGTCACATGGTCGATGTTGCCGTCCATGATCCACTTAAACCCATCGCGGATTCCAACGACATCGGCCCCGGAAAGGATGCTGCGGATTGTGGCTGCGCCGATGACGCTATTGATACCCGGCGCCGGCCCGCCACCAACTAGAATTGCGAGCTTCTTCATGATATGGCTCATATTCCCCTCCTCATGTTTCTCAGATTCAAAGGCCAGGCCTTCTGCTGCAAGCCCATCTTCCAGCGCCTGTCCGGTGATAGCCAAGCCGACCGGATTTTCGGGTGATAGTGAATGTTCGCTCATGATTTTGTCATAATGAAAAGTTGAACCGGGCTTTTTCCAGGATTACGTGCGCGATGCCGTGTACCCGGATCAATGACAACGGAATCGTCCTCCATAAAGCTCTCTATTGTACACTCAAACTCGATTTCGAGCACTCCCGAAAGGACAAGCGCGATATGACCATCGGGGCACCAGCAGGGATCGGCGAAACCAGGAGCGAATTCGAGCATCGCGACATGTCGGACCGCAGCTGTTTTTTTTCTTTCACCAGGAGCAGCGGATGCCCATTCCAATCGAGGAAAGGGAATCTTCACATACCCCATAACAGTCATTATACGATAAGAGCAGTATTGGCCATAACGGTTTTCAGGTCGATGCGATGAGCCTCCGGCGGTTATGAAAATAAGTCCGGCCTCATCGTACGAAACGAAAAATTGCCGATGCTCCCGATGATGATGTGATCAAGGAAGCGCAAGCCGGCAGCCGCGAGGGCGCGTGCGACACCCGCCGTGAGTGAACAGTCGGCATCGGAAGGGGATGGGTCGCCGGAGGGATGATTGTGCGCCAGAAGAACGCCGGATGCACGAGCCGGGATTGCGGTTTCGAGAATTTTTCTCGGGTACAAAGGAGCTTCGTCAACCGTGCCCCTCGACACGATTTCATGAGCGATCAGTCCATTTTTTGAATCGAGTAGAACGACATGGATCTCCTCCTCTCGCTTTCCCAACAGACTCTCATGCAGATACCTGACAGCACTCTCAGGTGAACCGATCGAATCACGTTTGACCAGACGACCGGGGTTGGATACTTCCGTGCGAAGGGCGTTGACGAGACGGATGAGAACAACCGCGGCGGGACCTAGGCCGGGGATGGCGAGCAGGGTGTCATCTGGCGCATTGAGGATGCTTGCAAGGCTGTTGCATTTCTTCAGTAGCATTTTTGCGATTGGCTTTACATCCTTCCTTGGAATTGCATAGGTGAGAAGCAACTCGATAAGTTCGTGATCCGCAAATGCAGCAGCTCCGGAATGTCGAAATCGTTCTCGAAGCCGCTCGCGATGACCAGATGCATCTAGAGGAGTATCCATTCTCTGTTACTTCCGGCTTATATTTCTCTAGAGATGATTATAACATCGATATCGAGGGACAGCATGCTCTCCTTAGCCCAAATTACGCGGTTCGAGGCATTTGTGGAGTCCAAGTAATTGATTTGGCGTAAAAATTATCAAAAGATCGGCACTACATCAGAGCTATTTTCTCTTGGTTTGGTGAAATAGCCGGGGCGATGATTTTCAGAGGAGTTTGCGCGGGCAATTTCATTTTTATTTGGGCCGGGAGTATCTGCTGATCTTTCTCGGGATGCGTGTAGCGGGAGAGAGTGAGAATACGTCAATCCGTCGTTGGAAGGTGAATGTCCACCATTATGATCCCTGCAAGCAAATCGATGACTTCGCGCGGAGAGAGTCCCGGGGCCAACTGTCTGAGACGTTGTTTCAGGGTCACGTGAAGGCAATAGGCCATGAAAGCAGTGAAGATGTGCGATTCGATCCGATCATCGTCATGATGAAAAATCGGGCGAAGTGAGAGATCACTCTTTGGTGTCCAAACGGTGAAATGTCAACACGAAATGGCAAGATCTTCGGAACATGCAAGATCCCATCCGAACCTCTTGGTATCTGATCGGTGAAATCTGTGCACAAAATGGCAAAAGTTGTAATCAGGCAGAATCGTGAATTCATCTCAGGAAACCAGGAAGAAAGGAATGCAGGAACCGACGCCGCAGGCGGACGCCGGAACGTTCCTGGCTTCCTTGTGCGTACGGGAGCGCTGGTGATCGAAGTCTCCCCTGTTTGTTTGGTTGCGTCTATGCCGCGTTAGGGCACCTTGGCCCACAGCGCCGCGCTCAATTGAGGTGCCGCGATCGCCGTTGACAGCGTTTCCCTGTCTACACTAGAATGCCTCCCGCGTTGGGAGGTCGTCCAACGGTAGGACACATGGCTCTGGACCATGGTATCGGGGTTCGAATCCCTGCCTCCCAGCCACCTTCAACTTCTCATTCCTCAATTAATACTTTCCAGCGTTGGAAATTTCGTGTGATGAGTTCCCAGTTCTCGGGAAAGGCGCATTGAACCTGCAACGATCACCCCACAACTGCTCTTTCTTGACACTTTCGCATCCGGCGTGCTACCTTCCACAAACCCAGTGGCGCTATCGTCTAGGGGTTAGGACGGGTGGTTCTCAGCCATCAAACCGGGGTTCGAATCCCCGTAGCGCTACCATCGATTTCCAAAGCCTCTCAGTTTGATCGAATCCTTTTTGAAGAAAGGCCCCTCGCATGACGGAGCGGGTTGGTTCCTCTTCGAGGAACGGCGAAAAAGTGCTCGTCATGCTGCCCCGATCCAACGATGCATAGCTTGACAGACCCGATGATCGAACGAGTTGATCCGATCGCTCGGCGAGGTAATATCGGCCCATCGGAAACGCCCGACAGGATGAAGCACAACCGCGGCGTTACGGTTATGATTATGGTGACGCGATCGTCGTGGGATGGGAGCTGCCGGGAATCGATTCCGGCAAACCACTCTCGAAGGGAAGGAGATCCCCATGGCTATGCCGAAAATTGAATTCGAGAAGTTCACGCTTCCAAATGGTTTGCAACTCATTCTGCACATCGACCAAAAATTGCCCGTTGTGCATGTGAATCAGTGGTTCCATGTCGGCTCGAAGAATGAAAGGTCCGGGCGGACGGGCTTCGCGCACCTCTTTGAACATTTGATGTTCCAGGGTTCGAAAAATACAACCGGTGATTATTTCGCATGCGTTGAGAAGGCCGGTGCGAATCTGCGTGAAAAAGGCGTTAATGGCACGACGGATTTTGATCGAACGAATTACTTCGCGACCGTGCCTTCGGGGAATCTCGAATATATCCTCTGGATCGAATCCGATCGCCTGGCAACACTGGATGAAGCACTGACCCAGGAAAAATTCGATCTTCAACGAGATGTCGTCAAAAATGAACGCCGCCAGAGATACGAAAATGAGCCCTATGGCCGCGCGTTTATGCTGATCACAGAACATCTGCATCCGGCAGGTCATCCATACTCCTGGGATGTCATCGGAAGCCACGAGGACCTGACGGCAGCGACACTCGACGACGCTCGCCTCTTTTTTCATCAGTTTTATTCACCGAACAATCTGTCGCTCGTCATCGCCGGGGATTTTCATCCTGACGAAGCGAAGCGCCTGGTGATCAAGTATTTCGGTTCGATCCCATCCGGCCCCGCGCTGGATCGGCCTCGACGGTGGCTCCCGTCTCTTGCAGGTGAAAAATCCATCGATGTCAGGGATCGGGTGTCGCTTGATCGCATCTACATCGCATGGCCGGCTCCGGCCTTCTTCGATGCCGATGAACCTGAGCTCAACCATGCGGCTGCCATTCTCTCTGACGGTCTCGCCGCGCGCCTCCCGAAGATGCTCCTCTACGATCGACAGATCTGCTCCGATGTCTACGCAGCCAATATCTCGAATGAGCTCTCCGGTCTCTTCTTGATCATGGCGACGGCGCGCCCCGGCGTCTCGCTCGATGAAATCGATGACGCAATCATGAAAGAAATCGGCGAACTCGCCAAAAATGGACCGACTCCGGCTGAATTGAGCCGTGCGCAGATCAAACGGGAATATGCTTTCATCGCCGGTCTTGAACGCATCGGCGGCTTCGGAGGAAAAGCGGATCTGCTGAATCTGTATAATGTCTATCTCGGCAGTCCGGATTGTTTCGATAGAGATGTCCTGCGGCACCGGCAGGTGGGACTGGACCGATTACGATCGACTTTTGCACGGTGGCTTGATAGTAGAAACCGCCTGGTCGTACGGTTTCGCCCCGAAATCTCGGGGCGTGTTTCATGCCCGGATGTTGATCATTCGGTCTCCCCACCGCTCGGGACGGATCGACCTTTCCATGTGCCGGAGGTCCAGACCATGGACCTCGAAAACGGTTTGCGAATTTTTGTGGTCGAGCGACATGAGTTGCCGAAAGTATCCGTGACACTCGTCACCAGAGCCGGGAGCACATGTGATTCCGCCGGGAAAGAAGGGGCTGCCTATTTGACTCTGCAGACGGTTGACAAAGGAACCTCGACACGGTCGGCACTCGAAATTGAACAGTCTCTCGGTGATCTCGGCACCGCCATCGAACGATCGATCGGGCGTGAGTACCTCATGATCTCCTTCGATGTGCTGACGGAAAATCTTCTCCCGGCTCTCGGCATTTTTTCCGAGGCCGTTCTCAATCCGATCTTTCCCGAATCGGAGTGCGAACGCGAAAAAAAGCTTCTCTCGGACGACCTGGCTCAAGAAGAAACGGTGCCTTCAGCTCTGGCCGCGCGGATCCGTTCCATGCTCACCTTCGGCCACATTCATCCATATGGACGTCCGTATCGTGGTTTTCCATCCACCATCGCCGGCCTTGCTCAAACCGACCTCGCCTCGATTCATCGGAGTCGCTGGCAGCCGGGCGGGTCGGCTCTCATTTTTGCCGGCGATATCACACTTGCAGATGCCTCCAACCACGCTCGCATGGCCTTCGGCAAATGGGCTCGCGGAAAACTGCCCGGTCTGATGCTTCCTCAACCTCGTCCCTCCTTTCCAGGGAGGATTTGCATTGTCGATCGACAAGATGCTGCGCAAACTTACATCACGCTGGCCATTCCGGGCCCGAAGCGGACCACCAGCGATTATTACGCTTTCAGGCTGGCAGATGCGATCTGGGGGGGCGGCGGATTCAGGACACGACTCAATCTCAATCTGAGAGAGAAGAAAGGCTACTCGTATGGCGTCTCCTCTTCGATGGCACTCTACCGAAATGCGGGCATGTGGTCTGCGCAAGGCTCTGTTCAAACAGACAAGACGGCCGAAGCGGTTGTTGAGTTTTTCCGAGAGTTGAAGGGGATGGCTGGGGAAATGCCGATCACCATCGATGAGCTCAATGAAGCCAAAACCGTCCGCATCCGCGGCTACGCTCAGCAATTTGAAACGCTCAGCCGCATCGGCGGACAGATCGCAGAATTGTGGGCTGCTGGTATCCCGATAACCGAGATGTTGCGGGTGACTGATGAAATCTCAAAAACGACCCGAGCTGATGTGGACGCCGCCGCCCGTCGCTATTCGACCCCGAAACAATCGACGATCCTCCTCATTGGGGACCGCTCAAAGATAGAACCCCAGGTGAGGGCACTCAATCTGGGCGAAGTGGTGATTCTGGATGCTCGAGGATCGATAGCTCAGTGACCTTTTTTGCGGCCTTTGTGGAGAGAGACAAGACCCTGATTTCAAGCTCCTGGCATGTGATTTGACGGGTGGTGCCTGTGGGGGCCTGTCAACTACCGTTGACGATCGCCGCTGAGGCGTCGCGCTGGATTTTGAAGGGGGGGATGCGCACGAGGGGGGCGGGGCTGGCCCCGAAATTGCGTCTACTCTCGAATCGTGGCCACTTCACGCTCGGAAACCCGCAAGCCCTCGGCGTACAAACCGCGTCATCCCGAGAATCGACAAGGTCGTCGGAAAGTTTTTTCAATGTGGCGTTTTCCTGGGAGGCTTCGCCCGCCTAAGAAGCCCGGAGTGCGGGGCGGAGAAATTGCTCGCGCTGAGTTGCAAGGGAAGAGGTTTTTGTCCCAGCTGCAGCACCAAGCACGCGCTTCTCTGGGGCGAGTTTGTACAGGAGAGGGTGCTTCGTCCGGTGCCCCACCGGCATGTCATCTTTATGCTGCCGAAGATGCTTCGCCCGATCTTCCGGTTTCACAGGGAGCTGCTGCCGGAGCTGTGCCTCTGTGCATGGGAAGCCACACGCGACTTCTTCAAGGCCTCGCTCTCGAAGGACGCTTTGCCAGGCGCCATTCTCACGATCAATATAGCTGGTGAGTTCCTCCAATGGCAGCCGCATGTCCACGGGCTCACGACCTGTGGAGGATTTCTCCCAGACGGCGGATTTGAGCACGCTCCGGCGATCGATGCCAAGACGGTGCGGGAGCTGTTCGAGGCCAAGGTTTTCTCGATGCTCCTCGACAAGGGCCTCATTGGCCACGAGCTCTTGGAGAAACTGAGGTCATGGAAACATACGGGATTCGATTTTTGGATCGGGCCCGAGCTCACCAATGCGAAGGAGATCGTTCAGATCGGCATGTACACAGCGCGATCGTCCGCGGCCGCGGGCAGGTTGGTCATCGACGACGAGCTGGGACTGAAATACTTCGGCAAGGGCACACGGCCCGACGTGGACATCGGGAGCCTGTTCGAGCCGCCTTCAGAGAAGATGGACCCGCTCGAGTGGATCGCGCGGCTGACGTCGCATATCCCGGAGCGGGGCTGTCAGACGACGCACTACTATGCGGCGTATAGCAACGCGCACCGGGGCAAACAGGCAAAGGCGGGTAGCTCTCCGGGAAGTGAGCAGACCCCCACCGCTTGCGCAGCGGAGTCGGAAGATGAGTGGATCCGCGCTCGCAGGCGCTCGTGGGCTCGGCTTCTGCAAATGGTTTATGAATGCGATCCCCTCCTATGCGAGTGCGGCGGTAAGCTGAAAATCATTTCGGTGATCGAAACGCGCCATCAGAGTGACGTGGTCGGGAAGATACTCAAGCACATCAAGTATCAGTTCGAGGTTCTCGCGATCCCCGGCCGCGCGCCCCCGCCATCGCAGCCTTGCCTCGGCTTCGACTGGGACGACAGTCCGGCCGCCGGCGCCTGCAGCGCCCAGTAGCGATTCAGTCGCCCCGCCTGTTCTTCCACGCCACGGGTCTCGCCAAAATTGACAGACCGCCTCCCCAGTGCTAGGTTTTATCCATGGATTGCTCGTTCGCCCCCGGCCAAAAACGCTCCAGGCCGCCATCGGGTATCTGCGCAGATACCCGATGGCGGCCTGGATTCCTTCCAGCGGTGGCTTCTTACTACGTTGGTAGTATTCCTCCGGCTGAGGCAAAAAAGCAATGTCCTATATCTTTCGCCCGCCTGGTTCATCGAACTGTTGCCGGGAAGTTTACTTTTTCGCCCACACATCAAGGAGGAGTTTCATGAAACCAAGACGCACGTTTCTTCTCGTATTCATTGCCTGGGCAGTGGCATCTGCCGCGTGGCTCGGCGCTGCGGAGCAGCAAGCGGACAAGGCAGCCACTTGCAGTGCCACGGTTCCAACGGCCGCGCAAACCGGCGCCGGCGTGCAATTCCAAGCAGCCGGGCCCGCTGCAGGCAGCTTGTGGACGTCCGATTCGATCGTCGGCAATCTGCGCTTCGTGCCGACGACTGGCGCAGGTGGGTTCACGCAGGGCGAGCCGGCGGCGGAGCCTTGTCAGGATGGCAGCGGGCAGTTCACTCACATTCTCACACGCAATGTCGCGGTGATGGAGACTGAGGTGACGCAAGGGATGTGGTCGGCGCTGCGCGCAGTGCAGCCGACACTGCCCTCGGTTACATTCAATTTTTCCGGTGCGACACTCCCCGCGGAATCGCTCACATGGTACGAGGCGGTTCTCTTCGCGAATTTGCTTTCCGTACAGCAGGGGCTGACGCGCTGCTACTATACCGATAGCGGAAAAACAACACCGATCGATGCCACAAACTATACTGCCGGCAACTATTATTGCGACTTCGCGGCGAACGGGTATCGCCTGCCGGCCGACGGCGAATGGGAGTACTTCACGCGGGCAGGGACGACGGGGGCATTCTCTGTAACCGAGTCCAACTACGCTGCTGGGAACTGCAACAGCTGCACAGCAGGCCTCATGCCCGCCCTGGAGAGCGTCGCATGGTTCTGCGCCAACTCGAGCAGCACCACACATGCGGTGGGAACGAAAACGGCCAATCCCTGGAATCTCAAGGATGTGCACGGGAACGTGTGGGAATGGTGCTGGGATTGGTATGCGAGCTACCCGGCGGGACAGGCGACGGACTACACGGGTCTCTCTGTTGGCTCGCTCCGCGTGATCCGCGGCGGCACGTGGGCCTACTACCCCATGTACTGCCGGTCGGCGTCTCGTCTCGGCAGCGGCCCCGGCCTCATCTATAACGACGTCGGGTTCCGCCTTCTGATCACGGTCACGGCTGACGGCCCGATCATCACCTCCGTCAAGGCCAAGACCGGCAAGCCCGGCTCGCTGGCGACGATCAAGGGGACGAACTTCGGGACCGACTCGAAGAAAGTCACGGTCTACGTCGGCACAAAGAAGGCGAAGATCACCGGCAAGATGAAATCGACGCAGATCAAGTTCACGATCCCGAGGGTGAAGAAGGGAACCTACGACCTCTATGTGGTCGTGAACGGCAAATCGAGCAACAAGGTGTCGTTCCAGGTGAAGTGAGCATTCCGCACAAGCCTAGGCGTGCGGTGACTGGGTCATTCTGTATTGCGGCGGGAGGGCGCCTCTCCGTGCGGCGCCTGCCTCTCCGCTCACCGGCCCGGGTTTCTTTTCGGGCTACGTCAGACCGGGAAGTCGACGTATGTCGAACGTGAATTGCACGGGGAGACCGCCTTGATGTTCGACCTGCTTGACCGCGGCCTCCTGCTGCGCGTCCTGGCCGATCCCACCCTCATCCGGCAGGAAATCGAGATCCGGCGGCTGCACAACTGCGTGGGTTGCATCGATGAAGCGCAGCTTCTGATCGAAAAGCGCCGGATCCGCTCTTGACAATCCACTCCTGCGACGGTATATTGGTGGTATGAAAGTCAAGACTTCGGTCACACTGTCTCAAGATCTCCTGTGCGTCATCGACACGATGGAGGGTCCAGGAAGACGGTCAAGTTTCCTGGAAGAAGCCGCGAGGTATCTGATCGAGAAGAAACGGCTGGACGAACAAAACGCGAGGGATCTCGACATCCTCAACAAGCACGCTGATCGGCTCAACGCCGAAGCAATCGACGTGCTTGAGTACCAGGCGATCCCGTGAAGCGCGGTGAGTTTTATCGGGTCGCGCATCCATCCATCAAGGACCCCAAAAAGCAGCGCGTCTTTCTGGTTGTCAGCCGCAGGGTCCTTGTGGAATCCAGATTCTCAACGGTTATTTGCGCTCCGGTATACTCCAAGCACGATGGGCTTTCTACGCAGGTTTCGATTGGAATTGACGAGGGATTGAAGCATGAATGCAGTGTTCATTGCGACGAACTCGTGAGCCTCCCCAAATCGATGCTCACGAACTACGTAGGCGCCCTCCCCTCTAGCAAGATAGCGGAACTGAATCGGGCACTCGGAGTGGCGCTCGGACTCACCGATTGACTTTCTGGAATCAGGCTGACATCGCTGCGCGTTTTTCCCTTCTCCACAACCTCTTCGCGCAGGCCTTGCAGAGGGGTTGATTGGCCTCACGGCCGCCGAGCCACTTCGCGACGCTCCTGTCCTTGCCGCACTCAGAGCACCGGTGCCGAGGAGCGAATTCCCGCACGTAGCAGGCATGGCACACAGGGTCTACGCCAGGGACGTTTTTGGTGATCTTGGCGCTGCGTCCGCATTTGACACAAACGTGCTTCGGCTGGTGGCTCCTGGCGTAGCATGTCGCGCAGACAGACCTCTGCCCGGGAATCCGCTTGAAAGTCCTGCGGAGGAGGCCGCAGTCGGCGCACCGCTCCCATGGCGCGTGATTTTTCCGGTAGCACGGGCCACAAATAGGCCTACGAAGCCCAGAGAACATCCTCGTAGCTTTTCCGCACTCGATGCACGTACAGTTGACGTGATACTTCCGGCTGTAGCACTGCCGGCAGATCGGCCCGTTCTTGGTGCGCTGCCATGCGGAAGCGACAGCGTGGCACTCGACGCATTCAACCCGTTGCTGGTATTTTCCGACGCAGCAGAGTTGGCAGACGGGGCCTTTCTGGATCACCGCGAAGGCGACGTCATTATTTCCGATGTCTGCGCCGCGCCCTCGATCACCTCCGTCAAGGCCAAGACCGGCAAGCCCGGCTCGCCGGCGACGATCAAGGGGACGAACTTCGGAACCGACTCGAAGAAAGCCACGGTCTACGTCGGCACAAAGAAGGCGAAGATCACCGGCAAGATCAAATCGACGCAGATCAAGTTCACGATCCCGAGGATGTCGAAGGGAACCTATGATCTCTACGTCGTTGTCAACGGCAAGACGAGCAACAAGGTCTGGTTCACTGTGAAGTGATGGGGAGAGCGGAACGGCGATGAGTAAAGCGCCCGGTTGAGGCCGAACGCTAGTTGTCTATAGAAAGTCCGCTCGGAGCAAAGCGCTGCTCAGAATGGGCGCTCTCATAAGAGCCTATCTCCAGAAATGAGAAACGAAGACGTGCTCCTGCCGCCGTAAGAGCTAGAAGTTAAGACACGGCATCCTCACGGCGAGTGCCAAACAGTCGTTGTGAACAGGCATGGTTCACTTCTGCTGCAGCAAAGCTGCGTGGTGCTTCCTTAACCATGCGACAACGTCATCACGTACTCTGATGGCGAGAGTTCGCATGGCATTCGCATCGGCATCGGAGACAAGGCCCGCCCGCTCGTATCCGGCAATGTTTCGCTTCTTGCGGAACGTATCGAATGTCGCCACCATGTTTGGGTCTGTACCCACTGCCTCCCGACATCGCCGAGACGCGCCACGGCCGTGTTCAGCCGGCTCTTTTCAGGAGAAGAGATCGCTGGTACAGTGCCTCCATCATGGACAGGACGGAGACAACCGCTCTGCTCCACCGTGCCCGGAACGGTTCGCCCGAAGCGCTGGAGGATCTCTATGACCGCCTCACTCCACGGCTCCTCGGGCTGATCCGCCTCCGCATGGGCCCCGGCCTCCGCGCCCACCTCGAAAGCCGGGACATTCTCCAGGCCGCCCTCCTCAAGTCCTTTCGCCACATCGAAGATCTCGAGAAATCGGACGCGGCCTCGCTCATGGCCTGGCTGGCCCGCATCGCGGAGAACGAGATCAGGGACCAGGCCGACTACCAGAGCCGCCAGCGGCGCGATGCCGCGCGCGAGGTCCCGATGGACGACGCTCTCCCCGGCCTCGCCGCGCGCATGCGGTCC
>CAIWXX010000083.1 GCA_903916735.1 uncultured Acidobacteriota bacterium
TTATTCCTCAAAGAATAAGACAAAGAGCGGCCTAAATCTTGCCGCTCTCAAACGTATTATCTAAATGATAAATAGCTGGTTGAATTGGATGATTGGCGAACTCAGTGAAATATTTCCAGACATGTTGGGTAAAGCACCAACGTGCCTGAGAGGATGAAGGAGGGCGGAATGAGAACTATGCGAATATTCGGCATTGATCCTGCGCCGGGAAAGAAAACAACGATCTTCGATGAGGAAGAAGGTCTTCAGGGGATCGATGCCGTGAAAATGAGCGATCATCTGATAGAGATTCAAAGGAAGAACGCGAATGTCCTTCTATGTTGGGATGCGCCTTTGACCGGAGTTACGGATCCGACAAGGCCGGGAAACAGGCACGGCGATTATACGATGCGTCATATTGAAAAATTTTTCCGATCGAAATCATATGACTGGAAAGCACCTGTTTCGGTGCAGCCTTATGCACAATGCCAACACTGGACCATCTCAAGGGCACTTCTCGGACTTCCACGTGTCGGGCTATATGATAAGCCTGCCGATGATCTGCTATTCAGATTGTGTGCCAATGATATGCCGCCGAAAAGTGGGCACAATGTCGTTGAGGTCCATCCTGCACTCGCGATTTGGATATGGTTACTACTCTCAAAAGTGAAAGATGCCAATAAAATCGTTGTCGCCTATAAAAGCAAAAAGAATTTTGCAGCCAGGCAGAAGATCATGACGCAGATTGCCCGATTCAGTGGGCATCTCGGCGAGGTTTTGAAGTCCTGTCCCGGCAATGAAATAGCCGCGAACGATGACGCACTCGATGCATTCGTCGCCTATTCCCTCGGCTGGCTGTGGATTCACGATCCTGAGAAGGTCATGCTGCTTGGCAACGCCGGCACAGGTGCATTCCTGCTCCCGAGAGATGAGAACTTGAAAGCCAAGTTTGCGATGAGCAACCTGACATCAAGTCGCTCACGGCAACCGTTGACTCAATTGGATCGAGTTGAATGTATTCGTGCACTCAAGAAGATGGGAATGACCGATCGGGAAATTTTCGAGAAAACCGAGAATGGGTGAAGATACGTGCTGTGATTGGGGTTTGAATGAGAATCAACTTGAGAGATGCCGAAAGCACCTGGAGCACTTTCTGACAACATTCTCAATCTTCGCCCTGGTGCTTGTGAGCCTTAATGCTCATCTTCTCGGTTGTTCCTTCCACAATAAACTCTCGTAAACGGGCTTTCGCCTCAGGGCCGATTACCGCCTCGTCCTCCCAAACTGATTTGAGCGTGTGTGCATTGATTGCGGCGGCTTTTTCCCAAACACCTTCTTTTCGCAAGGCCTCTTCGAAGGCTTCTCTCCTCTCATCACCAGTGGCCGGGAACTCGATTGTGGTTTGCCGGCTGATCTGCACCGAGTGCATCGATCCTTCGATGGTGCTGATGCCCTGGTCCGCCGCATAGCCGGTCAACTTTTCCTGAATCTTCTTTTCCTCATCTTTGATTTCGTGGGATTCCCGATCGAGTGCCAGACGGCGATCGCGAAGCTGCGCCCACTTGTCGACGAGCGTGACTCCGGTGTCCTCGGGGCGCTTTTCTTCGGGGAGCGACGCGACGGCTTCGACATGCTTCCGCACAGGACAGATGCACGCATAATCACACCACCCGCATAGAACCGATTCCTTCGCCGGAAACCCGGCTTCGTCCGTGCCACGCACTTCGATTTCCCGGATCAACTGCACGCAATGATCCTTCACCGCCTCCAATTGGTCGGGAGTGCGCTTTGATCTGATCTCCGCGCCGAATCGCAAATAATGCCAGACAAGGTCGACCTCCCGCACGTCATCCCACTGCGCGCGCAGGCCGATCTCGTAAAGCGCAAGTTGCCGGTCAGCATCCGCATCGGACTGCGGAGGCAAATGACTGGACGTCTTGTAATCGTGAATCTCATAGGTGCCGTCCGCCCGGCGCGAGAGCCGATCGATCACCCCGGCGACCCGGTACTCGTCCGTGCCGCCCAGTTGCACCTGCACCCTCTTTTCGAGCCCGATCGTGCGGCTCTGGTTGAACGGCTGGTGCTTCGAATAATAGTCCCTCAGAGCGTTCTGCCCCACAACCTTGTAGTCATCTGCGCTGAGATCGGAACGGTTGATGCGAGTGGGGGTTCTGAGGGCGGTATCCCAGCGGTCGTCATAGAAGTCAATGAGCTTCGCAAGGTCCATGGCCTTTCCATCGAACAACCCCCGATAGAGTGCTTCGAGCGATGCGTGGGCGCACTTCCCGAGCACCGTCTCGATACCCTCGATCCGCTCGATTTGGGGCTTCTCGATATAGGCATACCAGTATTTCCTCGGACACTGCTCGTATGCCGCCAGCCTGGTGTGTGAATAAGTGATCATATTTCTCCTTCGAAGTCCCAAGACTCATCGCCGGGTAAATTCATTATACATGCCGATGGATCAGGGGATTTTCCAAAACCGGCATGATTCTTGCCGCTGATGCTCTTATCTTCAACATCGAGTGCCGATGGAGTAGGATGAGGGATGATCCAAATGTCACTTGGTGATGACATTCTCACTCAGAGGATCGGCAAAGAAACCTGAAAGGAAAGGTGTATGACGTTATGCGCCTGCTTCACACATCAGATTGGCATCTGGGCAAAACTCTCGGCCGTATATCGAGGCACACGGAACAGGAGTCGGTTCTGGAAGAGATCTGTTCAATAGCCGACCGCGAAGAGGCCAACGTAGTACTTGTGGCCGGCGACCTGTTCGATACCTACAATCCCGATACGGAGTCAGTCGAGCTCTTCTATCGGACGCTCAAGAAGCTCACGGCCGATGGCCGGCGCGCCGTGATTGCGATCGCCGGCAACCATGACTCGCCCGACCGCATCGAAGCTCCTGACCCTCTCGCGCGCGAGTGCGGCATTATTTTCATCGGGTACCCGGAAACGGCTGTCAGGCCATTCCGGCTGGCCGGCGGGCTGGAGGTGACGAGTGCCCGGCCGGGGTTCCTCGAGTTGATGCATCCGGCTTGGACCTATCCTCTCCGCATTTTGGCAACTCCTTACGCCAATGAGGTCCGTCTCCGGACTGCACTGTCCTCAACGGACCCGGACGCTCATCTCAGAACTCTGCTGCAATCTTTTTGGAAAGATGTGTCCGAAGCCTGCATTGACAATAAAGGTGTCAACATCTCCGTCGCCCACCTCTATGTAATGAAAAAGGGAAGCCCGCCGCCGGAGGAGCCGGAAGATGAAAAGCCCATTGGAGGCATCGGGGGTGCACAGGCCGTATTCGTGGAGAACTTCCCAAAATGCCTCCAGTATGTCGCACTCGGGCATCTTCATCGCGGCCACGTCATTGCGAACTCCCCGTGCCCCATCGCCTACTGTGGAAGCCCTCTGGCTTACAGCATGAGCGAGGCCGAGCAGAAGAAATGTGTTTTCATCATCGACGTCGAGCCGTCCAGGCCGGCCCAAGTTCGGGAGGTCGTTCTTGCTTCCGGAAAGACACTTTACCGGAAGAAATTTTCCGGTGTGACGGCGGCAATTGCCTGGCTCGAAAAGAACCGGAATTCGCTGGTGGAGTTGACCATGGAAACAGACGATTACCTGAACGCCGATCAGCGCAAGTCGCTCTATGATGCGCACGATGGAATTGTGGATATCATCCCCTGCTTGCATGAAACCAAGGACGCGGGATCCCAACAGCAGATCCCGAATCGTCTGAGACCAATCGAGGATTTGTTCTTCGATTACTTCCTTGAGTCCGAGGGACAGAAGCCGAACAGTGAACTCCTTACCCTGTTCGATGAAATTCGAGGGAGGAAACAATGATCCCCGTCAGCCTCACCATCCAGGGTCTCTACTCGTACCAGTCCGCCCAGACAATCGATTTCACGCGGCTAACGTCCGGGCACCTCTTCGGGATATTCGGCCCCGTCGGGAGCGGCAAGTCGAGCCTTCTCGAAGCAATTACACTCGCTCTCTACAACGAGACGGAACGGCTCAACAGCCGCGATGGCCGCGCCTACAATATGATGAATCTGCGCTCGAAAACACTTGGGATCGAATTCATCTTCAAAGCCGGCAAAGGCGATCGGGACACATACAAGATTACGGTACAGGGGAAGCGTGACACAAAAACCTTCGGCAATGTGAAGGCCTATTCCCGGATGGCGTATCGTCTGCAGGGGAGCCATTGGCTCCCTCTCGATGAGTGCGACGGCGAGTCGATCCTGGGGCTGAGCTATGACAATTTCCGGCGGACGATCATCATCCCGCAAGGCAAGTTCCAGGAATTTCTTCAGTTGAGCAACACTGACCGGACGAGGATGCTGAAAGACATTTTCAACCTCGATAAATATGAGCTCGCGGAACAAACCGGCATCGTGGAGAAGGAAACCGCCGGCGGGATCAAGAAGCTCGAGGGGCAGCTCAGCGAGATCGGGGACATCTCGGCCGAACTCATTCAGGACCGGAAGAAGGCACAGGAGGAAGCCGAGGCGGACCAGGCCACCAAGGATAAGGCGCTGAAGGAAAGCCAGAAGACAGACCGCGGGCTGGATGAACTCAAGAAACTCCATGACCAGTTCATACGTGAGTCCACATCGCTTTCCGAAATGGAAAAAAAGACCCCTGCCATCGACAAAGAGGAAAAAACACTCGAGAGGTACGAGCAATGCGTCAGGGAATTCAGTGATCTGTTAGGAAGACAGGTCGAGCGCAAAGGACAGCTCCAGGGAAAGAAAGACGAAATGGACCGGACCCGGGAAAGCCACCGTAGGATCGTGAAAGAGGTTGAGTCCATCGAGTCCGATTTGACTCTCGCAACCAAACAGTCCGAAAAGCGGGATGATGTGAGAGCTGAGATCGAGGATTTGAGGAATCTCCAGAAAATCCGGGACATGGACACTCAGATTGAAAAGCAAAGAGGACAGGTCGCGAAGATCGCCGCGGATCTGAAGGCCGTCCGGGGATCCCTCAGCGCACATGAGGCTGAACAGACATCGACCGGCGCTGAGCTCAAGCGTCTCAAGACGGAACAACCCGACATCGAGAACCTGCACGAACTCGAAACATGGTTCAAACGGGCGGAGGAGATCGCCGCCAATTTGAAGGAAGGGGATGAGCGGCTGGCTGAGGCTACGAAGGCTCTTGCCGTAGTCGAAAAGGGATTTTCCAAAATCGTCGCCGGTACAGTCGTCACGCGCGCCCTCGCCGGCCAGCCTGCGCCGGCTGACCCACAACAGGTTCTCGCTCTTCTCGCGTCATGCAGGCCGACGATCAAAGCCCGGATTCGGGAGATCAGGGATCAGGTGACGGAGGCACGTTTGCGAGCGGGTCTGGTCGATGTGGCGAAAAAATTGAAGCCGGGCAAACCCTGTCCCGTTTGCGGGTCCACGGAGCACCCGAATCCGTGCGAGGACGCGCGGGCCGGCGCGGCGGTCGAGAGTCTTGCAGCAGCCGTGGAAAAAGCCGAAAAAGAGCTGGATGAAGTGGAGGAAGTCATCTGGGATGCTTCCCGTGCAATCGACGGGATGGATGCGGCGCGCAAGGAAGAGAAGAATGCCGAATCCGCGGTGGAAAAGTTGCGCGAAAAAGATAAAATTCACCAAGCTTCCTTCCCTGCCAAAGGCTATAGCACGAAGGATGGAGAACGTGTGTTGCGGGAGCTCACTGCCGCACGCGAGAGTTTGAAGAAGATCAAGAAACTTGAAGAACTGCGGGAGCTGGCCGACAGCAAACTGAAAAATGAGCGCGACAGTGAGAAGAGTCTTCTGAGTGACCAGTCGGATGCCGAAAAAACGCTGGCCGGCGATCAGCGGGTCCGGAAACAACTGGAAGAGGGGCTCAGGATACTTTCCGTCAAAAGTGAGTCGAAGAAATCCTCGCTCGATTTGAAAAAAGAAGCGGAACGGCTCGTCGGGGAACTCGATTCGCTTGCGGCCCGCATGAAGACACTCAAGGACAGGCACACGGAAGCGGCGAAGAGTCGCGATCAGTTGTCCGGAAAAATCGAGGCGCTCCAGAAGGACCTCGTCGAGCTGGAAACGCAGTTGCAAAAACTCGGGCAGGAGATCGACAGCCGGCTCGCGGCTTCATCATTCGAGGGCATCGGCAAAGTGAGAGGGATCCTCGCGGAGAAGTTGAATGCGGAAGCGATTCGGAAGCGGATCGCCGCGTTCCGGGAACACTTGCAGGCACAGAGGGATGCCGTGAAACGGATCAAGGCGGAGGTGGGAACACGGGAATATGACGCGAAAGAGCACATGAAGCTCAAGGGGATGATTGACAAACTCAGCCGGGAGGAGAAGGCGGCGAACATGCTGGTGGGGCAGCTCAGGGATGAAGTGGACAGGCTGCAGAAGAAGTTGCAGCGGCAGGAGAAACTGAACGAACAGCTTGCGAAACTCAAGCTGCGCATGAGTAACATCGATATCATGAAACGTCTGTTCCGGGCCTCCGGGTTCGTGAACTTCGTTTCGCGGGCATATTTGCGCGATCTCTGTCAGATCGGGAATCGACGGTTCTCCGAGTTGACGCGCCAGAAACTGCACCTGGAGATGGGCCCCGAAAACGAGTTTCTCGTGCGGGACTTCATGAATGACGGCCGGACGAGGAGTGCCAAGACACTGTCAGGCGGGCAGATTTTCCAGGCCGCGCTTTCCCTGGCCCTCGCCCTCACCGACAGCATCCAGTCCTTCAATGAAGCGGAGCAGAATTTTTTCTTCCTCGACGAGGGGTTCGGCACACTCGACAAGGAGTCACTGGCGATTGTATTCGAGACCCTGAAATCCCTCAGGAAAGAGAACCGCATCATCGGAGTCATCTCCCACGTCGAGGAGCTCCAGCAAGAGATCGAGAACAGCGTGCGTGTGGTCAATGACGAGATAGAAGGAAGCAGGGTGCAGGTGTGCTGATACTTCCGGCTGCATCTCGGTAGACTGATGTAGACCCCTGAAATCGAGCCCGTTTTAAGCGACTTTCAGTTGGATGTGCTGTTGGTGTTACTCCACTTTTGATAGAGGCATATCTTTTTATGAAGCTAATCTCCTCTATTGCATACAGAAAATTATCCCAAATAAGGTGTAAAAATCCGATTTCATTTCAGGCATGGCATCAACTCCCCCAAAGGGGTTGGCCATTGGAGGTCATAGGCTTTTATCCACCTGAGTGGCTCTTCACCTGTTGTATTTACCAGCAAACGTCATTCAAGGATTGCCATGCATCTGAGTCCCAAGGAGTGGCTCAGTATAACCTGAATATGGGTGGCTCAATTAGTGTAGCTATCGACAGTATGAGAATACCTTTCGATTACCTTGATTTGGCCATTGATTTCTGATGGCGTGGGAGCTTGTCATTGAACGGTTCCAACTCCTCTTCGTCTCTTGATCCGAATTCATTATGTGTGACTCTTTGTCGTCAAAATGGATGCTGATCCACTTCACCGTTGAGTGCATCGACTCACATCCTGTTGCACCCTATCAGACCAGCCAAATCGCCCGGATAGCGCCACCGTGTCTTTCGTAGTCGATCTTGCCCTTTTTTTTTAGTTCAATGAGGCCCCAGCTCACAGCTGCTACAGTCTTTGCGAGTTCCGGAAATTCTGGCCGGAAAAATTCCGGAAATTCTGGCCGGTTTTTGGAAGGTGAACCGGCGACGAGAA